>NZ_JBFAHN010000014.1:0-205709 GCF_040654175.1 Streptomyces sp. NPDC050738 | reverse complement strand
GGCCCCGCCCCCCTACTGTGTTTTATTCCCCCCCCCGGCGGGGGGGGGGGGGGGGGGGGGGGCCCCCCCCCCCCCCGCCCCGCCCCCGCCCTACATCTCCCCCAGCGTGACCTCGACAGCCTTCTTGCTGCCGTCCCGGTCGTACGTCACCGAGACCTTCTGGCCGGGCTTGTCCGAAGCCAGCGCCGTGGACAGCGAGTTCATCGTGGTGATGTCGGTGTCGCCCAGCTTGGTGATGATGTCCCCGGCCTTCAGCCCGGCCTTGTCCGCCGCACCGCCGTCGGTGACGGAGACGATCGCCACACCCGCGGGCTGGAAGTTGTCGTCGACGACCGTACGCGCGGTGATGCCGAGCGCCGCCCGGCCCGAGTCGGTGACCTTGCCGTCCTTGATGATCTGGTCGGCGATGTTGGTGACCGTCGACGAGGGGATGGCGAAGCCGATGCCCGGGGCCGCGCTGTCGCCCAGGTCGGGGTCGGTGGCGGCCAGGGTCGGGATGCCGATGACCTGGTCGTCCAGGTTGACCAGCGCGCCGCCGCTGTTGCCGGGGTTGATCGCCGCCGAGGTCTGCACCATGTTGGCGATGGTGGCCCCGGTGCCGCCGCCCGTACGGCCCTCGCTGACGGTCCGTCCGGTGGCGGAGACGATGCCCTGCGTGACGCTGCTGGAGAGGCCCAGCGGGGAGCCCATCGCCAGCACGATCTGGCCCATGTCGACCTTGGACGAGTCGGCGAACTTCGCCGGCTTCAGCCCGTCGGGGATCTTGTCCAGTTTGACCACGGCGAGGTCCTGGTCGGGGTAGCTGTAGACCAGCGAGGCCGTCAGCTGCTCGCTGCCGGTGGCGGTGGTGACCTTGAAGGTCTTCGCGCTGCCGACCACATGGGCGTTGGTGACGATGTGGCCCTTGTCGTCGTAGACGATGCCGGAACCGAGGTCCTCCTCGGCCACGATCTGGACGACCGAGGGCAGCACGTTCTTGATCGTCGACTGATAGTCGCTCTGCAGATCTCCGCCACTCTCCGAGGAGGAGCCGGAGCCGGAGCCGGAGGACGACGAAGAGGTCGACGAGGACGAGGACGACGATCCGGAATCCGAGCCGGAGCCGGAGCAGCCGCCGACCAGGGCAATGGCGCAGACACCTGCGCTCAGGGGCAGCGTCAGCCGCCGCGTGCGTGATCCATACATGCCCGAAGTGTCTCTTTTGCCCCCTGGGTTCGGCCTGCTGTGCGCCGCCGATCAGGGGGTGGGGGAGGGGGGTGGGATCAGCCCCGTACGCCGCACAGATGCAGCAGCGCGGCCACCCGGCGATACGGATCCGTGCGCCCGGCCCGGTCCTCGGCGGCCAGGATCCGGTCCAGCTCCTGGGCGGGCGGCAGCTCCTCGTCGTTGCCGACGAGGTCGGTGAAGACCCGCACGCCGTACCAGGCGTGCAGCGGTGCGGCGATCCCGGCGAGCGTCGCCGTCAGCGCGTCCAGGCGGTCGGCGCGGACGTCGAGGCCGAGCCGGTTGGTGTAGGAGTCCGTGTCGAACGCCGCCAGCGCTCCGGACCAGTCCCCGGCGAGCCCGGGCCGCATCGCGAGCGCGTCGGCGTTCCGTACGAGCAGCGAGAGCAGACCGCCGGGCGCCAGCATCCGGGCCAGGCCCGCGAGCATGGCGTCGGGCTGGCCCACGTACATCAGGACCCCGTGGCAGAGCACCACGTCAAAGCTGCCGGGAAGGAAGTGCACGCCGGTCTCCCGGCCGTCGCCCTCCAGGAAGCGCACCCGCTCGCGGATGCCCTCGGGCTCGGTGACCAGTGCGTCACGGGCCACCTTGAGCATCTCGGCGTCGGATTCCAGGCCGGTGACCGTGTGACCGGCGCGGGCCAGGCGCAGCGCCTGGGTGCCCTGGCCCATGCCGACGTCGAGTATCCGCAGCCGCTGGCCGACCGGGAACCGTACGGCTATCTGCTCGTCGACCTGACGGGCGACAAGCTCCTGGCGCACGGTGTTGCGCAGCCCGCCCAGGCCCTTCAGCCAGACGGACGACGCACCTTCGAAGCCCAGGGCTTCCGTGCTGCTCAGGGTCGCTCTCCGCGCTTGACCTGCGGCTTCGGCAGACGCATCCGGCGCATCTGCAGGGTGCGCATCAGGCCGTAAGCGACCGCGCCGCGCTTGGGCTCGTCCGGGAAGCGCAGGTTGATCTGCTTCTTCAGCCGGAACCAGAGGCCCACCGAGTCGACGACGATCAGGACGATCACGAAGAGCCAGAGCAGCAGCGCGATGTTCTGGATGCCCGGGACCTGCACGATCGACAGGACCAGGATGATCACTGCCATCGGGAGGAAGTACTCCGCGATGCAGAAGCGCGAGTCGACGAAGTCGCGGGCGAAGCGCCGGACCTTGCCCTTGTCGCGGGCGGGCAGAAAGCGCTCGTCACCGCTGGCGAGGGCCTCGCGCTGCTTGGCGAGGTCCGTCCTGCGGACCTCCCGCTGGCGCTTGGCGGCCTCTTTGCGGTCGGTCGTCGGCGTGACGGCACGGCGCCTCTGGGACTGCGCCGCGCTCCGCTTGGGAGTGGGGCGGCCCTTGGGGGCCTGCGGGTCACGGGAGAGGTCCGTCGTCACCTTGTCGGTGGAGGCCTTCTCGTCATTGGTATTGGCGCGGCTTCGGAACACAAAGCCCAAGGGTACGGGGTGACGTGCATGGACCCCAGCCTCAGGGGGAACGATCCCGCAACGGTGGGTTTCGAGGGGGGTTGCCCCGGGGTCCCCCGGGAGTTCCCCTACGGTCACCTACTCCCTACGCCTGACGGGATCGGGGAGCAGTCGTCCTTGGGGAGGAGCGCATCCGCTCCCGAACAGTGCGGTAATAGAGACAGGGCCCGTACTGTGGGTTCAAGTGCTGGAGCTGAAGTCCGTACAGAAGGGGGCGCGCGAAGCCCATGAGCGGTGTCATGAAGCGTATGGGGTTGATCTTCCGCGCGAAGGCCAACAAGGCCCTGGACCGGGCTGAGGACCCGCGCGAAACCCTCGATTATTCCTACCAGAAGCAGCTTGAACTGCTGCAGAAGGTGCGCCGCGGCGTCGCCGACGTGGCGACCTCCCGCAAGCGCCTGGAACTGCAGCTGAACCAGCTCCAGGGCCAGACCTCCAAGCTGGAGGACCAGGGCCGCAAGGCGCTCGCCCTCGGCCGCGAGGACCTGGCGCGCGAGGCGCTGTCGCGCCGTGCGGCGCTGCAGCAGCAGGTCTCCGACCTCGAGGTGCAGCACCAGACGCTGCAGGGCGAGGAGGAGAAGCTCACGCTCGCCGCCCAGCGGCTGCAGGCCAAGGTCGACGCCTTCCGTACGAAGAAGGAGACGCTGAAGGCCACGTACACCGCGGCCCAGGCGCAGACCCGTATCGGCGAGGCGTTCTCCGGCATCTCCGAGGAGATGGGCGACGTCGGCCTCGCGATCCAGCGGGCCGAGGACAAGACCGCCCAGATGCAGGCCCGCGCCGGCGCGATCGACGAGCTCCTGGCCTCGGGTGCGCTGGACGACCCGACCGGCATGGCGAAGGACGACCTCACGGCCGAGCTGGACCGGATCTCCGGCGGCAGCGACGTCGAGCTGGAGCTGCAGCGGATGAAGGCCGAACTGGCGGGCGGCCCGTCTTCGCAGCAGGCTATTGAGGGTGGTCCCCAGGACCAGCAGACCCCGAAGTTCGACAAGCAGTAAGGACGGGCGGCGACATGATCGTACGGATCATGGGGGAAGGCCAGCTTGATCTGGCGGACGGCCATATCGCCGAGCTGAACAAGCTGGACGACGAACTGCTCGCCGAGATGCAGAGCGGTGACGAGGAAGGCTTCCGCCGGACGCTGAGCGCGCTCCTGGATGCGGTACGAAGGCTGGGCAGCCCCCTGCCGGACGACGCCCTGGAGCCCTCGGAGCTGATCCTCCCGTCCCCGGAAGCGAGCCTCGACGAGGTCCGCGAGATGCTCAGCGACGACGGCCTGATCCCGGGCTGACCCGTTGTCCTCGATCGCCGGACGGGCTTGATGGGGCACGAAAATCAAGCCCCTCCGGCGTTTGAGGAGCGGGGGTCCGGGGGCGGAGCCCCCGAAAAGCGGGGTCCCGGGCGCAGCCCTGGCTTCGGCAAGGGGGCGGGATCGGGGATGTTCCCCGCCGGTACGCGCGCCCCCGCGCACCCCGTACCGTTGTCCCCCGTGAGCACCCCGCCGCCGGCACCCCCCGCCTTCACGCGCCTGCGAGCCTGGCTGCGGATCCACCCCCTCGCCCTGGACGCCGCCCTCGCCCTGGCCGTACTCATCTGCATGGTCCTCGGCTCCTTCATCGACCCCCGAGGCCCCGACGGCCACACCTTCGTCACCCGCACCCCCGAAACCCTCAGCCTGATCCTGATCGTGATCGGCGCGGGCGCCCTGGTGCTGCGGCGCCGCGCTCCGATGGCGGTCCTCGCGGTGACCTGCTCCGTCACCGCCGTGGAGCT
The DNA here is from genome assembly GCF_040654175.1 of Streptomyces sp. NPDC050738. Classification (NCBI taxonomy): domain Bacteria; kingdom Bacillati; phylum Actinomycetota; class Actinomycetes; order Kitasatosporales; family Streptomycetaceae; genus Streptomyces; species Streptomyces sp. NPDC050738. The sequence continues at coordinate 201,241 of NZ_JBFAHN010000014.1, read as the reverse complement.
CGTCTTCGCCGTACCGCCCGCGCCCGTCGCGATGAGCGCCGTCGTCGCGCTGTACTCCATCGCCGCGCGCACTGACCGCCCCACCACCTGGCGCGTGGGCCTGCTCACGATGGCCGTCCTCACCGGCTTCGCGATGGGCTTCAGCGAGGCCCCCTGGTACTCGCAGGAAAACCTCGGCATCTTCGCCTGGACCGGCATGGCCGCCGCCGCAGGCGATGCCGTACGCAGCCGCCGCGCCTTCGTCGACGCCATTCGCGAGCGGGCCGAGCGCGCGGAGCGCACCCGCGAGGAGGAGGCAGGGCGCCGCGTCGCCGAGGAACGGCTCCGCATCGCCCGCGATCTGCACGACGTCGTCGCCCACCACATCGCCCTGGTCAACGTCCAGGCCGGAGTGGCGGCCCACGTCATGGACAAGCGCCCGGACCAGGCCAAGGAAGCACTCGCCCATGTACGGGAAGCCAGCCGGTCCGCGCTGAACGAACTCCGCGCCACGGTCGGCCTCCTGCGCCAGTCCGGCGACCCCGAGGCCCCCACGGAACCGGCGCCGGGCCTGGCCCTGCTCGACGACCTGGTCGACACCTTCCGCAATGCGGGCCTCCCCGTCGAAGTGGCCCGCACCGATGCCTCCGCGAGCCTCCCCGCCGCCGTCGACCTGGCGGCGTACCGGATCATCCAGGAGGCGCTGACCAATGCGCAGAAGCACGCGGGCGAGGGGGCCAAGGCCGAGGTCAGCGTGGTCCGCGTAGGGCAGTGCCTGGAGGTCACGGTCCTCGACGACGGAGCGGGCACCGGCCCCCACGACGCGGTGGAGCCCGAGGAGGGCGGCGGCCACGGCCTCATCGGCATGCGCGAGCGGGCCACCGCGCTGACCGGCTCCTGCTCGGCGGGCCCCCGCTACGGCGGCGGCTTCCGCGTCCATGCGATCCTTCCGGTCAAGACCGCCGCAGGGGAGAGCACATGACGATCCGAGTGTTGCTCGCCGACGATCAGGCACTGCTCCGCAGCGCGTTCCGCGTCCTGGTGGACTCCGAGCCCGACATGGAGGTCGTCGGGGAGGCGGCGGACGGCGCCGAAGCCGTCGCGCTGGCCCGCTCCACCAGGGCCGATGTCGTTCTGATGGACATCCGGATGCCCGGTACGGACGGCCTGGCCGCCACCCGCCTGATCAGTGCGGACCCCGAACTGGCCGCGGTACGCGTCGTGATGCTCACGACCTTCGAAGTGGACGAGTACGTCGTCCAGTCGCTCCGCGCCGGGGCCTCGGGCTTCCTCGGAAAAGGGGCGGAGCCGGAAGAACTGCTCAATGCGATCCGCATCGCCGCAGCAGGCGAGGCGCTGCTCTCGCCGGTCGCGACCAAAGGCCTGATCGCCAAGTTCCTCGCGCAGGGCGCCGGTTCGGCGGACGGCCCGGGCCCCGAGGCGTACGCCGGACGGCTCGAGGCGCTCACCGTCCGCGAGCGCGAGGTCCTGGTCCAGGTCGCGGGGGGTCACTCCAACGACGAGATCGCCGAACGCCTCACGGTGAGCCCGCTGACCGTCAAGACCCATGTGAACCGGGCGATGGCGAAGCTCGGGGCCCGCGACCGGGCCCAATTGGTGGTAATCGCCTACGAATCGGGCCTGGTCCACCCAGGGTCGTAGCAGCGGCGTACTGCGCCTGCTGTATGCGCCGGATAAGGAAGAGACCTGCGAGCGACGAACCGGTCCCTCCTCGTGGCCGAAGGTATAGACGGGCACCCGACTGTGCCCTCCTGCCTCGTACGCCACAGAAGAGAGACCCCATGTCCTGGCTGGCAAAATTCAGCCTCGCGCAACGGGCCCTGATCGGGCTGATATCGATCGTCGCCGTCGTCTTCGGTGCGATCGCGATCCCGCAGCTCAAGCAGCAGCTGCTGCCCACCATCGAGTTCCCGATGGTGTCGGTGATCGCCCCGTACCAGGGTGCGTCCCCCGATGTGGTCGAGAAGCAGGTCGTGGAGCCGCTCGAGAACACCATCAAGGCCGTCGACGGCGTCAAGGGTGTGACCTCCACGGCGAGCGAGGGCAACGCCGTGATCATGGCCCAGTTCGACTACGGCAACGGCACCAAGCAGCTCGTCGCCGACGTCCAGCAGGCCGTCAACCGCGCCCGCGCCCAGATCCCCACCGAGGTGGACCCCCAGATCGTGGCCGGTTCCACGGACGACATCCCCACCGTCGTCCTCGCGGTCTCCTCCACCAAGGACCAGCAGGCGCTCGCCGACCAGCTCGACAAGTCGGTGGTCCCCGCCCTCCAGGACATCGACGGCGTGGGCCAGGTCAGCGTCGACGGCGTCCAGGACCTCCAGGTCGCGGTCACCCCCGACGACAAGAAGCTGGCCGCCGCCGGACTCAACACGCTCTCCCTCAGCCAGGCGCTGCAGGCGGGCGGCGCCACCCTGCCGGCCGGCAACTTCTCCGAGGACGGCAAGAGCCGTACGGTCCAGATCGGCGGCGGCTACACCTCGGTGCAGCAGATCACCGATCTGCGCATCGCGCCCCAGCCCCAGTCGGCAACGGGCAAGCCCGGCAAGCCCGTTCGCCTCGGCGACGTGGCGACGGTGAAGGAGCAGCCCGCCACCGCGGTCTCCATCACCCGCACCAACGGCAAGCCCAGCCTCTCCATCTCGCTGACGATGGACCAGAACGGCAGCGCGGTCGGCATCTCGGACGCGGTCAACGACAAGCTGCCCGAGCTGCGCAAGACCCTCGGCTCCGACAGCGATCTGACCGTCATCTTCGACCAGGGCCCTTCCGTCTCGAAGTCGATCTCCGGCCTGACCACCGAGGGCGCCCTCGGTCTGCTCTTCGCCGTGATCATCATCCTGGTCTTCCTGGCCTCGCTGCGCTCCACCCTGGTGACGGCGATCTCCATCCCCCTCTCGGTCCTCCTCGCGCTGATCGTGCTGTGGACGCGTGACCTCTCCCTGAACGTCCTGACCCTGGGCGCGCTGACCATCGCGATCGGCCGGGTCGTCGACGACTCGATCGTGGTCCTGGAGAACATCAAGCGGCACCTCGGTTACGGCGAGGAGCGCGAGTCCGCGATCATCGCCGCGGTCAAGGAGGTGGCCGGAGCGGTCACGTCCTCCACCCTCACCACGGTCGCGGTCTTCCTGCCGATCGGCCTGGTCGGCGGCATGGTGGGCCAGCTCTTCGGCTCGTTCTCCATCACGGTGACGGCCGCCCTGCTCGCCTCCCTCCTCGTCTCGCTCACCGTGGTCCCGGTCTTCTCGTACTGGTTCCTGCGCGCCCCCAAGGGCTCGGAGGGCGTCGACCCTGAGGAGCTCCGCCGCAAGGCGGAGGAGAAGGAGGCCCGCAGCCCGCTGCAGCGCCTCTACGTCCCGGTGCTGCGCTTCGCCACAGGGCGCCGCATCACCAGCCTGGTCATCGCGGCGGTCGTCCTCGTCGGCACCGTCGGCCTGGCCTCCGGTCTGAAGACGAACTTCTTCGACCAGGGCGACCAGGACACCCTCACGCTGAAGCAGGAGCTGACCCCGGGCACCAGCCTGGACGCGGCCGACGTGGCGGCGAAGAAGGTCGAGAAGGTCCTCGACGGGATCGACACGATCAAGGACTACCAGGTCACGGTCGGATCCTCCGGCTTCATGGCGGCCTTCGGCGGCGGTACGGGCGCCAACCAGGCCTCGTACCAGCTCACCCTGAAGAGCGCGTCGGACTACGAAGCCACCCAGGACCGGATCGAGAAGGACCTCGCGGAGCTCGACGGCATCGGTGACACCACCGTCGGTTCGGGCGGCGGCTTCGGCGACCAGGACCTGAGCGTCGTGGTCAAGGCCGGTGACGGCGAGACGCTGAAGAAGGCGTCCGAGCAGGTACGGGACGCCGTCGCGAGCCTCAAGGACGTCAAGGACGTCGAGAGCGACCTCTCCCAGTCCGTCCCGCGCATCTCCGTGAAGTCCACTGCCAAGGCGGCCGACGCGGGCTTCAACGAGACGACGCTGGGCGCGGCCGTGGCCCAGGCGGTACGCGGCACCACCTCGGGCAAGGCGATCCTGGACGACACCGAGCGCGACATCGTGGTGAAGTCCTCGCACCCGGCCACCACACTGGACGAGCTGCAGAACCTGAGCCTGGGCGCCGTCAAGCTCGGCGACATCGCCGAGGTGAAGCTCGTACCGGGTCCGGTCTCGATGACCCGTATCGACGGCGCGCGCGCCGCGACGATCACGGCGAAGCCGAAGGGTGACAACACGGGAGCGGTCACGACCGCCCTCCAGTCCAAGATCGACGAGGTGAAGAAGAAGCTCCCCGCGGGCGCGAGCGTCGAGATCGGCGGTGTCTCCTCGGACCAGAGCGACGCCTTCGTCAACCTGGCGCTGGCCATGCTGGCGGCCATCGCGATCGTCTTCATGCTGCTGGTGGCGACCTTCCGCTCGCTGATCCAGCCGCTGATCCTGCTGGTCTCCATCCCGTTCGCGGCCACCGGCGCGATCGGCCTGCTGGTGATCACCGGCACCCCGATGGGCGTCCCGGCGATGATCGGCATGCTGATGCTCATCGGCATCGTGGTCACCAACGCGATCGTGCTGATCGACCTGATCAACCAGTACCGCAAGCAGGGCATGGGCGTCATCGAGGCCGTGGTGGAAGGCGGCCGCCACCGACTGCGTCCCATCCTCATGACGGCCCTGGCGACGATCTTCGCGCTGCTCCCGATGGCGCTGGGCGTCACGGGCGAGGGCGGCTTCATCTCGCAGCCGCTCGCCGTGGTGGTGATCGGCGGTCTGATCACGTCGACGCTGCTCACCCTCCTGCTGGTCCCGACGCTGTACGCACTGGTGGAGCTCCGCAAGGAGCGCCGGGCGGCCAAGAAGGAGGCCAAGCGGGCCAAGAAGGCCGGAATCCCGGCCCAGTCGGACACGGAGCAGGAGACCGCGAAGGTCTGAGTTCCTTCGTACGACAGCGAGAGGCCCCGGCACCGTTTTCTCGGTGCCGGGGCCTCCCTGCGTCACTCGCGTATGCGCTACGGAAGCGCCAGCATCCGCTCCAGCGCCAGCTTCGCGAACTGCTCCGTCTCGCGGTCGACCTCGATGCGGTTGACCAGGTTCCCCTCGGCGAGGGACTCCAGCGTCCACACCAGGTGCGGCAGGTCGATCCGGTTCATCGTCGAGCAGAAGCAGACCGTCTTGTCGAGGAAGGCGACTTCCTTGTCCGGGTGGGCGTTGGCCAGGCGGCGCACCAGATTCAGCTCGGTCCCGATCGCCCACTTGGAGCCGGCCGGGGCCGCTTCGAGGGCCTTGATGATGTACTCCGTCGAGCCGACCTCGTCGGCCGCCGAGACGACCTCGTGCTTGCACTCGGGGTGCACCAGGACCCGTACGCCGGGAATCCGCTCGCGGACGTCGTTCACCGAGTCGACCGAGAAGCGCCCGTGCACCGAGCAGTGCCCGCGCCACAGGATCATCTTCGCGTTGCGCAGCTCCTCGACGGTGAGCCCGCCGTTCGGCTTGTGCGGGTTGTAGAGGACGCAGTCCTCCAGGGACATCCCCATGTCGCGGACCGCGGTGTTGCGGCCCAGGTGCTGGTCGGGGAGGAAGAGGATCTTCTCGCCCTGCTCGAAGGCCCACTCCAGCGCGCGCTTGGCGTTGGAGGAGGTGCAGATCGTGCCGCCGTGCTTGCCGGTGAAGGCCTTGATGTCGGCGGAGGAGTTCATGTACGAGACGGGCACGACCTGCTCGGCGATGCCGGCCTCGGTCAGTACGTCCCAGCACTCCGCGACCTGCTCGGCCGTCGCCATGTCGGCCATCGAGCAGCCGGCGGCCAGGTCGGGCAGCACGACCTTCTGGTCGTCGGAGGTCAGGATGTCGGCCGACTCGGCCATGAAGTGCACGCCGCAGAAGACGATGTACTCGGCCTCAGGCTTCGCGGCCGCGTCCCGGGCGAGCTTGAAGGAGTCGCCGGTGACGTCGGCGAACTGGATGACCTCGTCGCGCTGGTAGTGGTGGCCGAGCACGAAGACCTTGTCCCCGAGCTTCTCCTTGGCCGCGCGGGCGCGCTCCACCAGATCCGGGTCGGACGGCGACGGCAGGTCGCCGGGGCACTCCACGCCGCGCTCGCTCCTGGGGTCGGCCTCACGGCCGAGCAGCAGCAGCGCGAGAGGGGTGGGCTGTACGTCGAGATCCTGACGGGGCTGGGCGGTGGTCACGACACGCACCCTTTCTGTTCTCCAGAGCAACTTCTCGTCGAATTGACGTTATCTATCATAACTGCTTCACGTCACCCTGACGATGGCGGTCGTGTCGATGTGACGCATCCCGCTGAGCCCGCCCTGTGCCCCCGGCGAATCGGGTGTGCGAGCATGAAGGGGAAGACCGCGCGAAAGCGCATGCTCGGCCCGGAATGAATCCGCGGCCCCGCCGGTTGCAACCGTCGGCAAGCAGTCCGTACAACCCGGGAGTGAAGCAGATGTCCGTATCGGACGAGAAGACCACTGTCAGCGACGGCATCCTCCTGTCCGAGGCTGCCGCGGGCAAGGTCAAGGCCCTGCTCGACCAGGAAGGCCGTGACGACCTCGCACTGCGCGTCGCCGTCCAGCCCGGCGGCTGCTCCGGCCTCCGCTACCAGCTCTTCTTCGACGAGCGCTCGCTCGACGGTGACGTCACCAAGGAGTTCGACGGCGGCGTCAAGGTCGTCACCGACCGCATGAGCGCCCCGTACCTGGGCGGCGCCTCGATCGACTTCGTCGACACCATCGAGAAGCAGGGCTTCACGATCGACAACCCGAACGCCACGGGGTCCTGCGCCTGCGGCGACTCGTTCAGCTAGTCGGAGCCCACGAAGGCGGCGGCCCGGGGAACCGGGACCGCCGCCTTCGGCATGTCCGTACCGCCGCCGCGGGAGCTACGTCCGCGGGACCGTCTGTCCGCTCGCAGCATCCACGACCTTACGGTCGCCCAGCGGCTTCTCCAGCGTCACCGTCCGCGTCAGATCCTTGGCGATCATGATGCAGACCCGGCCCTTGTCCTTCTTCTCCGTCACCGTCACCCGCGCCGCCGACCCGGCCTCGCTCGCCTGAGCGGTGTAGGTGCTGCACACCCCGCCCCAGAAGTGCACGGTCAGCTCGCGGCCGTCGGCGGAGTAGGACACGATGTGCCGACCGTCGCCGTGGGTGCCCGTACCCGGATGGTTCTGCTCCTCCGTGGGCTTGGCCGATGGCGCGATGAACTTCGGGTCCACCGCGGGGTGCGTGATGGTGAAGTGCCGGGCCCCGCCTGCGGGTTTCACCTCGAAGAGCCACGACGGCACGAGCGCCTGCTGCCCGTCCACGAACTCCACCGCGAGCCCCAGCCGTGCGCCGCTGATCGTCAGCGTCTGCGGGGGCGTCTTGGGCTGCGTACGGCACGGGCTCTGTGCCTTCTGCCGGTTCTCGCCGCTCTCCCCGTTCAACTTGTCCAGCGGCGCGACCGTGGCGCACCCGCCGACACCGCCTGAACTGCTCCCGGAATCACCCGAGTTGAGTTGCTTCAGCGCATCGGACGCACTGACCAGCGGGTACTCCGCACCCTTCGCCGGCTGCTTCAACTGGCCGCTGCCACCCACCAGTTGGCCGCCTACGCCCACCTGGATCCCGGTCATCCAGCCATACGTGGGCAGCCCGTCGATCACCGGCTCGGCGTTCACCACCCGTACGGCGCCCATCAGCTGGCTCGCGTCGAGCTTCGCGTCGTCCTGCCCCAGCGCCTTCAGCAGCGGAGCGGCCGCGGCCTTGGCGGCCTGCTCGCTCACCGCCGCGCCCTCGCCGCTGGGCGGCACCTCGCCCCGGCCGGCCCGCGCGTACGTCCAGGTGCCCGGCGCCGCCCTGTTGACCTGCAGCGTCGGCCCCGGCGCCGAGGACCCCATCTTCCAGACCGTGCCCTCCAGGCGAGGCGTGCCCGCAACCCCGAGCGCCCCGGCGAGCTTCGCCACCTCATCGGCGGAGACCGTGCCCTGCGCGCGGTAGACCGCCGCACTGTCGGGGCCGTCCGGGAGCTTTCCGTCCGCCCGGTACACGGTCCGGCCGCCGGTCGGATCCGGCTCCCCGGGCGCGATCCCGGGCGAGCCGCCCTGGGAGGCGCCGCTGTCGAGCGCCAGCGGGGGAGGGGACCCCTTCGCATCGGGCGCCGCGCTGCTCTTCGTACCACCGCCGCCGCCGAAGGCGGTCGACGCCCAGTACGCGCCACCGCCACCGGCCAGCAGCACCGCTGCCGCGACCGAGGTGACGGCGAGCGGGGATCGCCGCCGGGGGCTGCTCACCACGTCGTTGTCGGGTCGCTCGCTGCTCACCGCACGCTCCTTCGTCCGTACTTCCCGTTCCGTGCCGTACGTCTTCTCCCCTCAACGGGGGACACGGGTGGGACGGAGCGGGGGAGCGCACGGTTCCCTTCGCGCGCTCCTCAGTCGCCGTACTCCGACATGGAGTCGATCAGACGGGCGGAGGCGGGCGGCACGGTGATGCCGTGAATCAACGACGGATGCACCGGTTCGGGCAGCGGGGCAGCGGGCACGACCCAGTGCGGAGCCATGCGGGCGCAGTCACCGCGCAGTTCGATCAGGCTGAGTTCTACGAGGTTGGCCATATCCGCACCGTACGCACCTGGGACGCTGCGAAAAAAGCCCTACTATCAGGTAGTTTCCCGGCTTCGGCCCACGCGCGCCGACCCGGTAGCGTGAAGTGTCAACCTCCCTCCTCCACAGGAGCGTCCTCGCCGTGCGCATCGCAGTCACCGGCTCCATCGCCACCGACCACCTCATGACCTTCCCCGGCCGCTTCGCCGACCAACTGGTCGCGGATCAGCTGCACACGGTCTCCCTCTCCTTCCTGGTCGACAACCTCGACGTGCGGCGCGGCGGTGTCGGCGCCAACATCTGCTTCGGCATGGGCCAGCTCGGCACCAAGCCGATCCTGGTCGGCGCGGCCGGCTCGGACTTCGACGAGTACCGCGCCTGGCTCGACCGCCACGGCGTCGACACGGGCTCGGTCCGTATCTCCGAAGTCCTGCACACCGCGCGCTTCGTCTGCACCACGGACGCCGACCACAACCAGATCGGCTCCTTCTACACGGGCGCCATGAGCGAGGCCCGCCAGATCGAGCTCCACTCCGTGGCCGAGCGCGTGGGCGGCCTGGACCTGGTCCTGATCGGCGCCGACGACCCCGAGGCGATGCTCCGGCACACCGAGGAGTGCAAGTCCCGCTCGATCCCCTTCGCCGCGGACTTCTCCCAGCAGATCGCGCGCATGTCGGGTGACGACATCCGCACGCTGCTCGAGGGCGCGACGTACCTCTTCTCCAACGAGTACGAGAAGGGCCTCATCGAGTCGAAGACCGGCTGGACCGACAAGGAGATCCTCGGCAAGGTCGGCCACCGCGTCACCACGCTCGGCTCGCGCGGCGTGCGCATCGAGGCCGTCGGCGCCGATCCCATCGAGGTCGGCTGCGCCGAGGAGGACGCCAAGGTCGACCCGACGGGCGTCGGCGACGCGTTCCGCGCCGGCTTCCTCTCCGGTCTGTCGTGGGGTGTCGGCCTGGAGCGCGCCGCCCAGATCGGCTGCATGCTCGCCACCCTGGTCATCGAGACGCTCGGCACCCAGGAATACACCCTGCGCCGCGCCCACTTCATGGACCGCTTCACCAAGGCGTACGGCCACGAGGCGGCGGCCGAGGTCGAGCCCTTCCTCGCCGCCTAGGCCGTCTAGTTCAGGCGCCGCACCCGGTAGGCGGTCCCGCCGCCCACCGGGTGCGCTCCCACGTACTCCTGCGAACGCATGTCGCACCAGGCCGGGATGTCGAGCCGCGCGGCCTCGTCGTCGGCCAGCACCGTCACCACCCCGCCGACCGGTACGTCGCCGATGACCTTGGCGAGCTCGATCACCGGAATCGGGCACAGCTTCCCCAGCGCGTCCACCACCAGGTCCTGCGCGGAGCCGCTCCCGGGGGTCCCGGCGACCGGAGCCCCCAGCTGCTTGCGTACGCCCTCCACCGCGCCCGGCAGCACCTCCAGGAACCGCTCCACGTCGGCCTCGGCGGCCCCCACCGGCAGCGACACCCGCACGTTCCCCTCCGAGAGCACCCCCATCGCCTTCAGCACATGACTGGGCGTCAGCGTGGAGCTGGTGCACGAGGACCCGGAGGACACCGAGAAACCGGCCCGGTCGAGCTCGTGCAGCAGCGTCTCCCCGTCGACATAGAGACAGGAGAAGGTGACGAGATGCGGCAGCCGCCGCACCGGATCCCCGACCACCTCGACGTCCGGCACGGACTCGGCCACCCGCGCCCGGATCCGGTCCACCAGGGCGCGCAGCCGCACCGATTCGGCCGCGGCCTCGGCCCGTACGGCACGCAGCGAGGCCGCCGCGGCGACGATCGCCGGGATGTTCTCGAAGCCGGCCGCCCGCCCCGACTCCCGTTCGTCCGCCGGGCCTTGCGTCGCGAACCTCACACCCTTGCGTACGGCAAGGAGCCCGACCCCCGCCGGTCCGCCCCATTTGTGCGCACTCGCGGTGAGCAGCGACCAGGGCGCGTCGACCGCACCCCAGGCCAGCGACTGCGCGGCGTCCACCAGCAGCGGCACCCCCGCGTCCCGGCAGGCCCCGGCCACCTCGGCGACGGGCTGCACGGTGCCGACTTCGTGGTTGGCGGACTGAAGGCAGGCCAGTGCGGTGTCCCCGCGCAGGGCCGCGGCGAACGCGGAAGCGGTCACCGCCCCGCTCCGCCCCACCGCCACCTCGGTCACCGAACCGCCGTCCGCCGCATGGGCTGCCGCCGAATGGAGCACCGAGGAATGCTCGACCGCCGAGACCACCAGATGAGCTCCGACACGCCGACGCCCCGCAAGCGCCCCGGCGATTCCGGCGTGCACGGCGCGCGTCCCCGAAGAGGTGAAGACGAGTTCGTCGCTCCGGCACCCGACGGCCTCCGCGGCGGCCTCGCGCGCCGCGTCGAGGAGCAGTCTGGCGCGCCGGCCCTCCCGGTAGAGCCGGGCGGGATCGGCCCATCCCTCGTCCAGCGAGGCCTGCAAAGCCTGGCGTGCGACGGGATGCAGGGGTGCGGAGGACGCGGCATCGAAGTAGGACACGCCGCCACGCTAACTCCCGCCGCGCACCCGCAGCTCCTCCGCCCGGCGTGCGCGCGTACCCGCCGTAAGGGGAGGGCCCGTCAGATACCCGTCGGAAGCGGGGATTCCATCCCTTTGGGGAGTCGGACGGCGCGTTGGGCACCCTCCCCGCGCGACCCCAAATGGCCTCCAGTAGGGTTTGGTCCGCATAAACATCCAAACCCCTGCCCGCGCAGGATCCGGCGACCGACGAGAGAGACGGCCGCAGGGCCGCACGGGCGAGACTCTCGGGAAGGCGCTACGTGAGTCCCAACGGCTCCGACCGCTCGTCGCGGCGCCCGATGCGGCGGAAGCTGCTCCAGGTGCTGACCGCGGGCGTGGTCCTTGCGGCCGCCTCTGGTTGCACATCAAAGGACTTCCCCCGCCTCGGTATGCCCACCCCGGTAACGGAAGAGGCGCCTCGGATCCTCTCCCTCTGGCAGGGCTCGTGGGCGGCAGCGCTCATCACGGGCGTGCTGGTGTGGGGATTGATCATCTGGAGCGTCATCTTCCACCGGCGCAGCCGCACCAAGGTGGAGGTACCTCCGCAGACCCGGTACAACATGCCCATCGAGGCGCTGTACACCGTGGTCCCCCTCATCATCGTCTCGGTGCTCTTCTACTTCACCGCGCGTGATGAGTCGAAGATCCTCAAGCTCTCCCCGACCACACCGGCCGTCACGGTCAACGTGGTCGGATTCCAGTGGAGCTGGGGCTTCAACTACGTCGAGGACGTCGACGGCGACGCTTCAACAGGCGACGCCGCCAAGTCCAAGGAACTGGCCGACATCCCGGACCGCTTCCTCAAGCAGTTCCCGGCCGGCGCCGAAGGCGTATACGACGTCGGCACCCCGGGCACTCGTAACCCGCAGAACGGCAACCCGGGTCCGACCCTGTGGCTGCCGAAGGGCGAGAAGGTGCGCTTCGTTCTCACCTCGCGCGACGTCATCCATGACTTCTGGGTGGTGCCGTTCCTGATGAAGATGGACGTCGTCCCGGGCCACACCAACTCCTTCGAGGTGACCCCTTCTCGTGAGGGCACCTTCAAGGGCAAGTGCGCCGAGCTCTGCGGCACCGACCACTCCCGGATGCTCTTCAATGTGAAGGTCGTCTCCAAGGAGAGGTACGAGCAGCACCTCAAGGACCTGGCGAAGAAGGGCCAGAACGGCTACATCCCCGCCGGGATCGCGCAGACTGGCCACGCCAAGAACGCGGAGACGAACAACCTGTGAGCATCCTCAACGAACCCCAGGGTGCCGCGGCAGCAGACTCCTACGAGAGCGAGCAGCCGGTACGGCGCAAAGAGCCGGGAAAGATCGTCGTCAGCTGGCTGACCACCACTGACCACAAGACGATCGGAACGATGTACCTGGTCACGTCGTTCGCGTTCTTCTGCATCGGCGGGATCATGGCGCTCTTCATGCGCGCCGAACTCGCCCGCCCCGGCACGCAGATCATGTCGAACGAGCAGTTCAACCAGGCGTTCACGATGCACGGCACGATCATGCTGCTGATGTTCGCGACGCCGCTGTTCGCCGGATTCGCGAACTGGATCATGCCGCTGCAGATCGGTGCGCCCGACGTGGCGTTCCCGCGGCTGAACATGTTCGCGTACTGGCTGTACCTCTTCGGCTCACTCATCGCGGTCGGTGGCTTCCTCACCCCGCAGGGCGCGGCCGACTTCGGCTGGTTCGCCTACTCCCCGCTGTCGGACGCGGTCCGCTCACCGGGCGTCGGCGCCGACATGTGGATCATGGGTCTGGCCTTCTCCGGCTTCGGCACGATCCTCGGCTCGGTCAACTTCATCACCACGATCATCTGCATGCGCGCCCCTGGCATGACGATGTTCCGTATGCCGATCTTCGTGTGGAACGTCCTGCTGACCGGTGTTCTGGTCCTGCTGGCCTTCCCGGTGCTCGCCGCCGCGCTCTTCGCGCTGGAGGCGGACCGCAAGTTCGGAGCGCATGTATTCGACTCCGCCAATGGCGGGGCATTGCTATGGCAACACCTCTTCTGGTTCTTCGGCCATCCAGAGGTGTACATCATCGCCCTACCATTCTTCGGAATCATTTCCGAAGTGATCCCAGTGTTCTCCAGAAAGCCGATGTTCGGTTACATCGGCCTCATCGGAGCAACCATTGCGATCGCCGGCCTGTCCGTGACCGTGTGGGCCCACCACATGTACGTCACCGGCGGAGTGCTCCTGCCGTTCTTCTCCTTCATGACGTTCCTGATCGCCGTCCCAACAGGCGTGAAGTTCTTCAACTGGATCGGCACGATGTGGAAGGGCTCACTGTCCTTCGAGACACCGATGCTCTGGGCCGTCGGCTTCCTGATCACCTTCACCTTCGGTGGTCTGACCGGCGTCATCCTGGCCTCGCCCCCGATGGACTTCCACGTCTCGGACTCGTACTTCGTGGTCGCGCACTTCCACTACGTCATCTTCGGCACCGTGGTGTTCGCGATGTTCTCCGGATTCCACTTCTGGTGGCCGAAGTTCACGGGCAAGATGCTGGACGAGCGGCTCGGCAAGATCACCTTCTGGACGCTGTTCGTGGGCTTCCACGGCACGTTCCTGGTGCAGCACTGGCTGGGTGTCGAGGGCATGCCGCGTCGTTACGCCGACTACCTGGCGGCCGACGGGTTCACCGCCCTGAACACCATCTCGACGATCTCCTCGTTCCTGCTCGGCCTTTCCATGCTGCCGTTCCTCTACAACGTGTGGAAGACCGCCAAGTACGGCAAGAAGGTCGAAGTCGACGACCCGTGGGGCTACGGCCGCTCGCTCGAGTGGGCGACGTCCTGCCCGCCGCCGCGGCACAACTTCCTCACCCTGCCGCGGATCCGCAGTGAATCCCCGGCATTCGACCTGCACCACCCGGAGATCGCGGCTCTCGACCAGCTCGAGAACCACGGTCAGAAGGACACCGCGCTGCTCGGCGGAAAGGTGGTCGGCAAGTGAAGGTCCAGGGAAAGATGTTCCTGTGGCTGAGCTTCTTCATCCTCGCCATGGCGGTCGTCTACGGCGTCTGGTCGAAGGAGGCCGCGGGTACCACGGCGCTCTTCATGGCCTTCGGCCTGAGCGTCATGATCGGCTTCTACCTGGCCTTCACGGCCAGGCGGATGGATGCGTCGGCTCAGGACAACAAGGACGCGGACGTCGCGGACGATGCCGGTGAGCTGGGCTTCTTCGCCCCGCACAGCTGGCAGCCGCTCTCGCTGGCCGTCGGTGGCGCACTCGCCTTCCTGGCGGTCGCCATGGGCTGGTGGCTGCTGTACTTCTCCGCACCGCTGATCATGGTCGGTCTCTTCGGCTGGGTCTTCGAGTTCTACCGCGGCGAGAACCAGAACCAGTAGCACCTGTTCCACGTACGACGAGGGGCCCGGTCACCGTTTCAGGTGGCCGGGCCCCTCGTTTGCAGTCACCCAGCGCGCCGGATCTGACGGACCTTCATAACGTGAGCCCATGAGCCACGCACCTCGAATCCGAACGGTCCTGAGCTGCACCGTGCTGGTCGCGTCCCTGGCAGTTTCAGCGACCGCGTGCGCAGGGTCCGACGCCAACCCGCTCTCCGCCAAGCCGTACGACGCCGCGGACCAGGTCTCCTTCAACGGACCCGCGGGCGCCGGGAAGACCAGTCCCGACAAGCCCCTGGAGATCACCGCCAGGGGCACGGACGGCCGCATCACCGATGTGACCGCCACAGACGCCTCAGGACGCTATCTGGCGGGCGAGCTCTCCGCCGACGGCAGCAGGTGGCACTCCACCGCTCCGCTGGCCGCAGACGCCCACTACACGGTCAAGGTCGGCACCGAGGACCAGGACGGCGCCCCGGGCCTGCGGACCATGACGTTCGACACCGCCTCCGCGTCCAACCGGCTGCAGGTCACCTTCGGTCCCGAGGGCGGCACGTACGGCGTCGGACAGCCCATCACCGCCCAGCTCAGCGCCAAGGTCAAGTCCCCTGCCGCCAGGGCCGTCGTGGAGCGTGCGCTGCGGGTCGAGTCGTCGCCGTCCGCCGACGGCGCCTGGTACTGGGTGGACGACAACCTCCTGCACTACCGCCCCAAGTCGTACTGGCCGGCGCACGCCACCATCAACGTCCACAGCAACCTCGACGGCATCAAGGTCGACGGCAAGCTCTACGGCGGTCCCGCGAAGCCGCTGAAGATCACCACCGGTGACCGCATGGAGGCCGTCACGGACTCCGGGTCGCACTACATGACGGTGAAGCGGAACGGGAACGTGATCAACACCATTCCGATCACCACGGGCAAGCCCGGATACTCCACCCGAAACGGCGTCAAGGTCGTGCTGGGCAAGGAGTACTACGTACAGATGCGCGGAACCAGCATCGGTATCGCCGAGGGCAGTTCCGACTCCTACGACCTGCCGGTCTACTACGCGACGCGCGTCACATGGAGCGGCGAGTACGTCCACGCCGCCCCGTGGTCCGTCGGATCCCAGGGGTACGACAACGTCAGCCACGGCTGCACGGGAATGAGCACCGACAACGCGGCCTGGTTCTTCAACAACTTCCGCCCCGGCGACCTGGTCTCGGTCATCAACAGCGCGGGCGACACGATGACGCCGTTCGACAACGGCTTCGGCGACTGGAACGTCTCCTGGGCCAAGTGGCGTACGGGCAGCGCCCTCAACGGCGGTGCGCAGCACAGCACCGACCCCGCGGCGCCCGAGGAGACGGAGGATTCCGCGGGGTCCGCCCGGCTGCGGCCGACCGCGGCCTGACGCGCAGCCGGTGGGGTGCTCAGGCCCGTACGGCGGACTCGCTGCGCAACAGCGCGGCCAGTGTGCCGGCGAACTCCACCGGCTCGACCGGAAGGGTCACCGCCGCCTCCGCGCGGCTCCAGGTGGCCAGCCAGGCGTCCTGCGGGCGTCCCATCAGCAGCAGCACGGGCGGGCAGTTGAAGACCTCGTCCTTGATCTGCCGGCAGACGCCCATGCCGCCCGCGGGGACCGCCTCGCCGTCCAGGACACAGACGTCGATCCCGCCGCGGTCCAGCGCGGTCAGGACCGCGTCCAGCGTGGCGCACTCGAGGAACTCCACCGGGGGAACGTCGGCGGCCGGCCTGCGACCCGCCGCAAGACGCACCTGTTCGCGGGTGTTCGCGTCGTCGCTGTAGACCAGGACCGTGGCGCTCGGCTGCATTGTTCCTCCGTGACGGCGGTGTCTTCGGTGCATGCGGTGTATGCGGTGCCAGCAGGGCTCGTTGGGCACGAACCCTGGCGCGGATGCTACTCCGCCGGACACCTCGTCAACACCGGTTCGGGGCGGCTTCCGATGGGCCGTTCGGGCAGGACACACGGCCCTGACACACCGAACGGCACCCCCCAGGGTGAGGGCGGGATAAGCGACCGACATAATGTCGGTCGTGGCGACAGCAACGACAGTAGAAACCGGGCACGCGCACCCGTCGGTCAATCGACCGAACCTCACCAGCGTCGGAACCATCATCTGGTTGAGTTCCGAGCTGATGTTCTTCGCGGCCCTCTTCGCGATGTACTTCACCCTGCGATCGGTGACCGGGCCAGAGCACTGGAAGGAAATGGCGTCCTCGCTGAACGTTCCGTTCTCGGCGACGAACACCACGATCCTTGTGCTCTCCTCCCTCACGTGCCAGCTCGGCGTATTCGCCGCGGAGCGGGGCGATGTGAAGAAGCTCCGCACCTGGTTCATGATCACGTTCGTGATGGGTGCGATCTTCATCGGAGGCCAGATCTTCGAGTACACCGAGCTGGTGAAGGAGGACGGCCTCTCGCTGTCCTCCGATCCGTACGGCTCGGTGTTCTATCTGACGACCGGCTTCCACGGCATGCATGTGACGGGCGGTCTGATCGCCTTCCTGTTCGTACTCGGCAGGACATACGCAGCCAAGAGATTCACTCACGAGCAGGCCACCGCAGCCATCGTCGTGTCCTACTACTGGCACTTCGTCGATGTCGTGTGGATCGGCCTGTTCGCCACGATCTACCTGATCAAGTAACCGGGCCCAAGCCCGAGACACTCCGCTCACCGACGCAGAAGATCCTGACACCGGGGTAATCCGTGAAAAAGCTCTCCGCACGACGACGCCATCCGCTGGCGGCGGTCGTCGTCCTACTCTTCGCGCTGGCGGCCACCGGGGGGCTGTACGCCGCGTTCGCGCCCGCAGGCACGGCTCAAGCCCAGGTGGCCGAACAGTCGCTTGCCATCGACGAAGGCAAGAAGCTCTACTCCGTCGGCTGCGCAAGCTGCCACGGAACCGGTGGTCAGGGCACCTCGGACGGTCCCAGCCTGGTCGGCGTCGGCTCTGCCGCCGTGGACTTCCAGGTCGGCACCGGCCGTATGCCTGCCCAGCAGCCCGGCGCCCAGGTGCCGAAGAAGAAGGTCATCTACTCGCAGGCTGAGATCGATCAGCTCGCCGCGTACGTGGCCTCTCTCGGCGCCGGCCCCATCGCGCCGAAGGAATCGCAGTACGACGCGTCCGGCGCGGACATCGCCAAGGGCGGTGACCTGTTCCGTACCAACTGTGCCCAGTGCCACAACTTCACCGGCGAGGGCGGCGCGCTGACCAACGGCAAGTTCGCTCCGAGCCTGGAAGGCGTGGACGCGAAGCACATCTACGAGGCCATGCAGACCGGCCCGCAGAACATGCCGTCCTTCCCCGACACGACGATGCCGGAGAAGAACAAGCAGGACATCATCGCGTACATCAAGACCGTCAACGGTGACAATTCCGCCAGCCAGGGCGGCCTCAAGCTGGGCGGCCTCGGTCCGGTCAGCGAGGGTCTGTTCGGCTGGATCTTCGGTCTGGGTGCGCTCATCGCAGTAGCCATCTGGGTCGCGGCCCACACCGCTAAGGCCAAGAAGTCATGAGTAGCAACGAGAATTCCGAAGAGAACCTGCCGAGCGCGCAGGGCGAAGGCGAGCACGGCTCGGTGGAGCGTGCGGACAATCCGTTCGCCGACCCGGGACTGCCGGCCCACCGGCCGCGCGTCCAGGACATCGACGAGCGGGCCGCCCGGCGCTCCGAGCGCGTGGTCGCGTTCCTGTTCACCTTGTCCATGATCGCCACGATCGCGTTCATCGCGTCGTACGTGGCGTTCCCGGTCGACAAGATCGTCTACATCTTCCCGTTCGGGCATGTGAGCGCGCTCAACTTCTCCCTGGGTCTGACCCTGGGCGTGGCGCTCTTCTGCATCGGCGCGGGAGCGGTCCACTGGGCCCGCACCCTGATGTCGGACGTCGAGACGCCGGCCGAGCGCCACCCGATCGAGGCGGACGCCGAGACCAAGGCGCAGGTCCTCGCGGACTTCAAGCAGGGTGCCGAGGAGTCCGGCTTCGGCCGGCGCAAGCTCATCCGCAACACGATGTTCGGTGCGATGGCCATGGTGCCGCTCGCCGGTGTGATGCTGCTGCGCGACCTGGGTCCGCTGCCGGAGAAGAAGCTCCGCACCACCCTGTGGGCCAAGGGCAAGGTCCTCATCAACATGAACACCAACGAGCCGCTGCGTCCTGAGGACGTCGCCGTCGGTTCGCTGACGTTCGCCATGCCCGAGGGTCTGGAAGAGAGCGACGAGGACTTCCAGACGCAGATCGCCAAGGCCGCCCTGATGATCGTCCGCATTCAGCCGGAGGACATCAAGGACAAGCAGGAACGCGAGTGGGCCCACGAGGGCATCGTCGCGTACTCCAAGATCTGCACCCACGTCGGCTGCCCGATCAGCCTGTACGAGCAGCAGACGCACCACGTGCTCTGCCCGTGCCACCAGTCCACATTCGACCTGTCCGACGGCGCACGCGTCATCTTCGGCCCGGCCGGTCACGCCCTTCCGCAGCTGCGGATCGGCGTCAACGGCGAGGGGAACCTCGAAGCGCTCGGCGACTTCGCAGAGCCCGTCGGTCCTGCCTTCTGGGAGCGCGGATGAGCACCGTGACGGATACACAGCGCAAAGCGCCCGCCGGTGAGCGGGTCGCAGACTGGGCCGACGGACGCCTTGGCATCTACGGCCTGGCCAAGTCCAACATGCGCAAGATCTTCCCGGACCACTGGTCCTTCATGCTCGGTGAGATCTGCCTCTACAGCTTCATCATCATCATCCTCACGGGTGTGTACCTGACGCTGTTCTTCCACCCGAGCATGAACGAGGTCGTGTACCACGGCCCGTACGCACCGCTCCAGGGTGTGCGCATGTCCGAGGCCTACGCCTCGACCATGAACATCAGCTTCGAGGTCCGCGGCGGTCTGCTCATCCGGCAGATCCACCACTGGGCCGCGCTGATCTTCCTGGCCGGCATGCTCGTGCACATGATGCGCGTCTTCTTCACGGGCGCCTTCCGCAAGCCGCGCGAGGTCAACTGGCTGTTCGGCTTCCTGCTGTTCATGCTCGGCATGTTCACCGGGTTCACCGGCTACTCCCTCCCGGACGACCTGCTCTCCGGTACGGGTGTCCGGTTCATGGAGGGCGTGCTGCTCTCCATCCCGGTCGTGGGTTCGTACCTGGCGATGTTCCTGTACGGCGGGGAGTTCCCCGGCGGTGACTTCGTCGCCCGGTTCTACTCGGTCCACGTCCTGCTGCTGCCGGGCATCATGCTCGGCCTGCTGGTGGCGCACCTGATCCTGGTCTTCTACCACAAGCACACGCAGTTCGCGGGTCCCGGACGCACGAACAACAACGTCGTCGGCATGCCCCTGCTGCCGGTCTACATGGCCAAGGCCGGAGGCTTCTTCTTCCTGGTCTTCGGTGTCATCGCGGTCATCGCGGCGGTCGCCTCGATCAACCCGATCTGGGCGATGGGCCCCTACCGGCCCGACCAGGTGTCCACGGGCGCCCAGCCGGACTGGTACATGGGCTTCTCCGAAGGACTGGTCCGCATCATGCCGGGCTGGGAGATCAACGCCTGGGGCCACACCCTCGTACTGGGTGTGTTCATCCCGATCGTGATCTTCCCGCTGGTCCTGGTCGCGATCGCGGTCTACCCGTTCCTCGAGGCCTGGGTCACCGGCGACAAGCGCGAGCACCACATCCTGGACCGCCCGCGCAACGTTCCTACGCGTACCGCTTTCGGTGCAGCCTGGATCTCGCTGTATCTGATCCTGCTCGTCGGTGGCGGCAACGACCTCTGGGCGACGCACTTCCACCTGTCGATCAACTCGATCACCTGGTTCGTCCGGATCTTCATGTTCGCCGGACCGGTCCTCGTGTTCATCTTCACCAAGCGGTGGTGCCTGGGTCTGCAGCGCCGCGACCGCGACAAGGTGCTGCACGGACGCGAGTCCGGTGTCATCAAGCGCCTGCCGCACGGTGAGTTCGTGGAGATCCACGAGCCGCTCAAGCCGGCGCAGATGCACACGCTCACCGCGCACGAGCAGTACAAGCCGCTCGAGATCGGCCCGACGGTCGACGAGAACGGTGTCGAGCGCAAGGTCTCGCGTCTGCAGAAGCTCAAGGCCAGGCTGAGCAACGGCTACTACGGCGGCGAGAGCCAGATCGAGAAGCCCACCGCAGAGGAGTACCAGGAGATCACCAGCGGCCACGGCCACCACTGATCCCCTTCGCTTCGCCACAGCTGGAGCCCCCGTCCATCCGATGGACGGGGGCTCTTCGCTGCCCTCGGGGCTGGATAAGGTGGTCGTATCCCTATTCGGCTGTGGACCCCCTGGAGCGGACCATGAACGTTGTGACCCCGGTTGGCGGCGACAGCGTGGCGGCCTACTCCTGGCCGGGCGTGCTCGACGCTCTGCTGAACGGCACCGACCAGAGCGCGGATGCCACTGCCTGGGCCATGGACCGGATCATGACCGGCGAGGCGACGGACGCCCAGATCGCCGGGTTCGCGGTGGCGCTGCGGGCCAAGGGCGAGACCGTGGAGGAGATCGCCGGGCTCGTACGGACCATGTACGCGCACGCCAATCTCATCGAGGTCTCCGGGCCCAGCGTGGACATCGTGGGGACCGGCGGCGACGGCTTCAAGACCGTCAACATCTCCACCATGTCGGCGGTCGTGGTGGCCGGGACCGGGGCGAAGGTCGTCAAGCACGGCAACCGTGCCGCCTCCAGCGCCTCGGGCGCCTCGGACGTACTGGAGAAGCTCGGCGTCAATCTGCAGCTGACACCGAAGCGGGTGGTCGAGGTCGCGGAAGAGGCGGGGATCACCTTCTGCTTCGCCGTGAAGTTCCACCCGGCGCTGCGCCATGTGGCCAGTGCCCGGCGGGAGCTGGGGATCCGTACCACCTTCAATCTGCTGGGTCCGCTGACCAATCCGGCCCAGGTGAAGTCCCAGGCCGTGGGCGTCGCAGACGCCCGGATGGCGCCCATCGTGGCCGGGGTGCTGGCCGAGCGGGGCAATTCCTCGCTGGTCTTCCGCGGTGACGACGGCATGGACGAGCTGACGACGACCGCGACGTCCACGGTGTGGGTCGTACGGGACGGCTCCGTTCGCCGGGAAGCCTTCGACCCTCGGGACGTCGGCATCGAGCTGGTGCAGGTGGAGGCGCTGAAGGGCGGGGACCCCTCGTACAACGCGGAGGTCGCCCTGCGGCTCCTCGACGGGGAGGGCGGCCCCGTGCGGGATGCGGTCCTGCTCAACTCGGCGGCCGCGCTCGTCGCGCTGGAGCCCGGGGACGGCACCCTGAGCGAGCAGATCGCCGCGGGGATGGCGAAGGCCGCGGAGTCCATCGACTCGGGGGCGGCGCGCAAGGCCCTGGAGCGATGGGTCGCCGCCAGCAACGCGTAGGGGGTGTCCGGCGGATCAGGTCGCCTGCGATGGGCGACCGCGGCATGATCCGCCGGACACCCCCTAAACACGGGTGTGGTGTGACGTAGGGCGCAGTCCAGATTACGGACTGCGCCTTGCGTGCCTCCGCGCTTGTGGCAGGATTCTCGGCAGGTCATGAGTGACAGCGATTTCGGCCTCAGCCCGCTGTCCGGCAACCCTCCTTCCGTGGCGGGGTGCCCTGAGTGAAGACCAGGCCGCAGACAGCAACGTCTGTGGCAAGCGCGGATCCCTCGCCAGGGGTCCTGGTTTCCGAGGGAGTTTCTTCCGTGGTTCAGCGAATGCGATAGGGCAGCAGCCCCTCTTCCCGCACACCCTTTTTCGCTTCATCTCGCCTGCCATTCCCGGGAGTTCGTCATGTCTGTCTCCAGTGCTGTCGTCGATTCGTCGGTTTGTGCCCCTCTGCCCGTGCTTGGGCGAGATGTGTCGGTCCCGCTCGTGACGGGCGGCGAGGTGAGCTACGCGGCTCTCGACTACGCGGCCAGCGCCCCGGCCCTGCAGCGCGTCTGGGACGACGTGGCGGCCTACGCCCCGTACTACGGCAGCGTGCACCGCGGCGCCGGGTACCTCTCGCAGCTCTCCACCGACCTCTTCGAGAACAGCCGCACGGTCGTCGCGGAGTTTCTCGGCTGCCGCGAGGACGACCAGGTCGTCTTCACCCGCTCCACCACCGACTCGCTGAACCTGCTGGCCGCGGTCGTCCCCGCCGGCTGCCAGGTCTTCGTCTTCGAGACCGAGCACCACGCGTCCCTGCTGCCCTGGCGCGACGCGCAGGTCACGTACCTCAACGCACCCCGCACCCCGCAGCAGGCCGTCGAGACGCTGGAGCGCGCGCTCGCCGACCGCGACCCCTACGGCCCGGCTCTGGTGTGCGTGACCGGGGCGTCGAATGTCACCGGCGAGCTGTGGCCCGTGAAGGAGCTGGCCGCCGCCGCGCACGCCCACGGTGCGCGCATCGTCCTGGACGCGGCGCAGCTCGCGCCCCATCACCCCGTGGACATCGCGGAGTTGGACGTCGACTGGGTCGCCTTCTCCGGTCACAAGCTGTACGCGCCCTTCGGCTCGGGTGTCCTCGCCGGGCGCTCCGACTGGCTGACCGAGGCCGAGCCCTACCTCGCGGGCGGCGGCGCCTCGCGCAAGGTCGCGCGCCGCACCGACGGCGGTGTGGACGTCGAGTGGCACACCACGGCCGCCCGCCACGAGGCCGGATCCCCGAACGTGATCGGCGTCTACTCCATCGCCTCCGCCTGCAAGGCGCTCACCGAGGCCGGCTTCGACTCGCTCGTCGAGCGCGAGCAGGCCCTCGTGGCCAAGGTCCGCGAGCGCCTCGCCGAGGTCGACGCGGTCAAGGTGCTCTCCCTCTTCGGCGACGACGCCCCGCGGGTCGGCGTCATCTCCTTCGTGGTCGAGGGCTGGAACAGCTCGCACTTCGCCGCGGCCCTCTCCGCCGAGTACGGCATCGGCGTACGCGACGGCCTCTTCTGCGCCCACCCGCTGGTCCGCACCCTCCTCGGCAGCGACCCGCAGGACCCGGGCGAGTGCGGCGCCCCCGAGGCCGAGCCGGGCGAGCGCTCGCTCAACGCGATCCGGGTGAGCTTCGGCGCGGGCACCCCCGACGAGCACGTGGAGCGGTTCGTCCGCGCGGTCAAGGAGCTGGTGCGCGACGGCGCGCGCTGGAACTACCGTACGGAAGGCGGGCGTTGCGTCCCCGCGGTGTGATCGCACAGCTCACGACGAAGGCCCCGGCAGCGCTGCCGGGGCCTCGCGCGTCTCGTGCGTACGGAAGGGCGGGCTACGCGTCCAGGCCGATCGCGAAGGCGGCTTCGAGGTCGTGCTGGGAGTACGTACGGAACGCGACGTGCGTGTCCGTCCCCTCGACACCGGGGATCTTGCTGATGGAGCCCGGGATGATGTCGGCCAGATCGTCGTGACGGGCGACCCGTACCAGGGCGATCAGGTCGTACGTGCCGGTGACGGAGTAGACCTCGCTGACACTGTCCAGCGCGGCGATCGCCTCGGCGATCTCGGGGATCCGGTCCACGCTGGTCTTGATGAGCACGATCGCGGTGATCACGGCTTGCTTTCTCCCTCGGTGGCCGTCGCTGGGACCTTCACTCTAGTCGTACGCCGATAGACCGCCGCCGCGTAGACGAAGCCCATGGAGAAGCCCACCAGGTGCGCGAGATAGGCCACCCCGGGGCCGCTTCCCGCGCCCTGCGCCGCCAGCCACTGCAGGACGAACCAGAAGATCAGCACGATCCAGGCGGGGAAGCGCAGCGGCAGGAAGAGCAGGAACGGGAAGATGCTGGTGACCCGGGCCTTGGGGAAGAGATAGAGGAAGGCGCCGAGCACTCCGGAGATCGCGCCGGACGCGCCGACCAGGGGCTGGTCGGAGGAGGGGTGCGCGAGTGCGTACGCGAGCAGGGCGAGATAGCCGACGACGAGATAGAAGCCGGCGAAGTGGATCCGGCCCATCCGCTCCTCGGTCATCGCCCCGAAGACGTACAGGAAGAGCATGTTGCCGAGCAGATGCAGCCAGTTGGCGTGCACGAAGAGTGCGGTGAGCGGGGTGATCAGGGCGTGGCCCGTGGCCGTGGTCAGTTCGTCGGGCACCACGCCCCAGCGCGCGAAGTAGGCGCTCTGGGCGGCGAGGAGGGTGTCGCCGGTGCCGTAGACGGGATTGAAGCCCGAGGCCGGGCCGAGGAGAAAGACCAGGCAGCAGAGGCCGATCACGCCATAGGTGACCACCGGGCCACGGACCGTCTTCCGCCACAGGGCGGTGCGTTTCTTTATCGCGAACCTCTTGATCACAAGCGCGAGCATGACGTAATCGGACCAAACGGTACAGAGCGCCTCGCCGGATCTCACATGGTCGACTGTCTCCGCAAGGGGTACGCGCAAGGCCGTAGGGTTACGGGCAGTACACGGCGATGGACAAGAGGACGGCACGCATGACGACGGTTCCCCAGCCGACTGAGACGACCCGCTGGCGCTGCACGCTCTGCGGCAATCTGACCCGCTTCGACGTGACCCGCTCGTCCAAGGTCGTCGAATACCTCCACCTCGACCTGGCCGGAGAGGCGAAGGTCGAGGAACGCGAGGTGGTGAGTGAGACCATCGAGTCGGTGCGCTGCCGGTGGTGCAACGCACTGGACCAGATCGAACTCGTGGACAGGCCGGACGCCGCCTCCTGAGGGAGCGCGGGGCAGACAACAGTTGGGGTGACGGATGGTGGAGCCAGCAAGCGGCGCTGATCCGGCCGGAGCGGCCGACGGTGTTGCCGAGGCGCTCGACCGCCCGCTGCCCGAAGGTGTACGGCGCCGGGTCGTCGCTCTGGTGGCGGACGCCTTCGGTGGCCTGACCGTCGCCGAACTCCCGGCACAGTTGCGTCAGTACGCCCGTTTCACCCCCACCAGACGTGCCAAGTTCGCGGGCAACGCGATGGCCGCAGCTCTGGAGAGCGACCCGCTGTTCCGGCAGCGCATCGGCGAGCGGCTCAAGGAGTCCCAGCCCGAGCTGACCGGCGCCCTGGAGTCCGGCTCGCCGCCCGCCGCCGCCGATCCGGTCGACGTGGCCGCGGCCGCGTACGTCCTGCGCCCTGTCGGCTGGGTGAAACTGGTCGCCGCCGCGGGCGAGGAGGCTCAGCGTGCGGACGCCGAGCGCGCCGACGAGGAGGGCAGGCGCGAGCTGGAGCGGCTGCGCGAGGAGCTCGCCGGTGCGCGGGCGGAGACCAGGGCCGAGAACGAACGGCTCCGCGCCGAGCTGGATGCGGCCCGCAAGGACGCCGAATCGCTTCAGCGCAAGCTGCGCAGCGCGCACAGCGACATCAAGCGGGGCGAGGCCGCCCTGCGGCGTACGCACGGCGAGATCGATGCCATCAAGGCCGAAGCCGCCGCCCAGGCGGCTTCGGCGGAGGCCGAGTCGCGGCGGCTGAAGGCCCGCCTCGGCGAGGCGGAATCGGTGGCGGAGGCCGGTCGTCGTGCCGTGAGGGAAGGGCGCTCGGTCGAGGACATGCGGCTGCGGCTGCTGCTCGACACGGTCCTGGACGCGGCCCAGGGGCTGCGCAGGGAGCTGGCGCTGCCGCCGGCCGCCCAGCGGCCGGCCGACCTGGTCGACGCGGTGGAGCCGGGGCGGATGTCGCCCAAGGACATCGCGGCCAGGGCTTTGTCGGACATGGACCCGGCTCTGCTCGACCAGTTGCTCGCGCTGCCGCAGGCGCATCTGGTGGTGGACGGATACAACGTCACCAAGACCGGATATCCGCAACTGCCGCTGGAGAAGCAGCGGCTGCGTCTCCTCGGCGGACTCTCGATGCTCGCGGCACAGACCGGCGCCGAGATGACGTGTGTCTTCGACGGGGCCGAGCTGGCGGCTCCGGTGCTGCTCGCGCCGCCGCGGGGTGTGCGGGTGCTCTTCTCCAAGCCGGGTGTGACCGCGGACGAGTTGATCCGTCAGCTCGTACGGGCGGAACCCTCGGGGCGGCCCGTGGTGGTGGTCTCCACCGACCGTGAGGTCGCGGACGGCGTGGCGAAGTCCGGTGCCAGGCCCGTCGCGTCAGCCCTGCTGCTGAAGCGGCTTTCGCGCGTTTAGCAACTCCTGTGAGCATTGCCCGATTTGAGGCCGCGGTGACTGAAGCGCAGTGTCAAGTGACCACTACTGCGCGTGTGAAGTGGGTAAAGAATGTGGCCGGTGATCGAGATTTTCCTATCGGGATTTGAAATGGTCACAGGAAGGTCACTAGGGTCTCACCTCGTACCTTTGTGCGCTTGACCACTCAACCGGGGTGTCGGCGAAGGTCCCGCCGAGTCAACGCTGTTCGGCGGTTGAGGAAGAAGGAGCGCGCCTGTATGGCGTCCCACCGTCGACCCAAGCCTGCGAACCGCACTCGCGTGACCGTGCTCACCGCGACCGCCGCCGCTGCCGTGGCCCTGTCCTCGCAGGCGGCGCATGCCGACCCGAAGCCGACCAAGAGCGAGGTCAAGGCGAAGGTCGACAAGCTGTACGAAGAGGCGGAGAAGGCCACCAACCAGTACAACGGGGCCAAGGAGAAGCAGGACAAGCTCAAGACGCAGGTCGACGACCTCCAGGACACGGTCGCCCGTGGGCAGGCCGATCTCAACAAGGTCCGTGACCAGCTCGGTGCCCTGGCCAGCGCGCAGTACCGCTCGGGCGGCATCGACGAGTCCGTGCAGCTCTTCCTCTCCTCGGACCCGGGCAACTTCCTCGACAAGGCGTCCTCGATGGACCAGCTGAGCGCTCAGCAGGCCGAGGCGCTCAAGACGTTCCAGTCCAAGCAGCGCTCGCTGGCGCAGCAGCGCCAGGAGGCGCAGGACAAGCTCCAGGACCTCGCGGACACGCGCAAGCAGCTGGGTGAGAACAAGAAGGCCGCGCAGGAGAAGCTGGCCGACGCCCAGAAGCTGCTCAACTCGCTCACCGCCCAGGAGCGCGCCGCCCTGCAGCAGGAGGACGCGGAGCGGGCCAACCGCGACAGCAGCCGGCTCGACCTGGGCAATCAGAAGGCCGCCTCCGGCGTCGCCCAGGCCGCGCTCGATGCCGCCAGGACCCGGATAGGCAAGCCGTACGTACGCTCCGGCACGGGACCCAACTCGTTCGACTGCTCCGGTCTGACCTCCTGGGCCTACCGTCAGGCGGGCGTGGAGATCACGAGGACCACGTACACGCAGATCAACCGTGGCACCCAGATATCCCGTAGCGAACTGAAGCCGGGCGACCTCGTCTTCTTCAACTCGACCGAGCACGTGGGCCTCTACGCGGGCGGCGGTGTCGTCCTGCACGCGCCGAAGCCGGGTGCCTATGTGCGGCTGGAGTCGATGTCGACGATCGGCACCTATCAGACCGCGGTCCGCATCTGATCCGTCCGCGGCGGCTTTCGCCCGACTCGCAACTCCTGCGAGTATTGCCCGATTTGGGGCCACGGTGACTGAAGCGCAGTGTCAAGTGACCATTACTGCGCGTGTGAAGTGGGTAAAGAATGTGGCCGGTGACCGAGATTTTTCCTATCGGGATTTGAACTGATCACAAGAAGGTCACTAAGGTCAGGCCTCGTACCTTTGCGCGGTTGATCACTCATCCCGAGTGGCGGCGAAGGTCCCGCCGAGTCAACGCTGTTCGGCGGTTGAGGAAGAAGGAGCTCGCCTTCGTGGCGTCCCACCGTCGACCCAAGCCTGCGAGCCGCACTCGCGTGACCGTGCTCACCGCGACCGCCGCCGCCGCTGTGGCCCTGACCGCCCAGTCCGCGCATGCCGACCCGAAGCCGACCAAGAGCGAGGTCAAGGCGAAGGTCGACAAGCTCTACGAAGAGGCGGAGCAGGCCACCGAGAAGTACAACGGGGCCAAGGAGCAGCAGTCCAAGCTCAAGAAGCAGGTCGACGACCTCCAGGACAACGTCGCCCGCGGACAGGCGGACCTGAACAAGCTGCGCGGTGAACTCGGTGCGCTCGCCAGCGCCCAGTACCGCTCGGGCGGCATCGACCCCTCGGTGCAGCTCTTCCTCTCCTCGGACCCGAGCAACTTCCTGGACAAGGCGTCCTCGATGGACCAGCTGAGCGCTCAGCAGTCCGAGGCCGTCGGCAAGATCCAGTCCAAGCAGCGGTCGCTGGCGCAGCAGCGCCAGGAGGCGCAGGACAAGCTCGCGGACCTCTCCGACACGCGCAAGCAGCTCGGTGAGAAGAAGAAGGAAGTCCAGAGCAAGCTCGCCGGTGCGCAGAAGCTGCTCAACTCCCTGACCGCCGCCGAGCGTTCCGCGCTCAACGCTGCGGACGCCCGCTCCAGCCGTGCCAGCTCCCGTGCGGACCTCGGCAGCGACCTCCCGGCCTCGCAGGTCGGCGGAGCGGCCCTCGCCGCGGCGCAGTCGAAGATAGGTTCGCCCTACGTCTACGGCGCCACGGGTCCGGGTTCCTTCGACTGCTCAGGACTGACCTCCTGGGCGTACGCGCAGGCCGGCGCCTCGATACCGCGCACTTCGCAGGCGCAGGCGAGCGCGGGCACCCCCATCTACTCGACGAGCGCGCTGAAGCCGGGCGACCTCGTCATCTTCTACAGCGACGCGCACCACGTGGGTCTCTACGCGGGCAACGGACAGGTGCTGCACGCCCCGAAGCCCGGCGCCTCCGTCCGCTACGAGTCGATCGGCAACATGCCGTTCAAGCTCGGCGTCCGCATCTGATCGGACTGCCCTCAAAAGCGCTGCCGACACCGCCCAAACGGGCGAATTACGGCAACTCCCGCTGACACCCCGCCCCGTCGGTGACCTGTGGTCTCCGGCGGGGCGTCACTTTGCGTGCCCGGCGGGGTCTTTGGCCGCAGCGTGTTCGCCCGGCTACTGTCTGGCGTCGCAGCTCCCGGACAACAGACCGCCCACCAGGGCGGCAGGGAGCCGCACACAGCGGAAGGGAGTGCGACTCCTGTGGCGTCCCATCGCCGTACCGGACAGTCGGGCCTCACCCACGGCGCCCGCGTCACCGTGCTGTCCGCCGCCGCGGCCACCGCGGCGGCAGCCCTCGGGGCCGCCCCGGCCGCAGCCGACCCGCAGGACACGGCCACCTCCGCGCAGGCCAGGGTCGA
Source organism: Streptomyces sp. NPDC050738 (assembly GCF_040654175.1). NCBI lineage: Bacteria > Bacillati > Actinomycetota > Actinomycetes > Kitasatosporales > Streptomycetaceae > Streptomyces > Streptomyces sp. NPDC050738. Next base: position 171,767 of record NZ_JBFAHN010000014.1, on the reverse strand, counting down.
CGGGCTCTACGCGCAGGCCGAGAAGGCCACCGAGGCGTACAACAAGGCCGGCGAGCGAGCCGGCCGGCTCCGCAAGGAGGTCTCCGCCACCCGCGACAGCGTCGCCCGCGGCCAGGAGCGGCTGAACCGGATGCGCGGCAGGCTCGGCGCCTTCGCCGGCGCCCAGTACCGCTCGGGCGGGATGGACCCCTCGCTCGCGCTGCTGCTCTCCGGGAATCCGGACACCTATCTCGACCAGGCCTCCGCCATCGAGCGCATCGGCGACCGGCAGTCGGGCGAGCTGCGCGAGATCCAGGAGGAGCAGCGCAGGCTCGGACAGCAGCGGGCGGAGGCGGCGCGCCAGCTCGCCGAGCTCGAGGAGTCCAGGACCGCCGTCGCGCGGCACAAGCGGACGGTCGAGACCAAGCTGGCGCAGGCGCGGCGGCTGGTGAACACGATGTCCTCGCAGGACCGGGCGGCGTACGAACACGCCTCGCGCTCCTCCTCGCGCGAGGAGATGCCCGCACTCTCCGGCATGGCCCCCTCCTCGCGCGCGGCGGCAGCGGTGATGGCTGCCCGCCAGGCCGTCGGGCGACCGTACATCTGGGGGGCCAACGGGCCTTCCGGATTCGACTGTTCCGGACTGATGCAGTGGTCGTACGGCCAGGCCGGGGTCGGTCTCCCGCGCACCTCGCAGGAGCAGCGGTACGCCGGGCGCCAGGTCCCGCTGTCCGAGGCGAAACCCGGTGACCTGGTGGTCTACCGCGACGACGCCAGCCACGTCGGGATGTACATGGGCAACGGCCAGGTGGTGCACGCGCCGTATCCGGGCGCCCCGGTGCGCTACGACCCGGTCGGCATGATGCCCATTTCGTCGGTGACGCGGGTCTGAACCGCTCGCGCCGGGCGACGTACGATTCGAAGCGTGGCAGGTCAGGGGCGCGGCGGTTCGCGGCGCAGGAGAAGAGCGGTGGCGCTGGGCGCCGCCGCTCTGGTGCTGGCGTCCGGGTGCGCGGCGCCCGCACAGCCGGACACCACGCGGCAGGACATCCAGACGGTGCTCGACCGGCGGGCCGCCGCGGTCGTCGGCCGTGACGAGAGCGCCTATCTGGCGGCGGTCGATCCCCGCGCCGGGAGTGAACGGGCAACGGAACAGCGCGAGTTCAGGAATCTCGCCGAGGTCCCGCTCGGCTCGTGGGACTACCGGGTGAAGAGCGTACGGCGCACCGGCACCCTGGCCACCGCCGAGATCGACCTGCGCTACCGGATCAAGGGCTACGACCGGGCGCCCGCCGTCTCCGCGCGCACCCTGGAGCTGCGTGCGGACGGCGGCCGCTGGTACATCGCCGCCGACCGGCCGGGCAAGGGCGCGGGTCGCCTGCTCTGGCAGCAGGGCAAGGTCACCGCCGTCGCGGGCGCCCGCAGTCTGGTGCTCGGCGTCGGCCAGCGGGCGGCGCTGCTGCGCGAGGTGGCCGCGGTCGAGGACCGGGCGGTGCCCGCCGTGGACTCCGCGTGGCAGGAGAAGTGGGCGGGCCGGGTGGTCGTCCTCATGCCGTCCTCACTGGAGGCGATGGCCTCGCTGCTGGGCGCGCCGGCCGCCTCGTACCGGGGGATCGCGGCGGTGACCACGGGGGAGGCCGGCGGTTCGGACTCGGCCCCCGCGGACCGGGTCATCGTCAATCCCCAGGCGTACGCGATACTCGGCGCGTTCGGGCAGCGGGTGGTGGCCACGCACGAGACGACCCATGTGGCGACGCGGCAGCACACCACCGCGGCCACGCCGCTCTGGCTCTCCGAGGGCTTCGCCGACTGGGTCGCCTACCGGGGGAGCGGGCGCACCGCCCCACAGGCCGCTCCCGAGCTGCAGAGCGCGGTGCGCGGCGGATCCCTGCCGGCCACGCTCCCCTCCGACGGGGACTTCGGCTTCGGAGGTGACGCGGACCGGCTGGCGCGCGCGTACGAGGGCGGCTGGCTGGCCTGCAAGCTGATCGCCGAGAAGTGGGGCGAGGCGAAACTGACCGCCTTCTACCGGGCCGTCGGCGCACACAAGACGCGCGACGGGGCCGAGGAGAAGGCCATGAACGATGTGCTCGGTACGACGCCTGAGGACTTCGCGGCGCGCTGGCGCGAGTACCTCAGAGACCAACTGGGCTGAGTTCGGCCGCAGTTGACGAAGCGGCGCGCGCCGCGCGCCGCTTCGGCTCGGAGACCGTGTGGATCCACAGGGTGCGGCAGGCGGTCAGCGAGGCGGCGACGAGCAGTCCGTTGCGTACGAGAAGAACCGCGATCCCCAGCGCGTCACTGGCCACCACGTGCGAGAACCAGACGGGGAAGTCCAGGAAGCTGAAGAAGGTGGCGAGCAGCACCAGCCGGGCCGGGAGCGCCATCCGGCTCGTGCGGAAGACCAGGCACGCGGCGGCGAGACCGACCAGCCACAGCATGTACTGGGGGCTGATCACGCGACTGGTGGTGGTGAAGAGCAGGACCGCGGTGAAGGCCGTGTCGCAGGTCGTGCTCGCGCCGAACTTCCGTGCGGTCAGCCGCCAGAACAGCAGCCAGCCGAAGGCGGCGACGGTGAGGGCGAGTGCGAGGGCCGAGACCGTGGAGACGTACGGGCCGAGGAACTCCACCGATCCGTAGTTGAGCAGCACTTGGCCGTGCCACCCGAAGTGCCGGGCCACATGGAAGACCATCGCGCCCAGCGACTCGACCTCCGTGCCGCGGTCGCGCTGGAAGGTGAGGAAGGCCAGCGAGCCCGGCATCACGGCGGCGAAGAACAGGAGCAGACCGACCGCCGTGACGGCGGCGGCGGTCCAGGACGTACGGGTGACGCGCCCGCGCGGGGTGCCCGCGAGCAGCAGCACCGGCCAGACCTTCAGCAGCGTGCCGAGGGCGGCCAGGGCGCCCATGGTGCGCGGGTGGCGGGCGCCGGCGAGCAGGGCGGCGACGGCGACGGCGGTGACCATCAGGTCGTAACGGGCGTACGCGGTCGGTCCGAGCAGCGCGACACCCGCGACCCACACCCAGGCGCCGGCGAGCCGCCTGCCGGGGTGCCGGGCCGCGCGCAGGAGCAGTGCGAGGACCGCCGCGTCGCAGAGGAGGGCGAGGACGAAGAAGGCGGAGGCGTAGGAGAGGAAGGGCAGCAGGGCGGGGGAGAGGATGACGAGCGCGGCGGCCGGCGGGTACTGCCAGGTGACGTCGTCGAGGGGATAGGTGCCGGTCTTCAGGATCTCGTACCAGCCCTGGTAGATCACCGAGACATCGCCCGTGACATCGACACCGGGGGCGGTCAGTACATGGAAGACGCAGAGGAGCAGCACGGCTCTGGTGAGGGCCCAGACCGCGAGGATCGACTTTGTGCTGTTTGCGCCCGGCATGACCCGCCTCATCCGCTTTGGGTGTGTAGGGGAGTCATCATGCCGGGCGGCGCTGTGCGCGAGCCGTCAAGCAGGGCCGTCGGACGCCGAGTCGGAAACGGTACTGTCGGCGGCGATGCACAAGACCTTGATCGTGACCAATGACTTCCCGCCGCGCCCCGGCGGGATCCAGGCGTTCCTGCACAACATGGCGCTGCGCCTGGACCCCGAACAGATCGTCGTCTACGCCTCCACGTGGAAACGCGGCAGCGAGGGCGCCGAGGCGACGGCCGCCTTCGACGCCGAGCAGCCCTTCACGGTCGTACGCGACCGCACGACGATGCTGCTGCCGACCCCGCGCGTCACCCGAAGGGCGACGGAGCTGCTGCGTGAACACGGCTGCAGGTCCGTGTGGTTCGGCGCCGCCGCGCCGCTCGGGCTGATGGCCCCCGCGCTGCGCAAGGCCGGGGCCGAGCGCCTGGTGGCGACCACGCACGGACACGAGGCGGGATGGGCGCAGCTGCCCGCGGCCCGCCAACTGCTGCGCAGGATCGGCGAGTCGACGGACACGATCACCTATCTGGGCGAGTACACGCGCTCGCGCATCGCCTCCGCGCTGACTCCCGAGGCGGCGGGCCGGATGGCCCAACTGCCGCCGGGCGTCGACGAGAAGGCCTTCCACCCCGGCTCGGGCGGCGCCGAGGTCCGGGCCGGGCTGGGGCTCTCCGACCGTCCGGTGGTCGTCTGTGTCTCACGGCTGGTGCCGCGCAAGGGCCAGGACACGCTGATCCTGGCGATGCCCGCGATCCTGGCGAAGGTGCCGGACGCGGTGCTGCTGATCGTCGGCGGCGGGCCGTACGAGGAGGAGCTGCGCAAGCTGGCGGCCGAGACCCGTGTCGTGGACTCCGTCCGCTTCACCGGGTCCGTCCCGTGGGCCGAACTCCCTGCCCACTACGGCGCCGGTGACGTCTTCGCCATGCCCTGCCGTACGCGCAGGGGCGGCCTGGACGTCGAGGGCCTGGGCATCGTGTACCTGGAGGCGTCCGCGACCGGGATCCCGGTGGTCGGCGGGGATTCGGGCGGTGCGCCCGATGCCGTACTCGACGGGGAGACGGGCTGGGTGGTCCGCGGCGGCTCGCCCGAGGACGCGGCCGACCGGATCGTCACGCTGCTCCAGGACCCGGAGCTGCGGCGGCGGATGGGCGAGCGCGGCCGGGCCTGGGTCGAGGAGAAATGGCGCTGGGACCTGCTCGCGGAGAAGTTGAAGGCCCTGCTGTGACGCCCGAGGGGGCGCCGTCCTGACCAGGACAGCGCCCCCTCGACGTACGTACCGAACGGCCTGCTCAGCCGCGGTAGATCGCCTCGATCTCGTCCGCGAAGTCCTTCGCGACCACATTGCGCTTCAGCTTCAGGGACGGCGTGATGTGGCCCGCCTCCTCGGTGAACGTGACCGGCAGGATGCGGAACTTGCGCACCGACTCCGCCTTGGAGACCGCCGCGTTGCCGTCGTCCACCGCCCGCTGCACCTCGGCGATGAGATCGGCGTCGTCACGCAGCGAAGCCGCGGTGGAGGAGGCCGGCTTGCCGTTCTCCTCGGCCCAGCGGCCCAGGAACTCGTCGTCCAGCGTGACCAGCGCGCCCACGAAGGGCCGCCCGTCGCCGACCACCATGCACTCCGCGACCAGGGCGTGCGCCCGGATGCGGTCCTCGATCACCGCGGGGGCGACGTTCTTGCCGCCCGCCGTGACGATGATCTCCTTCTTGCGGCCGGTGATGGCGAGGTAGCCGTCCTCGTCGAGGGTGCCGATGTCGCCGGTGTGGAACCAGCCGTCGGCGAGCGCCTCGGCGGTCGCCGCCTCGTTGTTCCAGTACCCGGAGAACAGGTGCTCGCCGTGGAGCAGCACCTCGCCGTCGTCGGCGATCCGGACGACCGAACCGGGCAGCGGCTGGCCGACCGTGCCGATCTTCTGCCGGTCCCAGGGGTTGAACGCGGTGGCGGCGCAGGACTCGGTCAGTCCGTAGCCCTCCAGGACCGTGAAGCCGATGCCCCGGTAGAAGTGGCCGAGCCGCTCGCCGAGCGGCGCACCGCCCGAGATCGCGTACTCGCCGCGGCCGCCGAGCACCGCGCGCAGCTTGGAGAAGACGAGGCGGTCGAAGACCTTGTGCTTGAACTTCAGCCCGACGGACGGACCCTGGGGGGTGCCGAGCGCGCGGCTGTAGGCGATCGCGGTGTGCGCGGCCTTGTCGAAGATCTTGCCCTTGCCGTCGGCCTGGGCCTTGGCGCGCGCCGAGTTGTAGACCTTCTCGAAGACCCGCGGGACGCCGAGGATCAGCGTCGGGCGGAAGGACGCCAGCTCGTCGGTGAGGTTCTTGATGTCCGGGACGCAGCCGATCTTGATCGGCGCCATCACCGAGGCCACCTCGACCAGCCGGCCGAAGACGTGCGCGGCGGGCAGGAAGAGCAGCACCGAACACTCGCCCGTACGGAACAGGGGCTTGAGCCGCTCGACGATGTTGCCGCACTCCGCGAAGAAGCTGCGGTGGGTCAGCACACAGCCCTTGGGGCGGCCTGTGGTGCCCGAGGTGTAGACGATCGTGGCCGGGTCGTCGGCCTTCGCGCTGGAGCTGCGCTCCTCCACGGTGGCGTCGGGGACGTCGGCGCCCGCGGCGCGCAGCTGGTCGACCGCGCCCTTGTCGATCTGCCAGACGTGCTGGAGGCCGGGCAGGGAATGCCGTACGGAATCGACGGCGAGCGCGTGTGCGTCCGCCTCCACGATCACCGCGACCGCGCCGGAATCACCGAGGATCCACTGCACCTGCTCGGGCGAGCTGGTCTCGTACACCGGCACCGTGACGGCGCCCGCGCTCCAGATCGCGAAGTCCAGCTGCACCCACTCGTAGCGGGTACGGGACATCAGGGCGACCCGGTCGCCGGGCTGGATGCCCGACGCGATCAGGCCCTTCGCCGCCGCTCTGACCTCGGCCAGGAACTGGGTGGCTGTGACATCCGTCCAGACACCCGCCACCTTGCGGCCCATCACCGCCACATCGGGGTGCTGTGCGGCATTGCGGCGGATGAGATCCGTCAGATTGCCGTCCGTAGGGACCTCGTACAGGGCCGGAAGGCTGAACTCGCGCAAGACTGCTGCTCCTCTGGGCGCCATCGCCGCTATTGGACTGCCCGGACGTTACCCGCGAGTAAAGCGTTCCCGATAGGGGGTCCTGGCCAGATGTTCCATGCGTCACATGGATCGGCGGTGCTTCGCGCACAGTAGTCCACCCATATGCGGACTCGGAAGTAATCGCAGGTCCGACCCCCTCTATCCAGTCAAAGGGCATAGTTCTAGGGTGATCGCATGCGCGTGCATGTGGTCAGTGACGTCCATGGCAACACCGAGGGCCTGGCGAGGGCGGGGGACGGTGCCGACGCTCTGATCTGCCTCGGTGACCTGGTGCTCTTCCTCGACTACGCCGATCATTCGCGGGGCATCTTCCCCGAACTCTTCGGCGTCGAGAACGCCGACCGCATCGTGGAGCTGCGCACGGCGAGGCGGTTCGAGGAGGCCCGTGAGCTGGGCAGGTCCCTCTGGTCGGGGATAGACCGGGACTCGGCCATCGAGGGCGCGGTGCGCAAGCAGTACGCCGAAATGTTCGCGGCGCTGCCCACCCCGACGTACGCCACGTACGGCAATGTCGACATCCCGACCCTCTGGCCTCAGTACGCGGGCCCGGGCACCACCGTCCTCGACGGGGAGCGCGTCGAGATCGGCGGCCGGGTCTTCGGCTTCGTCGGCGGCGGACTGCGCACCCCGATGCGCACCCCCTTCGAGATCAGCGACGAGGAGTACGCGGCCAAGATCGAGGCCATCGGCGAGGTCGACGTGCTCTGCTCGCACATCCCGCCCGAGGTCCCCGAGCTGGTGTACGACACCGTGGCGCGCCGCTTTGAGCGCGGCAGCAAGGCGCTGCTGGAAGCGATCCGGCGCACGAAACCGCGGTACGCGCTCTTCGGCCACGTCCACCAGCCGCTCGCCCAGCGGGTCCGTATCGGCCGCACGGAATGCGTGAACGTGGGCCACTTCGCCTCGTCCGGCCGCCCCTGGGCGCTGGAGTGGTGAACTGCGCACACGCGATAGCCTGCAGAGCACATACGTCACCCCCCTGCCGGATCCCGCACTGGAGGCTCCACCGCGATGGCTGAACACACCAGCTCGAGCATCACGATCGAGGCTGCACCGGCCGACGTCATGGGGGTGATCGCGGACTTCGCCCGCTACCCGGAGTGGACCGGCGAGGTCAAGGAGGCCGAGGTCCTCACCAGCGACGACAAGGGGCGCGCCGAGAAGGTGCGCCTCGTCCTCGACGCCGGGGCGATCAAGGACGACCACACCCTCGCGTACACCTGGACCGGCGAGAACGAGGTCAGCTGGACGCTGGTCAAGTCGCAGATGCTGCGCTCACTCGACGGTTCGTACCGGCTCAGCTCCAAGGGCGAGGGCACCGAGGTCACCTACCAGCTGACCGTCGACGTCAAGATCCCGATGCTCGGCATGATCAAGCGCAAGGCGGAGAAGGTCATCATCGACCGCGCCCTGGCGGGTCTGAAGAAGCGTGTGGAGAGCGAGCGAGAGGCCTGATGTCCGGCCCCTCCACGGTCCTCGTCACCGGCTCGGGCGGCAGTGGCCGTACGACCGTCGCGGCGGCGACCGCGCTCGCGGCCGCCCGTGGCGGCCGGCGGGTGCTGCTGCTGACCGACGGCGCGCCGCCGGTCTTCGGCGAACCGGGGCTGACCGTCTCGCGGATCGACTCCGGGGCCCATTTCCGCAGTGAACTGATGGCGCTCCAGGAGCGCTCCGCCGTCGCGCTCGACCTGCTCGGTGCGGACCGCCTCGACGAGGGCGAGCTGACCGAACTGCCGGGAGCCGAGCAGTTCGCGCTGCTCAGTGCCCTGCTGGAGGCGTCCGCAGGCGAGAGCGACCTGGTCGTCGTCGACATGCCGCCGACAGCGCAGGCCCTCGCCGTACTGGCCCTGCCCGAGCAGCTGCGCCGCTATCTGCGCCGCCTCGTCCCGCCCGAGCGCCAGGCGGCCAGGGCGCTGCGGCCGATGCTGGCGCAGCTCGCCGGCGTACCGATGCCGGCGCAGTGGCTGTACGAGACCGCGGCGCGCTGGCAGCTCCAACTGGCCGCCGTACAGGCCGTGACAGACGACCCCGGCACCGTCGTACGGCTCGTCGCGGAGCCGGGGCCCGCCGCCACCGAGGCGCTGCGCAGCGCCAGGCTCGGTCTCGCGCTGCACGGCCACACCCTCGACATGGTCACCGCCAACCGGCTGCTGCCCACGGAATCGCCCGACCCCTGGCTGTCCGCGCTCGCAGCCCAGCAGCAGGAACACCTGAAGGCGATGTACGCCGACTTCGGCGACGTCACCGAACTCCCGCACCTCGGCCGCGACCCGCGCTCCGCCGACGACCTGCACCTCATCGGGCGCCCTGACGCACCGATCGCGGCGGGCCCCGGCTGGACGGTCGAGGACCGGCGCGGCGAGGACGGCGAAGGCGGCGGGGTGCTCGTATGGCGGCTGCCGCTGCCCGGAGCGTCCAAGGACGACCTCGGTCTGGTCCGGCGCGGGGACGAACTCCTGCTCACCGTCGGCCCGTTCCGCAGAATCGTCCCCCTGCCCTCCGCGCTGCGCCGCTGCACGGTGTCGGGCGCGGGGCTCTCGGACGGGGTGCTGAGCGTACGGTTCACGCCGGATCCCGCTCTGTGGCCGCAGACACGGTGAACGCCGTACGCCCATTCGGGTAACGTCGAGTGCAGGCACCAGAGCCCCCGTCCCTCCGCAGGAGTCCGTCATGAGCGAAGACACCGAGCGTCCCGCCACCGACTCGGACGCCTGGGAGAAGGCGTGCGCGGAGGACCTGGCCGCCGAGAAGGCCCGGCGCCGTACGCAGTACGGCACGCCGCCCGGATCGGCCGCCGAAGAGCTGCGCAAACTGCTCGACGCCGTCGCCGACAAGGTCACCTCCTTCCAGTCCTCGCTGCCCGGAATGGCCGCGCAGGGCGCCGTGCAGCAGGTGCTCAATCAGGCCAAGGCCGCGGTCGAGCCCGTCATCGAGCGCAACCCCGACGTCTTCGACCACCTCGCGGCGGCCGGCGGCGAACTCCTCGCGGCCTATCGCTCGGCGGTGGAGAACCACGAGAAGCGCTGGACGAACGACCCCAAGAAGGACGAAGGCGACAGCGGCGCAGCCGAGCACATCGACCTCGACTGACACCCCTTGGGTATGGTTGGGCGTAGCGGGGCTCGACCGAAAACTGAGGGACTAATGGGACTCACCATCGGCGTCGATATCGGCGGCACGAAGATCGCGGCCGGAGTGGTCGATGAGGAAGGCAACATCCTCTCGACATTCAAGGTGCCGACGCCCAGCACGGCGCCGTCCATCGTGGACGCGATCGCATCGGCCGTGGAAGGCGCCAGGGCCGGGCACGAGATCGTCGGCGTGGGTATCGGCGCCGCGGGATACGTCAACCGTCAGCGTTCCACCGTGTACTTCGCGCCGAACATCGACTGGCGGCAGGAGCCGCTGAAGGCCAAGGTCGAGGAGCGCGTGGGGCTGCCGGTCGTCGTCGAGAACGACGCGAACGCGGCCGCCTGGGGCGAGTACAAGTTCGGTGCCGGCAAGGGCCACCGCAACGTCATCTGCATCACGCTCGGCACCGGTCTCGGTGGCGGCATCATCATCGGCAACAAGCTGCGCCGCGGCCACTTCGGCGTCGCCGCCGAGTTCGGCCACATCCGGATGGTCCCCGACGGTCTGCTCTGCGGCTGCGGGAGCCAGGGCTGCTGGGAGCAGTACGCCTCGGGCCGGGCGCTCGTCCGGTACGCGATGCAGCGCGCCAACGCCACCCCGGAGAACGCCGAGTACCTGCTCTCGCTGGGCGACGGCACCCCCGAGGGCATTGAGGGCAAGCACATCTCGATGGCCGCGCGCCAGGGCGACCTGGTCGCCGTCGACTCCTACCGCGAGCTGGCCCGCTGGGCCGGTGCCGGTCTCGCCGACCTGGCCTCGCTCTTCGACCCGTCGGCGTTCATCGTCGGCGGCGGTCTCTCGGACGAGGGCGAACTGGTCCTCGACCCGATCCGCAAGTCGTACAAGCGCTGGCTGGTGGGCGGCAACTGGCGCCCGGTGGCCGACGTGATCGCCGCCCAGCTCGGCAACAAGGCCGGACTGGTCGGAGCGGCCGACCTGGCGCGGGAGCCCGACCCCGTCATGTGACCGCACGACCGCTTGCGACTCTGCCCGCCGTGCCCCCTGGGGACCCGGCGGGCATCGTCGTATCGTGGCGCCCATGGTGATCACCGAACTTCCCAACTCCCGCACCGAGCCGGACGGTTCGGCCGTGATCCGGGTGCTCAGCTACAACATCCGCTCGATGCGCGACGACCGCGAGGCGCTGGTACGGGTGATCCGTGCCTGCGAGCCCGATCTGGTCCTGATCCAGGAGGCGCCGCGCTTCTTCCGCTGGCGCAAGCGGGCGGCCTGGCTGGCCTCGCAGACCGACCTGGTGGTGCTCGGCGGCGGGGCGACCGCTTCGGGGCCGCTGCTGCTGTGTTCGCTGCGGGCCACGGTGGAGCGTACGGAGGACGTACTGCTGCCGCGTACGCCCGGACTGCACCAGCGCGGGTTCGCGACCGCTGTCGTACGGATCGGGGCCGCCCGGATCGGGCTGCTCAGCTGCCACTTGAGCCTGCGGAGCGACGAGCGGTACGCCCAGGCCGGGCTGCTGCTCGAGCGACTGGAGGCGATGGACGTCCCGTACGCGATCGCGGGCGGCGACCTGAACGAAGGCCCTGGGGGGCGGAGCTTCCGGCGGCTGGCGGAACGGATGCAGGACTGCTGGGCGGCGAAGCCGTGGGGTGGCGAGCACACGTCTCCGGCCGCGGCGCCGCGGCAGCGTATCGACGCGTTGTTCGCGACGCCGGGGGTCGAAGTGCTGGGCTGCGGGGTGCCGTTGGGGATCTCGGACGCTGATCTGCGCGCGGCGACGGATCACCTGCCGGTGCTGGCGGCGGTGCGGGTGCCGGCGGCGTGACGGGGGCTCTGCCCCCGTGCCCCCGCTCCTCGATCGCCGGAGGGGTGCGAACGAAGTCCAGCAAAAATCAGCCCGTCCGGCGATTGAGGACGAGCGGCCGAAGGGCCGCGATCGGGGGTGCAGGGGGCGCAGCCCCCGCTTACCGGGAGCCCCCCCGGCCTCAGACCACCGCGCCGCGCCCCGGATCGTCCCCGTCCTCGTCATCGTGCTTCATCCGCGCCACCAGCGTCCCGAACCCGCCGAGGAAGCCGCCGACCCCGAGCAGCGTGAGCCACCACGTCATCTCCCAGCCGAGGAGTACGGCCAGGAGCAGCAGCACGGGACCGCCGACCACGGCCAGCCAGGCGAACTTGGAGGTGACATCGGCCTCCGGGAGCTCCGGGTCCGGCGGGACGAAGTGGCCCTCGTCGCTGTCGTCGAGGTCGTCGTCCTTGGGCTCGGCCACGCTGAAGTCACGCGGGCCGCCGACCCCGGGGGCGAAGACCACCGAGCTGCCCAACGCCGGCTTCTCGGGCTTCTCCGGCTTCGTGGCGGGAGAAGGCGTCTCGTTGACGTCGTCCTCCAGGAGGGCGAGGTCTTCCACCGACTTGAACGGCTTGGTGCCCGTGGGGTCCTTCGGCTCCTCGCCGTACCCCGCGACAATCGCCGCCCAGACCGCTTCCTCGTCGATCGGCTGCGGCTCGCGCTCAGCGTCGTTCTCAGCCACCTGTGGTGCTCCCCTTCTTCCCGACACTCGGAGCGAGGCGGCCGATGAACGCGTAACTCTTCTCGAAAATCCGCTCCGCATCGTGGTCCAACGTCGCGACGTGGTAGCTCTGTTCCAGCAGGATCTCCTCGACATCGGTCGACGAGATCCGGCCCAGGATGCGCGCCGAGTCGACCGGCGGCACCACATGGTCCTGCGGGCTGTGCAGCAGCACCACAGGCTGGGTGACCTGTGGAAGGTCGCGGTCGACCAGCTTGCAGAAGTTACGGAAGGAGTGGGCCGCGTGCAGCGGCACCCGGTCGTAACCGACCTCCTCCGAGCCTTCGAGGGCGATGTCGCTGGCGATACCGGGCGTGGAGCGGACCAGATGCCGGACCACAGGCAGCGCCTGCGCCGCCAGGCCGTGCACCTTGTTCGCCGGGTTGACGAGGACCAGGCCGGCGACCGCGTCCCCGTGTTTGGCGGCGAGCCGCAGCGTGAGGGTGCCGCCCATGGAGAGGCCGAAGACGAAGACCGTGGTGCACCGCTCCAGCAGAGCGCGCAGCTCGCGGTCGACCTCCGCGTACCAGTCCTGCCAGCCGGTGAGCTGCATGTCCTGCCAGCGGGTGCCGTGACCGGGCAGCAGCGGCAGCGAGACGGTCAGGCCGCGCTCCGCCAGATACTCCGCCCAGGGGCGCAGCGACTGGGGGGAACCGGTGAAGCCGTGACAGAGGAGGACGCCGACCTCGCCGCCCTCGTGGCGGTAGGGCTCGGCTCCAGGAAGGACCGGCACCAGGGCCTCCTGCGTGTGTGATGGGGAAGTTCTACTCACCGTACGCGACCGGACCGACACCGACCAGGGCCGTCGTCCGCTCGGAAAGAGAGCGCGGGCCGCCCACGGGATAGGGTCGGGGCGGGCATATACAGGAGGAACCCGAGTTGATCTACGGCGCAATGAAGTTCTCCATCGGGGGATCCCTGAAGCTGGCTTTCAGGCCCTGGGTGGAGGGGATCGAGAACATTCCCGTCGAGGGGCCTGCGATCCTGGCGAGCAACCACCTGTCCTTCTCGGACTCCTTCTTCCTGCCCGCGGTCCTGGACCGCAAGGTCACCTTCATCGCGAAGGCGGAGTACTTCACTTCGCCCGGGGTGAAGGGCAAGCTGACCGCGGCCTTCTTCAAGGGCGTCGGCCAGCTGCCGGTGGACCGCTCGGGCGGTCGCGGTGCGGGTGAGGCGGCGATCAAGGCCGGCATCAACGTCATCGAGGGCGGCGGCCTCTTCGGTATCTACCCGGAGGGCACGCGCTCGCCCGACGGCCGCCTCTACCGGGGCAAGCCCGGTGGCCTGGCGCGCGTGGCACTGGCCACGGGGGCGCCCGTCATCCCGGTCGCGATGATCGACACCGAGAAGATCCAGCCGCCGGGACAGGTGATGCCCAAGCTGATGAGGCCGGGCATCAAGATCGGCAAGCCGCTGGACTTCAGCCGGTACCACGGCATGGAGAACGACCGCTTCATCCTGCGTTCGGTGACCGACGAGGTCATGTACGAGATCATGAAGCTCTCCGGCCAGGAGTACGTCGACATCTACGCGACCGCGGCCAAGCGCCAGATCGCGGACGCGGCGAAGGCGGAGAAGGCCGAGAAGGCGGCGAAGGCCGAAAAGGCCGGCAAGGCTTAGGGGCAACAGCCCATGGGGGTGGGGGAGATGACCAGACGCGAGAAGAGCGACCGCGTCATACGGATGTCGGTCGAGCAGCCGCTGTGGCGTGCTCTGACCGGCTACCGCGTGCTGACCATGGTGTACGCGATCGTGCTGTTCGGCTCGGCCTGGGAGAAGTTCGTACGCCCCTGGATAGCCGTCGGCTATCTCTCCGTGCTCGCCGTCTGGACCCTGGCCACGCTCCCCAGGGTCGCCAACGCCGTCAGCTGCACCAAACGCTTCCTCACCGCCGACCTGACGGTCGCGCTCGTCGGCATCCTGCTGACCCCCATCACCGATGCCCACCAACGCATCGTGGAGGGCGGTCCGACGCTGCCGTCCATATGGACCGCGGGCTCCGTCATCGCCTTCGCGATCAAGGGCGGCTGGCGGTGGGCGGGATTCGCCTCCTCGCTGGTCGCCGTCGCCAATATCGTCGAGCGCGGCCGGCCCACCCAGGACACCCTGCACAACATCCTGCTGGTGTGGATCGCCTCCATCGCGATCGGCTACATCGTCGAGGTCGCCCGCGCCTCCGAGCGCACCCTCGCCCGCGCCCTGGAGATCGAGGCGGCGACGCGTGAGCGCGAGCGCCTCGCCCGGGACATCCACGACGGTGTCCTGCAGGTCCTTGCCATGGTGCAGCGCCGCGGGAACGCGCTGGGCGGCGAGGCGGCGGAGCTCGGCCGGATGGCGGGGGAGCAGGAGGTCGCCCTGCGGACCCTGGTCTCCAGCGGTCTTCTGCCCGCCCAGGGCGGGCCGCCGCGCGAGGAGTCCGGCCCGGGGGCCGAGGCGGCAGGCCCGTGCGACGTACGGACGCTGCTCGCTCCGCACGCGGGGTCGCGGATCACCCTCTCGGACCCGGGTGCCCCGGTGATGCTTCCTGCCGCCGCCGCGATGGAGCTGGCGTCCGCTGTCAGTGCCGCCCTGGACAATGTCCGCAGGCACGCGGGCGAGGACGCCCAGGCCTGGATCCTGGTCGAGGACGAACCGGACGAGGTGATCGTGACCGTACGGGACGACGGCCCGGGCATCCCGGCAGGGCGGCTCGCGGTGGCCGAGGGCGAAGGACGGCTGGGCGTCGCCCAGTCGATCCGGGGGCGGTTGCGGGATCTGGGCGGCACGGCCGAACTGATCTCGGTTCCGGGGCAGGGCACGGAAGTAGAACTGAAGGTTCCACGGGGGAAGGCAGGACAGGGAAGATGACCGAGCAGCAGACGATCAAGGTGATGGTGGTCGACGACCACCCGATGTGGCGGGACGCGGTCGCCCGCGACCTGGCGGCGGCGGGCTTCGACGTGGTCGCCACGGCGGGGGACGGACCGCAGGCGGTCCGCAGGGCGACGGCCGTCGATCCCGACGTCCTGGTCCTGGACCTGAATCTGCCCGGCATGCCCGGCGTCCAGGTCTGCAAGGAGCTCGTCTCCACCGATCCGGGGCTGCGCGTGCTGGTGCTCTCCGCGAGCGGTGAGCACGCCGACGTACTGGAAGCGGTGAAATCCGGGGCGACGGGCTATCTGCTGAAGTCGGCCAGCACCGAGGAGCTGACCGACGCCGTCCGGAGGACCGCCGTCGGCGACCCCGTCTTCACCCCCGGCCTCGCGGGCCTGGTGCTCGGCGAGTACCGCCGGCTGGCCTCCGACCCGGCGCCCGCGGGCGCCGACGAACCCAAGGTCCCGCAGCTCACCGACCGCGAGACCGAGGTGCTGCGCCTGGTCGCCAAGGGGCTGAGCTACAAGCAGATCGCCGAGCGCCTCGTCATCTCCCACCGCACGGTGCAGAACCACGTCCAGAACACCCTGGGCAAGCTTCAGTTGCACAACCGCGTGGAGCTCGTCCGCTATGCGATAGAGCGCGGTCTGGACGATGCCTGACGCTCTCTAGTGACGTGGGTCACCTCACCCGTAGCTTGGGACGCACGACATCTTCCACAGTGAAGGGACGTGGTTCCATGCGGGTCGGAGTCCTGACCGGAGGCGGCGACTGCCCCGGTCTCAACGCGGTCATCCGAGGCATCGTCCGCAAGGGCGTGCAGGAGTACGGCTACGACTTCACCGGGTTCAAGGACGGCTGGCGGGGCCCCCTGGAAGGCGCCACCGTCCGGCTCGACATCCCGGCGGTGCGCGGCATCCTGCCGCGCGGCGGCACCATCCTCGGGTCCTCGCGCACCAACCCGCTCAAGGCGGAGAACGGCATCCGCCGCGTCAAGGAGAACCTCGCCAAGTACGAGGTCGACTCGCTGATCGTGATCGGCGGGGAGGACACCCTGGGCGTGGCCGCCCGGCTGAACGACGAGTACGGCATCCCCTGCGTCGGCGTCCCCAAGACCATCGACAACGATCTCTCGGGCACGGACTACACCTTCGGCTTCGACACCGCCGTCGGCATCGCCACCGAGGCCATCGACCGCCTCCACACCACCGCCGAATCCCACATGCGCGTCCTGGTCGTCGAGGTCATGGGCCGCCACGCCGGCTGGATCGCGCTGCACTCCGGGCTCGCGGGCGGCGCCAACGTCATCCTCATCCCCGAGCAGCGCTTCGACCTCGACCAGGTCTGCGCCTGGGTGACCTCCCGCTTCAAGGCTTCGTACGCCCCGATCGTCGTCGTCGCCGAGGGCGCCATGCCCAAGGACGGCGACGCGGTCCTCAAGGACGGCACCCTCGACTCCTTCGGGCATGTCCGGCTCTCCGGTGTCGGCGAGTGGCTGGCCAAGGAGATCGAGAAGCGGACCGGCAAGGAGGCCCGTACGACCGTCCTCGGCCATGTCCAGCGCGGCGGCACCCCCAGCGCCTTCGATCGCTGGCTGGCGACCCGCTTCGGGCTCCATGCGATCGAGGCGGTGCGCGACGGCGACTTCGGCCGGATGGTCGCGCTGCGCGGCACGGACATCCTGCGCGTCCCCATCGCGGAGGCGACCGCGCGGCTCAAGACGGTGGATCCCTCGCTGTACAGCGAGGTGAGCGTCTTCTTCGGCTGAGCGGGGCCGGGCTATGGGCCGTATATTCGCGATATCCGGCCCATAGTCGTACGTTCCGGGAGTCAGCGTGGAAATCATTGCATTCGGTGTGCAGGCCGATGAGAAGCCGCTGATCGAAGCGGCCTTCGAAGGCCGCTACCCGATCCACTGCCTGGACACCTTCCTCAACGAGGACACCGCGCCCCTCGCCGCCGGACACCAGGTCGTCAGCTCCAGCGTCAACGGCATCCTGGACGCCCGCGTCCTGCGCATCCTGGCGGCGGGCGGCACCAAGCTGATCGCCCAGCGTTCCACCGGCTTCAACAACATCGACCTCGACGTCGCCAAGGAGCTGGGCCTCACCGTCGCCCGGGTCTCGTACTACTCGCCGTACTCGGTCGCCGAATTCGCCTGGACCCTCGCCATGGCGGTCAACCGCCGCATCGTCCGCGCATCGGCCCGCACCCGCGACTTCGACTTCCGGCTCGACGGGCTGATGGGGCGCGACATGCGCGGCCGTACGGTCGGCGTGCTCGGCACCGGCAAGATCGGCGAAGCGTTCACCCGAATCGCCCACGGCTTCGGCATGAACCTGCTCGGCTGGGACGTCGCACCGAACCCGGCCTGCGTGGAGCTCGGCATGAAGTACGTCGAGAAGGACGAACTCCTCGTCGAGTCCGACGTGATCACCCTGCACGTCCCGCTGCTGCCCTCGACGCACCACATCATCAACTCCGCCGCCCTGCGCTCCATGAAGGACGACGCGATCCTCATCAACTCCAGCCGCGGCGGGCTCATCGACAGCGAGGCGCTGGTCCACGAGCTGCGCCAGGGGCGTTTCGCGGGTGTGGGGCTCGATGTGTACGAGGCCGAGGCCGGTCTCTTCTACCTCGACAAGTCCCTGGAGGTCGTCGAGGACGACACCCTCGCCCGGCTCGTCACCTTCCCGAACGTGCTGGTCACCTCGCACCAGGCCTACTACACGGTCGACGCACTGGGCCAGATCATCGAGGCCACCGTCCAGAACGTCCAGGACTTCGAGGCCGGCCGGCGCAGCGAGAATGTCCTGGTCCCCGCCGCGCCGCAGGACTGACCGGCTATACGAGGACCCCCGCGAGCAGCGTCGCGGTGATCGCGGCCCCGTCCAGGGTCAGCACCGACTCCGGGTGGAACTGCACGCCGGCGAACCCGGGCCCGCGCAGCGCATGGATGTCGCCGCTCGCCGCATCCCGGCTCAACTCGACGCGGTGCAGCGCCAGTTCGGCCACCGTCTGCTCGTCGCAGCGGGCCGTGAAGCTGTTGTAGAAGCCGACCGCCTCCTCGCGCCCGAAGAAGTCGATCCGCTCCTGCGCGCCCTGGAACGGCACGTCCTTGCGTACGAGTTCCAGCCCCAGCTCCGCCGCGATCAGCTCATGGCCGAGGCAGACGCCGAGCAGTCCGCCCCGGTGCTCCCGGAGCAGGTCGGCCGCCAGCTCGCGCAGGAAGCGCATCTTCGGGTCGGTCGCGTCCGCCGGATTCCCGGGGCCGGGGCCGAGCACCACGGGCCCCTCGTGGGCGCGGACCGCATCGCGCAGCCCGGGCTCGTCGTAGCGCCGTACCGTCACCTCAAGGCCGGAGCCGCGCAGCAGATGCGCCAGCATCGAGGTGAAGGTGTCCTCCGCGTCCACCACCAGCGCGTGCCCGGTCAGCTCGGCCGCCGCCTCCTGCATCCGCAGCCAGAACGGCGCCAGATCCGCCCGCCGGGCAGCCAGCGCCGCCTGCACCCGCGGATCGTCCGCGAGCCGGGGGCGCTCGGCCTCGGCGGCCGGGCGCCCGGGACGTACACCCAGAGCCGCCAGCACACCGGCCGCCTTGGCGTGCGTCTCGGCGACCTCGCCCGCCGGATCCGAGTGCCGTACGAGCGTCGCGCCGACCGGGACCCGCAGCCGGCCCTCGTGGTCGATGTCGGCGGTACGGATCAGGATCGGCGAGTCCAGGGTCTGGGCGCCGCCCGCGTCCCGCCCGATCAGCGCCAGCGCGCCCGCGTAGTAGCCGCGCCCGCCGATCTCATGGCGTTCGATGACCCGGCAGGCGTTCTGCACCGGGGACCCGGTGACGGTCGCCGCGAACATCGTCTCCTTCAGCACCTCGCGCACGTCCAGGGAGCTGCGCCCCCTCAACTCGTACTCGGTGTGCGCGAGATGGGCCATCTCCTTGAGCCGCGGCCCGATCACCACCCCGCCCTTGTCGCCCACCGTGCACATCATCTTCAGCTCCTCGTCGACCACCATGGAGAGCTCCTCGGTCTCCTTGCGGTCACCCAGGAAGTCGAGCAGCGCCTCGGCGCTCGGCCCCTCGGGCGGGTAGCGGAAGGTGCCGCTGATGGGGTTCATGACGACCGTCCCGCCGGACATCCGCACATGCACCTCGGGGCTCGCGCCGACCAGCGTCCGCTCCCCGGTGTGCACGACGAAGGTCCAGTACGCGCCCTGCTCGCCGGTGAGCAGCCGCCGGAAGAGCGCGAGCGCGTCGGCTCTGCCGAAGCCGGGGATCTCGCCCGTGTACGTACGCCTGATGACGAAGTTGGCGCCCTCGCCCCGGCCGATCTCGTCCTCGATGACCCGCCCGACGATGCCCGCGTACTCCTCGTCGCCGACGTCGAAGGCACCGCCCTCCACCCGTACGTCGTGCGCGGGGAGCCGGGCGAGCACCTCGTCGAGGGGGAGCTCGTACGTCTCCTCGGGGACCAGCACGGACAGCGGCGTCCCGTCGTCGCGCACATCGAAGCCGCGCTCCCTGATCTGCCGGAACGGTACGAGGGCGAGCGCGCGGTCCGGGATGTCCGCGAGGCGCTCGGCCTCGCGGACGTCGCCGATCAGGACCTCCACGAGGTCGTGGTCGCGGCCCGGGGTGCGGCGGCGCAGCAGGGCGAAGGGCGGGCAGTCGGCGCCGAGGAGCTTCTCGATGATCGGAGAGGTGTTCATGGGTGCGGTTCCTTCCAGAGAATCCAGTGGAGAGGAACGGCCCGCGGAAACGGAAAAGGCCGCCCTCTGGGGGCGGCCTTCGCGAACGGTGTGTACGCGCAGTCAGTGGGCCGCCGGATGAGCGGTCCACCACCAATTCTGGGTCGTCTGCGTGAACATGGGCCCGACCCTAGCGCATCCGTCCGCGCCGTGTGGCGCTGTGTGGATCAGAACAGCAGGTTGTACGAACCCCAGCCGGTGCCTACCTGCACCCGCGGGGCGAAGGGCGCGGTGGTGCTGTAGACGCCCTTGTAGAGCCACAGACCGCCACTGGCATCGCGGGCGATCATGTCGGGCTTTCCGTCGCCGGAGAGGTCGCTCACGCCTACGAGGCTGTTGTAGGCGGACCAGCCCGAGCCGATCCTCACGCGCGGCTCGAAGGGCGCCGTGGTGCTGTTGGCGCCCTGGTAGAGCCAGAGCACGCCCGTGGAGTCGCGGGCGACCATGTCGGGCTTGCCGTCGCCGGTGATGTCCCCGGTGGCGACCATCGCGTTGTAGGCGTTCCAGCCGCTGCCGACCCGCACCCGCGGCTCGAACGGGGCGGAGGGGGTGCCGGTGCCCGCGTAGAACCAGAAGACACCGGTGGTGTCCCTGGCCAGCATGTCCGCCTTCCCGTCGCCGGTGACGTCACGGATGCCGACCAGGCTGCTGTACGCCCCCCAGCCCGAGCCCACCTTCAGGCGGGAGAGGAACGGCGAGGACGGGTTCCCGCTGCCCCGGTAGTACCAGAGCACCCCGGTCCCGGTCGTGTCGCGGGCCACCATGTCGCCGGTGCCGTCCGCGCGCAGCGCCGTCATGGGGGAGATGGCGTCGAAGCCCTGCCAGCCGCCGCCGACGCGGAAGCGCGTGTAGTACGGCGAGGCGGCGTTGCCGGTGCCCTGGTACTGCCATACGACGCCCGAGGTGTCCCGCGCCAGGATGTTGTAGCGGGTGGTGCCCGCGTCCGGGACGGTGCTCGCCACCTGCTGCACATCGGAGGCCTTCAGCCAGGCGATGCGGTGGTTGTAGCGGATCGGGTAGAAGGAGTTGGTGCCCTTGACCAGGGTCCGCGATCCGACGCCCGTGCCGTCCGCGGTCCCGCCGAAGTAGTAGTCGCCGGTCACGGGCGCACCGGCGAGTGCGTACTTCTGGCCGGCCGGGATCGTGTACTTGGTCAGCGAGGCGGAGTTGCTGGTCTGGACGGGGACGTTGGTGCCCGCGTACGCGGCGTCCTCGGGGTACGCGCGACCGTAGACCGGGATGGACGTGGCCCCGGCCTTGGCCGTGATCACCGTCTGGGAGGTCTTGCCGACGGGGGCCGTGAACTGGCCGCCCGGGTTGGAGAACCAGGCCTTCTGGCCGCCGTACCAGACGGCGGTCCAGTTGTCCTGGGCCTCGGCGACGACGTAGGAACCGCCCGCGACCAGCTTGTTGGACCAGTTGGGGGCGTCGGTGGACGTCTGCGTGCCCAGGTACGCGTCGGTGAGCGGCTTGCCGCTGGTCGACGGAGTCGCGTACAGGTAGCCGAAGTTGGCGGGCTGGGTGGCGACGGCCTTGCCGCCGTAGGTCAGCTTGGGCTGGTTGGCGCTGGTGAACGGCGGTACGTAGCGGACCAGTTCACCTGCCTTGAGCGGGCCGCCGGCGCCGCTGGCGCCCGTGGGGGCACCGACCAGCGTCATGTAGTGGTTCCAGTCCCAGAAGGGGCCCGGGTCCCAGTGCTGGCCGCCGACATTGGCGTCCAGAGGACCGGGCACCTCGTCGTGGCCGATGATGTGCTCGCGGTCCAGCGGGATGGAGAACTTGGCCGCCAGGTACTTCACCAGGGTCGCCGAGGACTCGTACTGCGGCTCGGTGTACCAGCTGCCCGCCTTGATGGCGTAGCCCTCGTGCTCGATGCCGATGGCGTGCATGTTCACGGTCTTGTTGGCCGCGTGCCAGGCCTCGTCCTTCGTCTGCACCATCTGCGTGACCAGGCCGTCGGAGGCCCGGATCAGGTAGTGGGTGGACGTGTAGGTGGCCTTGTTCTGGAAGGTCGCGAGGGCTCCGGCGTAGCTGCCCTCGGTGTCGTGGATGACGATCTGGCGGATGTCCGCGCCGTTGGCGGGGCGGTTGGCGACGTTGTAGTTGCCGTAGTCGTCAGGAGCGCCGTTGGCGCCGTAGCCGGCCGGGACGAAGTTGCAGTTCAGCGTGGTCGGGCACTCAGGTGCGGGCGCCGCGGCCGTGCTCGCGTACGTCGCCGCGAGGGGCAGCTTCGAGGGCTTGACCGGGGTCACCGAGGGCTCGGCGGCGAGCGTCAGCCGCTGGCCGTCGGCGGTCAGCCGGCTCTCGCCGGTCCTGATCGAGTCGAAGACGCGCGTCGCGAAGAGCTGGGCGCCCTTGGCGTCGGGCGACTGGCTGTAACGGGCGACGGCCGGATACCACTTGCCCGCGTCCTGCGACAGAGAGGCGCCGGATTCGCGCTGGTACTCGGCGAGCAGCGCCGCGCCCGCGCGGATGGACCGTGCGGAGTCCGTCTTCAGCGAGTCCGCCGGGGCGTCGATCAGCTTGGCGGCCTTTTCGAGGGTGTGCAGCCGGGGGTCCGAGGTGTCGACCGTCGCCGGTGCGGCCTGCAGCGCGCGCTTGGCGTTGAAATGCTTCGTGACGGTCGGGTCGCCGCTCATGTTGAGGTGCGAGAGCCGGTCGTCGGTGCTCGGCTGCTCCACGTCCTGCGGGATCACCCGGGTCAGGCCCATGACGTTGTAGGCGCCGGTCGTGCTCGGCAGCCCGTCGTGCGTCTCCCAGAGCGTCTGCCGGTACGAGACCGCCATGAGCACGCTCTGCGGTACGTCGTACTCCTTCGCGGCGTCCGCGA
Source organism: Streptomyces sp. NPDC050738 (assembly GCF_040654175.1). NCBI lineage: Bacteria > Bacillati > Actinomycetota > Actinomycetes > Kitasatosporales > Streptomycetaceae > Streptomyces > Streptomyces sp. NPDC050738. The sequence continues at coordinate 149,158 of NZ_JBFAHN010000014.1, read as the reverse complement.
ACTGCGCCTGCAGCGACGCGGGGGCGGCCGGCTTCCCGTCGGACGGCGACTCCGGCGAGGCGACGGCCACGGTCGTGATCGCGCCGGCGGCCACCAGGGCCGCGGCGACGCCGTACGCAACGAACTGCTTCTTGCGGTCTCTTCTGTGTCTTCGGTTCAACACGCACCCCACCGATCGCCTGAATCACTCGTGAAAACCGCGTGAGAGTAGCAGTTACCGGAGTGACAGGTGGGCGTCTCAGCCACTGAGCACGGCGAAAAGCAGTGGACGCGACCCCGTAATGTGGAGCGCGTGACCGTGAACGTAAACACCTGGCGAGACCTTCCCGCGGCGCAGCAGCCCGAGTACCCCGATGCCGAGGCTCTGCGCGATGTGATCGCGGACCTCGAGTCGTATCCGCCGCTCGTCTTCGCGGGCGAGTGCGACCAGCTGCGTGCCCGACTGGGAGCCGTCGCCAAGGGCGAGGCGTTCCTTCTGCAGGGCGGCGACTGCGCCGAGGCCTTCGACGCCGTATCCGCAGACCACATCCGTGCCAAGCTCAAGACCCTGCTCCAGATGAGCGCCGTCCTGACCTACGCGGCCTCCGTGCCGGTGGTCAAGGTCGGCCGCATCGCCGGGCAGTACTCCAAGCCGCGCTCCAAGGGCACCGAGACCCGCGACGGCGTGACGCTGCCCACCTACCGCGGCGACTCCGTCAACGGCTTCGGCTTCGACGAGAAGTCCCGTATCCCGGACCCCGAGCGCCTCAAGCGGATGTACAACGCCTCCGCCTCCACGCTCAACCTGGTGCGCGCCTTCACCACCGGCGGTTACGCCGACCTGCGCCAGGTGCACGCCTGGAACCAGGACTTCGTGAAGTCGTCCCCCTCCGGGCAGCGCTACGAGCAGCTGGCCCGCGAGATCGACAACGCGCTGAACTTCATGAAGGCCTGCGGCACCGACCCGGCCGAGTTCAAGGCGGTCGAGTTCTACGCCTCGCACGAGGCGCTGCTGCTCGACTACGAATCGGCGCTGACCCGCACCGATTCGCGTACGGGCAAGCTCTACGACACCTCCGGCCACATGGTCTGGGTCGGCGAGCGCACCCGGCAGCTGGACCACGCGCACATCGAGTTCGCGGCCCAGATCCGCAACCCGATCGGTGTGAAGCTCGGCCCGACCACCACCCCGGAGGACGCGCTCACCTACATCGAGCGCCTCGACCCCGACCGCGAGCCCGGCCGCCTGACCTTCATCGTCCGCATGGGCGCAGACAAGGTCCGCGACAAGCTGCCGAACCTGGTCGAGAAGGTCACCGCGTCCGGTGCCCAGGTCGTCTGGGTCACCGACCCGATGCACGGCAACACCTTCGAGGCCGCCTCGGGCCACAAGACCCGCCGCTTCGACGACGTGCTCGACGAGGTCAAGGGCTTCTTCGAGGTCCACAAGGGTCTGGGTACGCACCCGGGCGGCATCCACGTCGAGCTCACCGGTGACGACGTCACCGAGTGCGTGGGCGGCGGCGACGAGATCTTCGTCGACGACCTCCACCAGCGCTACGAGACGGCCTGCGACCCGCGCCTCAACCGCAGCCAGTCCCTGGACCTGGCGTTCCTGGTCGCCGAGATGTACCGCGACCAGTAGGAATCACGCGACAAGGGCCGTGGGGCGCGGATCACATCGATCCGGACCCCACGGCCCTTTTACGTCTCGCACGCGGCGGGTAAGGTTAGGTTAGCCTCACCGATTAATCGGGACGGGCGTTACTTATCGATCCCGTCGGGAGGTGAACCGCGTGTACGTCTGCTCGTGCTTCGGCGTCACCGAGAAGCAGGTCAAGCAGCACGCGGACGCGGGTGCCTGCACCCCGCGGCAGATAGCCTCCGCCTGCAAGGCCGGCACCGACTGCGGCGGCTGCGTACGACGGATCCAGGCCCTCCTCGGCCGGGGCGCCTGCCCGCAGCGCGAGCTCATCGACCAGGGTGTACCGGCCCTGGCGGCAGCGCAGGAACTGGCGGCCGAGCCGGAGCGCCTGGACCTTCCCGAAGCCGCCTGAGCGCCTACGCGCCGCTCGGCTGCTCGATCAGCTGCGCGATGTAGAGCGGCTCTCCGAGCTTCTCCACCAGCTCCAGCTGGGTGTCGAGATAGTCGATGTGGTGCTCCTCGTCCGCGAGGATCGACTCGAAGATGTTCGCCGACGTGATGTCGCCCTTGCCCCGCATGACCTCGATGCCGCGCTTGAGGCGGTCGATGGCCTCCAGCTCGACCTGGCGGTCGGCCTGGAACATCTCGGTGACCGTCTGGCCGACCCGTACATGGAAGAGCCGCTGGTAGTTCGGCAGGCCGTCCAGGAAGAGGATCCGGTCGGTGAGCACCTCCGCGTGCTTCATCTCGTCGATCGACTCGGAACGGGTGTACGCCGCGAGCTTCGTCCAGCCGAAGTTCTCCTGCATCTTCGCGTGCAGGAAGTACTGGTTGATGGCGGTGAGTTCGGCGGTCAGCTGCTCGTTGAGGAACTCGATGACCTCGGTGTCGCCCTGCATCGCAGAGGCTCCTTCCAAACGGTGAACCAGGCAGGTTTCGCGCATCCTTGCATCGCGCTCCTGGGCCGTCCAGTAAGTACACGCTTAGTCGGAGTTGCCCGGATCCCAAGGGTGGCTGGTCATGACCACCCCGTGCTGTCTGTCACCATGGAGGCATGGATCAGTCCGAGCTTCCGCCGGGACAACGGCTGCAGCGTGGCTGGCCGGTGACGCACTACGGGCCCGTGCCGAAGTTCAAGCCCGAGCGCTGGGAATTCCGGGTCTTCGGGGCCACCGCCGACGGCGACAAACACTGCTGGAACCACGAGGAGTTCTCGGCGCTGCCGTTCTCCTCGGTCGTCGCCGATCTGCACTGCGTCACGAAATTCTCGATGCTGGGAGCCGAATGGGGCGGCGTGCTCGCCCGTACGCTCACCGAGCTCGCACCGCCGGCGCCCGATGTCACGCATGTCATGGTCTGGGCCGAGTACGGCTACAGCGCCAATATGCGGCTCGAGGACTTCACCGCGGAGCGCACGCTCTTCGCCACCCACAAGGCCGGTGACCTGCTCACCGCGGAGCACGGCTTCCCGCTGCGCCTGGTGGTCCCGCATCTGTACGCCTGGAAGGGGCCCAAGTGGGTCCGCGGCGTCGAGTACATGACGGCGGACCGCCGGGGCTTCTGGGAGGAGCGGGGCTACCACAACCTCGGCGACCCCTGGCGCGAGCAGCGCTACTCGTACCAGGAAGAGCTGGGCGAAGGCCCGGAGTTGTAGGGGCCCTGCCGCCAGTGGCCGCCGCGTGATCAGTGGTGGTACCGGTGGACCACCGCATGGCCCTTGCCGCGGCCGATCATCCACTTGTTGACCGGGGTGGTGACGAGGAAGGCCAGGGCCAGGGAGGCGGCGAGCGCGCCCCAGAAGAGGGCGTCGGCGAGGGTGGCGTCCATGGCGTCGGGCCACAGGGCGATCACTCCGTTGTCGATCAGCTCCATCACGGCGATCGAGAGGGTGTCGGCGGCCAGGGCGACCTTGAAGGCTGTCTTGAAGTCGACGCCCGCCTTGGTGACGGAGCGCAGGGTCAGGGCGTATCCGAAGAAGAACGCCAGGACGATCGCGGTGATCATCGTCGGCATGTTGCCCCAGCCGAGCGCGGTGCCGATGACCATGCCGAGGATCTCGCCGATGGCGCAGCCCGTGAGGCAGTGGAGTGTGGCCTGGGCGGCCATGGACCAGCTGACCTTGCCGGTGCCCGCGCCGTGGTGCTGGTGAGCGGAATGGTCGGAGTGCGCCGTGTGGTCGCCGTGCGCTGTGTGGTCGTGCTCGGCATGCGTCTCGTGCTGCATGGCTGGGCCCCCATCGCCGGATAGCGGTTCCTGTCGATGACAGGAACCGTATACCCCCCAGGGGTATTCCCTCAAGGGCGCAGCGACTTCAGCAGCGCCACGTCCGCCGCATGTCCCTCCGGGCCGCCGGGGGTCTCGATGATCAGCGGAACGCCCTCGGTCGCCGGGTGCGAGAGCAGCTCGCGGAAAGGCTCCTCCCCGATGTGACCTGCGCCGATGTTCTCGTGACGGTCCTTGTGCGCCCCGGTCACGTCCTTGGAGTCATTGGCGTGGATCAGCTGGAGACGGCCCTCGCCGACCGTGTCCACGAGCAGATCGAGGGTCTCCTTCATCCCGCCGGGACCGGCGAGATCGTGGCCCGCGGCGAAGATGTGGCAGGTGTCCAGGCAGACACCCAGCTTCGGATGCGAGTCGAGCGCTTCGAAGTACGGGCCGAAGTCCCAGGTGCGCGAGCAGAGCGAGGAGCCCTGGCCGGCCGTCGACTCCAGGAGCAGGGCCGGGTCGTCGTCGTGGGTGAGTTCGTCGAGCAGGGGCAGCAGATGGGTGCGCACCTGGGCGAGCGCCTCGGCGCGGGGGCGGCCGCCGGTCGCCGAACCGGTGTGCACCACCACGCCCAGCGCGCCGATCTCGCGGCCGCGGCGCAGCGAGTGGCGCAGCGAATCCACGGACTTCTCCACGGTCGCCTCGGTGTGCGAGCCGAAGTTGATCAGATACGGGGCGTGGACGTACGCCGGGATCGCCGCCGCCTCGCACTCGGACCTGAACTGCTCGTCCTGGGCCGGGTTCCCGTCCGGGGTGGCCCAGCCGCGCGGGTTGGCCACGAAGACCTGGACGGTCTCGGCGCCGAGCTCGCGGGCGTACGGAAGGCCGACCTTGGCGAGGCCGCCGGCCACGGGGACATGGCCGCCGATGGGATTGCGCATGAGGTGGATCAGAGTCCCTTGGTCTTGATGGTGATGGTGTCGCCCTGCAGGGCCGTCTCGCCGCCCTCGACGGACTGGCTCGCGATGGTGTCGGAGAGGAAGGGGAAGGGGCGGTCGACCTTGACCTCGAAGCCCGCCGCCTTCAGGTCCTTCGTCGCCTCGTCGATGCTCTCGCCGGTGACGTCGGGGACCTCGATCTCCTTGGGGCCCTTGGAGATGGTGAGGGTGATGGTGTCGCCCGTCGCCGCCTGCGCGCCCTCGTCCGGGGACTGCGTGGCCACGGAACCCTCGTCCTCGGGGGAGTTGACCTGCTCCGGCGCGATGGCGACCTTGAACCCCTCGTCCTCGAGGGCGGAGCGGGCGTCGTCCTCGGCATCACCGATCACGGACGGGACCTCGACCGGGGAGCCCTTGGAGACGGTGAGGGCCACGGCGGAGTCCGCCCTGCGCTCGGTGCCCGGGGCCGGATCCGTACGGATGACACTGCCCTGGTCGGCGTCCTCGCTGAACTCCCGGGTGACCAGGCCGGGGGCCAGGCCCTTCCGCTTGAGCTCCGCCCGGGCGTCGGCGAGGGACTTGCCCGTGACGTCGGGGACCGTCACGGTCCGGGGGCCGTCGGAGACGGTGAGGCCCACCGCGCCGTTGTCGCGGATACGGCTGCCCGACGCGGGGTCGGAGGCCATGACGGTGCCGCGCGTGTAGCTGTCGCTGTAGTCGTGCTCGACCTTCTTCACGTCGAGCCCGGCCGAGGCGAGCCGCGACTTGGCTTCCTTCTGGGTCTGGCCCAGGAGCGAAGGAACGCGGGTGAACTGGCCCGAGTTGATGTACCAGACGCCGGCGCCCAGGCCGAGGACGAGCAGGACGACAGCGGTGACGATCGCGATCGGGCCACGTCTGCTGCGCCGCTGCCGCTGCCGCGCGGGGTGCGCCGGATACGGCGGCTGAGGTGCGTCGGGCGCCAGGGGCGCCATCTCCAGGCGGCTGGTGCGGTGGACGGCGTCCTCGGGGGGCAGGGCGCGCGGAATCACGCTCGTACGGTCCTCGGTGCCGCTCTGCTCGATGGTCCTGGCCTGCGGCGGGACCGCGTCCAGCTGATCGTCGGAGAGCGTGGCGCGGGCTTCCTGGGCCATGCCGAGCAGCGCCACCGCGTCGTACGGGCGGAGCTCCTGATTGCGGGCGGTCGCGGCCGCGACCAGGTCGTCGAGGGCGGCCGCGAGGCCGGGCACGGAGGCGGACGGCGGGGGCACGTCCTCGTTCAGGTGGCGGTAGAGGACCTGGGCCGGGGTCTCGCCGGTGTGCGGCTTGGCGCCGGTCAGCATCTCGTACAGCACGACACCGCAGGCATAGACGTCCGCGCGGGGGTCGGCCGTACCGTGCTCGATCTGCTCCGGCGCCAGATAGGAGACCGTGCCGAGCAGGGTGCCTGTGGTGCTCGTCACCGTGTCCACGGCCAGTACGAGACCGAAGTCGGCGACCTTGACCCGGCCGTCGTCCCCTATCAGGACGTTCTCCGGCTTCATGTCGCGGTGGACGAAACCGGCGCGGTGGGCGGCGCCGAGCGCGGCCAGGACCGGCTCCAGGATGTCCAGGGCGGCGCGCGGCTGCAGAGCGCCGCGCTCGCGCAGCACGTCGCGCAGGGTGCACCCGGCGACGTACTCCATCGCGAGATAGACGTACGCGCCCTGCGCACCCTGGTCGAAGACGCCGACCACATTGGGGTGCGCGAGGCGCGCGACGGACTTGGCCTCGCGGATGAACCGCTCGACGAAAGCGGCGTCGGCGGCGAGGGCCGGGTGCATCACCTTGAGGGCGAGCACGCGGTCGAGGCGGGTGTCGACGGCCCGGTAGACCGTGGCCATGCCACCGACGGCGATGCGCGCCTCCACCCGGTAGCGGCCGTCGAGCAGCTGCCCGACCAGGGGGTCCTGAAGGGTCGTATCCACGCAGCGAGTCTACGAGGCGGGGCTGACACCCTGGTCCGGGCAGGTGCCGTCGGTGCCGGACTGAAGCCGAGCTGTGACAGGGACGGAGCCCCGGGGCTCAGAACGCCGGCCGCTCCGGGTCCAGCTCCGCCCGCCCCTCCGCAGGGGACGACGCCTCCGCGAAATGGCGGCGCGGGATGCGGCCGGCCCGGTACGCGAGCCGGCCCGCCTCCACCCCGTGGCGCATCGCCTCCGCCATCAGCACCGGCTCCTGGGCCCGCGTGACCGCCGAGGCCAGCATCACCGCCGCGCACCCCAGCTCCATGGCGAGCGTCACATCGGACGCGGTGCCCGCGCCCGCGTCCAGGATCACCGGGACCCCGGCCCGTTCGGTGATCAGCTGGAAGTTGTGCGGGTTGCGGATGCCGAGCCCCGAGCCGATCGGGGAGCCCAGCGGCATGATCGCCGCGCAGCCGACGTCCTCCAGCTTCCGGGCCAGGACCGGGTCGTCGTTGGTGTACGGAAGGACCGTGAAGCCGTCGTCCACGAGGGTCTCCGCGGCGTCCAGGAGCTCGATCGGGTCGGGCAGCAGCGTGCGCTCGTCCGCGACCACCTCCAGCTTGATCCAGTCCGTGCCCAGCGCCTCACGGGCGAGGCGCGCGGTCAGCACCGCCTCGCCCGCCGTGAAGCAGCCCGCCGTGTTCGGCAGGACCCGGATCGAGAGGCGGTCCAGTACGGAAAGCACCGAACCCTGGACCGTCGGGTCCAGGCGCCGCATCGCCACGGTCGTCAGCTCGGTGCCGGACGCGACGAGGGCGCGCTCCAGTACGTCCAGGCTGGGTGCGCCGCCCGTTCCCATGATCAGGCGCGAGGTGAAGGCGGTGCCCGCGACGGTCAGCTGGTCGTCGGCCATGGTCAGCCCCCCTGGACTGCGGTGAGGATCTCGACACGGTCGCCGTCGCCGAGCGCGGTGGCGGGCCACTGCCCGCGCGGTACGACCGTCTCGTTGACGGCCGCCGCGACGCCGGAGGGTGCCGCGCTGAGCGTGGCGACCAGCAGGTCGAGGGTGGTCCCCGGTGTGAGGGTGCGGGCGTCCCCGTTGACCGAGATGTTCATACGGACTGCTCCTGTCGTACGAGGGGGAAGCGCCGGGGCGTGAACGGCCGCGCCTCTTCGGGGAGTTCACCGGTGACCAGCACATGCGCCATGACGTCGCCGGTCACCGGCGTCAGGAGCACCCCGTTGCGGAAGTGCCCGGTGGCCAGGTGCAGCCCAGGTACCTCGGTGGGGCCGAGCAGCGGAGCGTTGTCGGGGGAGCCAGGGCGGAGCCCGGCCCGGGTCTCGGTGAGGGGGAGTTCCGTGATGCCGGGGACGAGTTCATGGGCGTCGCGCAGCAGCTCGTACACCCCGCCCGCCGTGACCGTGGTGTCCCAGCCGAGCTCCTCGCTGGTCGCGCCGACGACGAGCTCGCCGTTCTCGCGCGGCACGAGATAGATGTGGCTGCCCCGGACCACGGCCCGCACCGTCCGCGAGAGGAAGGGCGCGTACGCGGGCGGCACCGTCAGCCGCAGGACCTGGCCCTTCACCGGGCGTACGGCGACGTCCGCGAGCCGCCCGCTGAGGCTGCCCGCGGCCACCACCACCTGGTCGGCGGCCAGCTCCGTGCCGTCGGTGAGAACCGCGCCCGCGGCCCGGTCGCGTACGAGAGCGAGCCGCTCCACCCAACCGCGGTGGAAGACGACCCCGGCCCGCTCGCACGCCACCACCAGCGCCGCGGTCAGCCGCCGCGGATCGACCTGGTGGTCGCCGTCGACCCGCAGGCCCCCACGTACGCCCGGCGCGAGCATTGGCTCCAGGCGCCGGCACTCGCGCCCCGTGAGCCACTCCGATTCGAGGCCCGAGCGGCGCTGCAGGGCGTGCAGTTCGCGCAGGTGGGCGCGGTCGTCGGTGTCCAGGGCGACCGCGAGGGTGCCGCAGGTGCGGTAGCCGATGTCGCGCCCCGAGGCCTCTTCCAGCTCGGCGGCGAAGGCCGGATAGCGTGCGGCGGAGGCCACGTTGAGGGCGAGCAGGGTCTCCTCGCCGTAGTGCAGCTCGGTGACGGCGGCGAGCATGCCCGCCGCGACCTGCGCGGCACCGCCGCCGGGTTCGGGGTCGGCGAGCGCGGTCCGCAGCCCGCGCTGCGCCGCCCGCCAGGCCGTGACGAGACCGATGATCCCGCCTCCGACCACGAGAACATCTGAAGAGTTACGTGGATGCATGGGCGTCCAGCCCCTCCCTTCGCCGGCATGACCCGGATCAGGTTCGTACGGTCGGAGGCCGCCCAGCCTCCCTCTCAGCCCGGTGCGTCCGGGCTCCCGCGAGTGCCTTACGGTGGCCACCCTAGCCCCCGGTCCCAACCCCCAGTAAGGGAGCAGTCGCTGTGGCACGGTCGCTCGACGGACTCGTCCTCAGCCCGGTCGCCGACCAGGCCCCCGGGCAGGTCGGCACCAGGACCCGCTTCACGTATCACGAGCAGGGCGGCCGGATCTGGGCCGAGTACGAGGGCGGCGACGTGGAGCTCGGACGGCTCGTCGGCACGCGTGCGGGGGACCGGATCGACTTCCGTTATGTCCAGTTGAAGCGCGACGGGCAGACCGCCTCGGGGCACTGTGTGTCGGTCGTCGTCGAACTCCCCGACGGGCGGATCCGTCTCGAGGAGACCTGGGAGTGGGAGTCGCAGCAGGGGAGCGGCACGAGCGTGGTGGAGCAGCTCGTGGAGCAGCCCCTTTCCTGACGGTCCGTCAGATAGTTAGGGTGGCGGGGTGAGCGAACTGAGGAAAGTCGTCATCGTCGGCGCCGGCATGGCGGGCGTCCAGACCGCGGTGGCCCTGCGCGAACAGGGCTTCGGGGGCGCCGTCACGCTGATCGGCGACGAACCGCACCCGCCGTACGACCGGCCGCCGCTCTCCAAGGCGGTTCTCCTCGGGACGGCGGAAAGCTCCGCCTTCGACGTCGACTTCGAGGCGCTCGGCGTCGAACTCCTCCTGGGGCGCGAGGTCACAGGCCTGCGCCCGCAGGCGCGCGAGCTGGACACCACGGCCGGCCCCGTTCCGTACGACACCCTGGTCGTCGCCACCGGCGCGTACCCCCTGACGCTTCCCGGCACGGAAGGCGTCCCTGGCATCCATCTGCTCCGTACGCTCGACGACGCCGGACGGCTGCGGCCGGTCCTCGCCGCGCGCCAGGACGTGGTCGTCGTCGGGGCGGGCTGGATCGGCGCGGAGTTCGCGACGGCCGCGCGCGCGGCCGGCTGCACGGTGACCGTGGTCGAGGCGGCCGGGCGGCCCCTCGCGGGCGCGCTGCCCGCCGAGATCACCGCACCGATGGCCCACTGGTACGCGGAGAGCGGCGTCGAACTCCTCACCGGAGCAAGGGTCCTGGCGATCGAACCGGGGACGGTCGTGCTGGAGGACGGCCGCAGGCTGTCCGCCGGGGCCGTGGTCGTCGGGATCGGCGCACGGCCCGCGACCGGGTGGCTCGCGGGCTCCGGTATCGCGCTCGGCCCGGACGGCGCCGTCACCGCCGACGCGCAGCTGCGGTCCTCGCTGCCCGAGGTGTACGCCGTCGGGGACTGCGCCTCCTTCCCGTCGGGGCGCTACGGCGAGCGCCTCCTCGTCCACCACTGGGACAACGCGCTGCAGGGGCCGCGCACGGTCGCGGCGAACATCATCGGGACGGCCGGGGAGACCTACGACCCGGTCCCGTACTTCTGGTCCGAGCAGTTCGGCCGCTTCGTCCAGTACGCCGGCCACCACGCCGCCGCCGACACCCTGCTGTGGCGCGGCGACCCGCTCTCGCCCTCCTGGTCCGTGTGCTGGCTGCGCGAGGGGCGCCTGGCCGCGGTCCTCGCCGTGGGCAGGCCGCGCGACCTGGCGCAGGGGCGCAAGCTCATCGACTCGGGGGCCGGGCTGGATCCGGCGCGGGCCGCCGATCCTTCCGTACCGCTGAAGTCGGCCGTGCTGACCTAGCGCTGCGGTCCTGGCGCCGCAGTACGAGAACGGTGCGCGTCCTTCCGTCCCCCGGCCGGGGGAAGCGCAGCAGCGAACTGCTGATCCGGTGCCTTCCGAGGGCGAAACGCAGGTCGTCCAGGTGCGGGCTGCGGCGGCCGTGCGCGTCGTGCAGCGGATGGACGCGCACCTCGCCGCCTGGGGCGGTGACCCGGACCAGTTCCAGCAGCCCGGCCAGCTGGTCGGCGGGCCGGAAGACCCCCGGATAGGCGAAGAGGAGATAGGAACTCAGGGTCGTCGCGAACACCCCGTCGGCGAACGGCAGCCGGGGCAGCCGGGCCGCGACGTAGTCGCCGGGGTGCCGGCCCGCATCTGCGGCGAACAGCTCCCTGGCCCGGTCCCAGCTGCGCAGATACGCGTCGGGGCGGCCGCTCAGCGCCGCCGGCGAGACCTCGGGCGCCTCGGTCAGCTGGGCCTGCATGGCCGCCCGCCCCTTCAGGGCCCGGCCGGGGACCTCGGCCATCTCCGCGTACACCGGATCGACCGCCACGGCCCGGCCGCCGAGCGCGCGCACCTCGGCCACCAGGGCGGCCGCACCTCCGGGGCAGTCGAGCAGAGGCCCCGCGGTCAGGGCGCGGGCCAGGGACGCTCTCGTCAGGCCGAACAGGGCGCAGTACTCGTCGAGCGGGCGCGATGTGACCAGGATCATGCCCCGATCCGAACATCGGCGCGCTCCTGGCGCACGCCGGGACCGGCCCGGGTACCGACTGTCGGTCCCAGATGGCAGGCTTGTCCTGTGACCGAGAATGACGCAAAAATCGAAGCTCTCGTCCCTGCCTGGCTGTACCTCCCCGACATCGCCGAGATGTTCGACGTCGAGGTGACGAAGGTGCGCCAGCTGGTCAAGGACGGCCAGCTGATCGCCATGCGGCGCGGTGAGAACCGCTCGCTGCAGGTGCCCGCCGCCTTCATCGATGGCGGACAGATCGTCAAGGGCCTGACCGGGCTCCTGACGGTCCTGCGGGACGACGGCTTCAGCGACGAAGAGATGCTGGAGTGGCTCTTCACTCCCGACGAGAGCCTGCCCGGGACTCCCGCGCAGGCCCTGAGTGAGAATCGGGGTACGGAGGTGAAGCGCCGGGCCCAGGCGCTCGCTCTCTGACCTAGACAGATCGACGGTGTACGGGGGCCGGGCCGCGTGGCCCGGCCCCCGCACACCGGACGTTCACTGGCGCACCGACCACGGGGGAACGCTCGATGACCACGGAACAAGCTCCTGAGCTGCTCTCCGACGCCCGGCTGTATCTGTGCACGGACGCCCGCAAGCGCCAGGGCGACCTCCCGGATTTCCTCGACGCGGTCCTCACCAGCGGTGTCGACATCGTGCAGCTGCGCGACAAGGGGATGGAGGCCGCCGAGGAGCTGGAGCACCTCCAGGTCTTCGCCGACGCCTGCCGCAGGCACGGCAAGCTCCTCGCCGTGAACGACCGCGCGGACGTCGCGCACGCCATCGGGGCCGATGTGCTGCACCTCGGCCAGGGTGACCTCCCGGTCCCCGCCGCCCGCGCGATCCTCGGCCGGAACGTACTCATCGGCCGCTCCACGCACGGCGAGTCCGAGGTGGACGCGGCGGCCGCCGAGGTCGGCGTGGACTACTTCTGCACCGGACCCTGCTGGCCCACCCCGACCAAGCCGGGCCGCTATGCCCCGGGCCTGGACCTCGTGCGGTACGCGGCCGGGCTCACCACGCTGCGCCCCTGGTTCGCCATCGGCGGGATCGATGCCGTCAATCTCGACGAGGTGCTCGACGCGGGAGCGCGCAGAGTCGTCGTCGTACGGGCGATCACGGAGGCGGACGATCCCGCGGCGGCGGCAGCCGATCTGGCCAAGAGGGTCAGGGCGCGTAACCCTTAAGTGTCCGAAGCGTGGACAAGTAACGGACAAACATGGCAATTCATACAGCTCTGGTTGGGGGACAGGTCGGCCCTGACTACGCTGCGAACATGGCCTCTGGCACAGCTTCCACCAGGACTGATCGCGCACGGACCGTGCGTGACTATCTCGCGACCGGTAAGACGTCGTACTCCTTCGAGTTCCCGGCGCCCAAGACCGAGAAGGGCGAGCGGAACCTGTGGAACGCGCTGCGCCGCATCGAGGCGGTGGCCCCCAGCTTCGTCTCCGTGACGTACGGCGCGGGCGGCACCTCGCGTGAAGGCACCGTGCGGGCCACCGAGCAGATCACCTCGAACACCACGCTCACCCCGGTCGCGCACCTCACGGCGGTGAACCACTCCGTCGCCGAACTGCGCAACATCATCGGCCAGTTCGCCGACGCAGGGATCCGTAACATCCTCGCGGTCAGGGGCGACCCGGCCGGTGACCCGCTCGGCGAGTGGGTGCAGCACCCCGAGGGCGTGCTGTACGCGGCCGACCTGGTGCGCCTCATCAAGGAGTCGGGCGACTTCTGTGTCGGCGTCGCCGCCTTCCCCGAGATGCACCCGCGCTCGGCCGACTGGGAAAGCGACATCCGTCACTTCGTCGACAAGTGCCGGGCGGGCGCCGACTACGCCATCACGCAGATGTTCTTCGACCCGGAGAGCTATCTGCGACTGCGCGACCGGGTCTCCGCCGCAGGCTGCGAGACGCCCATCATCCCCGAGGTCATGCCGGTCACCACGGTCAAGATGCTGGAGCGGCTCCCGCAGCTCTCCACGGCTGTTTTCCCGCCCGCACTGAAAGATCGGATCCACGCCGCCAAGGACGACCCCGCGGCTGTACGCTCCATTGGCATCGAGTTCGCCACAGAATTCTGTGCGAGGCTGCTTGCCGAGGGAGTCCCCGGGATGCACTTCATTACGCTGAACAACTCCACGGCGACCCTCGAAATCTACGAGAATCTCGGACTGCACGCGCAGTCGTGACCGGTCGTACCCGCCCCAGTCCCGGGCGGTGGCCGTAGGAGAGGGGCGGACATGGGCTGGACGGTCCTCTATATCGCGTTCGGACTCGTTGCGCTGTGGCTGCTGGGCGAGGTTCTGCTGCAGTACAAGGCGCGGCTGCGGTGGCGTCTGGTGGCCTTCGTCGGCTTCCTCGGCGTGGTCATCGGGGTGCTCCTCGCCAATGTCCTGGTGATCGGGCTCGGTGCCGTCACCTTCGCGCTCGGCCAGACGTACGTCACGATGTCCTTCCGCCGCGGCTTCTCCACGGGCTGGGCGATCGGCGGCAGCCCCGGCGCCAGCCGCCGGCGCAAGGGCAACGACGAGGCCGAGGAGCAGGAGCCGACGCTCCAGGTCTCGGAGCTGGAGTACGAACAGGCCGGCTACGGAGCGGGCTTCGATACGCAGGGATCCCAGGGGCAGGGCTTCGAGACCACCTCCTTCGAGGCACCCTCCTACGGCAGCCCCATGGCCGCCGAGTCCGCCGGGGTCTATGCCCCGCAGCCGATGCCGGACGACACGGGTCAGTACGGCATCTACAGCGAGGCGGCGTACGGATCAGGCGCCCAGGCGCCGTACGGCGGCGGTTACGACGGCTACGCCGGTTACGACCAGCAGCAGGGGCAGCAGGGCCAGTACGACTACAACGCCACCGGCCAGCAGCAGTACGCCGCCTACTCGGACCCGTACATCGGCAGCAACACCGGCCAGTACGACAACTCCTACGGCCAGCAGCCCTATGCGGAGCCCTACAACCAGGGATACGGCGGCGAGACCCCGCCCGGCGGGGTCTGGGTCCCGCAGCAGCGCGACGGCGAGCAGCCGTACGGCACGGGAGACCAGCAGCAACAGCAGCAGGATCCGTACTACAACAACGGCAACGAGCAGCAGTACCGCTACTGATACCGCTCCCGCACCAGGCCCCCCGTCACTGCGAGCCGCGGAAAGCGTCCCCCTCGACGATCAGCCCGGCGACCAGCGCCCCCGACATCCCCGCATGGGCGAGCCCGCCGCCCGGGTGCGACCAGCCGCCCGCGCGGTAGAGCCCGGGCAGCTCCGACCGGTTGGCGGCGGCCAGGAACGCCCCGCCCGCCCCGGCCAGCGCCGGACCGCGCGCAGCGCCGGCGACGGAGGTCTCCTGCCACAGGAGGCGTGAGCGCAGCCCGGGCACCGCGGTCTCGGCCGCGGCCAGGACCTGATCCAGCTGCCCGGCGCCCGCCCCGGGCGCGGTGAGCCGCACGGCTTCGTGACCGGAGTCGGGAACGGCGGCAGGGTCGTCGGGCCGCTCCACCGTCACCACCGGCAGCGCATCACCGTCCCCGTGGACCACCGTCCGGTGGACCGTGTCCGTGGGCCGCCCGCCGCTCAGCGCCAGAAAGACCACCAGCGCGCCCGCGCCCTGCTCGCCGCGCGGCCACCCGGCCGAGGGCAGCGGCACACCCGCGACCACCTGGTCGGCCTCCACTTCCTGGCCGTCGGCCAGTTCGAGCCCGCAGGCCCGGCCTTCCTTCTCCCGTACGCCCGCGACCTCGGCGTCGAAGACGAACTCCACCTTCCGTGCCAGACACCGTTCGTACACCGCCCGCGCCAGCTCGCGCATCCCGCCGCGTACGTACCAACTGCCGAAGGTCTGCTCCATGTACGGCAGTACGGCGGCCGATGCGGGCGCGGTGTGCGGATCGAAGCCGTAGAGCCGCGCATAGCTCCCCAGGAGCGCGGCCAGCCGGGGATCACGCAACTCCCGCAGCCCCACGTCCTCCACCGTCCGAGCGGTGCGGCGCAGCAGTCCGGACTTGAGCGCCGGATACGGATCGCGCTCCAGCGGCGAGACATCGGCGGGCAGCGGCTCTTCGAGCAGCGGCCGCCGGGTCCGGTCCCAGGTCGCACGGGCCCGGTCCAGATACGCCCCCCAGCGCTCGCCCGCGCCCCCACCGAGGGCCGCGTCCAGTGCGTCGACCACACCGGCCCGCGAGGCGTTGGGCAGCGTCACCGTGCTGCCGTCGGCGAAGAGATGGCGTGCGGCGGGGTCCACCTGGACCAGCTCCACACACTTCTCCAGCGGCTCGCGGCCCGTCTTCACGAACACGTCCCGCCAGACCGCGGGCAGATGCAGCAGCCCGGGTCCGGTGTCGAAGACGAACCCGTCCCGCTCGAAGCGGCCCACCGCCCCGCCGTACGTCCCCGAGCGCTCGTACACCGTCACCCGGTGCCCCGCCACGGCCAGCCGGGCGGCCGCCGCCATCGCGCCCATACCCGCGCCGATCACCGCAATCCTTGCCATGTCAGGGACTGTAGCCCGCGCCACTGACAACGCACTCAGCCGGACTGGGGTCGAACACCCGGGCCTGAGTATCCGTACTCAGTAGAGGAGATGAGTAGGTACGCGGATGGGCCCGACCTGCGAAGACGGCAGAGTGGTGACCACGGAAGGGGCGCGGCTCCGGAACCGCCGACACGGGGCGGCGGAAACGGTGCGGCACCCCTGACGCGTACGGGGGACGTACGGGGGAATCGCCGGTCCGGTGGGGCTCGAGAGAATTCGAGCTCCGCCGGACCGGCGTCCCGCGTTCAGGGCGCCCGCCTCGACGGCGGCCAGGGTTCAACGCCGCCCGCTGACCCGCCCGTACAGCAGCCGCGACAGCGCCGCGTGCACATCGTCGAGCGACCGCTCGCTCTGGAAGGCCTGCCAGTCCAGCGCGGCCACCAGCACCATCCCGACCAGTGCGGCGGCCGTCAGCGGAATGTCGATCTCCTCGTGCAGCTCACCGGCCTCGATGCCCTCCCGCAGCACGGTCTCGACGACGGCGACCGCCTCCTGGCGCACCACCAGAAGCGTCGACTGCCAGGCCCGGTTGGTGCGCCACAGCTCGGCGACGTACAGCTGCGTGAAGGCCGGATAGCGGTCGATGAAGACCAGGCCGGCCCGGATCATCCCGTCCAGGGCCTCGACCTTGGTGCCGCCGCGCGCCGCGCTCTCGTCCGCCGCGGCCTTCAGCGACGCGGTCAACAGGCCCACGCCGTGCCGCAGCAGCTCCTCGAAGAGCTCGGTCTTGGACTTGAAGTTGTAGTAGACCGTGCCCTTGGCGACCCCGGCGCGCTCCGCGATCTCGTCCACGGTGGTGGAGGAGAAGCCCTTTTCCGCGATGAGGGTGACGGCCGCCTCGTAGAGCTTCTGGCGGGTGGCCTGCCGTCTGGTGCTGGTGTCCATGGCGTTGATTGTCACAGGCTCAGCTCCGGGTGGAGACGGTCCAGCGTCCACACCTGCTTCGAGCGTGCGGAGAGCGCGGTGAGCGCCAGGGCCCCCACCGTGAAGGCGGCGAGCACCGCGCAGCCCGTCCAGACCGGGGTCAGCGGGCCGCCGGTGATCAGTCTCCGCAGGCCCTCGACGACGTAACTCATCGGCAGGAACGGGTGGATGGCGCCGAAGAAGCGCGGGCTGGTCTGGACGGGATAGGTGCCGCCCGCCGACGTCAGCTGCAGCATCAGGAAGGCGAGCACGAGAATCCGGCCCGCTGCTCCGAAGCGCGCGTTGAGCCACTGCACGATCGCGGCGAAGCAGCAGCTGACCAGGGCCAGGAAGCCGAGCGTGCCGGCCGCTCGCACCATCTGCAGGCCGATCGCCCAGTGCAGTACGGACATCAGTGCGGCGATCTGCAGCACACCGATCGCGGCCACCGGCAGCCAGCCCGCGAGGGCGATCCGCCAGGGGTGCGCGCCGGCGGCCAGGGCGCGGCGGTTGAGCGGCTGGATGAGCATGTACGCGACCATCGCGCCGACCCAGAGGGAGAGCGGGATGAAGTACGGGGCGAATCCGGTGCCGTAGTTGGGCGCCGCGTGCAGGGGTGAGGAGGCCAGGCGGACCGGATCGGCCATCACCCCGGTGCGCTGGTCGCGGTCCTTCTTGTCGTAGTCGGGGATCTTCGCCACGCCGTCGTGCAGCCCGGAGGCGAGCTCTCCGGAGCCGTCGGCCAGGCGGTAGAGGCCGCTGTCGAGGGTGTGCGCCCCGGACTTCAGCCGCCCCACGCCCGTGTCCAGGTCGGCCGATCCCGTCCTCGCCGCGGTGAGCCCGGAGTGCAGCTTGCCGGCACCGGCAGCGACCTGCTGGGCGCCGCTGTTCAGCCGGTCGATCTTCGCGACGGCGGAGTCGAGGTCCTCGCTGAGGGTGGGAGCGTGCCGGGCCAGGTCGCGGGCCTGCTTCTGGAGAGTCGCCAACTGCCCGTCCAGTACGGAGAGATCGCTGTCCTGGTCCCGTACGAGAACATCCACATCACCGGCGATGCGGGCGGACTCCGCCGCCGCGTCCTTGGCCTTCTTCAGGAGCGGGCAGGCCGGATCGGGAAGCACCCGGTGCAGGCAGCGCGCCGCGTACACGGCGTCCAGGTCGTGGGAGGCCTTGCGGGAGCCGTCCGCCGCGAGAGGGGCCGCCTTCACCAGGAGGGCGAGGTGATTCCGTACGGCCTGGGTGGAATCGGCGACCAGCCGGGCCGCGTCACCGATCGTCCTGCCGTTGTCCTTGAGATACGGGCGGACCGAGTCCGCGGCACCGTCGACCGTGTCGGCGAGGGTCTTGGTGCCCGCGGCGACCTGGCGCGCGCCGTCCTGGAGATCGGCCGATCCCGAGTCGAGTTTCTTCATCCCGGCGGCCAGTTTCCCGCTGCCGGTCTTGGCCTCGCCGAGACCGTCGGCGAGATCCTTCGAGCCCTTCTTCGCCTTGCCGATGCCGTCTTCGAGCTGGGCCGCACCGTCCGCGGCCCTGGCCGTGGCGTCGTGCAGATCCGAGAACGAGATGAAGATGTGGTCGAGGAACGAGCGCGAGGCGTGCGTCGATGCGGCGGTCCGCACCTCGGAGAAGACGGTCCTGGCGATCTGCCCGACGATGTAGTTGTTGGCGTCGTTCGTCCGCACCTGGAGTGCACCGGTCTCGGGGGAGTCGCCCGAACTGGAGGCGATACGGCTGCTGAAGTCCGAAGGCATCGTCAGCGACAGGTAGTACGAACCGTCCTCGACCCCCTTGCGGGCCTCGGCCGCGGTCGTCTCGTGCCAGTCGAAGACCTTGCTCTCGCGCAGCCCTCTGGTGATGTCGTCGCCGGCCCGGATGTCGGTGCCCGCGGCCGTGGCGCCCCGGTCGGTGTTGACCAGGGCGACGGGTATCTTGTCGAGCCGCCCGTAGGGATCCCAGAAGGACCACAGATACAGCGCCCCGTACAGCAGCGGCAGCAGGAGCAGGGCGACCAGCGCGGCGCGCGGCATCCGCCCCCTGCCGAACCGCTTCAGCTCAAGCGCGGCCAGTCTCGGCGAGCGCATCGGCCGCCCCCTCTTCCTCTGTGGGTCCAGCTCCGGTGCGTACGGTGATCGCGCCCTCGGGCGCCTGGCTGCACACGGCGACGACGGTGATGCCGCCGTCGGCGAGCGTGCGCAGCAGCTTCCAGGCCTCGGCGCGCTCGGCGTCGGAGAGCTTGAGGTCGGTGTCGTCGACGGCGAGCACCTGCGGCCGCTCGATCAGGGCCAGCGCGACGGAGAGCCGCAGCGCCTGGAGCCTTTCCAGATCGCGTACGGAGGTGCGTCCGGCCTTCGGGAGCGCTGCGAGATCCAGCCCCGCGGACTCCAGTGCGGCGTCGATACGCGAGCGGGCCTCGGCGGCGCGCTCGGTGCGGGGCCGGAGCAGGGAGCGCAGCGAACCCGTGAACCGCCGCTGCAGCAGAGCCCGTTCGCGCAGATGCTCGGCGACAGTCAGTGCGGGGTCGAGCTCGCTGACGCCGGGGACCGGGCCGAGCGCGGTGATCCGGCGTACGGCGGTGAGCCGGCCGGGCAGCGGGAGACCGGCGACCTCCGCATGTCCCTCGGTGGTCCGCATCCGGCCCGTGAGGGCGAGCAGCAGACAGGTGCGCCCGGATCCGGAAGGGCCCTCGATCGCGACGAGCGCTCCGGGTGCGGCGGTGAGGCACACGCCCCGGAATGCCCAGCCGCGTGGGCCCTTCAGCCCGAGATTCTCGGCGGTGATCACACGGCCTCCCCCAACTTTTAAACTGACCAGTCAGTGCAAAAAGGTAGCGTCGAACCTGCGCTCGACGCAAAGCCGCAGGTCAGGGCCGATTGTCAGTGGTGACCCTCACAGTGGACACATACGGCCACAGTGCCGTCACACGACGACAGGAGGTTCGTCATGGCCAGCACCAAAGCCGCATCAGCCGCGCACCGCTCGGCGGGCGACATCCACCCCGTCCTGCGCCGGGCGACAGCGCCGCCGGCCGCCCTCGACCTGCTCGCCCAGGCCCGCACGGGTCTCGACGAAGCAGCCGACCTCGAGCAGCCGAACGACCGCTACGCCACCGCCCATCTCGCCGCCCTGCGCACCGCGGCCGCCGTGCTCGCCGCGCGGGGCCGCCCCGAAACGACTCCGCGCAGGCGGCGCCAGATCCGCAGCGCCTGGGAAGTCCTTCCGGAGATCGCCCCCGAACTGATCGAGTGGAGCGCCCTGTTCGCCTCGGGCGCCCGCCGCCGGGCCAGGGCCGAGGCAGGCATACCGGGCGCGGCCACGGTCCGCGACGCCGACGATCTGCTGCGCGACGCGGCCATGTTCCTGCGCCTGGTCGAACGGCTCCTCGTGCTCCAGCCCGTGCTGCCCCAGCCCAGGGAGGAGCACCCGAAGGCGGGATGACCAGGGGCGGCGGCGGAGGCAATAAGCTGGAGCAGCCCGCCCCGTAATTGCCCCGCCGAGGAGTCAACCGCCGTGTCGGACCCGCTGCGCCCCCGCGCCTCCCTTCGTACCGCCGTGGTGTGGGACGTCCTCAAGGACGCCCTCGACCGCAGGGCCGAGGCGAGCGGGCGGGACACCCTGGATGTCCTCGACACCGGAGGCGGCACGGGCAACTTCGCGGTGCCCGTCGCCCGCCTGGGCCACCGCGTCACCGTGGTCGACCCCAGCCCCAACGCACTCTTCGCGCTCGAGCGCAGGGCCGCGGAGGCAGGCGTCGCCGACCAGGTGCGCGGAGTGCAGGGCGACGTGCTGGGCCTCTTCGACGTCGAAGGAGTGGAGCGCGGCGGCTACGACGCGGTGCTCTGCCACGGAGTCCTCGAATACGTAGAGGACCCGGCCGAAGGCGTGCGCAACGCCGTGGAGGCGCTGCGCCCCGCAGGCGCGCTCTCCCTGCTCGCCGCTGGTCTCGGCGGTGCGGTCCTGGCCAGGGCACTGGCCGGCCACTTCAACGAGGCCAGGCACGCACTCACCGACCCGGCGGGCCGCTGGGGCGAGGGTGACCCGGTACCCCGGCGCTTCACCGCCGAACAGCTCGGGGAGCTGGTCGGTGCGGCCGGGCTGAAGGTCGGTTCGGTGCAGGGTGTACGCGTCTTCGCCGACCTGGTTCCCGGCGTCCTGGTGGACACCGAACCCGGCGCCTTGGAGGCGCTCCTGAAGCTGGAGGCGGCGGCTGCCGAGCTCCCCGCCTTCCACTCGGTCGCCACCCAACTGCACGTCCTCGGCGAGAAGCAGGGCTGATCAGCGACGCAGTCCCAGACGGAGTAGGCCACAGGCCCCCGATCGGAGGCTTCGCGCCGTATGATCGGGGTACACCATCTCCGGATTGGCGAATTGGCGTAGAGGGCGGGTTTCACGGGGGCGATTCCCTGCCTATTCTGAAAGGGCCGCACTACGGTCGCCCCCCGCGACCGACGAGTAGGAGGACTCCGTGCCGCTCTCGGAGCACGAGCAGCGCATGCTCGAGCAGATGGAGCGAGCGCTGTACGCCGAAGATCCCAAGTTCGCGACAGCGCTCCAGGGATCCGGGCTGCGTACATATACCCGGCGACGGGTCTACCAGGCAGTTGCTGGCTTCCTGGTGGGAATCGCGCTCCTCATGGCCGGAATGGTCGCCCAGCAGATCTGGATCAGCGTGGTCGGGTTCCTCGTCATGCTCGGCTGCGCGGTGCTCGCGGTCACCGGATGGCGCAAGGCGCCCAAACCAGGTGAACAGCCGCCGACCGCCGCAGATCCCGCAGCACGCAGGCAGGCCAGGCAGCGCCGCTCGGTGATGGACCGTATCGAGCAGCGGTGGCAGCGCCGCCGCGACGAACAGGGCCAGTAGAACTTCACGCCGGACGAGTGAGGGGCGACCGCTTCGGCGGCCGCCCCTCACCCATGTCCTTGCCGGGACCCTGCCGTTCTAGCCCTGGTCCCTGGACGGCCTGCGCAGCAGCCCCGACCACCGGTCGGTTCCGGCCCGGCGCCTGCTGCTCCAGCGCTCGGTCGTCGCCGACCAGCGCTCGGAGATCGCCCACACCACCCGTACAGCCGAGCGCGGTGCGAGTACTGCCCGCAGCCGCTGCCTCCGCCCGGCCCCGGCCCGCAGTCCGGCCCGTATCTGCGCCACATCGTCGGCGAGACCGCTCACCGGCTGCGGCTGCGGCGCGTACAGCACCTGCTCCACCGCACCGGCCGAACGGTGGACCGCATCCGCAGCCCGGCCCTCCAGCGACCCGAGGCGCACGATCCGCGCGGCCGTCTTGCGCGGAGTCTGCGAGTCGTCCGGCTCGACGCCGTGGTCCCAGGCCGAGTCGGTGATCTCGCGCCAGGCGTTCAGCGTCCGGGCGGCAGCGTCCGCGGGGCTGCGCCCACCGGAGGCCAGCCGTTCCCTGCGCGCCCTCAACCGCCAGAGCAGGGGCAGCAGCGGGAGCAGTACGAGCAGACCCACAGCCACGGAAACGCCCACCACGGTGGAGAGCGGCGTCCCGGTGTCGGTGGGACCGGAGTCCGCGGCCGCCGCTGCCGAACCGCACTCGTTCATCCGGCGCAGCTGCGGCGGGCAGCTGTCGGTCACCGACGGCGCCGCAGAGGGCGCGGCCGTGGTGCTGGGCTGCGGCTTCGCCGGTGTGTCCGTCCCGCCGCCAGGGGTGCTCGCCTGGGTGTACGAGGGTACGGAACCACGCGAGGGCGTCGGCTCGAACCGCGTCCACCCCACACCCTCGAAGTACAGCTCCGGCCAGGCGTGCGCATCGCGCAGACCGACCGACATCGTGCCGTCCTGCTGGGCGGCGCCCGGAGTGAAGCCGACCGCGACCCGTGCCGGGATGCCCAGCGTCCTGGCCATCGCGGCCATGGAGAAGGAGAAGTGGACGCAGAAGCCCTTCTTCTCCTGCAGGAAGCGGGTGATCGCCGACGATCCCGTGCCGGACTGCACCTGGGTGTCGTAGGTGAAACCGCCCTCGGAGGAGAACCAGTCCTGCAGCTTCACCGCACGCTCGTAGTCGTTGGCCGAGCCCCGGGTCACGTCCAGTGCCGTGGACTTCACCACGGACGGCAGCGACTCGGGGACCTTGGTGTACTCCTTCACCAGCGCGGCAGAGGCGGGCGGAGCCTGGGCCAGCTGCTGGGCCGTCGGCTCCACGAGCAGGCTGGTCACCGAGTACTGCACACCGCGGGTCGTCTGCCCGCGGTCGCCGACGAGGGTGCGCCCCTCCGGCTCGAACCGCCACTTCCCCTTGATGCCCACCTGCATGGCCGGATAGGGCAGAGGCAGCCAGTTCTGTGCGTACCAGCCGGCCGACGAGACATTGGTCTTGATCTCGGCCGTGCCGATGTCACCGCTCAGTCCCGGCGGCTTCGGAAGCTCCTTGGGCACATCGGTGACCTTGCGCTCCGAGGACTTCCACGCCGTGCCGTCGAACTGGTCGAGTGCCACGATCCGCAGATAGAGGCTCTGTACGTCCGTCGCGTTGGTGCGGTACCGGATCACCTCGCGGTCCTCGGGCTGGTTGAGGCTGTTCTGCAGCGACACCAGAGGGTTGACCGCGGAGATCGTTCCGCCGCCGCTCCCGGTGCCGGCCCCCGCGCCCGTACCACCGATGAGCCCGGAGTCCAGTGCGGGCAGCACGGCCGGGATCACCAGAGCGATCCCCAGTGCGACGGCTCCGATACGCCGGCCCGTGCGGGCCGGAGCCGTGGCGCTGCCGCCCGGGGCCTCGAAGGGCCGGCCGGTCGACCGCGTCGCGCCGCCGAAGACCCTGCCCCACTGCGAGAGCCGGTCGCGGCCCTCGGCGAGCAGGAGCAGCAGATAGCCGGAGGCCGCGAGCACGAACCACAGCCAGGCACCGCTGCCCTTGGAGAGCCCTGCCGCCACCGAGTAGAGCGCGAGCAGCGGCAGCCCGGCGGGCGCCGCGCTGCGGAACGTCACCGCGAGCGCGTCCACCGCGAGCCCGATCAGCAGGACCCCGCCGATCAGCATGAGCCGGATGGACTCGTTGGCCGGTGCCGGGATGGCGAACTGGCTGACGTCCTCACCGCCCTGCTGCAGCAACTGCCCCAGGTGCCGGAAGACTTCAGGGGTGGGCAGGACGCCGCCGAGCGCCTGGTGGTGGGCGAAGACCATCGTGAGCAGCAGCAGCACCACCAGGGCCTGGGCCCCGACGGTGAGCGGCCGTGCCAGCGGCACCCGCCGGGCGAGCGCGCCCACAGCGCTGACGATCGCCGTCAGGAACGCCGCCTGCAGGATCCAGGACGCCGGACTGACCAGCGGCAGCATCGCGCAGGTCGCCATCATCGTGGCCGCATAGGCGCACAGCGCCAGCCTTCCGCGACCGCTCATGACCAACCCCCTGTCTTTCCCGGTGTGTTGGACGTGTGTTCCCGGCCCGCCTGGCGCCACAGATCGGCCAGCTGGACCCCGGGGCGTGCCTGGAGGACGGTCCACCCGGATTCGCGCAGCTTCCGGATCCGTTCCATGGCCTGGGCCGAATCGGGCTCGCCCTCCACCCAGGCGGCACTGTCCGCGACGAAGGCGACGGCCGCGTTGCTGCGCTGCCGCATCCGGGCCGCCACGGCGGACTGCTCCTCGTCCAGATCGCCGAAGAAGGCGATCAGCAGCCCTTCGTTGCCACCGCGCAGGACGTCGTACGAGGGCGAGAGCCCGGTGCCGTCCGAGTGCCCGACGACCGCCAGGGTGTCCATCATCAGCCCCGCCGAATCCGCCGAGTCCTGGGTGGCCCCGGCGAATCCGCTGCTCCCGTCGCCGGGCACCGAGCTTCCGGTGTCCGTCAACAGCCGCACCGAGAAGCCCTGTTCCAGCATGTGCACCAGCGCGGAGGCGGCGCCCGAGACCGCCCACTCGAAAGCGGAATCCGGCCCGGCACCCTGGAAGGCGATCCGCCGGGTGTCGAGGAGAACCGTGCACCTGGCCCGCTGCGGCTGCTCCTCGCGGCGCACCATCAGCTCGCCGTAGCGAGCGGTGGAGCGCCAGTGGACGCGGCGCAGATCGTCGCCGTGCCGGTACTCGCGCGGAAGCACGTCGTCCTCACCGGCCAGCGCGAGCGAGCGCTGACGCCCGTCGCCATAGCCCGCGGCCTCGCCCGCGAGCCGTACCGGCGGCAGCGGCTCGGTGCGCGGGATGACGGTGAGGGTGTCGTACGCACTGAAGGAGCGGGTCATTTCGCACATCCCGAACGGATCGCTCAGCCGCAGCTGCAGCGGGCCCAGCGGGTAGCGCCCGCGCAGATCGGAGCGCACCCGATAGGACACCTCGCGCCGGCCGCCCGCCTCGACCCGGTCGAGGACGAACCGGGGCCGCGGCCCCAGGACGTATGGCACCCGGTCCTGGAGCATGAGCAGGCCCGTGGGCAGCCGGGAGACGTTGTCCATCCGCAGATGGACGCGTGCCTCGGAGCCCGCGGGCACCCGCGCGGGGGAGAGCCTCCTGCTGCCCGCGACGCGGTAGCGGGTGCGCTGCAGCACGCCCACGCAGACCAGCGGCAGCACGGCGAGCAGCATGCCGACCCGCAGCAGATCCCCTTGGCCCAGCGCGTACGCGCAGATCCCGGCGGCGATACCGGCCGCGAGGAACGACCGGCCGCGCGTGGTCAGCCCGGAGAGTGCGGCCCGCAGGCCGCCCTGTTCCTCGTCGACGCCGGGCGAGGCCCCGTCAGGGGGCAACCCCGCCGCCATCACAACCGCCGCGTGCCGGGCTGCTGGTGGTTGTAGACGGGGGCTCCACCGGGCGGCGGCGCCTGCTGGGGGGCGGCGGGGCCACGGTGGGGAGCGGCCGCGCTCGGTACGGGAGTGCGCTGCAGGATCTCCGTCACCACCTGCTCGGCGGTACGGCGGTTCAACTGCGCCTGAGCCGTGGGCAGCAGCCGGTGCGCGAGCACCGCCACCGCCAGTGCCTGGATGTCGTCCGGCAGGGCGTAATCGCGCCCGCTGAGCGCGGCGGAGGCCTTCGCGGCGCGCAGCAGATGGAGCGTCGCGCGCGGCGAGGCGCCGAGTCTGAGATCCGGGTGGTTACGGGTGGCCGAGACCAGCTCGACCGCGTAACGCCGTACCGAATCGGCGACATGCACGGTGCGCACCGCGTCGATCAGCTTCACCATCTCGTGCGCGTGCGCCACCGGCTGCAGATCGTCCAGCGGGGAGACCCCGCCGTGCACATCGAGCATCTGCAGTTCGGCCTCCGCGCTCGGATAGCCGATCGAGACCCGTGCCATGAAGCGGTCGCGCTGCGCCTCGGGGAGCGGGTAGGTGCCCTCCATCTCCACCGGGTTCTGGGTGGCCACCACCATGAAGGGAATGGGCAGTTCGTAGGTCTGCCCGTCGATGGTGACCTGTCGCTCCTCCATCGACTCCAGCAGCGCCGACTGGGTCTTGGGCGATGCGCGGTTGATCTCGTCGCCGATCACGATCTGCGCGAAGATCGCCCCGGGCTTGAACTCGAAGTCCCGCCGCTGCTGGTCGAAAATCGACACACCGGTGATGTCGGACGGCAGCAGGTCCGGCGTGAACTGGATACGCCGTACCGAACAGTCGATGGACCGTGCCAGCGCTTTGGCCAGCATTGTCTTGCCCACGCCCGGCACATCCTCGATCAAGAGGTGTCCCTCGGCGAGAAGCACGGTCAGCGAAAGCCGTACGACCTCCGGCTTGCCCTCGATCACACCCTCCACCGACCTGCGGATGCGCTCCGCTGTGGTGGTCAGATCTGTGAGGCTCGCTCGATCGTCATAGGTCGTCACCCGGCCCTCCTCGGCCCTTCCACTCCACGGGCCGTCGCGTTTCAGACAGCCCGGCCCACCCCGAAATACGAACACCACGCCCGGATGGTTCGACCGGGCGAGGTGTCACACTCGCATTCTTGTTGCCGTTACCGCTTCGTGTCACTCGCCTGTGGACAAGTGGGCGTGAAATGCCAGGGTTTGCCGTATTTTCTTACGTCGTTCTACGCGGACGGATCGATCTCGCGGAGCAGTCCCGTCTTCACGTCGAAGACGAAGCCGCGCACGTCGTCCGTGTGCGGAAGGAACGGAGAGGTCCGTACGCGCTGCATCGACTGGCGTACGTCCTGGTCGACGTCCTTGAAGGATTCGACGGCCCAGGCCGGCCGCTGACCCACTTCCTGCTCCAGCTCCTGCCGGAAGTCCTCGGTGAGACTCTCGAGGCCGCAGCTGGTGTGGTGGATCAGTATCACGCTGCGTGTTCCCAGCGCGCGCTGGCTGATGGTGAGGGAACGTATCGCGTCGTCGGTGACCACGCCGCCCGCATTGCGGATGGTGTGGCAGTCGCCGAGCTCGAGACCGAGCGCGGCGTGCAGGTCGAGGCGGGCGTCCATGCAGGCGACGACGGCGACGTGCAGGACCGGGGCGGCGCCCATGCCGGGGTCCTGGAAGTCGGCCGCGTACCGGCGGTTCGCCTCGACGAGTCGGTCGGTCACCGTGCCACCGTGACGGACGGTGAGGTGAGGGCCTGAAGAGGTGCCCTCTGCGGGGAGGTGCGCAGGAGTCGACATGTCAATGACGGTAGTCGGAGCTGATCGCGTAGTCCCGCCAAGGGGTGGGAAAAATACCGCCAACCCGGCCTGGTGTGACCCAACCCACAGGCCTGACCCTCCGTAGCCCGTTGGAGTGAATGACCTGCCGCGTGGCGCGCTGGCCGGTTGATTGACCGGCGGTACCAGTGGACTAAAGTGGCGCGAACCGGGAGGCGTGATCCGCCCCCCTCGTGCTTGACGCACCACCCCGCACACCCCCGCATGCGCGGCGTACGCACGGCTCGGCCCTCTCCCGCTCGCCGGCCGGCCGACGCCCCTCAACCGGCGCCGGCAGACCGTTCCCCTTCCGAGCGGGCGGGGACCCGGACGTACGTGCGACCGTGCCGTACCTGAGAGGGCGCATGAGCGAGACCCGACATGTCCCGGTGATGCTCCAGCGATGCCTGGACGTGTTGGCCCCGGCCCTCGCGGAGCCCGGAGCGGTGGTCGTCGACTGCACGCTCGGCCTCGGCGGACACAGCGAAGCACTCCTTTCCACCTTCCCCGCCGCCCGGCTGGTCGCCCTCGACCGGGACAAGGAGGCGCTGCGCCTCTCCGGCGAGCGCCTCGCCCCCTTCGGGGAGCGGGCCACGCTGGTGCACGCCGTCTACGACGAACTGCCCGAGGTGCTGGAGCGGCTCGAGATCCCGCGCGTCCAGGGCATCCTCTTCGACCTCGGCGTCTCCTCCATGCAGCTCGACGAGGCCGACCGCGGATTCGCGTACGCCCAGGACGCCCCGCTCGACATGCGCATGGACCAGACGACCGGGATCAGCGCCGCCGAGGTCCTCAACACCTACGCACCCGGTGAGCTGGTGCGGATCCTGCGCGCGTACGGCGAGGAGAAGCAGGCCAAGCGGATCGTCTCCGCGGTGGTGCGCGAGCGCGACAAGGACCCCTTCACCAACAGCGCCCGCCTCGTGGAGCTGATCCGCGACTCCCTCCCGCAGGCCGCCAAGCGCACCGGCGGCAACCCCGCCAAGCGCACCTTCCAGGCCCTGCGCATCGAGGTCAACGGTGAACTCTCCGTCCTGGAGCGGGCGATCCCGGCCGCGGTGAAGGCCCTCGCCGTGGGCGGCCGGATCGCCGTGCTCTCGTACCAGTCGCTCGAAGACCGCCTGGTCAAGCAGGTCTTCGCAGCCGGCGCCGCCAACACCGCGCCGCCCGGCCTGCCCGTCGTACCCGAGCGCTACCAGCCCCGGCTGAAGCTGCTCACCCGGGGCGCGGAGCTGCCCACCGAGGAGGAGGTCGCCGAGAACCGGCGCGCGGCCCCCGCACGGCTGCGGGGTGCGCAGCGCATCCGCGAGGAGGCGGTATGACCACAGCGGCCAGGCAGTTGAAGGGGCGGGCCGCGAGGCTCGCGCGACTGCTGCCGTCCGGGCCCAACACCGCGGCCCGTACGCCCTTCGTGCTTCTTGTCGTCGTGCTCCTGGGCGGCGGTCTCATCACGCTGCTGCTGCTCAACTCGGCACTCAATGCCGGATCGTTCCAGCTGAGCGAGCTCAAGAAGAAGACCACCGAACTCACCGACGAGCAGCAGGCGCTGCAGCGCGACGTCGACGACCGCTCCGCGCCCGACGCGCTGGAGCAGCGGGCCCGTGAGCTCGGCATGGTCCCCGGTGACGCCCCCGCTTTCCTGAACCCCGACGGCTCGGTCAAGGGCGTCCCCGGTGCGGCCTCCGCCGTGCCCCAGGCCCTGGTGGTCCCGGCCTCGCCTTCGCCGACGCCCACGCCCTCGGCCACGGCGTCCCCGGCGGGCAGCGCGAGCCCGCCTCCGTCGTCCCCCACGGGCAACCCGCCCGGCAGCCCCGCGCATCCGTCGGCCGGTACGTCCACGAAGCCGACCCAGACCCCCGGCAGGTGACGCAGTGCCGCCCAAGCAGCCAGATCCACCGCGCCGCCGCGTCCCCGCGCCCGCCCGTCGGGCACGCCCCGCCGCGCGCCCGTCGCGCCCCGCGCAGCGCCGTCCGCGCCCGGCTTCCCGATCCGCCGGGTCCGCGCGCACGCTCCGGCTCGGCAGTCCGCGCCCCCGCCTGCGGCTGGTCAGCCTCGGCCTGACCCTGGTGATGCTGGCCTTCGTCGTACGGCTGCTGCAGGTGCAGGCCGTCGATGCGAACGCGTACGCGGCCAAGGCCGAGAAGAACCGCTACCAGGACGTGACGCTGACCGCCGAGCGCGGCCAGATCACCGACCGCGGCGGCGTCGCCATGGCCACCAGCGTCGACGCGTACGACATCACGGCCGACCCGACGATGTTCACCGCGAAGTCGACCGGGGTCGCCGACGCCCCCGAGCAGGCGGGCGCGCTCCTGGCCCCGATCCTCGGTGTGGACGCCGCGGATCTCACCAAGAAGCTCAGGACCCCCAAGACCCGCTACGTCAAGCTCGCCAGCCGCCAGACCCCCCAGGTCTGGAACCAGATCAAGGACCTGCAGAGCGTCTTCACCAAGAAGGCGGCGGCCGCCCAGGCCAAGGCCCCCAAGACCTCCGAGGACACCGAGATCAGCAGCGTGCTGGCCGGCATCTTCAATGTCCCCACCAGCAAGCGCCTCTACCCCAACGGCGATCTCGCCGCCGGGATACTGGGCTGGGTCAACGCAGAGGGCAAGGGCGCGGGCGGTCTGGAGTCCTCCCTGGACAAACAGCTCGCGGGCAAGGACGGAAAGATCAGGTACGCCCAGGCCGGCGGCCGTCTGGTGCCCACCGTCGGCACCCAGGAGACCCCGGCCGTCCAGGGTTCCGACATCGCCCTGACCATCGACCGCGACCTCCAGTGGTACGCCCAGAAGGCCATCGCCGACCAGGTGAAGGAGTCCAAGGCGGACCGCGGCTACGTGATAGTGCAGGACAACCAGACCGGCGAGGTCCTGGCCATGGCCAACGCGCCCGGCTTCGACCCCAACGACCTGTCCAGGGCGAGCTCGGCCAACCTCGGCAACGCGGCTCTCCAGGACGCGTTCGAACCCGGCTCGACGTCCAAGGTCATGTCGATGGCCGCCGTACTCGAAGAAGGCGCGGCCACCGCCGACACCCACGTCACCGTCCCCAACCGGCTGCACCGCGGCGACCGGCTCTTCAAGGACGACATGGACCACGAGACCTGGTACCTCACGCTCAACGGCGTCCTCGCCAGGTCCAGCAACATCGGCACCATCCTGGCGACCGGCCAGCTCGGCAAGACCCAGCCGCAGGCCAACCAGGTCCTCTACTCCTACCTCCGCAAATTCGGCATCGGCTCCCCGACCGGCCTCGGCTACCCGGGGGAGACGCCCGGCATCCTCGCCAAGCCGCAGGACTGGTCCACCTCGCAGCAGTACACGATCCCCTTCGGCCAGGGCCTCTCGCTCAACGCCATGCAGGCGGCCTCCGTCTACTCCACGATCGCCAACGGCGGCGTACGCATCACCCCCACCCTGATCCGCGGCACCACGGGCGCCGACGGCCGCTTCACGCCGGCAGCGGCCCCGAAGAAGACCCGGGTCGTCAGCGAGAAGACCGCCAGGACACTCGCGAAGATGCTCGAGTCGGTCGTCGGCGACGCGCAGGGCACCGGCGTCAAGGCCAAGATCCCCGGCTACCGGGTCGCGGGCAAGACCGGAACCGCCAACCGCGTGGACCCCAAGACCGGCCGCTACCGCGGCTACACGGCCTCCTTCGCGGGCTTCGCACCCGCCGACAATCCGCGTGTCACCGTCTACTGCGCCATCCAGAACCCCACCAAGGGCAGCTACTTCGGCGGCCAGATCTGCGGTCCCGTCTACAAGAAGGTCATGGAGTTCGCACTGAAGACCCTCCAAGTGCCGCCCACCGGCGCCGCATCGTCCAACCTGCCGGTCACCTTCGACCCGCGCCGGTGACCCGGGATGCACTCGTGACGACCATCACCCAGGATCCGGGGAACCGCCGGTCACTTCGCGGCGGGCCGGGTGAGCCCGGTACGCTCACCGCCGTGCACCAAGCTGATCAGTCCCAAACCACCCAGAAGGACGCCTTTGTGACCTATCCGGGAGCGCCCCGTCCGGCCGAGGTCCGCCCGACCCCCCTCGGGTCGCTGGCCGAGCGGCTGGGTACCACGGCGCTGAGCGACAGCGACACGGCACCGGGCGCCGGTGAGATCACCGGCATCACACACGACTCCAGGGCGGTACGTCCCGGAGACCTGTACGCGGCCCTGCCCGGCGCCCGCTTCCACGGCGCCGACTTCGCCGTACAGGCGGCCGGCCTGGGCGCCGCCGCGATCCTCACCGACCCGGCCGGCGCCGAACGCGCGGCCGCGACCGGCCTGCCGGTCCTCGCCGTGCCCGACCCGCGCGCCGTGATGGGCGAACTCGCCGCCGAGATCTACGGCCGCCCCGGCCGCGACCTGCTCCAGATCGGCATCACCGGCACCTCGGGCAAGACCACCACCGCGTACCTCGTCGAAGGCGGAATCCGCGCCGCCGGCCGGTGCTCGGGCCTCATCGGTACGGTCGAGACGCGCATCGGCGACGAGCGCATCAAGTCCGAGCGCACCACCCCCGAAGCCACCGATCTGCAGGCCCTCTTCGCGGTGATGCGCGAACGCGGCGTCGAGTCGGTCGCCATGGAGGTCTCCAGCCACGCGCTGGTGCTCGGCCGGGTCGACGGCTGTGTCTTCGACGTCGCCGTCTTCAACAACCTCAGCCCCGAGCACATGGAATTCCACTCCGGCATGGAGGACTACTTCCAGGCGAAGGCGCAGCTGTTCACCCCGCAGCGCAGCCGCGTGGGAGTGGTCAACTTCGACGACGAGTACGGCCGCAGGCTCATCACCGAGGCAGGCGTGCCCATCACGACCTTCTCCGCCGAGGGCGACCCCGACGCCGACTGGCGGGCCGAGGACATCCAAGTCGGCCCGATGGACTCGACGTTCACCGCGGTCGGCCCCAAGGGCGAGCGCATCCGCGCCAAGTCCCCGCTCGCCGGTCCCTTCAACGTAGCCAACTCCCTGGCCGCGATCGTCACCCTCGCCGTCGCCGGCGTCGACCCGCAGACCGCGGCCGACGGCATCGCCGCGGTCCCCGGTGTCCCAGGCCGCCTGGAGCGCGTGGACGCGGGCCAGCCGTACCTCGCGGTCGTCGACTACGCGCACAAGACCGACGCCGTCGAATCGGTCCTGCGCGCCCTGCGCAAGGTCACCGAGGGCAGGCTGCACATCGTGCTGGGCTGCGGAGGCGACCGCGACACCACCAAACGCGGCCCGATGGGCGCGGCAGCCGCCCGCCTGGCCGACACCGCTGTACTGACGTCCGACAACCCCCGCTCCGAGGACCCCCTCGCGATCCTCGCCGCGATGCTCGCGGGTGCCGCAGAGGTGCCCGTGCACGAGCGCGGCGACGTCCTGGTCGACTCCGACCGGGCCGCCGCCATCGCCGCCGCCGTCGCACGCGCCCAGCCCGGCGACACGGTGCTGGTCGCGGGCAAGGGCCACGAACAGGGCCAGGACCTCGCCGGAGTGGTACGCCCCTTCGACGACCGACTTGTGCTCCGTACCGCCATCCAGAAACAGTCAGGGATGAAGTAGTGATCGCCCTCTCCCTCGCCGAGATCACCGCCATCGTCGGCGGGACGTCGTACGACATACCGGATCCGTCGCGCACGGTCACCGGCCCTGTCGTCATCGACTCCCGCCTGGTGGAGTCCGGCAGCCTCTTCGCCGCCTTCGACGGCGAACACGTCGACGGGCACGACTACGCGCAGCGCGCCGTCGAGGCGGGTGCGGCAGCAGTGCTGGCCACCCGCCCCGTCGGCGTTCCCGCGATCGTCGTCGACGACGTGGAGCGGGCGCTCGGCGCCCTCGCCCGCGCTGTCGTCCAGCGACTCGGCGCGACCGTCGTCGGCCTCACCGGATCGGCCGGCAAGACCAGCACCAAGGACCTGACGGCGCAGCTGCTGCAGCGTCACGGTCCGACGGTCTGGACGCCCGGCTCCCTCAACGGCGAGATCGGACTGCCGCTGAGCGCCCTGCGCGCGGACGAGGACACCCGTTTCCTCGTCCTGGAGATGGGGGCCCGGGGGATCGGGCACATCAGCTACCTGACCGAGCTGACCCCGCCGAAGATCGGTGTCGTGCTCAACGTCGGGACCGCCCACATCGGCGAGTTCGGCGGCCGGGAGCAGATCGCCCAGGCCAAGGGCGAGTTGGTGGAGTCCCTGCCGGCCGACGGGGTGGCCGTCCTGAACGCGGACGATCCGCTGGTACGGGCCATGGCACCGCGCACCCGAGCCCGCGTCCTGCTCTTCGGAGAGGCCCCGGACGCCGACGTACGTGCCGACAATGTCCGTCTCACAGACTCCGGACAGCCTGCCTTCACGCTGACCACACCCACCGGGTGCGGTGACGTGACCATGCGGCTGTACGGTGAGCACCACGTGTCGAACGCGCTCGCCGCGGCCGCCGTCGCCCATGAGCTGGGCATGTCCGCTTCCCAGATCGCCACGGCGCTCTCCGAGGCAGGCACGCTGTCCCGCTGGCGCATGGAGGTCACCGAGTGTCCGGACGGCGTGACGGTCGTCAACGACGCCTACAACGCGAACCCCGAATCCATGCGAGCCGCCCTGCGTGCGCTCGTGGCCATGGGCAAGGGGCGCCGTACGTGGGCGGTGCTCGGCCCCATGGCCGAGCTCGGTGACGAATCGCTCGCCGAGCACGACGCTGTCGGGCGGCTCGCCGTCCGGCTCAACGTCAGCAAGCTCGTGGCAGTCGGGGGCAGGGAAGCGTCCTGGCTGCAACTGGGCGCCTATAACGAGGGTTCGTGGGGTGAGGAGTCGGTGCACGTGTCCGACGCACAGGCGGCCGTCGACCTGCTGCGCAGTCAACTGCGCGAGGGAGACGTCGTGCTGGTGAAGGCTTCCAGGTCGATCGGCCTGGAAAAGGTGGCACTCGCGCTGGTCGAGGGCGCCACCGAGGGCGAGGTCGCCACCCGATGAAGCAGATCCTCTTCTCGGGAGTCATCGGACTCTTCCTGACCCTGGTCGGCACTCCGCTGCTGATCAAACTCCTGGCCCGCAAGGGGTACGGACAGTTCATCCGTGACGACGGCCCACGCGGTCACCACGGCAAGCGCGGCACGCCGACCATGGGTGGCATCGCGTTCATCCTGGCCACGCTCATCGCGTACTTCGCCACCAAACTGATCACCGGCGCCCCGACGACCTTCTCCGGTCTTCTCGTCCTCTTCCTGATGGGGGGCATGGGCCTGGTCGGCTTCCTCGACGACTACATCAAGATCGTCAAGCAGCGGTCGCTGGGTCTGCGCGCCAAGGCGAAGATGGCCGGCCAGCTGATCGTCGGCATCGCCTTCGCCGTCCTGTCCCTGCAGTTCGCGGACGTGCGCGGCAACACCGCCGCCTCCACCAAGCTCTCGTTCGTCACGGACTTCGGCTGGTCGATCGGCCCGGTGCTGTTCGTCGTCTGGGCGCTGTTCATGATCCTGGCGATGTCCAACGGTGTGAACCTCACCGACGGCCTCGACGGTCTGGCCACCGGCGCCTCGGTGATGGTCTTCGGTGCGTACACCTTCATCGGTGTCTGGCAGTTCCAGGAGTCCTGCGCCAACGCCACCACCCTGACCAACCCCGGCGCCTGCTTCGAGGTCAGGGACCCACTGGACCTCGCGGTCGTCGCCTCCGCCCTGATGGGCGCCTGCTTCGGCTTCCTGTGGTGGAACACCTCGCCCGCCAAGATCTTCATGGGCGACACCGGCTCGCTGGCACTCGGCGGCGCGCTCGCGGGTCTCGCCATCTGCTCCCGTACGGAAATGCTCATGGCGATCCTGGGCGGCCTCTTCGTCCTGATCACCATGTCCGTCGTCATCCAGGTCGGCTCCTTCAAGATGACCGGCAAGCGCGTCTTCAAGATGGCGCCGCTGCAGCACCACTTCGAACTCAAGGGCTGGTCCGAAGTCCTTGTCGTGGTCCGCTTCTGGATCATCCAGGGCATGTGCGTGATCGTCGGACTCGGACTCTTCTACGCAGGATGGGCAGCCGACAAGTGACCGCTTGGCACGGCAGGAACATCACCGTCGCCGGTCTCGGCGTGAGCGGCATCAGTGCCGCCCGCGCCCTGGCCGGCCTCGGCGCATCGGTGACCGTCGTCGACGGCGGCGACAGCGATACGCACCGACAGCGCGCCACCGGGCTGCGGGCGGAGGGCATTTCGGTACGGCTCTCCGACGCGGCCACCCTCCCCGATGGCACCGACCTGGTCGTCACCTCGCCCGGCTGGAAGCCCGAGAGCCCGCTGTTCGCGGCCGCCGCGGAGGCTGGCGTGGACGTGGTGGGCGATGTCGAGATCGCCTGGCAGCTGCGCGGCCCCGACGCGGCCCCCTGGCTCGCGATCACCGGCACCAACGGCAAGACCACCACCACCCAGATGCTCGCCTCGATCCTGACCGCGGCAGGGAAGCGTACGGCCGCCGTCGGCAACATCGGCACCCCGATCATCGACGTGGTGCTCGCCGAGGAGCCGTATGACGTCCTGGCCGTGGAGCTCTCCAGCTACCAGCTGCACTGGGCGCCCTCGCTGCGCGCCCACTCGGCGGCCGTACTGAACCTGGCCCCCGACCACCTCGACTGGCACGGCTCCATGGCGGCGTACGCCGCCGACAAGGGCCGCATCTACGAGGGCAATTCGGTCGCCTGCGTCTACAACGTCGCCGACCGGGCCACCGAGGACCTGGTCCGCGAGGCGGACGTCGAGGAGGGCTGCCGTGCCATCGGCTTCACCCTCGGGCCCCCCGGACCCTCCCAACTCGGTGTCGTGGACGGCATCCTGGTGGACCGCGCCTTCGTCACCAACCGGCAGAAGAACGCCCAGGAACTGGCCGAGGTCTCCGACATCACCCCCGCCGCGCCGCACAACATCGCCAACGCCCTGGCCGCGGCGGCCCTGGCCCGTGCGTACGGCGTGGAACCGAAGGCCGTACGCGAGGGACTGCGCGCCTTCCGCCCCGACGCCCACCGCATCGAGCATGTGGCGGATGTGGCGGACGTCGCGTACATCGACGACTCCAAAGCCACCAACACCCATGCCGCACAGGCCTCCCTGGCCGCGTACGAGTCCATCGTCTGGATCGCCGGCGGACTCGCCAAGGGCGCGACCTTCGACGACCTGGTCATCGGGGCCGCGAAGCACCTGCGCGGTGTCGTCCTGATCGGCGCGGAGCGTGCGTTGATCGCCGAAGCCCTCGCGCGACACGCCCCGCAAGTACCGGTGGTCGACCTCGACCGGACCGACACTGGGGCGATGCTGGCTGCGGTCCACGAAGCGGCAGGGCTCGCGAAGCCAGGGGACACCGTACTGATGGCCCCGGCCTGCGCCTCGATGGACATGTTCGCCAACTACAACAAGCGCGGCGAGGCCTTTGCCGACGCGGTACGCGAGTTGGCCGCAGCCGGCCGTTAGGTGAAACCGCCGGTGTACGGCCCGTGGAGGGGACAGGGACATGCCGGCCTATGACAGGGGCGGGCGCGGGGTGACGAAGACGGCCCGCCGCCCCGCAGCCCCGCGCCGCACCACCGCGCCGCCGCGACCGCGGGGCAACGGCCCCTTCGGCCGGGCGCGGAACGTCTACGACCAGGCGCGCCGCACCTGGGACCGGCCGCTGACGGCGTACTACCTCATCGTCGGCGCCGGACTGCTGATCCTGGTGCTCGGCCTGGTGATGGTCTACTCCGCCTCGATGATCAAGGCGCTGGAACTGTCGCTGCCCGGTTCGTACTTCTTCCGCAAGCAGCTGCTCGCCGCGGTCCTCGGCTCCGGGTTGATGATCATCGCGACCCGTGTCCCGCTGAAACTGCTCCGGGCGTTCACCTATCCGCTGCTCGCCGGCACGGTCTTCGCGATGTGCCTGGTGCAGATCCCCGGCATAGGAGTCTCCCAGGGCGGCAACCGCAACTGGATCTCGCTCGGCGGCCCGTTCATGCTCCAGCCCAGCGAATTCGGCAAGCTCGCCCTCATCCTGTGGGGCGCCGACCTCCTCGCCCGTAAGCAGGACAAGAGGCTGCTGACCCAGTGGAAGCACATGCTGGTGCCGCTCGTCCCGGTCGCCTTCATGCTCCTCGGGCTGATCATGCTCGGCGGCGACATGGGCACGGCGATCGTCCTCACCGCGATCCTCTTCGGCCTGCTCTGGCTCGCGGGCGCACCCACCCGGCTCTTCGCCGGCGTGCTCGCCTTCGCCGGATTCCTCGGTTTCATACTGATCAGCTCCAACCCCAACCGGATGTCGAGGCTCAACTGCATCGGCGCCACCGACATCGGCCCCCAGGGCCAGTGCTGGCAGGCGGTGCACGGAATCTACGCGCTGGCCTCCGGCGGATGGTTCGGATCCGGCCTCGGTGCGAGTGTGGAAAAATGGGGTCAACTCCCCGAGCCCCACAACGACTTCATCTTCGCCGTCACCGGTGAGGAACTGGGGCTGGCGGGGACGCTGTCAGTACTCGCCCTGTTCGCGGCTCTAGGCTATGCGGGTATCCGCGTGGCCGGACGCACGGAGGACCCCTTCGTGAGGTACGCCGCGGGAGGTGTGACCACCTGGATCACCGCTCAGGCAGTGATCAACATCGGTGCGGTGCTCGGTCTGCTGCCGATCGCCGGTGTCCCTCTCCCGCTGTTCTCCTACGGGGGTTCCGCCCTGCTGCCGACCATGTTCGCGGTCGGGTTGCTGATCGCCTTCGCGCGGGAGGAACCCGGTGCGAAGGCGGCCCTCGCCATGCGGAGGCCCAGGGTGAGTTGGAAGTCGATGAGACGGCGCGTCAAGAAGCGTCCGTCCGGAGAGCGGTGAATTTCGGTGCATGTCGTACTCGCCGGTGGGGGGACCGCCGGCCACATCGAGCCGGCGCTCGCCCTCGCGGATGCCCTGCGCAGGCAGGACCCGACCGTGGGCATCACCGCCCTCGGCACGGAACGCGGCCTTGAGACCCGTCTCGTGCCGGAGCGGGGTTACGAGCTCGGGCTGATCCCCGCCGTACCCCTGCCCCGCAGGCCCACGCCCGAACTGATCACCGTCCCCGGACGGTTGCGCGGCACCATCAAGGCCGCCGAGCAGATCCTGGAGCGTACGAAGGCAGACTGTGTCGTCGGCTTCGGCGGCTACGTCGCGCTGCCCGGCTATCTCGCGGCCAAGCGCCTCGGCGTGCCGATCATCGTCCACGAGGCCAACGCGCGCCCCGGCCTGGCCAACAAGATCGGCTCCCGTTACGCGGCCGCCGTGGCCGTCTCGACCCCCGACAGCAAGCTGCGCGGCGCCCGCTACATCGGCATCCCGCTGCGCCGCACCATCGCCACCCTGGACCGCGCCGCCGTACGCCCCGAGGCGCGCGCCGCGTTCGGTCTGGACCCCAACCTGCCGACGCTGCTGGTCTCCGGCGGCTCGCAGGGCGCCCGCCGCCTCAACGAGGTCGTCCAGCAGGTCGCCCCGGTGCTCCAGCGCTCCGGCATCCAGATCCTGCACGCGGTCGGCCCCAAGAACGAGATGCCGCGTGTCGACAACATGCCGGGAATGCCGCCGTACATCCCGGTACCGTACGTGGACCGCATGGACCTCGCGTACGCGGCGGCCGACATGATGCTCTGCCGCGCCGGCGCGATGACCGTGGCCGAACTCACCGCCGTCGGGCTCCCCGCCGCCTATGTCCCGCTGCCCATCGGCAACGGCGAACAGCGGCTGAACGCCCAGCCGGTGATCAACGCGGGCGGCGGCCTGCTGGTGGACGACGCACAGCTGACCCCCGAGTGGGTGCAGGGCAACGTCCTTCCGGTGCTCGCCGATCCGCACCAGCTGTTCGAGATGTCCCGTGCGGCCGCCGAGTTCGGCCGCAGGGATGCCGACGACCTGCTCGTCGGCATGGTGTACGAGGCGATTGCCGCACGCTGCAAGGCGTGACCCAGCGAGGAGCGAGCGTGGCCGGCCCCACAAGTGCCCAGACTGCCCAGCGCGGAGCCCAGCAGGGCGCGACCTCGGGGGACGGCCGCCCGCCCGCAGGGCGCAGGCCCCGGGGCGGCCTCCGCCGCCCCGGCCGGCGTCTGGTGATCCTGGTGCTGGCGCTCGCCCTGCTGCTCACCGCAGGCGGAATCTGGCTGCTTTACGGCTCCACTTGGCTGCGCGTGGAGCAGGTCAAGGTCTCGGGAACGCAGATTCTTACGCCCGACGAGGTCAAGTCGGCCGCCGCCGTACCGATCGGCGCACCGTTGATTTCCGTCGACACCGATGCGATGGCGGCCAGACTCCGGCAGAAATTGCCGCGTATCGACTCGGTGGACGTCAGCCGTTCATGGCCGCACGGGATCGCTCTCAAAGTGACCGAACGACAGCCCGTACTGCTCATGAAGAAGGCCGGAGAGTTCACCGAAGTCGACGCGGAGGGCGTGCGTTTCGCCACGGTCGAAAGGGCGCCGAAGAGTGTTCCGGTTCTGGAATTGACAGCCGGTCGGTCACCGAGCCTGCTGCGCTTCCCCGTCGACCGTCTGATCCGCGAAGCCGTACAGGTCGCCGGTGAACTCCCGGCTCCTGTAGCCAAGGACACGCGTACCATCCGTATCAGTTCGTATGACAATGTGGCACTTGAGTTGAGCGGCGGCCGCACCGTCGCGTGGGGGAGTGGCGAGTTCGGCGCGGCGAAGGCGCGAGCGCTCATCGCGCTGATGAAAGCCGTTCCCAGGGCCGTCCACTTCGATGTCAGTGCCCCCACCGCCCCTGCCGCGTCAGGGAGTTGACGCACATATGCGCTGGCCAGCACCCTGGCTGGGCAGCGCAACGGCTGATCACATAGGGTGAAAAGAAAAACGGGAGGTTCGGCGTGTTCGTTGAACGTGCGCCACTTGTCGACTTAGTGTCTCGTTCGGAGAGTCCAAGGAACAGACACACTGGTAACCCTAAACTTCACGGTTAGGGTTCGGGTCGGCGTTCGGACCGTCCCATCGGCATCCGTCGTCAGCGGCGCAACCAGCGCGCAGCGGCGACACGTAACTCGAGGCGAGAGGCCTTCGACGTGGCAGCACCGCAGAACTACCTCGCAGTCATCAAGGTCATCGGTGTCGGCGGCGGTGGTGTCAATGCCATCAACCGAATGATCGAGGTCGGCCTCAAGGGCGTTGAGTTCATCGCGATCAACACTGATGCACAAGCCCTGTTGATGAGCGACGCCGACGTCAAGCTCGACGTCGGCCGCGAACTGACCCGCGGCCTCGGCGCCGGGGCCAACCCGGCAGTCGGACGCAAGGCGGCAGAGGACCACCGCGAGGAGATCGAAGAGGTCCTCAAGGGGGCCGACATGGTCTTCGTCACCGCCGGAGAAGGCGGCGGCACCGGAACGGGCGGCGCACCTGTCGTCGCCAACATCGCCCGCGAACTGGGCGCACTCACCATCGGCGTGGTCACCCGCCCCTTCACCTTCGAGGGCCGGCGCCGCGCCAACCAGGCGGAGGACGGCATCGCCGAGCTCCGCGAAGAGGTCGACACCCTCATCGTCATCCCCAACGACCGGCTGCTGTCCATCTCGGACCGCCAGGTCAGCGTGCTGGATGCCTTCAAGTCGGCGGACCAGGTCCTGCTGTCGGGTGTCCAGGGCATCACCGATCTCATCACCACCCCGGGTCTGATCAACCTCGACTTCGCCGACGTCAAGTCGGTCATGTCCGAGGCGGGTTCGGCGCTCATGGGCATCGGCTCGGCCCGCGGCGACGACCGCGCGGTGGCCGCCGCGGAGATGGCGATCTCCTCGCCGCTCCTCGAGGCGTCCATCGACGGTGCCCGCGGCGTACTGCTCTCCATCTCCGGCGGCTCGGACCTCGGTCTCTTCGAGATCAACGAGGCCGCGCAGCTGGTGAGCGAGGCCGCCCACCCCGAGGCCAACATCATCTTCGGTGCCGTCATCGACGACGCCCTGGGCGACGAGGTACGGGTCACGGTCATCGCGGCGGGCTTCGACGGCGGACAGCCGCCGACCCGCAGGGAGAACGTGATCGGCTCCGCTTCGGCCAAGCGCGAGGAGCCCGCCCCGGCACGCGCGAGCGAGACCTCGCGTCCGCTCGGTGGCCTCGGCGCCGTGACGCAGCGGGACGAGACCCCCATCGAGACCGCTCCGGTCAACGAGGCGCCCGCCGCACCGGTCGCCCCGCCGCACGTCCCGCCGGCCCGTCCGTACCAGGACACCCAGGCCGAAGAGCTGGACGTACCGGACTTCTTGAAGTGATAACGGAGCAAAACCACGTGAGCGGCGCGCACTTCGCTTTCACCGACAGGTGGGGCGGGGTGAGCGCCGTTCCGTACGAAGAGCTCAATCTCGGCGGTGCGGTCGGCGACGAGGCCCCGGCCGTGCTGACCAACCGCGAGCTCGCGGCCAAGTCCCTGGGGCTGGACCCGGCGCGGGTCGTCTGGATGAACCAGGTGCACGGGCGCGACGTGGCCGTCGTCGACGGCCCCTGGGGCGACGCGCAGCCGCCCTCCGTGGACGCCGTGGTGACGACCCGTCGGGGGCTCGCCCTCGCCGTGCTCACCGCGGACTGCACGCCCGTCCTGCTCGCCGACCCGGTCGCGGGCGTCGCGGCCGCCGCTCATGCGGGGCGTCCCGGGCTGGTCGCCGGAGTCGTACCTGCCGCCGTCGAGGCGATGGTCGCGCTCGGCGCCGAACCGGGCCGCATCGTCGCACGCAGCGGCCCCGCGGTCTGCGGACGGTGCTACGAGGTCCCCGCCGACATGCGGGACGCGGTGGCGCAGAGCGTTCCCGCGGCCTGGTCGGAGACGAGTTGGGGCACGCCCGCCGTCGATGTCGTCGCCGGTGTGCACGCACAGCTCGACGCACTCGGGGTACAGGACGTGCGGCGTTCCGGCGTGTGCACGCTGGAATCCCGTGATCACTTCTCGTACCGACGCGACCGCACCACCGGGCGGCTCGCCGGATATGTCTGGCTGGACTGGTAGGGCATGACGGACCGTAGAGACGAACTCGCCGCGAATCTGGCACATGTGGAGCAACGCATCGCTTCCGCCTGTGCGGCGGCCGGGCGCAAGAGGGACGACGTGACCCTCATCGTGGTCACCAAGACCTACCCGGCGAGCGATGTGCGACTGCTCGCGGAGCTCGGGGTGCGCCACGTCGCGGAGAACCGCGACCAGGACGCCGCACCCAAGGCCGAGGCGTGTGCGGATCTGCCGCTCTCCTGGCACTTCGTCGGACAGCTGCAGACCAATAAGGTCCGTTCCGTGACCAGTTATGCCGATGTGGTGCAATCCGTCGACCGCGCGAAGCTGGTCACCTCGCTCTCCACCGCGGTGGTGCGGGCCGGGCGCGAACTGGGGTGCCTCATCCAGGTCGCCCTGGACGCCGAGTCGGGCGAGCGGGGTGAGCGGGGCGGCGTCGCACCGGACGGTGTCGAGGAGTTGGCCGCACAGGTGGCGGCCTCACCAGGACTGCGGATCGACGGTCTGATGACCGTCGCTCCGCTCGCCGGCCCGTACGCGGGACGGCAACAGGCGGCGTTCGAGCGGCTGATGGAAATCTCATCCGGCCTGCGCGCAGCCCATCCGGCTGCGAACATGGTGTCAGCAGGGATGAGTGCGGACCTCGAAGATGCTGTGGCTGCCGGTGCGACACATGTACGCGTCGGTACTGCGGTACTCGGAGTTCGTCCCAGGCTCGGGTAGCGTCGCCAAGCAAGTCGGACCACAGCAGAAAATATGGTCATTCCCGCTGTTCGGCGGGGAGATCGAGTGGATCGCGGGCGCTTGGTGGCACTGCAGTTTTGGCACAAGGGCCGATCCACCACAGAGCGGAGGACTCAGAGCATGGCCGGCGCGATGCGCAAGATGGCGGTCTACCTCGGCCTCGTGGAGGACGACGGTTACGACGGCCCGGGGTTCGACCCCGACGACGAATTCGAACCCGAGCCGGAGCCCGAGCGCGACCGGCGGCGGCACCAGCCCACGCACCAGTCGCAGCAGGACGAACCGGTACGAGTCGTGACACCGCCCGCCCAGCGCGAGGCGTCCCACCGACCCGCTCCGCTTCCCGCAGAAAGCGGACGTCCCGCGCGAATTGCCCCCGTGGCGTCCATCACACCTGAACGCCCGAGCATGGAGAAGAACGCCCCGGTGATCATGCCCAAGGTTGTGTCCGAGCGGGAGCCCTACCGCATCACCACGTTGCACCCCCGGACCTACAACGAGGCCCGTACCATCGGGGAACACTTCCGTGAGGGCACTCCGGTGATCATGAATCTCACGGAGATGGACGACACGGACGCGAAGCGACTTGTCGACTTTGCGGCAGGACTCGTCTTCGGTCTGCATGGCAGCATTGAGCGGGTGACGCAGAAGGTGTTCCTGTTGTCGCCTGCTAACGTCGATGTCACGGCGGAGGACAAAGCCCGTATCGCAGAGGGCGGTTTCTTCAACCAGAGCTGAGACAAGGCACCGGGAACAACCCCGGCCGGGAGGCCGGAAGACAGAGAGATCAGGGGAGAGGGAAGCGCGAGATGGGCATCGCACTACAGGTGATCTACATCGCGCTGATGTGCTTCCTGATTGTCTTGATCTTCCGGCTTGTCATGGACTACGTCTTCCAGTTCGCCCGTTCATGGCAACCCGGGAAGGCGATGGTGGTCGTTCTGGAGGCCACCTACACTGTCACCGATCCACCGCTCAAGCTTCTGCGGCGGTTCATTCCGCCGCTGCGTCTCGGGGGCGTGGCACTCGACCTGTCCTTCTTCGTTCTGATGATCATCGTCTACATCCTGATCAGCATTGTGAGCCAGGTGTGAACGATACGGTCCTGCCGACTGCCGACGACTACGTAGAGGTGAAGAAGAGATGCCGTTGACCCCCGAGGACGTGCGGAACAAGCAGTTCACGACCGTCCGCCTCCGAGAAGGTTATGACGAGGACGAGGTCGATGCCTTCCTCGACGAGGTCGAGTCCGAGCTGACCCGACTCCTTCGTGAGAACGAGGATCTGCGCGC
The DNA here is from genome assembly GCF_040654175.1 of Streptomyces sp. NPDC050738. NCBI lineage: Bacteria > Bacillati > Actinomycetota > Actinomycetes > Kitasatosporales > Streptomycetaceae > Streptomyces > Streptomyces sp. NPDC050738. Next base: position 104,785 of record NZ_JBFAHN010000014.1, on the reverse strand, counting down.
CAAGCTCGCTGCCGCGACGCGAGCCGCCGCACAGAACCAGCAGCAGGGCATGCGCAAGCCGGAGCCGCAGGACGGACGCGGCGGCCCGGGTGCGCCGGTGCCTGCCGCCATATCCGGACCGCCGCAGGTCCAGCAGCAGCAACAGATGGGCCCGCCGCAGCTCCAGAGCGGTGCCCCCCAGCTGCCGCCGGGTCCTGGTGGCCACGGTCCCGGTCCGCAGGGCCAGCACGGTCCCGGCCCGATGGGCCAGGGTCCGATGGGCCAGAACCAGCTCGGTCAGGGCCCCATGGGCCAGAACCAGCTCGGTCAGGGTCCGATGGGTCAGGGTCCGATGGGCCAGGGCCCCATGGGTCAGGGTCCGATGGGCGGCCCCATGGGCGGCCACGGTCCGCAGCTCCCGCAGCAGGGCCCCGGCGGCGACAGCGCCGCGCGTGTCCTGTCGCTCGCCCAGCAGACCGCCGACCAGGCGATCGCCGAGGCCCGTTCCGAGGCCAACAAGATTGTCGGCGAGGCCCGTAGCCGCGCCGAGGGTCTGGAGCGCGACGCCCGTGCGAAGGCCGACGCCCTCGAGCGGGACGCGCAGGAGAAGCACCGCGTGGCGATGGGCTCCCTGGAGTCCGCTCGCGCAACGCTGGAGCGCAAGGTCGAGGACCTGCGCGGCTTCGAGCGCGAGTACCGTACGCGGCTGAAGTCCTACCTGGAGTCGCAGCTGCGTCAGCTGGAGACCCAGGCCGACGACTCGCTCGCGCCGCCGCGCACCCCGTCCGCCCCGTCGCTGCCTTCGGCTCCGTCGATGCAGCCGGCCGGTGCGGGTGCGATGGGTCATGGCGGCCACACCATGGGTGGTCAGCCGTCCATGGGCGGGCAGCCCTCGATGGGAGCCCCTTCGTACGGCGGCCAGCAGCAGATGTCGCCCGCGATGACTCAGCCGATGGCGCCGGTGCGGCCGCAGGCGCCGCAGCCGATGCAGCAGGCTCCTTCGCCGATGCGTGGCTTTCTGATCGACGAGGACGACAACTGACGGGCGGTTCGCGCGTGATACACGCGTAGCCGTCGGCAGGCTGAGGGCCGGGCCCCTGGGGAGTAATCCCCAGGGGCCCGGCCTGCTTTTGCGGCTAAACCGCCGCCGCTCTTGCGGATGTGGCTGGCACTGGTGGGGGGTTACTCAATGGCCGCCTACGGTCCGTTCAGATGCGACACCGGAGAAGATCAAGCCGTCCGGCGATTGAGGACCGGGGTCCGGGGCGGAGCCCCGGTGGGGTCTTGGGGCGGCGCCCCAAGTTTCGGGAAGGGGCGGGGTGGGGGAACAGAAAGGCCCGGCCGGTGTTTCCGGCCGGGCCTCATCCGTCGTGCTGGTTACTTCTCCGTCTTGCGGAGGTGGAACGTCAGGGACAGGCCCTCGTCCGTGAAGGCCGCGCCGTACGTATCGTCCGGGGCGCCCTCCGCGTAGTCCAGGGCCAGGACCTCGTCCGTGATCAGCGGGGCGTGTGCCGTCAGGGCCTCGGAGGTGGCCGGGTCCGTCGTCGTCCAGCGGACGGCGATGCGGTCCGCCACGTCCAGGCCGCTGTTCTTGCGGGCCTCCTGGATCAGGCGGATCGCGTCACGGGCCAGGCCCGCACGCTTCAGCTCCGGGGTGATCTCCAGGTCCAGTGCGACCGTCGCACCGGAGTCGGAGGCCACGGACCAGCCCTCGCGCGGGGTCTCCGTGATGATCACCTCGTCGGGGGAGAGGGTGACCGCTTCGCCGTCCACCGTCACCGTCGCCGTACCTTCGCGCAGGGCCAGCGAGAGCGCTGCCGCGTCCGCCTCGGCCACCGCCTTGGCCACCGCCTGGACCCCCTTGCCGAAACGCTTGCCCAGCGCGCGGAAGTTGGCCTTGGCCGTCGTGTCGACGAGCGAGCCGCCCACCTCCGAGAGGGAGGCGAGCGAGGTGACGTTCAGCTCCTCCGTGATCTGGGCGTGGAGGTCGGGCGAGAGGGTGTCGAAGCCCGATGCCGCGACCAGGGCGCGGGAGAGGGGCTGGCGGGTTTTGACGCCCGACTCGGCGCGCGTCGCGCGACCCAGCTCCACCAGGCGGCGGACCAGCGCCATCTGGGAGGAGAGAGCCGGGTCGATCGCCGAGAGGTCGGCCTTGGGCCAGCTGGAGAGGTGGACCGACTCGGGGGCGTCCGGGGTCACGGGCGCCACCATGTCCTGCCAGACCCGCTCCGTGATGAAGGGGGTCAGCGGGGCCATCAGGCGGGTGACCGTTTCCACGACCTCGTGGAGGGTGCGCAGGGCCGCCTTGTCGCCCTGCCAGAAGCGGCGGCGCGAGCGGCGTACGTACCAGTTGGAGAGGTCGTCGACGAAGGAGGAGAGCTGCTTGCCGGCGCGCTGGGTGTCGTAGGACTCCAGGGCCTGGGTGACCTGGTCGACCAGGGCGTTCAGCTCGGACAGCAGCCAGCGGTCCAGGACCGTGCGGTCCTCGGGGGCCGGGTCGGCCGCCGAGGGCGCCCAGTTGGACGTGCGGGCGTACAGGGCCTGGAAGGCGACGGTGTTCCAGTACGTGAGGAGCGTCTTGCGGACGACCTCCTGGATCGTGCCGTGACCCACCCGGCGGGCCGCCCAGGGGGAGCCGCCGGCTGCCATGAACCAGCGCACCGCGTCCGCGCCGTGCTGGTCCATGAGCGGGATCGGGTCGAGGGTGTTGCCCAGGTGCTTGGACATCTTGCGGCCGTCCTCGGCGAGGATGTGGCCCAGGCAGACCACGTTCTCGTAGGAGGACTTGTCGAAGACCAGGGTGCCTACCGCCATCAGCGTGTAGAACCAGCCTCGCGTCTGGTCGATGGCCTCCGAGATGAACTGCGCCGGGTAGCGGCTCTCGAAGAGCTCCTTGTTCTGGTACGGGTAGCCATACTGCGCGAAGGGCATCGAACCCGAGTCGTACCAGGCGTCGATGACCTCGGGGACGCGCGTCGCCGTCTGCGAGCAGGTGGGGCAGGGGAAGGTCACGTCGTCGATGTACGGGCGGTGCGGGTCAAGGTCGGAGAGGTCCGTGCCGGTGAGCTCGGTGAGCTCGGCGCGGGAGCCGATCACCGTGAGGTGGTCGTCCTCGCAGCGCCAGATCGGCAGCGGGGTGCCCCAGTAGCGGTTGCGGGAGAGCGCCCAGTCGATGTTGTTGTTCAGCCAGTCGCCGAAGCGGCCCTGCTTGACCGACTCCGGGTACCAGTTGGTCTTCTCGTTCTCGCGCAGCATCGCGTCCTTGACCGCGGTGGTGCGGATGTACCAGGACGGCTGCGCGTAGTAGAGCAGCGCGGTGTGGCAGCGCCAGCAGTGCGGGTAGCTGTGCTCGTACGGCACGTGGCGGAAGAGGCGGCCGCGTGCGTCGAGGTCGGCGACCAGCTGCTCGTCGGCCTTCTTGAAGAAGACGCCGCCGACCAGCGGGACGTCCTCCTCGAAGGTGCCGTCGGGGCGGACCGGATTGACCACGGGCAGGCCGTACGCCTTGCAGACCTGGAGGTCCTCGGCGCCGAAGGCGGGGGACTGGTGGACGAGTCCTGTGCCGTCCTCGGTGGTGACGTACTCGGCGTTCACCACGTAGTGGGCCGGCTCGGGGAATTCGATGAGGTCGAAGGGCCGGTCGTACGTCCAGCGCTCCATCTCGGCGCCGGTGAACGTGGTGCCGGTCGCCGACCAGCCCTCGCCGAGGGCCTTTTCGAGGAGGGGTTCGGCCACGACGAGCTTCTCCTCGCCGTTCGTGGCGACCACGTAGGTCACGCCCGGGTGGGCCGCGACCGCCGTGTTGGAGACCAGCGTCCAGGGGGTCGTCGTCCAGACCAGGAGGGCGGCTTCGCCCGCGAGGGGGCCGCCGGTGAGGGGGAAGCGGACGAAGACCGAGGGGTCGACGACCGTCTCGTAACCCTGCGCCAGCTCGTGGTCCGAGAGGCCGGTGCCGCAGCGCGGGCACCAGGGGGCGACGCGGTGGTCCTGGACGAGGAGGCCCTTGTTGAAGATCTCCTTCAGCGACCACCAGACCGACTCGACGTAGGAGGGGTCCATGGTGCGGTACGCGTTGTCGAGGTCGATCCAGTAACCCATGCGGGTCGTCAGGTCGGCGAAGGCGTCGGTGTGGCGGGTGACGGACTCGCGGCACTTGTCGTTGAAGGCGGCGATGCCGTACGCCTCGATCTCGGGCTTGCCGCTGAAGCCGAGCTCCTTCTCGACGGCGAGCTCGACGGGCAGGCCGTGGCAGTCCCAGCCGGCCTTGCGGGGGACGTGGTAGCCCTGCATCGTACGGAAGCGGGGGAAGACGTCCTTGAAGACGCGGGCCTCGATGTGGTGGGCGCCGGGCATGCCGTTGGCGGTCGGCGGGCCCTCGTAGAAGACCCACTCGGGGCGGCCGTCGGACTGCTCCAGGCTCTTGGCGAAGACCTTGCTCTCGCGCCAGAAATCGAGCACGGCGTGCTCGAGGGCGGGCAGGTCCACCTGGGCGGGCACCTGGCGGTACTGGGGTGTCGACATCGCTGGCTCCTCCGGCGGATCTTCTTGCTTCCGTCGGAGGGACGAGAGCACTCGGCTCCCGCGGTACCACCCTCCTTGGCCCCGGGCGTCTGCCCGTGGCCCCCTCATTGGGGTCGCGATGCCGGGTCTAGTCGGCCCCTGTGGGACGGGGCCTTTCTTCCGGCGGCTCCGGGGTGATGCTTCGCGTCGTGCCTGCCTCCGGGCTCACACCGTCCCCGGATCGCTCTTGGCCGCGTGCGACGTTACTCGTCCCCGTCCGTGCCTCTCGCTGAGGCCAGTGTACGGGCCGCCCACAGGGTCGGCCGACCGGTTTTTGCCGGGCCGCGCCAAAGGCGCGCCGATGACCCGAATGGCCACAAGGCCGCCGACTGTGTGGCGGGGAGTGCAGAACGGTCCGTGGAGCGGATTACCCGCCGGGGAGCTGGGCACAACGGATGCAGGTCACCCTCGCCGCGGACGCGGGGTGGGCTGAATGAGCGGCGTGCCCCGTTGCCGCGGGGCTGGGGTCGATTTATCGTCCCAGCACGTATCGCGAGCAAGATCACAAAATGTGAAGGGGCCGCGGCCATGGTGGCGAAGAAGACCGCCGCAGAGAAGTCGGCGTCCGCAGAATCCACTGGCGCGACGGCCAAGGATCAGACCGGCGAGAAGAGCACCGTCGCACCTGGAACCACGGCGAAGAAGTCTGCCGTGAAGAAGACCACGGCGGCGAAGAAGGCGCCTGCGAAGAAGGCGGCGGCGAAGAAGCCGGCGCCCGGGGAGAAGGCGGCCTCGGAGGCAGTGGCGGCCAAGAAGGCGCCCGCCAAGAAGGCCGTGGGTACGAAGGCGCCCGCCAAGAAGGCGGCGAAGAAGGCCGCCCCGGCGGCCGAGGGGGCGGCGCAGGCCGCGGAACAGACGGGAGCCAGGACAGTGGTTGCGAAGAAGACGGCGACGGCACGCAAGCCCGCGGAGAGCACAGGGACGGCGGTGCCCAAGGCGCGAATCGTCGAGGCCGCCGTTCCTGGCGTGCTCGCCGTACGTCCGGGAGAGGATCCATGGACGCCGGACGAGGTCGCGGACGCCCGTGCCGAGCTGCAGAGCGAGGACCTGCGCCTGGCCGCCGAGATCGAGGCCGCCGAGACGGCTCTCGCCGGTCTGATGCGGGACTCCGGGGACGGTGCGGGCGACGACCAGGCCGACACCGGCACCAAGAACATCACGCGGGAGAGCGAGATGGCCCTGGCCGCCAACGCGCGGGAGATGCTGGAGCAGACCGAGCGGGCGCTGGAGCGGCTGGACGCGGGGACGTACGGGATCTGCGAGAACTGCGGGGAGCCGATCGGCAAGGCGCGCATGCAGGCCTTCCCGCGGGCCACTCTGTGCATGGAGTGCAAGCAGAAGCAGGAGCGCCGGTACTGAGCCGGCCGTGAGCGGACACGGAGCGGGGCGGGGTGGCCCCTGAGCCTCGGTGTCCGCACTGGCGTGTCGTACCCTCGTCCTCAGTCAGGCCAACCAGGACGAGGGACTCACGTGGCAGAGGCGGAGCGCATCATCGGTACGCCGGAAGATCCCGAGGCGGCTGAGACCGGGGGCGAGCAGCCGGAGGAGTCCTCCGATGCCGCCGCCGAGCGCCCCAAGGGTGCGCGCAAGCTCAAGGTGCTTTTCGGGGTCGCCGTCTTCGCGTACCTCCTCGACCTGGTCAGCAAGATGATCGTGGTGGCCAGGCTGGAGCACCACGAGCCGGTCGAGCTCCTCGGTGATCTGCTGCGGCTCGAGGCGATCCGGAATCCGGGTGCGGCCTTCGGGGTCGGCGAGGCCTTCACCGTGATCTTCACCTGCATCGCGGCGACCGTGATCATCGTGATCGCGCGCCTGGCGCGCAAGCTCTACAGCCTGCCCTGGGCGATCGCGCTCGGGCTGCTCCTCGGCGGTGCGCTGGGCAATCTCACCGACCGGATCTTCCGCTCGCCCGGCATCTTCCAGGGCGCGGTCGTCGACTTCATCGCGCCGTGGCACTTCGCGGTGTTCAACCTCGCGGATTCGGCGATCGTGTGCGGCGGGTTCCTGATCGTGATCCTGTCGTTCAAGGGCCTGGACCCGGACGGGACCGTCCACAAGGACTAGCCCGACCGGGCGGCAAGGCATACTCGACGGGTGAGTACGTTTCCTGAAACCCGCACCCTGCCCGTTCCCGATGGCCTTGAGGGCGAGCGCGTCGACGCCGCCATCTCCCGGATGTTCGGGTTCTCCCGTACGAAGGCGGCCGAGCTTGCCGCCGCGGGAAAGGTGCAGGTCGACGGGGCTGTGGTCGGGAAGTCCGACCGGGTCCACGGCGGTGCCTGGCTCGAGGTGGAGATGCCGCAGGCGCCCGCGCCGGTGCAGATCGTCGCCGAGCCCGTCGAGGGCATGGAGATCGTCCACGACGACGACGACATCGTGGTCATCGCGAAGCCGGTGGGCGTCGCCGCCCATCCGAGCCCGGGCTGGACCGGTACGACCGTGATCGGCGGGCTTGCCGCCGCCGGGTACCGGATCTCGACCTCGGGTGCCTCCGAGCGCCAGGGGATCGTGCACCGCCTGGACGTGGGGACGTCCGGGCTGATGGTGGTCGCCAAGTCGGAGCGCGCGTACACGCTGCTGAAGGCGCAGTTCCGGGACCGCGTCGTGGAGAAGAAGTACAACGCGTTGGTGCAGGGGCACCCGGATCCGATGAGCGGCACGATCGACGCTCCGATCGGGCGCCACCCGAACCACGACTACAAGTGGGCCGTGACGGCCGAGGGCAAGCCGTCGGTCACGCACTACGACCTGATCGAGGCCTTCCGGGCCGCCTCGCTGCTCGACATCAAGCTGGAGACCGGGCGTACGCACCAGATCCGTGTGCACATGTCCGCCCATCGGCACCCGTGTGTGGGGGACCTCACGTACGGCGCCGATCCCACCATGGCCAAGCGGCTGGGGCTGACCCGGCAGTGGCTGCACGCCGTGAAGCTGGGCTTCGAGCACCCCTCGGACGGGCGCTGGGTGGAGTTCGAGAGCGGCTACCCGGCCGACCTGCAGAAGGCGCTGGACGCGATCCGTGCGGAGAGCGAGTGAGCGCGGAATTCCAGGTCCGGGTGGTCGAGGGTCCCGACGATCTCGAGGCCTGCTTCAGCGTGCGCAAAGAGGTCTTCGTCGTCGAGCAGGGCGTGCCCGCCGAGCTCGAGTACGACGACCGTGACGCGGGTGCCCTGCACGTCCTGGCGGTCGGCGCCGACGGCCCGTTGGGCACCGGGCGGCTGCTGAGCGGCATCGAGGAGGACGGGGTCGGCTCGCTGGGGCGGCTCGCGGTCGCCAAGGCGGCGCGCGGTCTCGGCGTCGGTGTGGCGCTGGTGCGGGCGATCGAGGACGCGGCGCGCGAGCGCGGTTTCACCGCGGTCGATCTGCATGCGCAGACGCATGCGCTGGGGTTCTACGAGCGACTCGGATACGCGGCGTACGGCCCGGAGTTCCCCGATGCGGGGATCCCTCACCGGGCCATGCGCCGCGCCCTGTGAAGGTCTCAGGAGGGCAGCCCCCACGGGGCTGTTGATCCGTTCGACGGTACGTCCCGCGGGGCGCGCAGCGTGTGCTCCCCGCGTGGGGTGATCACCGCGGTCGCCCCGCGCGGCAGGTGTACGGAGATCCGGCCCGGGCCCGATTCCCGCCAGGGGACGGGGTGTCCGCGCTCGGTGCGTACCTGCACAGCGCCTGCCATCCCGTGGTCGAGCGTGAGCGGTTCGCCCGCCTCGCTGTGGATCCGTATCCAGCGGGTGGCGCCGGCCGAGCGGTCCGCGTCGACCAGGAAGGCGCCCTGGGTGCGGAGCGAGGCGATCGAGGCGTCCGCCCAGCGGGTGGAGACGGACGGGAAGACCTTGACCACTCCGTCCTGTGACTGAACTGCCATGTCGAGCATCGACTGGACGGCGGAGAGCGGGGATTCGAGGGCGAAGTTCTTGCCCTCGCGGTACATGGTGTTGGGGGTCATCGCGCAGTCCGCGACCACCTTCAGGTCGGTGAAGAACGTCAGGAAGTCCAGGGCCTTTTCGGGCTCGGACATCACCGAGTAAATCGAGGACGCCGTCGCATAGCTGTAGCCGTGCCAGGCACTCTGCATGCTCGTCCAGTGGTCCATGGAGCGGCGCATCACGTCGCGGTCGGCCTCGCGGTCCCAGGTGCGCTCGCGCAGCGGGTAGAGCCAGAGCAGATGCGAGTGGTGGCGGTGGGAGTCGGCGAGGGGCACGTCCTTGCCGATCATGACCCCGGCCGCCGGGTCCTCCGCGTACGGCGTCAGGCGCGTGACGATGTCCTGCCACTGCCTGGCGCGCGGGTCCTCGGTGCGCAGGATGCGGGCGGAGTCCAGGAGGGTGCGGGCGGCCCAGCGGATCAGCGAGAGGTCGTAGGTGCAGTCGGCGGCGTTCGCGTACTCGGGGGAGCGGGTGGTGAGCAGGTGGAGCTTGCCGTCGGGGCCCTCGTGGAGGAACTGGGCATAGAAATTCAGCGCCTTGGCGAGGATCGGGAAGACGACGTCGCGCAGGGTGCCCCGGTCCATGGAGTGGCGGTAGGACTGCCAGACGTTGTGCAGCGCCCAGGTGAGATTGCCGAAGTTGTCGGAGATGTGGTCGGAGCCGGGGGCGCCGACGTCGTAGGTGTCGCCCGCGCGCAGCTGCCAGTCCGAGGGGTGGCCCAGCGCGTAGCTCTGGCCGTCGCGGTGGGCGAGGGGGACGGAGGCGGGGAGGTTCTTCTCGAAGCGGCGGAACGCGCCGGTGACCGAGTCGAGTTCGGGGTGGTTGGAGCCGTGGATCGGGGCCATGCCGATCTGGACGTTGAGATTCCACCAGACCGCGGTCCAGTTGTTGCCGATCTCGGGGAACCAGGGGCCCCATTCGGAGATCGTCGGGCCCTCGGCGCGGGTGGCCGAGGCCAGTTTGTAGAGCTGCAGGATGAAGAAGGACTGCAGGCGTTTGTCGGGTACGGAGAGGAAGCTGCGCCGGTAGTAGGCGTGCCACCAGCGGCGGTGACGGGCTGCCAGCCGGTCGGGCCCTGTGGCCAGGGTGCGGTCGACGGCGCGGAGCGCGTCGGTGGTCGCCGCGGTCACGTCGCCGGGGAAGCGGTGGACGAGATGGGCCGCCAACAGCCGCCCGGTTCCAGTGCGTTGCTCGCGCCAGGCCGTCGTCCAGCCGCCGCCCGCCAGCAGTGGCTGCTCGACGTATCCGTCGCCGACCGTGGGGTCGGGGTTGGGCGTGTAGTCGTCGGGTTTGCCGCTGGTGCGGGTCGAGGCGGCCTGCAGCCACTGGAAACTCCAGGCGGAGGCCTCTTCGCCGGCGCTGGGGCGGGTGGAGATCAGCAGGGCGCCGGAGTCGTTGTGGACGAGGGCGGACAGGGTGAGCGAGCCCTGCGTGGTGGTCACGCTGCCGGTCAGCTCGGCGTCGTACGGGTCGAGAGTCCAGTCGACGGCGGTGACCGCCCCGGCCAGGGTGAGCGTGAAGTAGCCGATGGGCAGGCGTGAGTAGCCCGTGCCGCCGCGCCACTGGCCGCGCTGGTCCTGCACCTGGCTGTGGCTGAGCATCACCTTCAGGGTGTTGGCGCTCGTGCCCCGGTAGATCTGGACGCCGAGGAATCCATTGGCCAGGAAGGGGGCGTCCTGCCAGCCCGTGGGCAGGCGGCACCACTTCATCGCCGCGGCGCGCACCGTCTGTTCGTACACATCGGGTGCGGGGGAAGCGGCGGGCGCGGCCCAGGCGGTGGGGGATCCCGCCAGCCAGAGCGCGGCCGTGGAGCCCGCCGCGGTGGCGGCGAAGTGTCTCCGGGAGAACGCGTGCGCGGAGGGCATCGATCGACTCCAGTCAGATATGTGGCGGAGGTTTCTGTCCCTGAACATGCACTCCGCATAGTGCCCTCGTCCCGACCGCACCGGAAGACCTCTCGCACCACATACATCGGATGAAAGAGCCGCCACGGGAGAGGGAGTGGCGCCTATTGGGACGATAAGAGGGGTTTGCGTGGCACGCTGGGGGCCCTGATCGTCAAGGTTTAGAGCGTGCCGGAGGGCATCCCGTGGACCAATTGGCACTGCTGCTCGCGCTGTTGCTCGGCGCTGTGATCTCGGTGCCGATCGGGCGGCGGCTCGGGCTGCCCGCCCCCGTGCTGATGACGCTCGGCGGGATCGTGCTGGCGCTGATCCCCGACGTACCGAACGTGAACATCCCCTCGGACTTCATCCTTCCGCTGATCCTGCCGCCGCTGCTCTACGCCGCCGTGCAGCGCACCTCCTGGCGGCAGTTCGCCGCCAACATGCGGCCGATCCTGCTGCTGGCCGTGGCGCTGGTCTTCGTGACCACGGCCGCCGTGGCCGCCGTGGCCAGCGCCATGGTGCCCGGTCTGCCGCTGGCCGCCGCCGTCGCACTCGGCGCGCTGATCGCGCCGCCCGATCCGGTGGCGGCCACCGCTGTCGCCGGATCGCTCGGGCTTCCCCGGCGGCTCGTCTCCATCCTGGAGGGCGAGGGGCTGTTCAACGATGTGACCGCGATCGTGCTGTACCACGTGGCGATCGCGGCGGCCGTGACGGGAACCTTCTCCTGGCCGGAAGCGGCCTGGGAGTTGGTCCTGTCCGCCGTGGTCGCCACAGCGGTCGGGCTGGCGCTCGGCTGGGTCTCCAACAAGCTCATGGGCCTCCTCGGGGACGCCACGCTGCAGATCGGTCTCACGCTGCTGGTGCCCTTCGTGGCGTACGTCCTCTCCGAGGAACTGATGGGCTCGGGCGTCCTCGCCGTCCTCATCACCGCCCTCTTCCTCGCCGAGCACACCGCCGACGCCGACGACGTCCAGGGCCGGCTCACCGGGGCCGCCTTCTGGGAGATCGTCGACACGCTCGTCACGGGGGTCGCCTTCGGGCTGATCGGGCTCGAACTCCATGTGGTCTTCGGCACCGCCGACGGCCGCCAGCTGCAGATGTTCGGCTGGGGCGCGGCGATCGTCGGGGTGGTCGTGGGCGTACGGCTGCTGTGGCTGCTGCCCGCCACCTGGCTGGCGAAGAAGATGCACACCCTGCGCGACTACGACGAGGAGATCCCGACCACCTGGCGCGAGACGATCATCATGTGGTGGGCCGGGATGCGCGGCGTGGCCTCGGTCGCGCTGGCGCTCGCCATCCCGCTCACGACGGATGCGGACGAACCCTTCCCCGGCCGCGACGAGATCCTCTTCATCGCCTTCTGCGTGATCATGGCCACCCTGGTGATCCAGGGTCTGACGCTGCCCTGGCTCGTGCGGAAGCTGGGGGTACGCGCCGATACGAACGCCGAGCGGGAGCTGGAGCGGAGCCTGGCGATCCGGGCCGCCAAGGCCGCCAAGTACCGCCTCAAGGAGATCCAGGAGGTCGAGGAGCTCCCGGAGGACGTGATGGAGCGGCTGATGCGCCAGGCCTACGACATCGGGGGCAGGATCAGCCCGGACATGGTCGACGAGGAGCGGCGCGACGCGTTCGCCAAGCGGGCGCAGCGGCTCAAGGCCGTGCAGCGGATCCAGCGGGAGATGATGTCGGCCGCGCGCCACGAAGTGCTCGCCGCCCGCAGCGAACCCGGGGCGGATCCGGAGATCGTGGACCGGGTGCTGCGGCAGCTGGACGTGCGGAGCCTGCGCTGAGGGCTGCCGCCCGACGGCTCAGCCGCGGCCCGTGTGCGGCTGGTCGGGTTCGGGGTGGGGGATCTCCGCGGGCTTGGGGAGCTCCGCGGGCGCTGTCGTGATGCGGGGCAGGGCGTACGGATGCTGCTCGTACAGCCAGGCGATCATCTGCTCGCGCACCGCGCAGCGCACCGTCCAGATGTCGTCCGCGTCCTTCGCGGTGACCACGGCCCGCACCTGCATTGTCGAGGGGGTGCTGTCGGTCACCGCCAGGGACCAGTCGCGGCCGTCCCACGCCGGGCACTCGCGCAGGATGTCCTGCATCCGTTCGCGCATCTGCGTCACCGGCGCCGCGTGGTCCAGATGGAAGAAGACGGTTCCGGTCATCTGGATGCCGCCGCGGGACCAGTTCTCGAACGGCTTGCTGGTGAAGTACGAGACGGGCATGGTGATCCGGCGCTCGTCCCAGGTCCGTACGGCGAGGAACGTGAGGGTGATCTCCTCGACCACGCCCCATTCGCCGTCCACCACCACGGTGTCCCCCAGGCGGACCATGTCCCCGAAGGCGATCTGGAATCCGGCGAAGAGGTTTCCGAGCGTGGACTGGGCGGCGACACCGGCGACGATGCCCAGGACGCCGGCGGAGGCCAGCAGGGACGCGCCGGCCGTGCGCATCGTGGGGAAGGTCAGCAGCATCGCCGAGACCGCGATCACACCGACGATCGCGGTCACCACCCGCTGGATGAGCGTGACTTGGGTCCGTACGCGGCGCACCCGGGCCGGGTCGCGGGTGGTGGCGGCGTACCGGGCGTAGGTGGAGTCGACGACCGCCGTCGCGATGCGGACGGCGAGCCAGGCGGAGGAGGCGATCAGGACCAGGGAGAGGATCTGGCCGATCCCTGCCTCGTGATCCTTGCGGATTCCGGTGCTGCGATAGGTGCCGCGGAGCAGTGCCGTGCACAGGACGAGCTGGAAGGGGATTCTGCACCGGCGCAGCAGTCCCCAGAGCGGGGTGTCGTGGCGGCGCGCGTCCACCTTCTGCAGCATCCGGTCGACGAGCCAGCCCACAGCGAGGGTGAGCACGACCGAGCCGCCGACGACGATCAAGGGGCGCAGTACGTTCTCCATGCCTCCGACCGTAACTGGCACGATGGCCCCATGAACATCATGCTTTTCCATTCGACGTACGGTCTGCGCCCCGCGGTGCACGCCGCGGCCGACCGGCTGCGCGCCGCAGGGCACCAGGTCCACGTGCCGGATCTCTTCGACGGCAGGACCTTCGACGCCGTGGAGGAGGGCATGGATTTCAAGGACGAGATCGGCTCGGAGGAGCTGCTCAAGCGGGCCGTCGTGGCCTCGGCGCCTTACTCCGACCAGGGGCTCGTCTACGCGGGCTTCTCGCTCGGCGGGTCGCTCGCGCAGAATCTGGCGCTGGGCGACGAGAAGGCGCGCGGGCTGCTTCTGCTGCACGGTACCTCCGACATCGCGGAGGGCGCGTCCGTGGACGAGCTGCCCGTACAGCTGCATGTCGCGGATCCCGACCCCTTCGAGACGCACGACTGGCTGAACAGCTGGTATCTGCAGATGCGCCGGGCCGGGGCCGACGTCGAGGTGCACCGCTATCCGGGCGCTGGGCACCTGTTCACCGACCCCGATCTCACGGACTACGACGCCGAGGCGGCCGAGGCGACCTGGAAGGTCGCGCTCGGCTTCCTGGACTCGCTGTGAGAAGGGCTTGAATCAGCCCTTCAGGGCCTTGTCGATCGCCGTGGTGTAGTCGGCCACCGTCATCGGGGCGTTCTTGCTGCCGGCGGCGGTGACCGCCTTGCCGTCCATCTTGAAGGTGGGCGTGCCCTGGACCCCGCTCTTGTCGAACGTGGCGGACATCTTCATCGCCCAGGCGTCGTAGGTGCCGTCGTCGACCGCCTTCTGGAAGGCGGAGTTGTCCTTCAGGGCGGGGACCGTCTGCGCGATCTTGATCAGGTACGAGTCGTCCTTGAACTTGTCGGACGTCTCATCCGGGTGCCACTTCGTCGAGTACAGCGCGGTCTTGTACGCGGTGAAGGCCTCCGGGCTCACATCGAGCGCCGCACCCAGCGCGCTCAGGGCGTTCTTGGAGCCTTCGCCGCCGTTGTTGTCGATGAACGTGGCGCCGATGTACTGGATCTTGTACTTGCCGGCGTCGATGTCCTTCTGGACCGTGGAGCCGACCGTCTGCTCGAAGGCGGCGCAGACCGGGCAGCGCGAGTCCTCGTAGACCTCGAGGGTCTTCTTGGCGGTCGACTTGCCGATGGTGACCGTGGTGCCGTTGGTGCCCGAGGTGTTGGCCGGGGCGGTGACCTTGGCGTCCTTCGCGGCTTCCCAGGTGCTGGGCTTGTTCATCTGCATCACGCCGTAGCCGATGCCGCCGGCTATCGCGAGGACGCCGACGATCGAGCAGGCGACGATGATCTGGCGGCGGGCCTTGGCCTTCTTCTCCTGGCGCGCGCGCTCGGCGCGCAGCCGCTCGCGGGCCGCTGCCTTGTTGGCCTGGTTGTTGCGTGCACTCATGATCGTTTTCTCCGTGTGGTGACGTGGTTCGGGGGACGGTGCCGGGCTCAGGCGAAGGAGAGCGCCGGGCGCGGAGGTCCCCGCCGCCCCACGGAGTGCACGAGCAGCCGGGCCAGTGCGGTGCGCGGCCGGTACGAGGGGCGGGCCGCCCGCGGTGCGGTGTGGTGGGTTGCGCCCAGCACGGTGGCCGCGATGAGCAGCGGCCGGAACGCGAAGGCGGCGAAGGCGCGCAGCAGCGAGGCCAGCGCGGACTCGCCGCGGCGCAGCCAGGCGGCGGCCAGCAGGCCGATCACCACATGGGCGGCGAGCAGCAGCCAGGGCAGCGCGGGATCGGGGGAGTTGAGCAGATCCGTGGCCCGCGGGCCCGGGCCCGCCACCGCCGCGAGCGGGGTGCCGACGCCGGCGCCGCCGCAGAACACATCGACGCCGACCGAGCGCAGGGCTCCGGCGACGGGACCGCCCGCCGGTCCGTAACAGAGGTGCTGTCCGGCGGTGAAGACGGTGTCCGCGGTCAGCTCCAGCGGGATGAGGACACCCGCTATCGCGGCGAAACCGCGCTCCCGGCCGGCCAGTGCGTACGCCACGGCGAAGACCGCGGCGGCGAGCACCGCGACGGTGACCGGCGGCAGCGGGACGCGGGAGAGGAGCACATGGGACGCGGCGGAGAGGGTCACGACGAGCGCTGTGAAAAGCGCTGCGCGGACCGCCCTCAGCTGCGTACCGGATATGCCCATGGTGAGAGGGAGTTTGCCATGCCCTCCTGTAAGGGATTCCTAAAGCGTCTCGGGACTAAAGGCCCGGAATCCGGCCATTGCGGAACAAGTCGACGAAGATCTGGTGGTCGGCGCGCGCCCGCGCTCCGTAGGCGTGCGCGAAGTCGACCAGGAGCTCGGCGAAACCGTCCTCGTCGGCGGCGATCGCCGCGTCGATGGCCCGCTCCGTGGAGTACGGCACCAGGGAGTGGCCGCTCTCGTCGTCGGCCGCCGCGTGCATGGTGGCCGTCGCCCGGCCGAGGTCGGCGACGACCGCCGCGATCTCCTCCGGGTCGTCGATGTCCGACCAGTCCAGGTCCACCGCGTACGGAGAGACCTCGGCGACCAGCTGCCCGGCCCCGTCCAGCTCCGTCCAGCCCAGCCACGGGTCGGCCGCGTCCTGCAGGGCGCGCTGCGAGATCACCGTGCGGTGGCCCTCGTGCTGGAAGTACTCGCGGACCCGGCCGTCGGTGATGTGCCGGGAGACCGCCGGGGTCTGCGCCTGCTTCATGTAGATGATCACGTCGTTCTCGAGGGCGTCGCTGTGCCCTTCGAGCAGGATGTTGTACGAGGGCAGTCCGGCCGAGCCGATCCCGATGCCCCGGCGGCCCACGACGTCCTTGACGCGGTAGGAGTCCGGGCGGACCAGGCTCGCCTCGGGCAGCGTCTCCAGATAGCCGTCGAACGCGGCCAGCACCTTGTAGCGGGTCGCCGCGTCCAGGTCGATGGAGCCGCCGCCGGGCGCGAACCTGCGCTCGAAGTCACGGATCTCGGTCATCGAGTCGAGCAGGGAGAAGCGGGTGCGCGAGCGGGCCGAGCGCAGGGCGTCGAGCAGCGGGCCCTCGGCGGTGTCCAGGGTGAAGGGCGGAAGGTCGTCGTCCTTGGCGTCGTTGGCCAGGGCGTGGATGCGCTCGCGGTAGGCCTGGGCGTAGGTCCGCACCAGGGCGGATATCTGGTCGTCGCTGAGCGCCTTGGCGAGGCCGATCAGGGCGAGCGAGGCGGCGAAGCGCTGGACGTCCCAGGTGAAGGGGCCGACGTATGCCTCGTCGAAGTCGTTCACGTTGAAGATCAGCCGGCCGTTGGCGTCCATGTACGTGCCGAAGTTCTCGGCGTGCAGATCACCGTGGACCCAGACCCGGCTGGTGCGCTCGTCGAGATACGGGCCCTTGTCCCTGCCCTCGCGCAGGTCCTCGTAGAAGAGGCAGGCGGTGCCGCGGTAGAAGGCGAAGGCGGAGGCCGCCATCTTGCGGAACTTGACCCGGAAAGCCGCCGGGTCGGCTGCCAGCAGCTCGCCGAATGCGGTGCCGAACACGGCAAGTATCTGCTCGCCGCGCTCTTCGGCGCTGGGCTGCGGGACCGACATCGCTGGGTGCCTCCTGGTACATGACAATTGGGACAGGTGTGCTGTCCTGTTCAACGCCCGAAGGTACTCCTGAGTGCCCCTCGGTTGTCAGTCGGCCGACGTAGACTTCCACGCTGTCCCCCCGACTCTCGCTGGAGGCCCCCGTCGTGACCAAGCCGCCCTTTACGCACCTTCACGTCCACACCCAGTACTCGATGCTGGACGGTGCCGCGCGGCTCAAGGACATGTTCAACGCCTGCAATGAGATGGGCATGTCGCACATCGCCATGTCCGACCACGGCAACCTCCACGGGGCCTACGACTTCTTCCATACGGCGAAGAAGGCGGGCGTCACGCCGATCATCGGCATCGAGGCGTACGTCGCTCCGGAGTCGCGGCGCAACAAGCAGCGCGTCCGCTGGGGACAGCCGCACCAGAAGCGCGACGACGTGTCCGGTTCGGGTGGTTATACGCACAAGACGATCTGGGCGTCCAACAAGACGGGTCTGCACAACCTCTTCAAGCTGTCCTCCGACGCGTACGCCGAGGGCTGGCTGACCAAGTGGCCGCGCATGGACAAGGAGACGATCTCCAAGTGGTCGGAGGGGCTCATCGCCTCCACCGGCTGCCCGTCCGGCGAGGTGCAGACGCGCCTGCGGCTCGGCCAGTTCGACGAGGCGGTGCAGGCGGCCTCCGACTACAAGGACATCTTCGGCGAGGGCAAGTACTTCCTGGAGCTGATGGACCACGGCATCGAGATCGAGCGCCGGGTCCGCGACGGGCTCCTGGAGATCGGCAAGAAGCTCGGCATTCCGCCGCTGGTCACCAACGACTCGCACTACACGTACGCCCACGAGGCGACCGCGCACGACGCCCTGCTCTGCATCCAGACCGGCAAGAACCTCTCGGACCCCGACCGCTTCCGCTTCGACGGCACCGGCTACTACCTCAAGTCCACGGACGAGATGTACGCGGTGGACTCATCGGACGCCTGGCAGGAAGGGTGCGCCAACACCCTCCTGGTCGCGCAGCAGGTCGACACCGACGGCATGTTCGTCGAGAAGAACCTCATGCCGAAGTTCGAGATCCCCGACGGATACACCGAGGTCACCTGGTTCCGCGAGGAGACCATGCGCGGCATGGCGCGGCGCTACCCGGGAGGCATCCCCGAAGACCGGCAGAAGCAGGTCGAGTACGAAATGGGGATCATCCTGGAGATGGGCTTCCCCGGGTACTTCCTGGTGGTCGCCGACTTCATCATGTGGGCCAAGAACCAGGGCATCGCGGTGGGCCCGGGACGTGGCTCCGCGGCCGGTTCGATCGTCGCGTACGCCATGGGCATCACCGACCTCGACCCCATCACGCACGGGCTGATCTTCGAGCGCTTCCTCAACCCCGAGCGCGTCTCCATGCCCGATGTCGACATCGACTTCGACGAGCGCAGGCGCGTCGAGGTGATCCGTTACGTCACCGAGAAGTACGGCGCCGACAAGGTCGCCATGATCGGCACGTACGGAAAGATCAAGGCCAAGAACGCGATCAAGGACTCCGCCCGCGTCCTCGGCTACCCGTACGCGATGGGCGACCGCCTCACCAAGGCCATGCCCGCCGACGTCCTGGGCAAGGGCATCGATCTCTCCGGCATCACCGACCCCAAGCACCCGCGCTACAGCGAGGCGGGCGAGATCCGGGCGATGTACGAGAACGAGCCGGACGTGAAGAAGGTCATCGACACCGCGAAGGGCGTCGAGGGCCTGGTCCGTCAGATGGGTGTGCACGCGGCCGGCGTGATCATGTCCAGCGAGCCGATCGTCGACCACGCGCCGATCTGGGTGCGGCACACCGACGGCGTCACCATCACGCAGTGGGACTACCCCCAGTGCGAGTCGCTCGGCCTGCTGAAGATGGACTTCCTGGGCCTGCGCAACCTGACGATCATGGACGACGCCGTCAAGATGGTGAAGTCCAACAAGGGCATCGACCTGGAGCTGCTCTCGCTCCCGCTGGACGACCCCAAGACGTACGAACTGCTCTGCCGCGGTGACACGCTGGGCGTCTTCCAGTTCGACGGCGGCCCGATGCGGTCCCTGCTGCGGCTGATGAAGCCTGACAACTTCGAGGACATTTCCGCCGTCTCGGCCCTGTACCGGCCGGGCCCGATGGGCATGAACTCGCATACGAACTACGCCCTGCGCAAGAACAAGGCGCAGGACATCACGCCGATCCACCCGGAGCTGGAGAAGCCCCTGGAGGAGGTCCTCGGCATCACGTACGGCCTGATCGTGTACCAGGAGCAGGTGCAGAAGGCCGCCCAGATCATCGCCGGCTACTCGCTCGGCGAGGCCGACATCCTGCGCCGCGTGATGGGCAAGAAGAAGCCTGAGGAGCTGGCCAAGAACTTCGTCCTGTTCCAGGCGGGCGCGAAGAAGAACGGCTTCAGCGACCAGGCGATCCAGGCGCTGTGGGACGTGCTGGTGCCGTTCGCCGGGTACGCGTTCAACAAGGCGCACTCCTCCGCCTACGGCCTGGTCACGTACTGGACCGCCTACCTCAAGGCCAACTACCCGGCCGAGTACATGGCGGCCCTGCTCACCTCGGTCAAGGACGACAAGGACAAGTCGGCCGTCTATCTCAACGAGTGCCGGCGCATGGGCATCAAGGTGCTGCCGCCCAATGTCAACGAGTCGATGTCCAACTTCGCCGCCCAGG
Source organism: Streptomyces sp. NPDC050738 (assembly GCF_040654175.1). NCBI lineage: Bacteria > Bacillati > Actinomycetota > Actinomycetes > Kitasatosporales > Streptomycetaceae > Streptomyces > Streptomyces sp. NPDC050738. Next base: position 85,312 of record NZ_JBFAHN010000014.1, on the reverse strand, counting down.
GCGACGAGGTGATCCTCTTCGGCCTCTCCGCGGTCCGCAACGTCGGGACCAACGTCGTCGAGTCGATCATCCGCTCGCGCAAGGCGCGCGGTAAGTACTCCTCCTTCCCCGACTACCTGGACAAGGTCGAGGCGGTCGCCTGCAACAAGCGCACCACGGAGTCCCTCATCAAGGCCGGTGCGTTCGACGAGATGGGGCACACCCGCAAGGGCCTCACCGCGCACTTCGAGCCGATGATCGACAACGTGGTGGCGGTCAAGCGCAAGGAGGCGGAGGGGCAGTTCGACCTCTTCGGCGGCGGTGAGGAGGAGAAGGGCGCGCCGGGCTTCGGGCTCGACGTGGAGTTCTCCGACATCGAGTGGGAGAAGGCGTATCTGCTCGCCCAGGAGCGGGAGATGCTCGGCCTGTACGTCTCCGACCACCCGCTCTTCGGCCTGGAACACGTCCTCTCGGACAAGTCCGACGCGGCGATCTCCCAGCTGACCGGCGGGGAGCACTCGGACGGCGCGGTCGTCACGATCGGCGGCATCATCTCGGGCCTCCAGCGCAAGATGACCAAGCAGGGCAACGCCTGGGCGATCGCGACCGTGGAGGACCTGGCGGGCTCCATCGAGTGCATGTTCTTCCCCGCGTCCTACCAGCTGGTCTCGACCCAACTGGTCGAGGACACCGTGGTGTTCGTCAAGGGACGCCTGGACAAGCGCGAGGACATCCCGCGGCTGGTCGCGATGGAGATGATGGTCCCGGACGTGTCCAACGCCGGGACGAACGCGCCGGTCGTCATCACCATCCCCACGGTGCGGGTCACCCCGCCCATGGTCAGCAGGCTCGGCGAGATCCTCTCCAACCACCGGGGCAATTCGGAGGTACGGATCAAGCTCCAGGGGGCGCGCAAGACCACGGTGCTCCGCCTCGACCGGCACCGGGTCACGTCCGATCCGTCGCTCTTCGGTGATCTGAAGGTGCTGCTCGGCCCGTCCTGTCTGGCCGGCTAGCAAGCGCGGAACACGAAGAAGAGCACGCGGCAGAACACGCAGAACGCCGAGGGGCGCGTCCGGTACCGGACGCGCCCCTCGGTCATTCCGTTACTGCGAGCGTCAGTTGTGACCGAAGCGCTTCTGGTGCTTACGGGCGACATCCGAGGGGCTGCCCTGCGCCTGAGCCTGCGGCTCCGCCTGGGACTCGAAGGCGCTGGACTCGACTTCCTGGGCTCCGCGCTCCGACTGGGATGCGCGGTCCGACTGGTTGCCGCCCTGCTTGCGGTTCTTGTTCTTGGCCATGGGGATTGCCTCCTGAGGGGGACTAGGGGCCAGGGCCAACGTCAGACTCACACACCGGGCAAACCGCCGCATTTTGGATCATTACCGTGCGTAATTGAGGCTGGCGCAGTGCGACTTCCGAGCAACTTCCCGATACGCCACGCCGATGATCGAGTTCCGGCCGTTAACGCCCGCGCAGTCGGGCAGACTCGAAGAAAACCTCTTGCACTTTCCCTTCCCCCGTCGTATCCGATGTCGTATCCGAAAGTGGGTGGATCACGTGGACCGTTGCGTAGTCCTGGTGGACGCCGGATATCTCCTGGGCGCGGCCGCGAGCCTCCTCGCCGGAGAGCCCGCCCGCTCACGCATCACCGTTGATCACGCGGCCCTCATCCAGGGCCTCCGCGAGCGCGCCGAGGACGACACCCAGCAGCCGCTGCTGCGGATCTACTGGTTCGACGGCGCCCCCGACCGGGTCCCGCAGCCCGAGCACCGCCGGCTGCGCGTCATGCCGCGCGTGACCGTACGGCTGGGAGCCCTGACCCGCAGCGACGGGCGCTGGGCGCAGAAGGGCGTCGACGCCGCGATGCACGCCGAACTGACCGAACTGGCCAGAAATCGCGCCTGCTCCGACATCGTCCTGGTCACCGGCGACGGCGATCTGCTGCCCGGGCTGATGTCCGCCAAGGAGCACGGGGTCGCCGTGCACCTGTGGGCCGTGCAGGCCGCCGACGGCGACTACAACCAGTCCGAGGACCTGGTCGCGGAAGCCGACGAGCGGCGGGTCCTCGACCGGGCCTGGATCACCAAGGCCGTACGCGCCAAGGACCTCAGCGGGCTCTGTGCCCCCGCCCCCGCCCCCCGGCCCGAGATCGCCGCCATCCTCTCCGCGCCGCTGCCCGAATCAGCGCTGGCCGCATCGGCGGAGCGCGCCGCGCAGGCCGCCGTACGCAACGGATCGCCCGCCGGGCCGACCGCCGAGGGCCAGGAGGACGCCGACCACGCCCCGGCGGGCGGCAAGGGCGTACCGACGCCGAAGGACCTGGCCGGCCTGCGCGGCCCGGGCACCCAGCCCGCCCAGCACCCCACCAGCGCCACACTGCGCTGGTCCTCCGACAAGGGCTGGGTCGAGCGGCCCGGCGGCCCCCTGGGCGAGCCCGCGGAGACCGCGTCCCTGCCGACCCTGGCCCAGCTGACCAGCGCCGAGCAGCGCTGGGCGGACCGCGAGGAGGACATCACCACGGTCGGCGGCGACCCCTTCGAGGTCGGCCAGGTCTTCGCCCGGCGCTGGATGGAGCGGCTGCCCGAGCAGAGCCACGTGCCGAAGCTGTCGACGATGTACCCGCGGATCCCGCACCGCATCGACGGCGAGCTGCTGCGCTACGCGGCCCGCTTCGGTCTCCTCGCGCACAAGGACGACCAGATCGACGAGCACGACCGCTATGCGATCAGGGCCGGGTTCTGGCGCGAGATCGACGTGCGGGCGGCCGCGGAGCACGCACCTGCGGGGGAGTAGCGAACCGGGGCGCTCCGGGCCCCCGGGCGCAATCCGGGGCGTCCAACCCCGTACCCTCGTACCTCGTGAGGACGGGCAGCGTATGCGTGGTGCGGGATCTGGTGAAGACGTACCCCGCCGCGCGCGGACGGCGCGGGGTCCCGGCCACCGAGGCCGTGCGGGCCACCGACGAAATCTCCCTGGACGTGCACCGCGGCGAGATCTTCGGGCTGCTCGGGCCCAACGGCGCGGGCAAGTCGACTCTCGTACGGCAGCTGACCGGGCTGATGCGGCCCGATTCCGGCAGCGTGGACGTCCTCGGACATGATCTTGTACGGCACCCGGAGCGCGCCTCCCGCCTGCTGGCCTACCTCGGGCAGGAATCGACCGCCCTCGACGAGCTGACCGTGGCGCTCGCCGCCGAGACCACGGGGCGGCTGCGCGGGCTGAGCCTTGCGGACGCGCGCGCCGAGCGGGATGCCGTCATCGAAGAACTGGGGCTCGGCGAGATCGCCTCCAGGCCCCTGAAGAAGCTCTCCGGCGGTCAGCGCAGGCTCGCCTGCTTCGCCGCCGTCCTCGTCGGCGAGCGGCCGCTCCTGGTCCTGGACGAACCCACCACCGGGATGGACCCCGTCGCGCGCCGCGCCGTCTGGGCGGCCGTCGACCGGCGGCGGGCCGAGCACGGGGCGACCGTGCTGCTGGTCACCCACAACGTCATCGAGGCCGAGACGGTCCTCGACCGGGTCGCCGTCCTTGAGCGCGGGCGGGTCATCGCCTGCGACACCCCGGCCGGGTTGAAGGCGCAGGTCGCGGGTGAGGTGCGGGTCGATCTCGTCTGGCGGGAGCGGGCGCCGCTGGAGGTGCCCGAGGTGGCTGCGCTGCGAGCCTCCGCCGACGAGTCGGGGCGCCGCTGGGTCCTGCGGCTCGCACCCGACGAGGCGCGCGCCGCCGTGGCCGCCGTCACCGGCGGGGCGGCCTTCGCCGCGCTCGACGACTTCACGCTGTCCACGCCGAGCCTGGAGGACGTCTACCTGGCGCTCGGCGGAGTTGCGAAAGGGCTGGTGAAGGCGTGAGTGCCGTCGTATCGGCGGGGGCGGTGACCTCTGTGCGTACCGAAGGTGAGGGAACGGACAGCGGGGCGGCTCCGCTCGCACCGCGTGCCCGGCTGCTGCCCGCGCTCGCCGCGGTCTACCGGGCCCAGCTGTCGCGGGCCCGTGTCTCCCGGATCCCGCTGCTCTTCGTGGCGACCTTCCAGTCCGTCGGGATCATGATCCTGATGCGCGGGGTCGTCGACGGGGGGAGCGAGGCGCGGGCCGTCGTCGCCGGGTCGAGCGTGCTCGTCGTCGCTTTCGTCGCGCTGAATCTGCTGGCGCAGTACTTCGGACAGCTCCGGGCCGGCGGCGGGCTCGACCACTACGCCACCCTGCCCGTGCCGCCCGCCTCGGTGGTCCTGGGCGCGGCGGGCGCGTACGCCTCCTTCACCGTGCCGGGGACGCTCCTCACCGCGGTCACCGGATCGCTCCTCTTCCAGCTGCCGATGGCGCATCTGTGGGTGCTGGTCGCGGTCATCCCGCTGTCGGGTGCCGCGCTCGCGGGGCTGGGCGCCGCACTGGGGCTGCTTGCGCCCCGGCAGGAAATCGCCACGCTGCTCGGGCAGTTGGGGATGTCGGCGGCGCTGCTGCTCGGGGTGCTGCCGGCCGGGCGGCTTCCGCAGCCCATTGCGTACGCGCGTGATCTGCTGCCTTCGACGTACGGCGTCGAGGCGCTCGCCAGGAGCTTCGACGCCCGTCCCGACTGGGGTGTCATCGGCCTTGACCTGGGGGTGTGCGGGGCGGTGGGTGTGCTCTCGCTGGCGGTCGCCACCTGGGCGTACCGGCGGGCGGCGGTCCGGTGAGGCAGCGGTCGGACGCGCCTGGCACGATGGCAGGGTGACCGCACCACTGACGCCTCCTCAGCCGCCTCATCAGCCGTCTCATCAGGAGACCCCTCCGCCCGGAGGGCCCTATGAGGATGCCTCCGCGGTGGACGAGGGGCCCGGGGTCGGGACCGAGATCTGGCAGGCCGCGGTCGTGGCTGTGGCGGTCGCCGTTCTGGGTGTGCTGCTCGGGGTGCTGTGGGCCTGGCTCGCGCCCAAGGTTCCGCTGGTCTCCGACGGCAAGGCCGTCTTCCTCAAGAACAGTGAGAGCGAAGAGGCGATCGGGGCCGACGGGACGTTTCTGCTGCTGGCACTGGGTTTTGGTGTCGTCACCGCTGTCGCCGTGTTTCTGTTCCGGCGGCGCGGGGGGATCGCGCTGGTGCTGGGGCTCGCGGTGGGCGGGCTGCTCGGTGCGGTGCTCGCGTGGCGGGTGGGGCTGGTGCTCGGGCCTTCCGATGACGTGGTCGCCGCCGCGTTGAAGGCGGGCAAGGGGGTCACCTTTGATGCGCCGCTGAAGCTTGCGGCCAAGGGGGCGCTGCTGGCTTGGCCTGTGGCGGCGATGATCGTGCATCTGGCGTTGACCGCGTTGTTCGGGCCTCGGGATCCGGAGCCTTGGGCGTCGTATGCGACGCCGGGGGCGGTGGGGCCCTATGAGGAGCCTTTGCCTCCTCTGGGGGAGCGGGACGCGGGGGCTTAGGGCGGGCTTGATCCCCCACCCCGCCCCTTCCCGAAACCGGGGGTGAACCCCCGGGCCCCCGATCGCGGCCTCCGGCCGCTCGTCCTCAATCGCCGGACGGGCTTGATTGTGCGGATACCGGCTCGCACGTGCGGGTGCGGGCCGGATCTCGTGGCACTGGCTCTACGCCGGGCGGCGGCCGTGGTTCGAGCGGCTCTTCTTGACCCGCCACTTCCGTTTGCGCGTTTTCTTCGACATGCCTCCGTCGTAATCGAGGACGGCCGTCGCGTCGAGACCCTACGCGCGCCCGATCGGCGCCAGGACCGCAGCCGTCAGCGTGGTCAGGTCGCCGGGGGACAGCTCCACCTCAAGGCCGCGGCGGCCCGCCGAGATGCAGATCGTGGTGTGCGCCGAGGCCGAGGCGTCCAGTACGGTGCGGAGCTTCTTGCGCTGGCCCAGGGGTGAGATGCCGCCCAGGACGTAGCCCGTGGAGCGTTCCGCCGCCGCCGGGTCCGCCATCGTCGCGCGCTTGCCGCCGACCGCCGTGGCCAGGGCCTTGAGGTCCAGGGAGCCCGACACCGGGACCATCGCCACCGTCAGCTCGCCGTCGACGTCCGCGAGCAGCGTCTTGAAGACCCGGTCGGGGGTGACGCCCAGCGCCTCGGCGGCCTCCTCGCCGTAGGAGGGGGCCGACGGGTCGTGCTCGTACGCGTGCAGGGTGTACGGCGTGCCGGACGCGGTGAGGGCCACCGTCGCCGGAGTTCCGCCGGACTGCTTCTTCGGCTTCTTCGCCATGGGGGGCCTCAGTTGGGGTTCGTCGGGTGCCGCGTCAGTTCCGTGGCGGGCAGCGACGGGAGGTGGCGGATCACCGCGGTTTCCGCGCGCAGCAGTTTCAGTTCCTCACGGAGCCTGCTCGCCGTGTCGGGAGCCTGGAGCAGGCGCTGCTTCGCCGGTACGTCCAGTACGACGGCCGCCGCGACCAGGTACGAGACCACCGACGGCTCGTCGGGCAGGTCAGCGCCCGTGGTGAGGGAGCGCTCGCGCGCCCCGGCCAGCCGCTTCTGGTAGCTGCGGAAGGCGCGCAGGACGCCTTCGGCGAGCGCGCCGGCGCCGTCGCCCGCGTCCTCCTCCAGCTCCTCGATCTCGGCCGTCAGGAACGGACCGCTCGCGTCCACCGAGAGGATCTTCACCCGGGTGGTGCCCGTGGCGAGCACCTCGAAGCTGCCGTCGTCGCGTTCCCTGATCGTCGCCGCGTCGGCGATGCAGCCCACCGGGTGGAAGGCCTTCGCGGGGTCGGTGCCGAAGCCGGCCGCAGGGCCGCGCTCCAGGAAGTTGGTCTGGTCCGGCATGCCGGGGGCAGTGGGGGCGACCTCCAGACCGTCCCGGATGGCCACCACGGCGAAGCGGCGCGGCTCTTCCTCGTCGGTCTTGAGCAGCTCGCGCATCATGGCGCGATAACGCTCCTCGAAGATGTTCAGGGGCAGCACGAGGCCCGGGAACAGCACCGAGTTGAGCGGGAAGAGGGGGAGACGAACGGTGGTCACAACGCTCAAGCGTAATGGCCGCCGGAGCGGCGGCGACCGGCCGCCTGGCCCAGGGGCGTCGAGGCGGCGGCCCGGATGCACGCGGTGTCGCGCAGTTCGAGGACGCGGCGCAGCGGATCGTCGCCCAGCTGGGCCCAGGGGAAGGACGTCGCATAGGGGCCGATCAGCCGGAACTGTTCGAGCGCATCGGCCCATCGCTCCCGCCGGATCAGGACGTACGCGAGCAGATTGCGCACCTCCGCCGGCCAGGCGTCGCCGACCTCGTACCCGGCCGAAAGCGCGATCGCGAGGTCGGCCGCCGCGTCGATCCGGTCCGTCGCGACGGCCAGGCGGCCGCCGTTGAGGAGGTACGCGAAGGCCGCGCGGACGGGCAGAGCCTGGATCAGCGAACCGGGCAGCGCGTCCTGGGCGGCCTCCTCGGCGAAGTCGAAGCACTCGCTGTGCGAGCCGTACCACTGGGCGGAGAGGTACTGGAGGGCGGCGACGTGGCAGCCGTAGTGGTGCGAGGAGCGCCGTACGGCCTGCTCCCACAGGTCCTCGAAAGCGGTGTGCGTGGCGTGCGTGCCGCGGGCGTGGTCGAGCGCGATGCGCCAGGGCACCGGGTCGCGCGGATCGGCGTCGGCGGCAGCCGTGATCAGCGGGCCGATCTCGCGCAGCCGCTCGGCGCGCGCGGGCGACTCCCAGGCCCTGCGGACCGCGAGTTCGGCCTTGAGCACCAGTGCGTCCGGGTCCTCGGGGAGGGCTCCGAGCCAGTCGGCCAGCCACTCGTGGCGGCTGTGCGCGAAGGCGGCGAGCCGCAGGACGTACCGGTCGCGGTTCTCCCATTCGGCGGCGTCACGGGTGGTCGCGAGGAGCTTGGCGGCCGGTTCGTACTCGCCCAGGGCAGCGGCGACGAGCGCCGGGGCGAGCCGCTCGTCCGGGGCGTCGAGCAGCATCTCGTCGTCGGCGGGCAGGCCGGGGGCGAGCGGTGGCTGCTGGCGCAGCATGCGCTTGGTGCCCATCAGGGCACGTACGAATGACATGGTGCGATCCATTGAAAACCGCAGGTGGGAGCGGCGCCAGTAGGGCACTGTGAAGCTTTGGCAGAGGCCGTGATGGTTGTACGCAGTCAGGTCAAGGCCCGGCAAAGAACCGGGTAGGGCTGTGCCGGTTCCGGGTGCGGGCGAGCTGGGGCTCCGGTCACCCCCGGCGCAGCAGCCGGGACGCGCCCGTCGCCACCGTCGTCGCCAGGATCCAGCCCAGCAGGATCAGCGCCGCCGCCGCCCACTGCCAGCCGCCGTACAGCTTCCAGTAGCCGTCCTGGCCGAGATTGATCACCGGGACCAGCAGGTCGAGGGCGTAGAGCGCCGCGTTCCACTGGGGGTGCTGGTCCGGCTGGATCGGCGCCGGGTCGTAGCGGGAGAAGGCCAGCGCGCCCGCCGCCCACAGGACCGCCATCCACAGGGCGGCGCGGCCCGGCCGGTAGCCGTAGGCGACCGTCCAGTCCTGCAGATAGCCCCAGAGCTTCGCGGCCAGCGGCAGCGTCTCGCGCCGTCTGCGCTGCTTGGCCAGGAGCACCTCGCGGGCGTCCGCGTCCTCGCCGCTGGAGCGCAGGACCGCCGCGAGGCGCTCGTACGGTTCCGGGGCGTACTCCGGGGTCGCGGCAAGGACCCACTCCAGACGCCGGGTGAGCGGGAAGTGCCCGACGGGGATGAGGTTCTCGTAACTGAAGCCGCCCATCGCCAGGCCCCCGGGTCCCGGCCAACTCGTCGCCACATCGACCAGGTTGACGACTCTGGCGCCCGAAAGCACCACCTTGCCCTGCTCGGGATGCTCGCCGAGGAAGCGCAGCTCGGGCGTCTGGATCCGGCGCAGCGACAGCTCCTGTCCCTCGCGCATCACGAACCGCGCTGCCTCGAAGTCCACCGCGTCACCGAACCGCGCGTCGTCGAGCCGCATCCCGCCCTCGCACACCAGTGGCTGGATGCGGGTGCCGCGCGCGGGGGTCTGGTTCATTCCGTACGGGGAGGTGCCCGCGTCGAACACCGCAGACGCCGTCAGATAGAAGGTCCGCTCGACGGTCAGCTGCGGGGCGTTCAGCGCCCGGCGACCGGCCGGGTTGATCAGCCGGCTGCCGTTCAGGGTCAGGGAGACCCCGACCTTCGCCGCCCGCAGGCTGATCTCGCCGTGCGACTCGAGCTGCTCGGCCTGCAGGTCCTGGGCGACGAAAAGCCCGTCGGCGGCGATCGAGCGGCCCTTGCGGTCGGGTCCCACCACGAGCTGGCTGATCAGCAGGTCGGTACCGATATGGGCGTCGGTGAGCCGGATCCCGCCCGGCACCCGGCAGCGCGGCAGATGCAGATCGCCCTCGGTGGTCAGCCGGGCCGCTTCGAGGCGGGGGATCGCGCAGGCGACCAGGCGGATCGTGGTGAAGCGGCACTCGGGCAGCAGCACCTCGTTCTCGAAGCGGCAGTTGTTCAGTTCCACGTACGGGGTGACCGTGCCGCCGGAGAGATCGAGCGTCCCGCTGATCTGCACCCCGTCGAGCTTCAGCGCCGCCACCCGCCCCGCCAGCGCGGGCGGCCCGCTGAGCAGCAGCAGGGCCACGACCCGGGCGCGGACCGTGCGCTCGGGGCCCCAGGGGCGGGCGGACATCGGATCGTCGAGCGCCGGATTGAGGGTGCGCAGGTCGTAGGTGCTTCCGTTGCGGAAGGCCTGCCACATCCCCAGCTCGCATCCGGTGAGCCAGTCGGGCGCATCCCCGTCGTCCTGCTGCGCCTCCGTCACTGCCGCCCCTCCCTGCCCATGAGTGATGGGTCGAACGCTAGTGGTCACGACAGGAGGTCGCGGTGTGTATCAGCCATTGATACGGGCGACGGGCGCCGGAGGCCGTCTGAGAGAATTGGTCCCGTGATCTCACGAATCGATCTGCGCGGCGACGCCCTCCCCGAGGGCGGCGCCCTGCGCGACCTGCTGCCCCGTGCCGACTTCGACGTGACCGCCGCCCTGGAGAAGGTGCGGCCCATCTGCGAGGACGTGCATCATCGTGGCGACGCGGCGCTGATCGACTTCGCGGCGAAATTCGACGGAGTGCGGCTCGCGCAGGTCCGCGTGCCCGCCGCCGCACTCGCCGACGCCCTCCGGCAGCTCGACCCCAAGGTCAGGGCCGCCCTGGAGGAGTCGATCCGCCGCGCCCGCATCGTGCACCGCGAGCAGCGCCGCACCGACAAGGTCACCCAGGTCGTCCCCGGCGGCACCGTGGCCGAGAAGTGGGTGCCGGTCGACCGCGTCGGGATCTACGCACCCGGCGGCCGCTCCGTCTACCCGTCCTCCGTGATCATGGGCGTCGTCCCGGCGCAGGAAGCGGGCGTCGAGTCGATCGCTCTCGCCTCCCCGGCCCAGGCCGAGTTCGACGGCCTGCCGCACCCCACGATCCTGGCCGCCTGTGTGCTGCTCGGTATCGACGAGGTGTACGCGGCCGGAGGGGCCACCGCCGTCGCGATGTTCGCGTACGGCACCGAGTCCTGCCTCCCCGCCAATTTGGTCGTCGGCCCGGGCAACATCTGGGTCGCCGCCGCCAAGCGCTACTTCGCCGGCCGCATCGGCATCGACGCCGAAGCCGGTCCCACCGAGATCGCCGTCCTCGCCGACGAGACCGCCGACCCGGTGCACGTCGCCGCCGACCTGATCAGCCAGGCCGAGCACGACCCGCTCGCCGCGGCCGTCCTGGTCACCGACTCCGCGGAGCTCGCGAGCGCCGTGGAGAAGGAGCTGGAGCCGCAGGTCGCCGCCGCCAAGCACCGTGCGGACCGGATCACCCCTGCCCTCGCGGGCAGGCAGTCCGCGATCGTCCTCGTCGAGAACATCGAGGACGGCCTCGCCGTCGTCAACGCGTACGGCGCCGAGCACCTGGAGATCCAGACCGCGAACGCGGCACAGGTCGCCGACCGCGTGCGCAACGCCGGAGCGATCTTCGTCGGCCCCTGGGCCCCGGTCTCCCTCGGCGACTACTGCGCCGGTTCCAACCACGTCCTGCCCACCGGTGGCTGCGCCTGCCACTCCTCGGGCCTCTCGGTCCAGTCCTTCCTGCGCGGCATCCACATCGTCGACTACACGCGCGACGCCCTCGCCGAGGTCACCCACCATGTGGTGACGCTCGCCGAGGCCGAGGATCTGCCCGCACACGGCGCGGCGCTCAAGGCGCGCTTCGGTTGGAAGGTGCCGTCATGACCGGGATCGACGATCTTCCCGTACGGGACGAACTGCGCGGCAAGTCCCCTTACGGCGCGCCCCAGTTGGACGTCCCCGTACGCCTCAACACCAACGAGAACCCCTACCCGCTCCCCGAAGCCCTCGTCGAGCGCATCGCCGAGCGCGTGAAGGAAGCGGCCCGCGACCTCAACCGCTACCCCGACAGGGACGCGGTCGAGCTCCGTACGGAACTCGCGAAATACCTCACCCGCACCGCCGGCCACGAGGTCTCCACCGCCCAGGTCTGGGCGGCCAACGGCTCCAACGAAGTCCTCCAGCAGCTGCTGCAGACCTTCGGCGGACCCGGCCGCACCGCCATCGGCTTCGAGCCCTCGTACTCGATGCACGCCCTCATCTCCCGCGGCACCGGCACCGGCTGGATCTCAGGACCGCGCAACGACGACTTCACCATCGACGTCGACGCCGCCTGCGCGACCATCGCCGCCGAGAAGCCCGACGTCGTCTTCATCACCTCCCCCAACAACCCCACCGGCACCGCGGTCGGCGCCGAGACGGTCCTCGCCCTGTACGAGGCCGCGCAGGCGGCGAAGCCCTCGATGGTCGTGATCGACGAGGCGTACGGCGAATTCAGCCACGCCCCGTCCCTCCTCCCGCTGATCGAGGGCCGCCCGCACCTGGTCCTCTCCCGCACCATGTCCAAGGCCTTCGGCGCCGCGGGCCTGCGCCTGGGCTACCTGGCCGCCGACCCGGCCGTCGTGGACGCCGTACAACTGGTGCGCCTGCCGTACCACCTGTCCTCCGTCACCCAGGCGACCGCGCTGGCCGCCCTGGAGCACACCGACACGCTCCTCGGCTACGTCGAGCAGCTCAAGGCCGAGCGGGACCGCCTGGTCACCGAGCTGACCGCCATCGGATACGAAGTCACCGCATCCGACGCCAACTTCATCCAGTTCGGCCGCTTCGAGGACGCCCACGCCGTCTGGCAGGCGATCCTCGACCACGGCGTACTGATCCGCGACAACGGAGTCCCCGGATGGCTCCGCGTCTCGGTCGGCACCCCCGCCGAGAACGACGCGTTCCTCGAAGCGGTACGCACACTCTTCAAAGAGATCAGCGCCAAGGAGATCACCGCATGAGCCGCATCGGACGCGTCGAGCGCACGACCAAGGAGACCTCGGTCGTCGTCGAGATCAACCTCGACGGCACCGGCAAGGTCGACGTGTCGACCGGCGTCGGCTTCTACGACCACATGCTCGACCAGCTCGGCCGCCACGGCCTCTTCGACCTCACGGTCAAGACCGAGGGCGACCTGCACATCGACTCCCACCACACCATCGAGGACACCGCCCTCGCGCTGGGCGCCGCCTTCAAGCAGGCGCTCGGCGACAAGGTGGGCATCTACCGCTTCGGCAACTGCACGGTCCCCCTGGACGAGTCCCTCGCCCAGGTCACCGTGGACCTCTCGGGCCGCCCGTACCTCGTGCACACCGAGCCCGAGAAGATGGCGCCGATGATCGGCGAGTACGACACGACGATGACCCGGCACATCCTGGAGTCCTTCGTCGCCCAGGCGCAGATCGCGCTGCACGTCCACGTGCCGTACGGACGCAACGCCCACCACATCGTCGAGTGCCAGTTCAAGGCCCTTGCGCGGGCGCTGCGTTACGCAGCCGAACACGACCCGCGTGCCGCGGGCATCCTTCCTTCGACCAAGGGCGCGCTGTAAGCATGACCGGCCTCAACACCATCCTCATCGTCCTCGGCCTCTTCCTCGCCGGCGGCGTCTACTCCTTCGCCAAGCAGAAGATGCCCGCCAGCCTCATCGTGCTGCTCTCCATCGGCGCGGTCATGTGCCTGGTCTCCGGCGTCCTGCGCATCCAGGGACTCTGGTCATGAGCACTCCCAAGAAGGTCGTGGTCTTCGACTACGGATTCGGCAACGTCCGCTCCGCCGAGCGCGCCCTGGCCCACGTCGGCGCGGAGGTCGAGATCACCCGCGACTACGACACGGCGATGGCCGCCGACGGCCTGCTCGTCCCCGGCGTCGGCGCCTTCTCCGCCTGCATGCAGGGGCTCAAGGAAGCGCGCGGCGACTGGATCATCGGCCGCCGGCTCTCCGGCGGCCGCCCGGTGATGGGCATCTGCGTCGGCATGCAGATCCTCTTCGAGCGCGGCATCGAGCACGGCGTGGAGACCGAAGGCCTCGACGAGTGGCCCGGCACGGTCGGCCCGCTCAAGGCCGACATCGTCCCGCACATGGGCTGGAACACCGTCGAAGCCCCGGCCGACTCCCAGCTCTTCGCGGGCCTGGACGCCGATGCGCGCTACTACTTCGTGCACTCCTACGCGGCTCACGACTGGTCCCTGGAAGTCACCAACCCCGCCATCAGGGCCCCGCGCGTCACCTTCTCCACGCACGGCGAGCGCTTCGTGTCGGCCGTCGAGAACGGCGCCCTCATGGCCACGCAGTTCCACCCCGAAAAGTCCGGCGACGCCGGCGCCCAGCTGCTGACCAACTGGATCGGAACCCTGTAATGGCCAAGCTCGAACTCCTCCCCGCCGTAGACGTACGCGACGGCCAGGCAGTGCGCCTCGTCCATGGCGAGTCCGGCTCCGAGACGTCCTACGGCTCCCCGCTCGAAGCCGCCCTCACCTGGCAGCGCGCGGGCGCCGAGTGGCTGCACCTGGTCGACCTCGACGCCGCCTTCGGCACCGGCGACAACCGTGCGCTGATCGCCGAGGTCTCGGCCGCGATGGACATCAAGGTCGAGCTCTCGGGCGGCATCCGCGACGACGCCACGCTCGCAGCGGCCCTCGCCACCGGCTGCACCCGCGTCAACCTCGGCACCGCGGCCCTGGAGACCCCCGAGTGGGTCGCCAAGGTCATCGCCGAGTACGGCGAAAGGATCGCGGTGGGCCTGGACGTACGGGGAACGACCCTGCGCGGCCGCGGCTGGACCCGCGACGGCGGCGACCTCTACGAGACCCTGGCCCGCCTCGACTCCGAGGGCTGCGCCCGCTATGTCGTCACCGACATCGCCAAGGACGGCACGCTCACGGGCCCGAACCTGGAGCTCCTGCGCAATGTCTGCGCCGCCACCGACAAGCCCGTCGTCGCCTCGGGCGGCGTCTCGTCCCTGGACGACCTGCGCGCCATCTCCACCCTGGTCCCCGAGGGTGTCGAGGGCGCGATCGTAGGAAAGGCCCTGTACGCCGAGGCCTTCACGCTGGAAGAAGCCCTGAAGGTGGTGGCGTCGTCATGACCGACTCCGTACGCAAGATCTCCTCGGGCGGCCCCTGGGAGGAGTCCATCGGCTACTCGCGCGCCGTGGAACTCCCCAACGGCCTTGTCCTGGTGTCGGGTTGCACCGCCGTCGTCAACGGCAGGATCGCCGAAGGCGGCCCGTACGAGCAGGCGATCGCCGCCTTCAGCGTGGCCGTCGACGCGCTCAAGGAGCTCGGTCTGGACGCGGGCCACGTGGTCCGCACCCGGATGTACATCACGCACGCACGGGACGTCGACGACGTGGGCCGCGCCCACAAAGAGGTCTTCGACGCGGTCCGCCCGGCCGCATCCATGATCATCGTCTCCGGATTCGTCGACCCCAGCCTGGTCGTCGAGGTCGAGATCGAGGCGTACCGGGGCGAATCATGAGTCTCGCCATACGCGTCATCCCCTGCCTGGACGTGGACAACGGCCGGGTCGTCAAGGGCGTCAACTTCCAGAACCTGCGAGATGCGGGCGACCCGGTCGAGATGGCCAAGCTGTACGACGCCGAGGGCGCGGACGAGCTGACCTTCCTCGACATCACGGCGTCCTCCGGCAACCGCGAGACGACGTACGACGTGGTCCGCCGCACCGCGGAGCAGGTCTTCATCCCCCTCACGGTCGGCGGCGGCGTCCGTACGACCGAGGACGTCGACAAGCTGCTGCGTGCGGGCGCGGACAAGGTGGGCGTGAACACCGCGGCCATCGCCCGCCCCGACCTGATCCGCGAGATCGCCGAGCGCTTCGGCCGCCAGGTGCTGGTCCTGTCGGTGGACGCCCGCCGTACGGCATCGGGCTCCTTCGAGGTGACGACGCACGGCGGCCGCACCTCGGCGGGCATCGACGCGGTCGAATGGGCGCACCAGGCAGCCGAATTGGGCGCGGGCGAGATCCTGCTCAACTCCATGGACGCCGACGGCACCAAGGACGGCTACGACACGGAGATGATCGCGGCGGTACGCAAGCACGTGACCGTCCCCGTCATCGCCTCCGGCGGAGCGGGCCGGCTGGCCGACTTCCCCCCGGCGATCGAGGCGGGCGCGGACGCGGTCCTCGCGGCCTCGGTCTTCCACTTCGGCGATCTGCGCATCCAGCAGGTCAAGGACGCCCTGCGCGAGGCGGGTCACCCCGTCCGCTAATCGGGTTGCGTGCCCACTGCACATGCCCCTACGGTCCTCCCTGCTGATCGCCGCGAGCAGGGGGACCGTTGAACAGGGCCGCGCAGAAGAACACGACCACCGGGGAGATACGCCCCCGGCCCGCCTACCGCGACCGCAATGTGCTGCGCTGGCTGGTCGCCTACAGCGCCTCGCTTCTCGGCGACGGGATCTACTTCGTCGCCCTCGCCTGGGCCGCCAACTCCGTTGCCTCGCCCGCCGAGGTGGGGATCGTCATGGCGATGGGCTCCATCCCCCGGGCGGTGCTCATGCTCGGCGGGGGAGTGGTGGCCGACCGCTTCGGGCCGCGTGCCGTCGTCCTGGGCTCGGACGCCCTGCGCTGCCTGGTGATCCTGGCCGTCGCCGCCGCGCTGGTGTTCTCCTCGCCGGGGCTGTGGGTGCTGATCGCGGTGGCGCTGGTCTTCGGGGTCGTCGACGCGCTGTTCCTCCCGGCCGTGGGTGCGCTGCCGCCGCGCATCACCGAGCCCTCCGAAGTCGTACGCCTGCAGAGCATGGTGATGCTGGCAGGCCGTCTCAGCCGCACCACCGCCCCGCCAATCGCCGGTATGGCCATGGGACTTGGCGGCTCGGCCGCCGCATTCGCCCTCGCGGGCGCCCTGTTCTGTCTGTCGCTCGCGCTCCTGTGGGCGGTACGGATCGGCTCGCTCCCCGCCGACGACACGATCAAGGACGCCGCCCCCGCGACGCCCACCACCCCCTGGCGCGATCTGGTCGAGGGCTTGACCTACATCCGCCGCCACAAGGTGATCGGCCCGCTCGTGCTCTCCGGTGCCATGAGCCAGTTCGGCATCATCGCCCCGCTCACCGTCGGCCTGGTGCTGCTCTGCGACCAGCGCGGCTGGGGCGCCGGCGGCATGGGCTGGATCTCGGGTGTGTTCGGCGTGGGGACGACATCGATGGCGCTGCTCCTGACCGTACGAGGGCGCCTCCCGCGCGCCGGCATGGTGCAGAACGTCTCCCTGGTCGTCGCCTCCGCGGGCATCGCCGCGATCGGCCTCGTGCCCTCGCTGCCCGGAGCGGTGGCTGTCGCCTTGCTGTCCGGGCTGGCCAGCGGGGTCTGCGGCGGTCTTGCGGTGAGCCTGATCCAGACGGCCACCGACCGGGCGTATCTGGGCCGGGTCAGCTCGGTCATGGCGCTGACGGGTGTGGGCATCGCCCCGCTCGCGTACCCCCTCTTCGGCGTACTGACCGAATTCACCGGCACCGCCCCGCTCTACGTCGCGGGCGGCGCGCTCAGCGCACTGGGCGCGACGATCGGGCTCGCTTCCCGGGCGGTACGGGGTGCGGAGCTGCCCGAGGTGCGGGCGTAGGAGCCCCGGATTCCGAAAGAATAGTTGCGCAATTTTTATTGCGCAGTTTTTCTTTCCTATCTACGGTGGAGGCATGACGGAGCGAGAAACCCGATACATCAAGGACCTGGGCACCCTGAAAGCGCTCGGGCACCCGTTGCGCATGCGGCTCTACCGGGCGCTGTACATCGCCCGCGTCGCCACCGCGTCCCAGTTGGCCGAACGCGTCGACGAGGCGGTCTCGCTGACGAGCTACCACCTGCGCAAGCTCGCCGAGCACGGCCTCGTCGAGGAGGCGGAGCCGCAAGGCACGGACGGCCGGGAGCGGTGGTGGCAGCTCACCTCGGACGGGATGGGTGTCCGGCACGAGGATGTACGGGAGGCGCCCGAGATGCTCGCCGCGCAAGGTTCTCTCGTCCGGACGTTCTTCCAGCAGCGCTCGGAGCTCTACCTCCGCCACCTCGACGAGGCGGAGACCTGGAACACGGAATGGCGTTCCGCATCACTCGACTCCGAGTGGGTGCCCCGACTCACTGCCGCTGAACTGGCGTCCATGCGCGGTGAGTTGAGCGACCTGGTCAAGAAGTACCAGGACAAGGGCAGGGCCGCCGACGAAGCGGGCGACACCGAAGGGCGCGAGCATGTCGCGCTCCACGTCTATGGCTTCCCCTTCCGCCCATGACCGCCGCCGACGCCGCGCTCATAGCCGCGGCCACCCCCGAGCGCCCCGCCCACCGCGACGGCAACGTCCTGCGCTGGCTCGCCGCGTACACCGCGTCGACCGTCGGCGACAACATCTACTTCCTGGCGCTGTCCTGGGCCGCCGTCCGCTCGGGCAGCCCCACCCAGGCCGGGCTCGTCCTCGCCGTGGGCGCCGTACCGCGCGCCCTGCTGATGCTCGGCGGGGGAGTGGTCGCCGACCGGTTCGGGCCGCGCCGGGTCGTCATCGGCAGCGACGCGGCGCGCGCCGCGGTGATCCTGGGCATGGCTCTCGCCCTGCTCTTCGTGAGCCCGGCGCTGTGGATGCTGATCGCCGTGGCCCTGATGTTCGGGGTCGTGGACGCCCTGTTCATGCCCGCCGTCGGCGCCCTGCCGCCCCGGATCGTGGCTCCCGGGCAGCTGGCACGCGTGCAAGGGCTGCGCGGCATCGCGTACCGGGCAGGCGGCATTTCCGGGGCGTCCCTGGGCGGACTCGCCGTCGCGCTCGGGGGTTCGGCGGCCGCGTTCGCCGCCGCCGGGATGCTCTTCGTGCTCTCCCTGCCGCTGTTGTCCGGCCTGAGGATCGGACCGCTCCCCGACACTGGGGAGGCCAAGGAGGATGGCACCGCCTGGCGCCAACTGGCCGACGGCATACGGTACATACGCCGCCACCGCGTCCTCGCCCCGCTCATGCTCGTCATCGCCGTCGGCGAATTCGGCTTCTCGGGTCCGGCGAACATCGGCCTCACCCTGCTGGTCCAGGAGCGGGGCTGGGGCGCGTCCGGCATGGGCTGGATCGTCGCCGGATTCGGTGCAGGCGCGGGGGTGGCGGCCCTGTTCCTGGCGATACGGGGACGCGTCCCGTACGCGGGTCTGGTCCAGTCGTACGCACTCATCGGGGGAGCGGCGGCCATCGCGGGCCTCGCCTTCACCCACGCCATAGCCCTCGCCGTACTGGCGGGCTTCGCCATCGGCGCCCTGGCCGGCCTCGCCGGGGCGATCTGCGGGGCGCTCACCCAGACCCAGAGCGACCCGGCCTACTTGGGCCGCGTCACCTCGGTCTCGATGCTGATGGCGCTCGGCATCGCCCCGCTCACCTACCCGCTCACCGGCGCGGCGATCGGCCTCTGGGGCACGGTCCCGGTCTTCGTCACGAGCGCCGCGGTGTGCGCGACGGGCGGCCTCCTCGGACTCGCGTCCAAGGAGCTCCGCCGCGTCCAACTCCCGCGCTAAAGCCCGAGTTTGGCTTCCAAGGCCTTCGCCGAGGCGTCCTTGTCCCCGTCCAGTTCCACCCGGGCCGCGTCCTGCCGTCCGTAGACGAACAGCGTCAGCTCGCCCGGCTCGCCGGTCACCGTCACCACCGGGGCGCCCCGGTGCGCGACCGCCGTCTGGCCGTCGGGGCGGCGCAGCACCAGACCCACCGGCGACTTGCGCCCCACCAGCCGGGCGGCCTTCTCGAGTCGACGCCACAGGGTGTCGGAGAAGACCGGGTCCAGCTCGCGCGGCGTCCAGTCGGGCTGGGCGCGGCGGACGTCCTCGGCGTGGATGTAGAACTCCACGGCGTTCGCGCCCTCGTCGATCTGCTTGAGGGCGTACGGGGAGAACTTCGGAGGCCCGGTGCGCAGGAGCTGGATCAGCTCCTCGTACGGCTTCGAGGCGAACTCCGCCTGCACTCGTTCCAGGCGCCCCTTGAGCGCGCCGAGGACGATTCCGCCGGCCGCGTCCAGGCGGCGCTCGCGCACCACCACATGGGCGGCGAGATCTCGGGTCTTCCAGCCGTCGCAGAGCGTCGGGGCGTCCGGTCCGGCCGCTTCCAACAGATCGGCGAGGAGAAGTCGTTCACGCTTCGCATGGGTCGACATGGGCGCCAGCGTACGACCGGGAGACCCGTCCCGCCCAGTGGACGTGACGCGGAGGTGTCCGCGCGTCGCGGCACAATGGACGTATGACCAGCACGCCCAGCAGTCTCGACCCCGCCGTCGCCGCCCGCCTCAAGCGCAGCCCCGAGGGCCTGGTGCCGGCCGTCGCCCAGCAGTACGACACCGGCGAGGTGCTGATGCTGGGGTGGATGGACGACGAGGCGCTCCACCGGACGCTGACCACGGGACGGTGCACGTACTGGTCGCGCAGCCGCAGGGAGTACTGGGTCAAGGGCGACACCTCGGGCCACTTCCAGCACGTGAAGTCCGTCGCGCTGGACTGCGACGGCGACACCCTCCTCGTGAAGGTCGACCAGATCGGCGCGGCCTGTCACACGGGCGAGCGGACCTGCTTCGACGCGGACGTGCTGCTGACCGTGCCCACCCCGTAGAACAGCTTGATGTCGTCCTTGTCGTGCAGCACGATGCGCGACGGGTCGCCGCGGAACGCGACGCCGTCGACGGTCGCGCGCCCGCCGGAGCACCGCACTCCCCACTCGACGAGGAACTGGCCCAGCGTGAAATCGCGCCACACCGCCGACTCGACGTGCAGTTTCCCCGAGCGGTCGTGGGTGTGCAGCGGGCTGTAGCGGGGCTTGGGTCCGGTGCGGTCGATGCCGACATCCGCCGGGACGGGGACCCGCCGGCCGTCCACGTAGACCGTCAGATGCGGATGGATGTGCATCGCCATCGCCTCTTCGTCGAGCATCGTCAGACCGGCGGCCTTCACGCGCGACGCCACGTCCCCCGTGACGGGCACGCAAGGCCCGGGGCCTGTGAGGAGGACGGTCAGGGCTGCGGCGGAAGCGAGGAGCGGCGTGATCATTCCTCGGTTCTAGTGGGTCGCGGTCCACTCCTCGGCCTGCAACGCCGACCGCCCCCCGCACAGCTCTAAGCTTTCCGCCATGGACCTTGAGACCTTCCGCAAGCTCGCCGTCGACCGCCGTGTCATTCCCGTCAGCCGCCGGCTGCTCGCGGACGGCGACACCCCGGTCGGGCTCTACCGCAAGCTCGCCGCCGAGCGCCCGGGGACGTTCCTGCTGGAGTCCGCGGAGAACGGCCGGTCCTGGGCCCGCTATTCGTTCATCGGCGTACGGTCCGCCGCCACCCTCACCTCCCGCGAAGGCCAGGCCCACTGGCAGGGCACCCCGCCCGTCGGCGTCCCGGTCGACGGCGACCCGCTGCTCGCGCTGCGCGCCACGGGCGAGGCGCTGCACACCCCGCGCGACCTGGCCGGCGGACTGCCGCCCTTCACCGGGGGCATGGTCGGCTATCTCGGGTACGACATCGTGCGCCGCCTGGAGAAGATCGGCCCGGGGGAGCGCGACGACCTCCAGCTGCCCGAGCTGACCATGCTGCTCACCTCGGACCTTGCGGTCATGGACCACTGGGAGGGGTCGGTGCTGCTGATCGCCAACGCGATCAACCACAACGACCTGGCGAGCGGCGTCGACGAGGCGTACGCGGACGCGGTCGCCCGCCTCGACGCGATGGAGGCCGACCTGGCGCGGTCCGTGCCGAGCGCGCCCGTCGAGCTGCCCGCCTCCGAGCTCCCGGAGTACACCGCGCTGTGGGGCGGCAAGGCCTACCAGGACGCCGTCGACGACATCAAGGAGCGGATCAGGGCGGGCGAGGCCTTCCAGGTCGTACCGTCCCAGCGCTTCGAAACCCCTTGCACGGCAAGCGCGTTGGACGTCTACCGGGTCCTGCGGGCCACCAACCCCTCCCCGTACATGTACCTCTTCCGCTTCGACGGTTTCGACGTGGTCGGCTCCAGCCCCGAGGCCCTGGTCAAGGTCGAGGACGGGCGCGCGATGGTGCACCCCATCGCCGGCACCCGCCACCGCGGCGCGACACCGCAGGAGGACCAGGCGCTCGCCGAGGAGCTGCTCGCCGATCCCAAGGAGCGGGCCGAGCACCTGATGCTGGTCGACCTCGGCCGCAACGACCTGGGGCGGGTCTGCGAGCCGGGCTCCGTCGAGGTCGTCGACTTCATGTCGGTCGAGAAGTACTCGCACGTCATGCACATCGTCTCGACGGTGACCGGGCAGGTCGCCGAGGGCCGCACCGCCTTCGACGTGCTCACCGCCTGCTTCCCCGCCGGCACGCTCTCCGGCGCTCCCAAGCCCCGCGCGATGCAGATCATCGACGAGCTGGAGCCCTCCCGGCGCGGCCTGTACGGCGGCTGCGTCGGCTACCTCGACTTCGCAGGCGACTCCGACACGGCGATCGCGATCCGCACCGCGCTGCTGCGCGACGGGACCGCGTACGTGCAGGCCGGAGCCGGCGTGGTGGCCGACTCCGACCCGGTGGCGGAGGACACGGAGTGCCGCAACAAGGCGGCCGCCGTGCTCCGCGCGGTGCACACGGCCAACAGGATCAGCCGGTGATCAGCCGGTGAAGGCCGCCGTTCCGCTCGGCGTGCCGAGGCCCGTCGGACCGTCGTAGCCGGACTTCGCGGTGCACAGGTAGGTCCCCGAGCAGCTGCCGTTCGATCCGCTCGTCACGTCGTTGAGCGAGGTGGTGTGGGCGTACGGGAACGAGGTCGGGTACGAGCCCGACGACGGCGTCCCGGCCAGCGCGTACACCGCCGCGATGATCGGCGAGGAGGCGCTGGTGCCGCCGAAGGTGTACCAGCCCGCGGTGATCCCGTACGAGTCGTAGACCGCCACGCCCGTCGCCGGGTCGGCGACCGCCGAGACGTCGGAGATCGTGCGCTTCGCGCAGCCGGTGTCCTTCTGCCAGGTCTGCTTGGCGTCGTACGCGGAGCAGCCGGATCCGGTGCCCTCGGTGGAGTTCGTCGACCAGACGGACTCGGTCCAGCCGCGGGTGTTGGACGCGGAGGAGAGGGCGGTGCCGCCCACCGAGGTCACGTACTTGGAGGCCGCCGGGTACTCCGCGCCGTAACCGGAGTCGCCCGCGCTGACGGTGATCGCGACGCCCGGGTGGTTGAAGTACTTGGTGTCGTAGCCGGTGTCACTGGAGGACTCGGAGCCGCCGTAGCTGTTGGAGACGTACTTGGCGCCGAGGGTGACCGCCTCGTTGACCGCGGTGCCGAGGTTGGCCATGGACGCGGTCTTCGCCTCGACGAGCAGGATGTGGCAGTTGGGGCAGACGGCGCTGGCCATGTCGAGGTCGAGGGATATCTCCTCCGACCAGCCGGCGTCGGCGGCGGGCAGCGAGGTGGTGGAGCCGGTCTGGCCGACCTTCTTGAAGCAGCCGTTGGCCGTGGTGCAGGCCGAAAGCCCGTACTGGGCGCGGTACTTGGCGAGGTCCGCCTCGGCGTTCGGGTCGTTGTACGCGTCCACGATCGCGATCGTGGCGCCGCTGCCCTGGGAGGCGGCGGCCGAGGTCAGTCCGTAGGCGCTCTGCAGATTGCCGGGCCCGTAACCCGAGGGGGCCGCGGCGGCGGCGTCCGGCTTCACGGTCTCGGTCCGCGCGGCGTGCACGGTGCCGCCGCTGACCCGAAGTGCCTTGCAGGCCATGACGTTCTTCTGCGTCGGCGCCGCACAGGCGCGGGTGACGGTGACGCCGCTGTGGGGGGAGGATGCGGTCGCCGCGACGCCCGAGGGGGCACCGAAGGCGAACAAGGCCGTGGCGAAAGCAGCCGCCGCGGCGAGGGTGAGGGGTCTGCGCATCGAGATGCCTCCGAGAGGTCGGTGAACCGGGGAAGGGTGCGGGTGCGCTGTGCAGCCCGTTGCGCCTGGTGGGCGACGGGCCGAAGTGAACGTAGGAGTGATGCGAGCACGTCAACAAGCGGAACCTCGGAAGCTCTACCTCCGCTTTGCCTTCGGGGGAATTCGATGGCGGATCGCTGACCAGAGCATGGGCATGACAGGGGTCTACGCGGGTTGACCCGGGGCCCGGCTGTCGGCCGGAAGGCCCCGCAGGGGATAGTGGAGTACGTGACCGCCGTACCCCCGCCCCGAACCGAAGCCGGCCCCGAAGCCGCTGCCGCCGCCTCCGGCCGCCGCAGCCTCGGCATCGCCCTGCTGCTCGGCGCCATCGGCGCTGCCGTCGTCCTGATGACCTCGGGCCAGACCTGGGCCGAAGGCACGGTCGCGGTCGGCGGCGGAACCGTCCCGCTGAAGGCCACCGGAGGCGACGTCACGGGTCTGCCCACCGCGCTCGCCATCGTCGGCCTGGCCGCCCTGGTCGCGGTCTTCGCCGTACGCAAGGCCGGCCGTCTCCTCGTCTCCGCGCTCCTCGCCCTGAGCGGCGCCGGAGCCGCGGCCGCCGCACTGCTCGGCGTCTCGGACACCTCCGCGCTGGACGAGAAGGCCGCGAAGACCGCGGGCGACACCTCCGCGACCATCGACGCGGTCACCCACACCGCCTGGCCCTACATCACCGCCGCGGGCGCCGTGCTGATCCTCCTCGCCGGCCTCCTCGCCCTGCGCTACGGCAAGCTCTGGCCCGCGATGTCCGGCCGCTACGAACGCGACGGCAGCCCCCGCCCCCGGGCGGCCCGCACCGCACCGGACCCGGAGCGCCCCGAGGAGATCTGGAAGGCGCTCGACCGGGGCGAGGACCCGACGCGCGAAGAGTGACCCCCAACTCACGCCCCGAGGCTCCGTACGGAACAATGGGCGGCGAGCGTTCGACACACAGCAACAACGAGGAGCAACTCATGGCGGGCAGCGCCCACGGACACAACCCGGCCGCCTGGACCGGCGTCATCATCGCCTTCATCGGCTTCTGCGTCTCGGGCGCCTTCATGGTGCTCGCCAACCCGCTCGGGTTCTGGGCCGGGCTCGTCGTCATCGCCCTCGGTGGAGTCGTCGGTCTCGCCATGAAGGCCGCGGGCATGGGCGCGCCGAAGGAGTCCGAGGCCGTGGCCCAGGCCCGGATCCGCGCCAGCGAGCTGCAGACGCGCTGAACCACCGCGCGACAGATCTGAGGCGCAGCCCCGTCCGGGCTGCGCCTTTTCGCGCGAACGGCGACAATCACCAGGTGGAAACAGTGGAGCCTCCCGCAGCGTTCGTCCCCGCCCCGACGCCTGTCCCCGCCTCGCCGGCGCGCCGGCTTCTCACCCCGGTGGGCAGCATCGCCGCCGTCGCGGCGGCTTTCGCGTACGTCGGCTCCGTGAACCCCAACCACCCCGGGCACTACCCCGTCTGCCCGCTGTACGCGGTCACCGGGATCTACTGCCCCGGCTGCGGAGGTCTGCGCAGCGCCTACGCGGTCGCCCACGGCGACCTGGTCACGGCGCTCGGAGACAACGCCCTGGCCGTCGTCGGCTACGGCGTCTTCGCCGTCGTGATGGTGGGCTGGATCGTCCGGGCGGTGCAGAACCGGACCACGCGGATCGCGATCCCCGCACGCTGGTGGTGGGCGATCGGCGGCGTCGCGTTGATCTTCTCCGTTGTCCGGAACCTGCCGTTCGGATCAGCACTCATCCCGTAAATGCCCAGGTAGTGGGACAGGCGTCAACCGGATGCGGGCCCTTCGCCCATCTGCGGATACCATCAGGATGGCTGAACGTCATGGCTGAAGAAGACCCGAAGACAACCACTGGACACCCGTCCACACCGTCCCGGAAGGGGGCCGCTCGCGTGAGTGTGCTCGACGAGATCATCGAAGGCGTACGCGCCGACCTCGCGGAGCGGCAGGCGCGCGTCAGCCTCGACGAGCTCAAGGAGCGCGCCGCGAAGGCGCCCCAGGCCCGGGACGGAGTCGCCGCCCTGCGCGGCGACAGCGTGAAGGTCATCTGCGAGGTCAAGCGCTCCAGCCCCTCCAAGGGTGCGCTGGCCGCGATCGCCGACCCCGCCGCTCTCGCCGCCGACTACGAGGCGGGTGGCGCGGCCGTCATCTCCGTACTGACCGAGGAGCGCCGCTTCGGCGGATCCCTGGCCGACCTGGAGACCGTACGGGCCAAGGTCGACACGCCCATCCTGCGCAAGGACTTCATCGTCACCGCGTACCAGCTGTGGGAGGCACGGGCCTACGGCGCCGACCTCGCGCTGCTGATCGTCGCCGCCCTGGAGCAGGAGGCGCTGGTCTCGCTGATCGAGCGCGCGCACTCCATCGGACTCACCCCGATCGTCGAGGTGCACGACGAGGACGAGGCCGAGCGGGCCGTCGACGCAGGGGCCCGCATCATCGGCGTCAACGCACGCAACCTCAAGGACCTCAAGGTCGACCGGGGCGTCTTCGAGCGCGTCGCGCCCGAGATCCCCAACCACATCGTCAAGGTCGCCGAGTCCGGCGTCCGCGGGCCGCACGACCTGATCGCGTACGCCAATGCCGGCGCGGACGCCGTCCTGGTCGGCGAGTCCCTGGTCACCGGCCGCGACCCGCGTGCCGCCGTCGCCGACCTGGTCGCCGCAGGCGCCCACCCGGCGCTGCGCCACGGACGGGGCTGACCACCACCATGTCCGTCCACGCCCGACTTGCCCGGGGCTGCAAGCCCCGTGGCTGCCGTGCGCCCGCACGGCGGGTGCTCGGGCGGCGTGTGCGCTACCACATCGGCTCGGAGCCGGGTCAGATCAACGGAATGCGATGGCGCTGCGCGCGCTGACCTTGGCACGGCCTCCGGCCGTACTTTGTCAGCAACCCGTGGCCACCTGACAGTTCTGATCCGGGGTTCGCCCCGCTAGGAGCACGCGCATGTCCGAAAGCTTCTTCATTCCCGACCCTGCGGGCCAAGTGCCCAGCGCCGAAGGCTACTTCGGTGACTTCGGCGGCAAGTTCATCCCCGAGGCGCTCGTCGCCGCGGTGGACGAGGTCGCCGTCGAGTACGACAAGGCCAAGGCCGACCCCGCCTTCGTGGCCGAGCTCAACGACCTGATGGTCAACTACACCGGCCGGCCCAGCGCCCTGACCGAAGTGCCGCGGTTCGCCGAACACGCCGGTGGCGGACGGGTGTTCCTCAAGCGCGAGGACCTCAACCACACCGGTTCGCACAAGATCAACAACGTGCTCGGGCAGGCCCTGCTCACCAAGCGCATGGGCAAGACCCGCGTCATCGCCGAGACCGGAGCCGGACAGCACGGCGTCGCCACCGCGACCGCCTGCGCGCTCTTCGGGCTCGAATGCACCATCTACATGGGCGAGATCGACACCGAGCGCCAGGCGCTCAACGTCGCCCGGATGCGGATGCTCGGCGCCGAGGTCATCGCCGTGAAGTCCGGATCCCGGACCCTGAAGGACGCCATCAACGAGGCGTTCCGCGACTGGGTCGCCAACGTGGACCGCACCCACTACCTCTTCGGCACCGTCGCGGGCCCGCACCCCTTCCCCGCCATGGTCCGCGACTTCCACCGCGTCATCGGAGTCGAGGCGCGCCGCCAGATCCTGGAGCGCGCCGGACGGCTGCCCGACGCCGTCGCCGCATGTGTGGGAGGTGGCTCCAATGCCATCGGCCTCTTCCACGCCTTCATCCCGGACGCCGATGTGCGGCTCGTGGGCTTCGAGCCCGCCGGGCACGGCATCGAGACCGGCGAGCACGCGGCCACCCTGTCCGCGGGCGAGCCCGGCATCCTGCACGGCTCGCGCTCGTACGTGCTGCAGGACGAGGAGGGCCAGATCACCGAGCCCTACTCGATCTCGGCGGGGCTCGACTACCCGGGCATCGGACCGGAGCACTCGTATCTGAAGGACATCGGCCGCGGCGAGTACCGCGCGGTCACCGACGACCAGGCCATGCAGGCGCTGCGGCTGCTCTCGCAGACCGAGGGCATCATCCCGGCCATCGAGTCCGCGCACGCGCTCGCCGGCGCCCTGGACCTCGGCAAGGAGCTGGGGAAGGACGGGCTGATGGTCATCAACCTGTCCGGTCGAGGCGACAAGGACATGGACACCGCGGCCCGTTACTTCGGGCTGTACGACGGCGCTTCGGAGGGGGACAAGTGAGCGGCAACGTAGAGCTGTTGGGGCAGGTCCTCGCCAAGGCGAAGTCCGAGGACCGGGCCGCGCTCATCGCGTACCTCCCGGCCGGATTCCCCACCGTCGACGGCGGGATCGCCGCGATCAAGGCCGTCCTCGCTGGCGGCGCCGACGTCGTCGAGGTCGGGCTGCCGCACAGCGACCCGGTGCTCGACGGACCGGTCATCCAGACCGCCGACGACATCGCGCTCAAGGGCGGCGTGAAGATCGCCGACGTGATGCGCACCGTTCGTGAGGCGTACGAGGCCACCGGCGCGCCGATTCTCGTGATGACGTACTGGAATCCGATCGACCGCTACGGCGTCGAGCGCTTCACCGCCGAGCTCGCCGAGGCGGGCGGCGCCGGGTGCATCCTGCCCGACCTGCCCGTCCAGGAGGCGGGCCTGTGGAGGGAGCACGCGGCCAAGCACGGGCTCGCGACCGTCTTCGTCGTCGCGCCCAGCAGCAAGGACGCACGCCTCGCCGAGATCACCGCGGCGGGCTCCGGATTCGTGTACGCCGCCTCGCTGATGGGCGTCACCGGCACCCGCGCCTCGGTGGGCGAGCAGGCCCAGGGCCTGGTCGAGCGGACCCGCGCCACGACCGAACTGCCGGTCTGCGTCGGCCTCGGCGTCTCCAACGCCGCCCAGGCCAAGGAGGTCGCCGCCTTCGCCGACGGAGTCATCGTCGGTACGGCCTTCGTCAAGCAGATGCTGGACGCGGCGGATGACGCCGCGGGTCTGGAAGCCGTACGAGAACTGGCCGGAGAGCTCGCACAGGGCGTACGACGCGGCTGACGCGTGTAGCCCGTACGGGTGGAAATCGGACCGGGGAGGCACGCTCGTGCCTCCCCGGTTCGTTGCTGCGGGTGTGAGCGAGAAGAACCGAGATGGCAAGCGGGCTGCCCGAGAGCAGCTCAAGATCGACCGCGAGAAGCAGAAGGCGGCCGAGAAGCGCAAGCGTGCACTGATCGTCGGGGGCGCGGTGGTCGCGGTGCTCGCGATCGCCGCCGTGATCGGGGTGGTGGTGTCCAACTCCGGCGGCGACGACAGCTCCACGGCGAGCGGCCCGGTCGTCGCGCCCAAGGGGGCGAACGGCAAGGACGATCTCGCGATCCCGGTGGGCGCGAGCGACGCACCGTCCACGCTCACCGTGTGGGAGGACTTCCGCTGCCCGGCCTGCGGCGCGTTCGAGAAGACCTTCCGAGACACCATCCACGAGCTGGAGAGCTCGGGCCAGATGAAGGTCGAGTACCACCTCGCCACCCTCATCGACAGCAACATGCAAGGCAGCGGATCGCTGCGCGCCGCCAACGCGGCGGCCTGCGCACAGGGCGCAGGGAAGTTCCCCGCGTACCACGACGTGCTCTACGAGAACCAGCCCGAGGAGACCAATGACGCCTTCGCCAAGAACAGCTATCTGATCGAGCTCGCGGGGAAGGTGGACGGGCTCGACACCCCGTCCTTCCAGTCCTGTGTGAACGGCGGGACGCACGACAGCTGGGTGAAGAAGTCCAACACGGCCTTCCAGAACAGCGGTTACAGCGGGACGCCGACCGTGCTGCTCAACGGGGACGCGGTCTTCCCGAAGAAGGGCGACGAGGCCATCACCCCGGCCAACCTGAAGAAGTGGGTGGCGGAGGCGAACAAGGGCAAGAAGGCCGGAACGCTCACGCCGAGCCCTGGCACCACGGGCTGACCTCGTTACCCAGCCGTTGCCGGGTGGGTAGTCCGCTCTCCCACCCGGCAAGGTAGCGTCGGCTCTGCCATGAATCTTGCTTATATCCCGAGCCCGTCGACCAGCGTGGTCCATCTTGGACCGATCCCGCTGCGCGGCTACGCGTTCTGCATCATCATCGGTGTCTTCGTTGCCGTCTGGTACGGCAACAAGCGCTGGATCGCCCGGGGCGGCAAAGCCGGCACCGTGGCCGACATCGCCGTCTGGGCGGTGCCCTTCGGCCTGGTGGGCGGGCGGCTCTACCACGTCATCACCGACTACGAGCTGTACTTCAGCGACGGCAAGGACTGGGTCGGCGCCTTCAAGATCTGGCAGGGCGGCCTGGGTATCTGGGGGGCGGTCGCGCTCGGCGCGGTCGGCGCCTGGATCGGCTGCCGCCGCCGCGGCATCCCGCTGCCGGCCTGGGCCGATGCCATGGCCCCCGGCCTGGTCATCGCGCAGGCCATCGGCCGCTGGGGCAACTGGTTCAACCAGGAGCTGTACGGCAAGCCGACCGACCTGCCGTGGGCGCTGAAGATCAGTGAGGGCACCGACCGGGTCGCCGGGACGTACCACCCGACGTTCCTGTACGAGTCGCTCTGGTGCCTCGGCGTCGCCGCGCTGATCGTCTGGGCAGACCGGCGGTTCCGGCTCGGGCACGGGCGGGTCTTCGCGCTGTACGTCGCGACGTACTGCGTCGGGCGCGGCTGGATCGAGTACATGCGGATCGACGACGCGCACCACATCCTGGGTGTGCGGCTCAACGTCTGGACCGCGATCGTCATGTTCGTGCTCGCGGTGACGTACTTCGTCATCTCGTCGAAGCTCCGGCCGGGGCGCGAGGAGATCGTGGAGCCGGATGCGGCCGAGGCCGCCGAGTCCGCTGAGTCCGCGGAGGACGGGGACGCCTCCGACTCCGTCGACCTGGACAAGAAGGCCGAGACCGGGGACAAGCCGGAAGAGGCCGAAGCCGAGGCCGAGCCCGCCGACGAAGAAGCGGCCGCCAAGAAGAGCTGACCGTATCTGTGCAGAGAGGGCCCCGGACCAGTACTGGTCCGGGGCCCTCCGCGTATCGGTGCGTGTGTCAGCGGGGCCGTGACGCCAGTGCGAGCGTGCGCCGCGCGCCCTCGACCACGGCCGCGTCCACGAACCGGCCGTCGGGCAGCGCGAGTGCGCCGCTGTCGGTGGCGGCCGCCTTCACGATCTCCTCCGCCGCCTCCATGTCCTGCTCCGTCGGCAGGAATGCCCGCTCGATCACGGGCAGTTGGCGCGGGTGGATCGCGGTCCTGCCCAGGAAACCGAGCGCCCTGCCCCGGGCGCAGCTCGCGGCCAGGCCCTCCAGGTCGCGCACGTTCGGAAACACCGACTGGGCCGGCGGGGCCAGGCCCGCCGCGCGGGCCGCCACCACGACGCGGCCGCGCGGCCACGCCAGGCCGGTCTCGTCCGCGATCCCCAGGTCGGCGCGCAGGTCCGCCTCGCCCAGGGCAAGGCCGCGTACCGACCGGGTCGCCGTGGCGATCTCGTACGCGTACTCGATGCCCAGCGCGGACTCCAGCAGCGGGTGGAGCGGGAGCTCCGCCGGGGCGTGTGCCGCCCAGGCGGCCACCGCGCGCACCTGGTCCGCGCTGTCCGTCTTGGGCAGCCGCAGCCCCGCCAGGCCCGGGAGGGGTGCGAGGGTGCGGACCTCGTGCTCGGCCAGGGGCCCGTTCAGCGCGTTGATCCGGACATGGACCGGGGACGGGCCCGGTGCACCGGAGGAGAGGAGCTCGGCCGTGGCGTCGAGGGCGTAGGCCTTGCGGTCAGGGGCGACCGCGTCCTCCAGGTCCACCAGCACGACGTCCGCGCCGCTGTGCAGCGCCTTGGCGACCACCTCGGGCCGGTCGCCGGGTACGTACAGCCAGGTCAGGACGGCGCTCATCGGACCGCTCCCGACGCGCGCAGGGCGGCGATGTCCGCGGCCTCCAGGCCCAGGTCCGCCAGGACGTCGTCGGTGTCCGCGCCGTGCGGGCGGCCCGCCCACTTGATGGCACCCGGGGTCTCCGAGAGGCGGAAGAGCACGTTCTGCATACGGATCGTGCCCAGCTCCTCGTCCGGGACCTCGGTGATCGTGCCCAGGGCGCGGTACTGCTCGTCCTCCATGACGTCCCCGATCTCGTAGACCGGGGCGATGGCCGCCTCCGCTTTCTCGAAGGCGGCGACCACCTCCGCGCGGTCGTGCCGGGCGATCCAGGAGGCCACCGCCTCGTCGAGCTCGTCCGCGTGCTGGGCGCGCTGGGCACCCGTCGCGAACCACGGTTCGTCGATGAACTCCGGCCGTCCGACCAGGTGCATGACGCGCTCCGCGATGGACTGCGCCGACGTCGAGACGGCCACCCACTTTCCGTCGCGGGTGCGGTAGGTGTTGCGCGGCGCGTTGTTGTTCGAGCGGTTTCCGGTGCGCGGCTGGACATAGCCGAGCTGGTCGTACCAGATGGGCTGCGGGCCGAGGACCGCGAGCATCGGCTCGATGATCGCCATGTCGACGATCTGGCCCCGGCCGGTCTTGTCCCGGCCCTGGAGCGCGGCCATGACCGCGTACGCGGTGGAGAGCGCCGCGATCGAGTCCGCCAGGCCGAACGGCGGGAGCGTCGGCGGTCCTTCCGGCTCGCCGGTCATCGCCGCGAAGCCGCTCATCGCCTCGGCCAGCGTGCCGAAGCCGGGGCGGCGGGAGTACGGACCGAACTGGCCGAAGCCCGTCACCCGGGCCAGCACCAGGCGCGGGTTCGCCTCGGAGAGCCGGTCCCAGCCCAGGTCCCACTTCTCCAGGGTGCCGGGGCGGAAGTTCTCGATGATCACGTCGGCCTCGGCGGCCAGCTTCAGCAGCACCTCGCGCCCGCCCGCCGAGGACAGATCGAGGGTGATGTTGCGCTTGTTGCGGCCCAGCAGTTTCCACCAGAGGCCCACGCCGTCCTTGCTGGGGCCGTGCCCGCGCGAGGGGTCGGGCTTGCGCGGGTGCTCGACCTTGATGACCTCGGCGCCGAAGTCGCCGAGCATCGTGGCGGCGAGCGGGCCCGCGAAGAGCGTCGCCAGGTCCAGTACGCGCAGGCCCTCCAGGGGGCCCGGCGCGGGGGCGGTCTGCGGTGCGTTGTTCATCAGTTGTTCCTCGCGTACAGCTCGTCGATCTCGGCTCGGGTCGGCATGGAGGCGCTCGCGCCGGGGCGCTGCACGCCCAGCGCCGAGGCGGCCGACGCCCAGGCCATCGCCTCGTGCATCGGGCGGCCCTCACCGGCGGCCACGGCCAGCGCGCCGACGAACGTGTCGCCGGCGGCGGTCGTGTCCACCGCGGCGACTCGCAGCGCGGGAACGACGAAGGGGTCGGTGCCGCGGGCCGCGTACAGGCTGCCCGTGGCGCCGAGCGTGATGACCACCGCGGGGACCTGCTCCAACAGGGCCGCGGCCGCCCGGTGCGGGTCGCTGTGGCCGGTCAGGGTCTCGGCCTCGTGCTCGTTGGGCACCAACAGGTCCGTGAGCGCGAGGAGTTCGGGCGGCAGGGGGCGCGCGGGGGCGGGAGTGAGGAGGGTCCTGACGCCGTGGGCGCGAGCCGCACGGGCCCCTGCGACGACGCCCTCCATGGGCACCTCCAGCTGGAGGAGGAGTGCGCCGGACGCCGCGATGCGGGCCTCGTCGCCGCCGGTGAGCGCGGTGAGAGCGGCGTTGGCGCCGGGGACGACGACGATCGCGTTGCCGCCGTCGTCGTCCACCACGATGTGCGCGATCCCGCTGGGACCCGGGACGGTGCGCAGCCCCGACGTCTCCACGCCGGACTCCGCCAGCGCGGCCCGCAGCCGCGGACCGAAGTCGTCGTCCCCGACGGCTCCGATCATGGTGACCGCGCCGCCCGCACGGGCGGCGGCGACGGCCTGGTTGGCGCCCTTGCCGCCGGGCACCGTACGGAACTCCCGGCCCGCGACGGTCTCGCCGCGCCGGGGCGCGGCCGCCACGTACGCGACCAGGTCCATGTTGGTGGAGCCCAGGACGGTCAGTGCGGGTGTCATGCCGGGCGTCCCTCTTCTCGTACGCGGTCCTGCACATGGGCCAGGGTGCGCTCCGCGAGCGCGTCGAAGCCGATGCCGTCCATGCCGCCGACCGTGGTGGCCAGCCGGTTCTTCAACGGCGCGGTCCAGCGTGCGGGTACGGCCTGCGGCGAACCGGCCAGCAGGCCGGAGATGCTGCCGGCGGTCGCGCCGTTGGAGTCGGTGTCCCAACCTCCGGACACCGCACGGCAGATGGAGCCGGTGAAGTCGCCGCCGGCGTGGGTGAGGGCCGCGGCCAGCAGGGCCGCGTTGGGCAGGACATGCACCCAGTGGTGGTCGCCGTACGCGGTGTGGAGCTCGTCCACGACCGTCTCGAAACCGGCGGCCGTGCCGAGCGGTTCGGCCGCGGCCCGCTCGATCCCGAAGCGCACCGCGGCGGCGAACCGGGAGCGCGGCGGGACGACGGAGAGGCCGCTGCGCAGACAGGCGTGGACGTCCTCGGTGCCGGTGGCCGCCGCGGCGATCACCGCCGCCGCGAACATCTCGCCGTACACGCCGTTCGCCGTGTGCGTCAGCACCGCGTCCCGCCAGGCCGCTTCGGCGGCCGCCGCCGGATCGCCCGGGTGCGTCCAGCCGAAGATGTCGGCACGGATCTGTGCGCCGATCCACTCACGGAAGGGATTGCGGTACGAGGCGGTGTCCGGCGGCTCGATCCCGTCGAGCAGATTGCGGTACGCGACCCGCTCGGCGGTGAAGGTCCGGCCCGCGGGGAGTTCGTCCAGCCATAGCTGAGCCACGTCGGCGGTGCTGAAGCCGTGCCCGTACCGGTCGAGCAACAGCAGCCCGAGCAGCGGGTAGTTGAGGTCGTCGTCCTCGGGCGCACCGTCGATGTTCTCGGCCAGCGAGGTCGGGCGCGAACGCCGGTTCCACGGGTGCGCGGCGGCCACCTCGGGGTCGAGACCGGCCTCGGTGAACCAGGTGTCGAGCGGCCAGTTGCCGGTGGAGCGGGCGATCGCCCGGATGCCGGACAGCGTCAGCTTCTCCACCGGCTTGCCCAGGACGCAGCCCGCGGCCCGGCCCAGCCAGGATGCCTCGAGGCCGGCGCGCAGCGCGTCCCGGCCGGGGACAGCCCCCGACGGGGCGGGCCAGGCAGGGCAGGAGGCGCGGATCGCGTCCAGGTCCGTCGGCTCGTCCGGCGCCAACGGTGAGGCGACAGCGGCCAGTTCGTCCAGGATCTCCTCGGCGAGCCGGCGCAGCCCGGGCGGCGTGGGGCCGGCGGAAGCGCCCGCGCGCTCCGGGGCCAGATGGCCGCCCGCCGCCGTCCAGCGGCTGGTCGCCGCCTCGACGGGCCGGCAGTCCTGGGCGGCCTGGCGCAGTTCGTGTCCGACCAGGTCCTCGGGCTGGACCCAGGTCAGGCGCAGGGCACGCGCGGTCACCGGGCACCCGCGATCGCGCCGAACAGCGCCTCGTGCTCGCGGCGGCGCTCCAGGTCGCGGGCGAACACCTCGCGGGTGACGGCGGACAGGGCCGCGGCCGGGGCGTGCAGGTCGAGGCGGCTGGCGGTGGCCACGGTCTGCGCCCACTCGCCGGGGACCGCGCTCTCGCCGTACAGTGCACCGATGATCGCGGCGCTCATCGTCGCGATGGAGTCGCAGTCGCGGCCGTAGTTGACCGAGCCGAGCACGCTCTCGCGGAAGTCGCCGCGACCGGCCAGCAGCATGCCGAGTGCGACGGGCAGCTCCTCGATCGCGTGCAGGCGCGAGGGGCGGCGGGCGCCCAGCGACGGCTTGCGGTACTCGGGGCCGACCGTGTCGAAGGGGGCCACGGCCTCGCGCAGCGGCTTGAGCGCGGACTCGTAGCCGTCATGGCGTACGGCGACCTCGCAGACCGCCTCGATCGCGGAACGCGTGCCGTCCTTGGCGAGCGCCAGAGCGTCCTCGACGACCGACTCGGGCGTGGCGCCCGGCTTGCAGGCCGAGGCGACGGCGGCGGCGAACACGGCCGCGGCCTCGCGCCCGTAACTCGACTGGTGCGCACCGGCGACGTCCAGCGCCTCGGCGTAAGCGGCCCCGGGATTACCCGCGTTGACCAGGCCGACCGGCGCCATGTACATGGCCGCACCGCAGTTGACGATGTTGCCGACTCCGGCCTCGCGCGGGTCGATGTGCCCGTAGTGCAGCCGTGCGACGATCCACTTCTCGGCCAGGAAGATGCGCTGCAACGGCAGCGCCTCGGCCTCCAGTTCGGGGATCCAGCGCGGTACGCCCATCAGGTCGGGCACCAGGTGGTCGGCCACCGCGTACGCGTCCAGGTGGTCGCGGACCTTGTCGTAGACCCGGATCAGGGCGTGCGTCATCAGGGTGTCGTCGGTGACGTGTCCGTCGCCCTTGTGGTACGGCGCGATCGGCCGCGCCGTGCGCCACTCGTCCTTGTAGAACGGCTCCACGATGCCCTGGACACGTCCGCCGTGCCGCTCGCTGATCGCCTCGGGGGTCCAGCCTTCGACCGGGCCGCCGAGTGCGTCTCCGACGGCCGCGCCGATCAGGGCGCCGTTGGTGCGGTCCTCGAGGGTCGGGGTGGGGGCGGTCATGAGCGGGTTCCTTCCGGGGATACGGGCAGGGGGGAGTTGGCGGTGAGCCGGGCGGCGACCTCGACGAGGTCGGTGCCCGCGAGCTGCGGCAGCGCGCAGCCGACGAGGGTGCGGCAGCTGTCGCGCCAGGTGGCGGGCAGTGCGTCGCCGCCGCCTATGGCGCCGGTCAGCGCGCCGGCCAGGGCCGGGGCGGAGTCGGCGACGCGGGCCAGGCAGGCGGCGGAGGGGACGGCCTCGGCCAGGGCGCCGCCCGAGGCGAGCGCCATGGCGAGGGCGACCGGCACCGTCTCGGCGGCGGCGATCCCGTAGCTGTAGACGTGGTCGACGATCTCGTGCTCCAGGACGGGCACGAGCGCGAACGCGCCGCCCGCCGTACGCGCCAACCGCACGGCGTGCAGGGCGTTGCGGCGGATCTCGCTGCCCTCGGGGAGCTGGGCGAGAGCCTCTTCCACACAGGTCTCGACGGACGCGCCGCCGAGCGCGGCGGCCACGGCCGCGGCCATGGCGCGGGCACCGTGCACCCCGTCGCCGTCCTGGGTGTAGCGGGCGTCGAACTCGGCGAGGTCGGCGGCCGCGGCGGGATCACCGGGGTGGACCACGGCGAGCAGGGTGGCGCGTACGCACGCGGCGTCGTCGAAGTGGTGCGGGTTGTCGTGACCGGTGGCCGGCGGACGCATCCCCGCGGCCAGGTTGCCCAGACCGGCGCGCACCGAGATACGGGCACGCAGCGGCATCAGCGCCGACTCGATCTCGTCCGCCTGCGCGGACGCGGCGGCCACGTCGTCGGCGAGGCCGAGCCAGGCCATCGACAGCGCGGCGCGCACCCGCTGATGGGGCGGCAGATCACTGTCTCCGGAGCTCGCCGCCGACAGGATCGCCTGAGCTGTGAACGTCGCCCACTCGGCGTCGTCGGAGGGGCCGAGCTGCAGCGGGGCGGGCGGCTGGTTCAGCGCGATGGGCACCGGGAGCGTGGTCGTCGCGTTCTGCTCGGCGAAGGTGTCGAGCTCACGGGTGAGCCGGCGCGTCCAGTCGGGCAGCAGCGCGGCACGGTGGCGTCCCGCCGGCCAGCCGGCGGCATCGCCCGCGGCGATCCCGAGCAGCAGCCCTTCGATACGGCGGTGCGGGTCGGAGCCGGCCCGGACGGAGACGGGGTCGGTGGTCTGTGTCGTCACGAGGCGGCCTTGCTGTGGTCGTGGTGCGGTACGAGGCGGTCGGCGAGGTCGAGGATCCGGCGTCCGGCCATGGAGGGCAGGCAGCTTCCGCGTACGGGACCGATCGCCTGCGCCCAGTGCGCCGGGATCCCCGAAGCGCCGCCGAGTGCACCGGCCAGGGAGCCTGCGACGGCCGCGGTGGTGTCGGCGTCGCGGCCCATGTTGACGGCGGCCAGCACCGAAGCCCTGAAGTCGCCGCGGGCCGCGACGAAGGCGCCGAATGCCAGTCCGACGGCCTCGGGGGCCAGATCGGTCCACGGGTATCCGCCGATCACCACGGCCGAGCGCACCGCGTGTTCGACGGAGGCGGTCGACGCGTCCGCGCTCTGCGAGGCCCGGCGTGCGGCGCTCACCGCGCGGTGCAGCGAACGCGCGGTCCAGGAGTCCTCGGGGACCACGGAGAGCGCTGCCTGCACCACGGCGTCCGGGCTGTCGCCGACCATGGCGGCGGCGACACCGGCGGCGACCGCCTGGCCGCCGTAGATGCCCTCGCCCTCGTGGCTGACTGTTCCGTCGATGGCCACCAGCCTGGCCGCTTCGGCGGGCCGACCGGTGGCGTACACGCCGAACGGGGCGGCCCGCATGGCGAGTCCGTCGCTCCAGGCGTGCCGGTGCTGGGCGGAGATCGGGGCGGCGAGACCCCGGCGGAGGTTCTCCAGCGTGCCGCGCTCACTGAACCCGGCGCCGCGGAACGGGCCTTCGTCGATGTCGGCGATCCAGGTGTGCCAGGCCTTCTCGACGTGGGAGACGGTGAGCCGGGAGCCGTGCTCCGCGAGGAGCAGCCCCGAGAAGATCGCGTACTCGGTGTCGTCGGTCCCCGCCGGTTCCGCCGAGACGAAGTCCTCGATGCGCCCCCAGCGTTCCCGTATCTGAGACGGCGTCATGTTCTCCGCGGGCGCGCCCAGGGCATCGCCCACGGCGAGTCCGAGGAGCGCGCCGCAGGCGCGGTCCCGCAGCGAGCGAGGGGCGTCGCCCTGCTGGGGACGGAGCAGGGTCACGGTCGGCCCGGGTTCTGCGGGGGAGGGGTCGGGGCTGCCACTCATGGTGCTGATCGTGCTCATTTCTAGGGTTGAGCCGGTGTGCTGACGCCCGGGGAGGGGGAGCGTCAGCGCTGGTAGCGGTCGAGGACGCGCTGGCCGTCTCCCGCGAGTTTCGTCCGGAGGGAGCCGAGAGTGCCGGAGCCGTTGTAGTAGTTCTGGAACGCCGGGGTGGCGATCTTGTCCTTCCACTCGGCGTATCCGCGCACCCCGAGAACCGGGGAGGGGACGAGGTTCCCGAAGATCTGGCTGCCGGTGTTCCAGCCGTCCTTCGGCGAGCTCAGCGCCGGGTCCTTCAGCGCCGAGGTGCTGGTCGGCAGCATCCAGTCGCCGAGGGCCAGGCGCGCCGCGTTCTTCCCCTGGGTGAGGAAGGAGATGAAGTCGACGGCGGCCTGCTTGTGCGCGGAGTCCTGCGAGACCGAGAGGGTCTGCGGTACGACGCCCTGGGTCTCCCCGGCCGCTCCGCTGCCCGCCGGGAGCGGCAGGACGGTCCACTGGAAGCCCTTGGGCGCCTGCTGCTTGACCTGCTGGCGGTAGGAGAAGTTCAGCGGAACCATGGCGTACTTGCCGGCGAAGAAGCCGGGCAGGGTGTCGGAGCCGCTCATGCCCAGGCTGCTCTTCGGCGAGGTGTGCTCGACGTTGATCTGCCGGTTGATGAGCTGGGAGACGGCCGACTCGGCGGGGTCGAAGGCCACCTTGTTCTTGCCGGCGGCGCGGCTGAAGATCGTGCCGCCGGTGGAGACGGAGAGGTTGACCGACTGGCTGACCGGCTCCTTCATGGACCAGGCCACGCCGTACTGCTCAGGCCTGGAACCCGAGCCCTTCACGGTCATCTTCTTCGACGCCTGCTCGAACTCCGCCCAGCTCCACGGGTGGGCCGCGGTCGGAATCCTTGCCCCCGAGGCCTTCAGGAGCTTGGTGTTGGCGATCAGGACGCGCGGCTCCTGGAGGAACGGCACACCGTAGACACCCTTGTCGTACGTGGTGGTGTTCCACGACTGCCCCGGGATGTCCCGCTTCAGCGAGGCGGGCAGCAGCTTGCCGATGTCGGCCAGGTCGCCGCCGTACGCGAAGTCCGTGAGGTCGGAGGCGTCGTCATGGATGATGTCCGGCGCCGCGCCGCCCTCGAAGGACGTCAGGAGCTGGTCGTGGATTCCGTCCCAGCTGCCCTGTACGTACTTGACCTGGACGTCGGGGTGCGCGGTGTTCCACTCCTTCACCAGCGCCTTGTTGGCGGCGACGGAGTCCTGCTGCCAGGCCAGGCTGAGGAATTCGAGGGTGATCCGGCCGTGGGCGTCACCCGTGTCGCCCTGGGAGCAGCCGGCGACCAGTGCCAGGCCCAGGGTCGCGGCCAGCGCGGCCGTCGCGGTGCGCAGCCGGGTCCTCGCGGGGGTGCGCATCAGCCCTTCACCGCCCCGGCGAGCATGCCGCCGACCAGTCTGCGCTGGAGCAGCGCGAAGAAGAGCAGGCTGGGGATGGTGGCGATGACGGAGGCCGCGGCGAGCGGTCCGAGGTCCGCGACGCCCTCGGCGCCGAGGAACCGGGTGAGGATCACGGACATGGTCTGGTGCTCCGGGGACTTGAGCAGGACGAGGGCGAAGAAGAACTCGTTCCAGGCGGTGACGAAGGTGAACATCGCGGTGGCCACCAGACCTGGGGTGAGCAGCGGGAAGACCACGCTGACCAGGGTGCGCAGACGGCTCGCGCCGTCCACGGCCGCGGCCTCCTCGAGGGTGACGGGCACGGCCTTGACGTACCCCTGGAGCATCCAGAGGGAGAAGGGCAGGTTCCACACGACGTACACCGCGATCAGCCCCACCAGGGAGTCGATCAGGTGCAGGTTCTTCAGGACGAGGAACAGCGGGATGATGATCAGCACGAACGGGAACGCCTGGCTGATGAGCACCCAGCCGTTGGCGGCCGTGGTCATCCGTGAGCGGAAGCGGACCAGCGCGTAGGCGGCGGGCACCGCGAGGGCGGTCGCGATCACGGTGGCGCTGCCGGCCACGATGAAGCTGTTGAGCGCGGCGTGGAGCAGCGGCTGGGTGTCGAAGGCCGTACGGAAGTTGTCCAGCGTCGGATGCCTGGGCAGCCACGTCGGGTCGATCGAGCCCAGCTCCTGCGGCGACTTGAAGGCCGTGGAGAGAAGCCAGAGCAGCGGGAAGGCCAGGAAGACCAGGTAGCACAGGAGGCCGAGGTACTGGCCGGTGCGGCCGGCGGTGCGACGGGCGCGGAGCCCTGCGGGGATGCTCATGCCGTCTCCTCGTTGAGCTTCTTGCGCAGCGTCAGGGTGAGGAGGACGGCGATCACCGCGACCATCCCCAGGCCCATGGCGGCGGCGTATCCGAACTGGCCGTACTTGAAGGCCTCGTCGTACGCGAAGAGCATCGGGAGCTGGGTCTTGCCGCCCGGGCCGCCCTGGGTCAGGACGTAGACCAGGCCGAAGGAATTGAAGTTCCAGATGAAGTTCAGGGCGGTCACCGAGATCACCACCGGCTTGATGGCCGGCCAGGTGACGTTGGTGAAGCGGCGCCAGATTCCTGCGCCGTCGAGGTTCGCGGCCTCCGTCAGCTCGACCGGTACGTTCTGCAGCCCGGCCAGCAGGACCACGGTGGTCTGCGGCATGCCCGCCCAGACTCCGACGACGATCACGGCGGGGAGGGCGACGGAGAGGCCGGTGAGCCAGTCGACGTTCTGGTGGATCACATGAAGCTGCGTCAGGACCTTGTTCAGGATGCCCGCGTCGGGGTGGTAGACCAGGCGCCACATGATGCCGACGACGACCTCGGGCATGGCCCAGGGGACGAGTGCCAGGGTCCGCGCCAGCCAGCGGAACCGCAGGTTCTGGTTGAGCAGCAGGGCCAGGCCCAGCGACATGAGGAACTGCAGCGCGGTGACGCTGACCGCCCAGATGATCCCGATCTTGAAGGACTGCCAGAAGAGCGAGTCGTGCAGCAGATCGGTGAAGTTGGCCAGGCCCAGGAACTTCGTGGACGTCGTACGTCCCGCCTGCGCGTCCGTGAAGGCCAGGGATATGCCGTAGAGCAGTGGGCCCACGCTGAGCACGAGGATCGGTATCAGGGCGGGGGCCAGCAGGAACCAGGCCCCCCGGTCCAGACCGAGCGCGCGCTTGCGCTGCTCGGGGGAGCGGGGCGGCGGGGTGCCGCGATGGTCCAGGGCGTCGTTGCCCCGGACTGCGGTGACACTCATGCGAACCTCAGGTTCTCCTGTTCGGTTGCCGGCGCGGTCGAGCTGCGTACGACAAGGCGGGGTATGGCGGTGGTGTGCTGGGGGGTTTCGGGGGCGGTCCCGTGGCCGAGGCGGGCGAGAAGGAGTTCGGCCGCCCGCCGGCCGCGCTCGGCCGATCCCAGGTCCACGCTGGTGAGCGGGGGCCAGGCGGCCTGGGCGAGGGCGCTGTCGTCCATGCCCACCACGGCGATGTCGTCGGGGACGCGTACGGAGCGGGTGTGCAGGGTGCGGATCGCGCCGACGGCCAGCTGGTCGTTGGCGCAGAAGATCGCGTCGGGTGCGGCGGCCAGCAGCGACTCGGCGGCGCGGGCTCCCGACTCGGTGGCGAAGTCGGTGGAGACGACGAGGGACGCGTCGTACGGCAGGGCGCAGTCGGCGAGCCCCTGGCGGTAGCCGGCCATGCGATTGCGTCCCGGGACCGTGTCCGAGGGGCCGTTGACGAAGGCGATCCGGCGGCGGCCGGTCATGTGCAGATGCTGTACGGCCATCGCGGCGCCCAGGACGGAGTCGGCGCGCACGCTGTCGATGGGCACGCCTTCGGGGAGGGAACCGATGACGACGACAGGGGCGGCGGCCGAGTTCAGCGTGCGGACGTACGCATCCGTGATGCGGATGGGGCACAGGATGAGTCCGTCGCTGGTGCGGTCGCTGAGACTGCGGATGACGGCGAGTTCGTCCTCGACGACCGCGTCGGTGGAGTGCAGCAGCAGCCGGTAGCCGGCGGCCTTGGTGACCGCCTGGATCTCGCGGACCATCGTCACGTAGACGGGGTTGCCGATGTCTTCCATGGCGAACGTCAGCTGCCGGGTCCGCCCGCCCTTGAGCGAGCGGGCCACCGCGTTGGGGACGTAACCGAGTTCGGCCACGGCCTCCTCGACCCTGCGCAGGGTGTCGGCGCGCACGGTCAGTCCGTTGAGGACACGGGAGACGGAGGCGATGGACACCCCTGCACGCTCGGCGATCGACACGATGGTCGGTGGCCCCTGTGATGTCATGCCTGCCCCCTGAGCGGTGAATGACGCGGTGGCTGTAAACGTTTTCAGCAACTGGAAACGATTACAGATGTTGCTTACATCTTTCTTCCGCGTCAACGGGTCGGCGATGTGATCCACATCTCACCGGGGGGCTGCGGCCCAGGTCAGTGCAGGCGAGCAGCCAGTGCGAGGGTGCGCCGCGCGCCCTCCACGACGGCCTCGTCAACAAAACGGCCGTCGGGGAGAGCGAGCGCGCCGGCGTCGGCGGCCGCGGCTTTCACGAGCTCCCGGGCCGCCTCCGTCTCCGCTTCCGTGGGCGTGAACGCCCGCTCGATCACGGGCAGTTGGCGGGGGTGGATGGCTGCCCGGCCGAGGAATCCCAGGGACCGGCCGCGGGTGCAGCTCGCGGCCAGGCCGTCCAGGTCCCGGATGTCGGGGAAGACGGACTGGGCGGGCGGGGCCAGGCCGGCCGCGCGGGCCGCCACCACGATCCGGCTGCGGGCGAAGTCCAGGCCCGCGTCGTGACGTACCCCCAGATCCGCCCGGAGGTCCGCCTCCCCGAGGGCGATGCCGAGGACGGAGGGGTGGGCGGAGGCGACCGTGTACGCGTTCTCGACTCCGAGCGCGGACTCGATCAGCGCGTACAGCGGAACTCCGCACGCGGCGGCCCGGGTTACCTGCTCCCGGCACGTCACCTTGGGGAGGCGGAAGGCGGACAGGCCCGGGAGGTGGGCGAGCGCCTCGATGTCCTGCTCCGTGGAGATCCGTACATGGACCGGGGCGGGCCGGGGCTGCGCGAGGAGTTCCGCCGTGGCGTCGCGGGCGTAGCCCTTGCGGTGCGGGGCCACCGCGTCCTCCAGGTCGACGATCACCACGTCGGCGCC
This sequence comes from Streptomyces sp. NPDC050738, assembly GCF_040654175.1. Classification (NCBI taxonomy): domain Bacteria; kingdom Bacillati; phylum Actinomycetota; class Actinomycetes; order Kitasatosporales; family Streptomycetaceae; genus Streptomyces; species Streptomyces sp. NPDC050738. The sequence goes on along the minus strand of NZ_JBFAHN010000014.1, from coordinate 42,340 downwards.
GGAGTCGAGGGCCTTGGCGACCACTTCGGGGCGGTCGCCCGGTGCGTACAGCCAGGTCAGCGGCGTGGACTGCGGGGGAGTCGGGGTCGTCGGCGGGGTGCCGTCCGCCGTCATGAGGCGCTGTCGATCTCCGTGCGGTACGGCATCGAAGGGGTGGCCCCGGTCCGCTGGACGCAGAGAGCTGCCGCCGTCGTCGCCCAGGCGATCGCCGCCGGCATCGGCTTGCCCTCGCCGAGCGCCACGGCCAGCGCGCCGACGAAGGCGTCCCCGGCGCCCGTCGTGTCGACGGCCTCGACTTCGTGCGCCGGGGTGAGGAGGGGCTCGGAGGTCCGGGTCGCGTAGAGCGTCCCCTCGGAGCCGAGGGTGATCAGGACCTCGGGGACGTCCTTGAGGAGCGCGGCTGCCGCTTCGTACGCGTCGGTGAGGCCGTTGGTGAGGGCCTGGGATTCGAGGCGGTTGGGGATCAACAGGTCGGTGACAGCGAGGAGTTCGGGGGGAAGCGGCTGGGCGGGGGCGGGCGTGAGGAGCGTACGGACGTTGTTCCTGCGGGCCGCCTCGGCTCCGGCGATCACTCCGGAGAGGGGGAGTTCGAGCTGGAGGAGGAGGGTCGCCGAGGAGGCGATCACGGCCTCGTCGCCGGGGGCCAGCGCGGTGACCGTGCCGTTGGCGCCGGGGATGACGACGATGGAGTTGGAGCCTGCGGAGTCGACCACGATGTGCGCGGTGCCGGTGAGGCCCTCGGTGGTGCGCAGGGAGTCGGTGTCGACTCCGGCCTGGGTGAGGGCGGTGCGGAGCGTGGTGCCGTGGGGGTCGTTGCCGACGGCGCCGATCATGGTGACCGTGGCGCCCGCGCGGGCGGCGGCGACGGCCTGGTTGGCGCCCTTGCCGCCCGGGATCGTACGGAACTCGTGGCCGGTGACCGTCTCGCTGCGGGCCGGGTGGCGGTCGACGTACACGACCAGGTCCATGTTGGTGGAGCCGAGGACGGTGATGCCGGTGCGGGGGGTGTCGGTGATCGTCATGGGCGGATGGCCTCCTGGCGCGTGGGGTGGGTGAGGGTGTCGAGGACCGAGGCGGAGAGATCGCCGTCGGCGTGGGTGAGGGCTGCGGCCGGTTCCAGGTGTGCCGACGTGCCTGGCCGTGACGCCGGTGCGCGGCGGAGCATCAGCGAGCCGCGAGGGCCGCGAACGCCGACTCGTGCGTGCGGCGCCGCTCCGCGTCCTGGGCGAAGACCTCCCGCGTCACCTCCGCCAACTCCCTTGCGGGGGTGAGGAGATCGAGGCGGCAGGCCTCCGCCACCGTCTTCGACCAGTCGCAGTCCCGGCTGTAGTTGACGGAGCCCTGGACCGTGTGGCGGAAGTCGCCGTTGCCGACGAGAAGCATCCCCGGGGCGATCGGGAGTTCCTCGATGGCGTGCACGCGCGAGGGGCGGCGCGCGGCCGGCGACGGCTTGCGGTAGTCAGGGCCGACCGTGTCGTACGGGGCCACCGCCTCGCGCAGCGGGCGCATCGCCGTCTCGAAGTCCGTGTGGCGCGACGCCACTTCGCGGACCGCTTCGCTCGCCGTACGCGTGCCGTCCTTGGCCGGCGAGAGCGCCGCCCCCGCCGGGTTCGCCGCGTTGACCGGGCCCACCGGCGGGGGGAGCGCCTCCGCCTCCAGCTCGGGGATCCAGCGCGGCGTGCCGATCAGGTCGGGGACCAGGTGGTCGGCGACCGAGTATGCGGTGAGGTGATCGCGGACCGTGCCGTACACGCGGATCAGCGCGTGCGTCATCAAGGTGTCGTCGGTGACGTGCCCATCGCCCTTGTGGTGCGGCGCGATGGGCCTGGCCGTGCGCCGGTCGTCGCCACGGAAGGGGCCGGCGATGCCGCGCACGCGGCCACCGTGCCGTTCACTGATCTGCTCAGGTGTCCAGCCCTCGACCGGTCCGCCGAGCGCGTCGCCGACCGCCGCGCCGGTCGGGCTGCCCGCGATCCGGTCCTCAAGTGTGAGCGTCATGTCGGAATTGTCCATCTGGGGCGGTTGATTGCCGTGCCTGTACGAGAAGTTCGGCGAGTTCCACCAGATCCGTGCCCGCGAGCCGGGGCAGCGCGCAGCCGACCAGCGTCCTGCAGGCCTGTCGCCAGGTGTCGGGGAGTGCTGCCGCGCCGCCGAGCGCGCCGGTCAGGGCGCCGGCCAGGGCGGGTGCGGAGTCGGCGACCCGGGAGAGGCAGGCGGCGGTGGGCACGGCTTCGGTGATGCGGCCGCCGGAGGCGAGGGTGAGTGCCAGGGCGACGGGGACGGTCTCGGCGGCGGCGATCCCGTAGCTGTAGATGTGGTCGACGATCTCGTGTTCCAGGCGGGGGACCAGGGCGAACGCGCCCTCGGCGTCGCGGGCGAGCTTCACCGCGTGCGCGGCGTTGCGGCCGATCTCCGTGGACTCGGGCAGCTGGGCGAGGGCGGCTTCGACGGCCTCGTACGGGTCGGCGCCGCCGAGCGCCGCGGCGACGGCTGCGGCCATCGCGCGGGCGCCGTGCACTCCGTCGCCGTCCTGGGTGTAGCGGGCGTCGTACTCGGCGAGTTCGGCGGCGGCGACCGGGTCGCCCGGGTGGACGACGGCCAGCGCACAGGCCCGTACGCAGGCCGCGTCGTCGAAGTAGTGCGGGTTGTCGTGCCCTGTGGCGGGCGGGCGCAGCCCGTTGGCGAGGTTGCCCAGACCCGCGCGCACCGAGATCCGGGCGCGCAGCGGCAGGACCGCCGACTCCACCTCGGGGGCGCGGTCGGCGGCCGCGGCGATCTCGGCGGCGAAGGACCGCCAGGCGAGGTCGATGGCGCTGCGGATCCGGCCCGGCGGCGCGTGGAGCAAGGTCGTGGCGGTGTACGCCGCCCACTCGGCGTCGTCGGACGGGCCGAGCTGGAGCGGCTCGGGGTCCTGGTTGAGGGCGATGGGCACGGGCAGGGTGGTCGTGGCGTTCTGCTCGGCGAAGGTGTCGAGTTCACGGGTGAGGCGGCGCGTCCACTCGGGCATCCTGGCCGCCCGGTGACGCGCGGCCGGCCACCCGGCGGCGTCCCCGGCGGCAAGGCCGAGGAGCAGCCCTTCGACGCGGCGGTCCGGGTCCTTCGTCATGACGTCACCGCCGTCGGCTCGTCGTCGGGGGTCAGGAGATCGGCGATGTCCAGGACGTGATAGCCGGCCATCTCCGGCAGGCAGCTGCCGCGCACCGGGCCGATCACGGTCGACCACTCCTCGGGGATCGACTGCGCCCCCTTCATCGCGCCCGCCAGCGCGCCGGCCACCGCAGCCGTCGTGTCCGCGTCGCGGCCCATGTTCACCGCCGTGAGGACCGAGGCGCGGAAGTCGCCGCGTGCGTACGCGAAAGCTCCGAAGGCCAGGCCGACCGCCTCCGGCGCCAGGTCCGTCCAGGGGTAGCCGCCGATGACCACCGCCGAGCGGATCGCCCGCTCGCCCCGGTCGGCCGCGACCACCGCGCGGCGCATCGAGCGGGCCGTCCAGGAGTCCATCGGTACGACGGAGAGCGCCGCCCCGATCACGGCCGCCGGGCCCGCGCCCGACATCGCCGCGGCCACGCCCGCCGCCACCGCCTGGCCTCCGTAGATGCCCTCGCCCTCGTGGCTCACCGAGCCGTCGACGGCGACGAGGCGGGCCGCCTCGGCGGGACGGCCCGCGGCGAACACCCCGAAGGGCGCCGCCCGCATGGCGAGTCCGTCGCTCCAGGCGTGCCGGTGCTGGGCGGAGATGGGGGCGGCCAGGCCGCGGCGGAGGTTCTCCAGGGTGCCGCGCTCGCTGAAACCCGCGCCGCGGAAGGGGCCCTCGTCGAGGTCGGCGATCCAGCGGTGCCAGGCCCGCTCCACATGGGACGCGGTGAGGGCCGAGCCGTGCCGGGCGAGGAGGAGACCCGAGAAGATCGCGTACTCGGTGTCGTCCGTGCCCGCCGGGTTGTCGGAGACGAAGCCTTCGATACGGCCCCAGCGGCGGCGGATCTCCGAGGGGCGCATGTTCTCCGCGGGCGCCCCGAGCGCGTCGCCGACGGCCAGCCCGAGCAGGGCCCCGCGGCCCCTTTCGCGGAGGTCGGCGGCGAGCGGCAGAGGGGTCCGCGGGCGATTGCATGCAATCGCCCAGGGGTCGGGGGGTTTCCCCGCAGGTGAGTACAGCATGGCTAGCGCCTCCAGGGGCTCGCCGACCGGTTCCTGGATGTGTGCCACACCGCGCGCCTCACGCGCCGTTGAAACCTCACTGTCACCCGGTCGGAATCGGCCGGGAGTGGCGGCTCCGCCGCTGGTAAGTACGGCCTGGCTTGCTGGCGGGGGTTTTGAATCGTGCGTACTTTCGAAGCTGTTGAGGGGGAAGCGGGGCTGCCCGAACCCGCAGTGCACGAATCAAGGGGATAGCTGTGTCCATCATCGATACCGAAGCGACGCTGCACGAGGCGCACCGCGACAACCACACCCACCGCGATGTCAACGGCGGCTGGCTGCGCCCCGCCGTCTTCGGTGCGATGGACGGGCTCGTCTCCAACCTCGCGCTCATGACGGGTGTCGCGGGCGGGGATGTCTCGCACCGCACGATCGTGATCACCGGGCTCGCCGGTCTCGCGGCCGGAGCCTTCTCCATGGCGGCGGGTGAGTACACGTCAGTCGCTTCGCAGCGCGAGCTCGTCGAGGCCGAACTGGACGTCGAGCGGCGCGAGTTGCGCAAGCACCCCAAGGACGAGGAGAACGAGCTCGCCGCGTTGTACGAGTCCCGGGGCGTCGAGGCGGAGCTGGCGCGCGAGGTCGCGCGGCAGCTGTCGAAGGATCCGGAGATGGCGCTGGAAATCCATGCGCGCGAGGAGCTGGGCATCGACCCCGGCGATCTGCCGTCGCCGCTCATAGCCGCGGTCTCCTCCTTCACGGCCTTCGCGCTCGGCGCGCTGCTGCCCCTGCTGCCCTACCTGCTCGGCGCGCAGGCGCTGTGGCCCGCGCTGGTCGTGGCGCTGTTCGGGCTCTTCGGCTGCGGGGCGGTCGTGGCGAGGGTCACGGCCCGGTCCTGGTGGTACAGCGGGCTGCGGCAGCTGGCGCTCGGCGGGGCCGCGGCAGGTGTGACGTACGCCCTGGGCACACTGTTCGGAACCGCCGTAGGGTGAGACACTATGTGGAGCGCTGCATAAGTAGTCCGTTACCCAGCGGTTTTGATCCGTTAACCGTGGGGCATAAGGCGAAAGCGCTGTGGGCAACGACGCCTGCTCTGCTGCGGGTCGACGGAGACCGATCTGTCCCCCTCCGACCCACCTCCACCGCGTGATGCGGTGTCCGCATGCTGGAATGAACTATCCGCTTTCCGAGAAGCGTTCCATCATGTAACCTGCACGAAATTTCGCAGAGGGCCAACGTCGTCCCTCGGCTATTGCATATGCCACGACGACGACGGGAGTGCCGATGCGTTCCGACGCCTGGTCGCCCATGGAGGGTCGCCCCGCCCAGCAGGGGATGTACGACCCTCGTAACGAACACGATGCCTGCGGTGTCGGGTTCGTGGCCACTCTTACCGGTGTGGCCAGCCATGAGCTGGTCGAACAGGCGCTGACCGTACTGCGCAATCTCGAACACCGCGGTGCCACGGGCTCCGAGCCGGACTCCGGCGACGGCGCAGGAATCCTGCTCCAGGTCCCGGACGCCTTCCTCCGCGAGACCGCCGGATTCGACCTCCCCGAGGCCGGTTCGTACGCCGTCGGAATCGGCTTCCTGCCGATAGACGACAGTGCGGCAGCCGTCTCACAGATCGAGACGATCGCCGCCGAAGAGGGCCTCACCGTCCTCGGCTGGCGTGAGGTGCCCGTCACCCCCGATCTCCTCGGCAACGGCGCCCGCGCCACCATGCCGGCCTTCCGCCAGCTCTTCGTGGCCGACGGCAGCTCCAAGGACATCGCGCTCGACCGCAAGGCCTTCGTCCTGCGCAAGCGCGCCGAGCGTGAGGCCGGGGTGTACTTCCCCTCGCTCTCCGCCCGGACGATCGTCTACAAGGGCATGCTCACCACGGGACAGCTGGAGCCGTTCTTCCCGGACCTCTCCGACCGCCGTTTCGCCACGGCCGTCGCCCTGGTCCACTCCCGCTTCTCCACGAACACCTTCCCCAGCTGGCCGCTGGCCCACCCGTACCGCTTCGTCGCGCACAACGGCGAGATCAACACGGTCAAGGGCAACCGCAACTGGATGAAGGCCCGCGAGTCCCAGCTCGCCTCCAGCCTCTTCGGCCCGGAGAAGCTGGACCGCATCTTCCCCGTCTGCACCCCGGACGCCTCCGACTCGGCCTCCTTCGACGAGGTCCTGGAGCTGCTCCACCTCGGCGGCCGCTCGCTGCCGCACTCGGTGCTGATGATGGTCCCCGAGGCGTGGGAGAACCACGACTCGATGGACCCCGACCGCCGCGCCTTCTACCAGTACCACTCCACGATGATGGAGCCCTGGGACGGCCCGGCCTGCGTCACCTTCACCGACGGCACCCAGGTCGGCGCGGTCCTCGACCGCAACGGTCTGCGCCCCGGCCGCTACTGGGTCACCGACGACGGCCTCGTCGTGCTCTCCTCCGAGGTCGGCGTGCTCGACATCGACCCGGCGAAGGTCGTCCGCAAGGGCCGCCTGCAGCCCGGCAAGATGTTCCTCGTCGACACCGCCGAGCACCGCATCATCGAGGACGACGAGATCAAGGCGGCCCTGGCCGCCGAGAAGCCGTACGCCCAGTGGCTGGAAACCGGCGAGATCGAGCTCGAGGACCTCCCCGAGCGCGAGCACATCGTCCACACCCACGCCTCGGTCACCCGCCGCCAGCAGACCTTCGGCTACACCGAGGAAGAGCTCCGCGTCATCCTCGCGCCGATGGCCCGCACCTCCGGCGAGCCGCTCGGCTCCATGGGTACGGACTCGCCGATCGCCGCGCTCTCCGAGCGCCCGCGCCTGCTCTTCGACTACTTCACCCAGCTCTTCGCGCAGGTCACCAACCCGCCGCTGGACGCCATCCGCGAGGAGCTCGTCACCTCGCTGCGCTCCGTGCTCGGCCCCGCGGGCAACCTGCTGGAGCCGACCGCGGCCGCGTGTCGCAGCGTCACGCTGCCCTTCCCGGTGATCGACAACGACGAGCTCGCCAAGCTCATCCACATCAACGCCGACGGCGACATGCCGGGCATGAAGGCGGCGACGCTTTCCGGCCTCTACCGCGTCTCCGGCGGCGGCGAGGCCCTGGCCGCCCGGCTGCGGGAGATCTGCGCCGAGGCGGATGCGGCCATCGAGGCCGGCGCCCGACTGATCGTCCTCTCCGACCGGCACTCCGACGCCGAGCACGCACCGATCCCCTCGCTGCTGCTCACCTCGGCCGTCCACCACCACCTCATCGGCACCAAGCAGCGCACCCAGGTGGGCCTGCTCGTCGAGGCCGGTGACGTCCGCGAGGTGCACCACGTCGCGCTGCTCATCGGTTACGGAGCCGCGGCCGTCAACCCGTACCTTGCGATGGAGTCCGTCGAGGACCTCGTCAGGGCGGGCACCTTCATAGAGGGTCTCGAGTCCGAGCAGGCCATCCGCAACCTGATCTACGCGCTCGGCAAGGGCGTGCTCAAGGTCATGTCGAAGATGGGCATCTCGACCGTCGCCTCCTACCGCGGTGCGCAGGTCTTCGAGGCCGTCGGTCTCGACGAGGCCTTCGTCGCGGAGTACTTCAACGGCACGGCCACCAAGATCGGCGGCGCCGGTCTCGACGTCGTCGCCAAGGAGGTCGCGGCCAGGCACGCCAAGGCGTACCCCGTCTCCGGCATCGCCGCATCGCACCGCGCGCTGGAGATCGGCGGCGAGTACCAGTGGCGCCGCGAGGGCGAGCCGCACCTCTTCGACCCGGAGACGGTCTTCCGCCTGCAGCACGCCACGCGCAACCGGCGCTACGACATCTTCAAGCAGTACACGGGCCGCGTGAACGAGCAGTCCGAGCGGCTGATGACGCTGCGCGGATTGTTCGGCTTCAAGTCCGGCCGTGAGCCGATCTCCATCGACGAGGTCGAGTCGGCCTCCGAGATCGTCAAGCGCTTCTCGACCGGCGCCATGTCGTACGGCTCGATCTCGCAGGAAGCCCACGAGACCATGGCCATCGCCATGAACCAGCTCGGTGGCAAGTCCAACACCGGTGAAGGCGGTGAGGACCCGGAGCGTCTCTACGACCCGGCCCGCCGCTCCTCCATCAAGCAGGTCGCCTCCGGCCGCTTCGGTGTGACCAGCGAATACCTGGTCAACGCGGACGACATCCAGATCAAGATGGCGCAGGGTGCCAAGCCCGGCGAGGGCGGCCAGCTGCCCGGCCACAAGGTCTACCCGTGGGTCGCCAAGACGCGTCACTCGACGCCGGGCGTGGGCCTCATCTCCCCGCCGCCGCACCACGACATCTACTCCATCGAGGACCTGGCTCAGCTGATCCACGACCTCAAGAACGCCAACCCGGTCGCACGTATCCACGTGAAGCTGGTGTCGGAAGTCGGGGTCGGCACGGTCGCAGCGGGTGTCTCCAAGGCGCACGCGGACGTCGTCCTCATCTCCGGCCACGACGGCGGTACGGGAGCCTCGCCTCTCACCTCGCTGAAGCACGCGGGCGGTCCCTGGGAGCTCGGCCTCGCCGAGACCCAGCAGACGCTGCTGCTCAACGGCCTGCGCGACCGCATCGTCGTGCAGACCGACGGCCAGCTCAAGACCGGCCGCGACGTCATCATCGCCGCGCTGCTCGGCGCCGAGGAGTTCGGTTTCGCGACCGCGCCGCTCGTCGTCTCCGGCTGCGTCATGATGCGCGTCTGCCACCTCGACACCTGCCCGGTGGGCATCGCCACCCAGAACCCCGTTCTGCGTGACCGCTTCTCCGGCAAGGCCGAGTACATCGTCAACTTCTTCCAGTTCATCGCCGAAGAGGTCCGCGAGCTGCTGGCCGAGCTCGGCTTCCGTACGATCGAAGAGGCCGTCGGCCACGCCGAGCTCCTCGACACCGAGCGGGCCGTGGACCACTGGAAGGCGCAGGGGCTCGACCTCAACCCGCTCTTCTACGTCCCCGAGCTGCCCGAGGGCGCCGTACGCCACCAGGTCATCACCCAGGACCACGGTCTGGAGAAGGCGCTCGACAACGAGCTCATCAAGCTCGCCGCCGACGCGCTGCAGGCCTCGGCCGCCGAAGAGGCGCACCCGGTCCGCGCACAGGTCGCCATCCGCAACATCAACCGGACCGTCGGCACCATGCTCGGCCACGAGGTGACGAAGAAGTTCGGCGGTGCGGGCCTGCCCGACGACACCATCGACATCACCTTCACGGGTTCGGCCGGTCAGTCGTTCGGCGCGTTCGTGCCGCGCGGTGTGACGCTGCGCCTCGAAGGCGACGCCAACGACTATGTGGGCAAGGGCCTTTCGGGCGGGCGCGTCATCGTCCGTCCCGACCGTGGCGCCGACCACCTCGCCGAGTACTCGACGATCGCGGGCAACACGATCGGCTACGGCGCCACCGGCGGCGAGCTGTTCCTGCGCGGCCGTACCGGCGAGCGGTTCTGTGTCCGTAACTCCGGTGCCACGGTCGTCTCGGAAGGCGTGGGCGACCACGGCTGCGAGTACATGACCGGCGGTCACGCGGTCGTCCTCGGCGAGACGGGGCGTAACTTCGCGGCCGGCATGTCCGGCGGTGTCGCGTACGTCATCGACCTCGTCAAGGACAACGTCAACTCGGGGAACGTCGGCGCGATCGAGGCCCTCGACGAGACCGACAAGCAGTGGCTGCACGGTGTCGTGCAGCGCCACGCCGAGGAGACCGGGTCCACCGTGGCCGAGAAGCTCCTCGCCGAGTGGGACACCGCGGTGGACCGCTTCAGCAAGATCATCCCGACCACGTACAAGGCAGTGCTCGCCGCCAAGGACGCCGCTGAGCTGGCCGGTCTCTCCGAGACCGAGACCACCGAGAAGATGATGGAGGCGGCGACCAATGGCTGACCCCAAGGGCTTTTTGACCACGGGCCGCGAGGTCGCACAGACCCGCCCCGTCGGCGAGCGGCTGAAGGACTGGAACGAGGTCTACGTTCCGGGCTCCCTGCTGCCGATCATCAGCAAGCAGGCCGGACGCTGCATGGACTGCGGCATCCCCTTCTGCCACAACGGCTGTCCGCTGGGGAACCTGATCCCCGAGTGGAACGACTACGCGTACCGCGAGGACTGGTCGGCGGCGAGCGAGCGCCTGCACGCCACGAACAACTTCCCGGAGTTCACGGGCCGTCTGTGCCCCGCTCCGTGCGAGTCGGCGTGTGTGCTCGGCATCAACCAGCCGGCCGTCACGATCAAGAACGTCGAAGTCTCGATCATCGACAAGGCGTGGGACAGCGGCGACGTCACCCCGCAGCCGCCGCAGCGGCTCAGCGGCAAGACCGTCGCGGTCATCGGCTCGGGCCCGGCGGGCCTGGCCGCCGCCCAGCAGCTGACGCGGGCCGGCCACACGGTCGCCGTGTACGAGCGGGCCGACCGCATCGGCGGTCTCCTGCGGTACGGCATCCCCGAGTTCAAGATGGAGAAGGTGCACATCAACCGCCGCATCGAGCAGATGCGCGCGGAGGGCACCAAGTTCCGTACCGAGGTCGAGATCGGCCGCGACATCGACGCGTCGAAGCTGCGCAAGCGCCACGACGCGGTCGTCATCGCGGCGGGCGCCACGGTCTCCCGCGACCTTCCGGTCCCGGGCCGTGAGCTCAACGGCATCCACTTCGCGATGGAGTACCTGCCGCTCTCGAACAAGGTGCAGGAGGGCGACTTCGTCACCCCGCCGATCACCGCCGAGGGCAAGCACGTGGTCGTCATCGGCGGCGGCGACACGGGCGCGGACTGCGTGGGCACCGCCCACCGCCAGGGCGCGGCCTCGGTCACCCAGCTGGAGATCATGCCGCGGCCGGGCGACGACCGTTCGGCCGGGCAGCCCTGGCCGACCTTCCCGATGCTCTACAAGGTCACCTCGGCTCACGAGGAGGGCGGCGAGCGGGTCTACTCCGTCTCGACCACGCACTTCGAGGGCGACGAGGACGGGAACGTCCAGTTCCTGCACCTGACCGAGGTCGAGTTCATCGACGGCAAGCTGACGCCGAAGCCGGGCACGGAGCGCAAGATCCCCGCCCAGCTCGTCACGCTGGCCATGGGCTTCACGGGCACGGACCAGGCCAACGGTCTGGTCCAGCAGTTCGGTCTCGAGCTCGACGAGCGCGGCAATGTCGCGCGCGATGCCGATTTCGCCACGAATGTGGACGGCGTGTACGTTGCTGGTGACGCGGGCCGCGGCCAGTCGCTCATCGTGTGGGCGATCGCCGAGGGTCGCTCGGCGGCGCGTGGCGTGGACCGCTTCCTCACGGGGGCGAGCGAGCTGCACGCCCCGATCAAGCCGACGGACCGTTCCCTGATGGTCTGACCCGGCCCCCGCAAAGACGTCCCGTACAACGGCGTACGGAACTGAACACGGCGCTTGCCCCACTGTCCCCGACCGGACGACTGGGCGGGCGCCGTGACGCGTTTCGCCTGCGGCGCGGCGGGGTGGGTGCGCCCCCGTCCTTTTGCGGGGGCTGCGCCCCCGCACCCCCCGGTACGCGACCTTCGGCCGCGTGTCCTCAATCGCCGGACGGGCTTGATTTTTGCCGGCACCGGCTCACATGTGCGGGTTGTGCGTCCGGGGGCGGAGCCCCGCCCCGTCGCGGCTATTGACTAAAAGTCAGTTTCGCAGCACGCTCGGGGCCGAGCCAGCCAACCGCCCCTCCGGGAGGTCCCGTGAGCACCGCTGCCCTGCCGCAACTCGCCACCGAGCTCAACGCCCCGCCCCCCGACTCCGTCGCCCAACTTTCCGAGCCCCAGATCCAGTTGCTCGCCGACGCCCTGCGGGGCGAACGCGCCCGTCGCGCCGAAGGGCTCGGTGAGGCCGCCGAGGAAGCGCTCAAGCTCGTGCCCGCCCTGGCCCGTGGGCCCGTCCGCCGCATCCTCTTCAGGTGAAGGGACGCCCTCCCATGGACACCTTGCGCAATCGCGCCGAGACCCAGAAGCTCGCCCGCCTCCTCGGGGAGGAGCCCGACCGGCTCTCCTTCCTCCAGGACCTCCCCGCCGACGACGTCCGCGCCCTGCGCGAGCAGACCGTGGCCGCCCTCTACGACGATCAGCCCGAGATGCTCGACCGCATCGCCAAGGCCACCAAGCTCGTCCCCGCCGGGGTCGCCGCCGCCATTTCCCAGAAGGCGCTCGGCCCCCGCCTGGCCGCCGCCGTCGCAGGCCGGCTCGAGCCGCCCCGCGCCGCCGACATCATCGAGAAGCTGCCCGTCTCCTTCACCGCCGAGTCCTGCGCCCATCTCGACCCCCGCAGGATCCCCGGCATCGTCGACCGCCTCGACGAGAACCTCGTCGTACGGATCGCGGTCACCCTCGCCGAGCGCGGCGACCACATCACCATGGGGCGCTTCGTCGGACATCTGCGCGACCACGCCCTGGAGCGGATCCTTCCGCAGGTCGGGGACGACGACGTACTGCGCTCCGGATACGCCGTCGACCAGCCAGAACAGCTCGGCAGGATCATCGCGTTGATGGGGCAGGAGCGCCTCGCCTCCGTCATCGCTTCGGCCGCCGCCGACGGCCTGTGGCCCGAGGCGCTCGCCGTCGCGGGGATGGTCACCGGGGAGCAGCGCGCCGCCATCGCGACGCTCGCCGCCCGCAGGCCGCAGGACGAACTCGACTCCCTGGTACGGGTCGTGGCGGATCAGGGGCTGTGGGAGTCGCTGCTCCCGCTCGTCGCCGTACTCGACGAGGAGGACCGCAGGGGCGTCGCCGTACTCCCGTCGCTGCGCGAGAGCGACGTGCTCGCGGGGGTCGTACGGGCCGTCGTGGCGACCGGTCTGTGGGCCGAGTTCCTGCCGCTGGTCGGGCTGCTGCCCGAGGAGTCCCGCAAGGTCGTCGCGGACGCGGCGGGCCACCTCGCGGACAGCGAGCTCGACGCTCTCGCCCGCGAGGTCGACAAGCAGGACCTGTGGGAACTGGTGCTGCCGCTCGTGGAGTTGATGGACGACACCGGCAAGCAGCGCATCTTCGAACTGCCGGCTTTCCAGGACCAGGCCGGGGAGTGAGCGGGCCGGTCAGCCGGTCGTCTGGCCCCCGTCGACGGTGAACTCCGTCCCCGTCACATACGAGGACGCGTCCGAGACGAGGAACCCGACCAGCTGACCGGCCTCCTCCGGCTGCCCCATCCGCCCCAGCGGCACATGCGACCAGTCCTTGTCCGCGACCGCCGCCGTCATAGGGGTGTCGATCGCCCCGGGGTGCACGGAGTTCACCCGTATCCCGTACGGCGCCAGGTCCAGCGCCGAAGAGCGGGTGAGGCCGCGCAGGCCGAACTTCGTCGACCCGTACGCCGCATGGCCCTTGATCCCCACCAGCCCTGCCGTCGACGAGACGTTCACGATCGATCCGCCGCCCGCCTCCTTCATCGCCGGGACCACCGCCCGTATCCCCAGGAACGGGCCGATGAGGTTGACCCGCAGCAGGCTCTCGAAGTTCTCCAGGGTCTCGTCCTCCACGGACGCCGTCCGCCACAGCGCCGCGTTGTTCACCAGCGCGTCCAGCCGCCCGAAGGCGCTGAGCACGGCCTCGACCACCGACGTCCAGTCCGCGGCCTCGGACACGTCATGCGGCACGAACACCCCTTTTCCACCAAGGGACTTGGCGACCTCCTCGCCCTCGTCCTCCCGTACGTCCGTGACCACCACCCGCGCCCCCGCCCCGGCGAACATCCGCGCCTCCGCCGCGCCCTGGCCGCGTCCCGCCCCCGTGATGACGACGACCTTGCCTTCCAGAGAGTTCATTTCAGCCCCTCGCTCGGTGTCGTACTGTCGGCTGATCGAATCGAGTGGACGGAGCACCGGATGCCCATCAGCCTCCAGAAGATGGAGGAGACCGCGCCCGCGCTCGTCAGCCTCTACAAGACCGCAGGCATATCACTGAACAAGCACGGTCTGAACGGCGAGCGCGCAGCGGTCTACCTGGTCATCGACTACTCAGGATCGATGAAGCCCTACTACCAGGACGGCAGCGTCCAGGCCCTCGCCGACCGCGTGCTCGGTCTCGCCGCGCACTTCGACGACGACGGCACGGTCCCCGTCGTCTTCTTCTCCACCGACGTCGACGCCGTCGAGGACATCACCCTCGCCAACCACCACGGCCGCGTCGAGAAGATCGCCGCCGGGCTCGGCCACATGGGGAAGACCAGCTACCACCTGGCCATGGACGCCGTCATCGACCACTACCTCGACAGCGGCTCGACCGCGCCCGCCCTCGTCGTCTTCCAGACGGACGGCGGCCCGATCAACAAGCTCGCCGCCGAACGCTATGTCTGCAAGGCCGCCAAGCTGCCGATGTTCTGGCAGTTCATCGGCTTCGGTGACCGGGGCAGCAAGCAGTTCGATTTCCTCCGCAAACTCGACGAACTCGCCGTCCCCGCCCGCCGCCCCGTCGACAACGCGGGCTTCTTCCACGCCGGCAGCGACCCGCGGAAGGTCTCCGACGGCGAGCTCTACGACCGGCTGGTGGCAGAGTTCCCCGTATGGCTGAGCACGGTGCGGGCGGCAGGGATGGTGCGGTGACAGAGGTGCGGGCAGAGGTACGGGCAGGGGTACGGGTCCTGAGGGCCGCCGGGCGCCCGGCCGTCCCCTGGAAGAACGGCGGCGGCATCACCCGCGAGATCGCCGCCTGGCCCGAGGGCGCGGACATGGACGACTTCGCCTGGCGCGTCAGCCTCGCCGACGTCACCGCCGACGGACCCTTCTCCGCCTTCCCCGAAGTGGACCGCACACTGACCGTCGTCGAAGGCGCCGGGATGGACCTCACCGTGGGCGGCCTGCGGACCCTGGTCGACGAGCGGTTCGTACCGCGCGACTTCGCGGGCGACACCGCGACCGACTGCCGCCTTCTCGACGGCCCCGTCGTGAACTTCAACGTGATGTACCGCAGAGGCCGCACGGAGGTCACCACGGCGGTCCTGCGCGGCCGGACCCCGGTCGAGGTCCCGCCCGGCGCGACCGTACTGGTCGTCGCGCTGGACGGGTCCGCGGTCCTGGAGGGCGCGGGCATCGAACTCGGGCCGTACGACGCCGCGTTGGCGACCCGCGGCCCCCTGGGCGTGCTGCGCGCCGAGCGGCGCACGGCGCTGGTCACCATGCGCATGGCACAGTGACGGCCATGACTTCTCTCGTACGACACATCACGATCGACTGCGCCGACGCCCACAAGCTGGCGACGTTCTGGTCGCAGGTCCTTGACGCCCCGCTGGCCGACGACGACTTCCCCGGAGACCCGGAGGCGCTGGTGCAGGCGCCGGGCGTCGGGGTGCTGTTCGTCCAGGTCCCCGAGTCCAAGTCCGTGAAGAACCGCGTCCACCTCGACCTTCAGCCGCAGGACCGTTCCCGCGACGAAGAGGTGGAGCGGCTGCTGGAGCTGGGTGCCTCCCTGGTGGCCGACCGGCGCAATCCGGACGGCACCGGCTGGGCGCTCATGGCCGACCCCGAGGGCAACGAATTCTGTGTCGAGCGCAGCGTCGCCGAGCGGGAGAAGACCTCCGGGGCCCAGTGAGCCGGCCCGGAGCTCAGCGCGCGAGCAGACAGAACGGGTGGCCGGCCGGATCGGCGTAGATGCGCCAGCCGCTCTCGTTGTCGTCCAGGAGGTTGGCCCCCGCTTCCAGGACCTCCTGCTCGGCCCGGTCCAGGTCGTCCACCTCGAAGTCCAGGTGGAACTGTTGCGGGCGCGAGGGGTTGGGCCACTGAGGAGCCTGGTGGTCCTCCGCCCGCTGGAAGCCCAGGACCAGTCCCGCCGGCGTATGGAGCGTCGCGAAGTCGGCGTCGAGCCTCCAGCGGCGGTCGGGCTGGTTCACCGTGCCGCCGAGGACCGTCCGGTAGAAGGCGGCCAGGCTCGGCGGGTCGGGGCAGTCCAGGACTATGCACTGCAGGGCGGCGATCATGCGGTGGATTCTAGTGCGGCCAGTACGGCGGTCCGGCAGGCGGTGGGGTTGCCCCAGGCGTCCCGCAGCGGCCGGGCCTTCCGCAGCCACAGCGAGAGGTCCAGTTCCTCGGTGTAGCCGACCGCGCCGTGCAGCTGGAGCGCGGTGCGGGCCGCCGTGTACGCCGCCTCGCCCGCGGTCACCTTCGCCGCCGCGATGTCCCCCGGCGCCATGGTGAGCGCGGCCCCGTAGAGCAGCGGTCGGGCGAACTCCAGGGCGAGGAGGGTGTCCGCGAGGCGGTGCTTGACCGCCTGGAAGGCGCCGATCCGCGTCCCGAACTGGGTCCGCTGCTTCACGTACGCGACCGTACGGTCCAGGAGCGCGAGCCCCACACCGAGGGACTGCGCCGCGGTGAGGAACGCCGCCATGCCGGCGGCCTCGCTCAACGCCGGTGTGCCGCCCAGGAGTTCACCGCCGGGATCCGGGGCGAACAGGCGGCGGGCCGGGTCGGCCGATGCGCGCAGCGGACCGTACCCGGGCGCGACGCGCCCCTCGGAGGTGACCAGCAGGTCGGCGGCGTCGGCGTCCAGTGCGTACGGGCCCTCGGCGAGGGAGATCAGCGCCTCGCCCGCGGCGATCCGCGGCAGCCACTCCTTCGCGGCGGGCGTCGGGGCCAGGAGCACGGCCGCGGCCGCCGTCTCGACCACCGGGCCCGGCACGCAGTGGCGTCCCAACGCCACGTAGGTCAGGGCCAGTTCGACGGGCAGCGGCCCCACTCCCTCGTACGCCTCGGGGACCGCCAGCGCGAACACCCCGGCCTCCGCGAGCCGCGCCCACAGGGCCCGGCCAGGGGCGTGGTCCCCGGCGGCCCAGGACCGTACGACAGAAGGCGTGTCGGCGGCCGTGAGCAGCGCGTCCAGGGAGCGCGCGAAGTCCTGCTGCTCGTCGGTGAGCTGGAATCTCATGCGCGGCGTCCCCTCGGCAGGCCGAGCAGCCGCTCGGCGATGATGTCGCGCTGGATCTCGTTGGTGCCCGCGTAGATGGGCCCGGAGAGGGAGAAGACATGACCCTCGGCCCAGGCGGTGTCCGCCAACTCCCCGTCGGCGCCCAGCAGATCGAGCGCCGTCTCGTGGAGCGCGATGTCGTACTCCGACCAGAAGACCTTGTTGAGACTCGACTCCGCGCCGATCGTCTCGCCCGCCGCGAAGCGCGAGGCGTTCGCGTACGTGAAGAGCTGGTAGGCGCGCGCGCCGATCACCGCGTCCGCCACCCGGTCGCGCACCGTCACCTCCTCGCCCCGCTCGCGCCACAGCGCGGTGAGGCGGTCGGCGGCGGCCAGGAAGCGGCCGGGGGAGCGCAGGGTGAGGCCGCGCTCGTTGCCGGTGGTGGACATGGCGATGCGCCAGCCCTGGCCCGGCTCCCCGATGACGTCCTCGTCGGGGACGAAGACCTGGTCGAGGAAGAGCTCCGCGAAGGCCGGCTTTCCGTCGAGGCGGCCGATGGGGCGGACCGTGACGCCCGGCGCCTTGAGGTCGAACATCAGGTAGGTGAGGCCCTGATGGGCTTTGGGCGCGTCAGGATCCGTACGGAAGATGCCGAACGCGCGGTCCGCGAAAGCCGCCCGGGACGACCAGGTCTTCTGCCCCGAGAGCAGCCAGCCGCCGTCCGCCCGTACGGCGGTCGACCGCAGCGAGGCGAGGTCGGAGCCGGACTCCGGCTCGGACCAGGCCTGCGCCCAGATCACCTCGCCGCTCGCCATCGGGGGCAGGACGCGGGCGCGCTGCTCGTCGGTGGCGTGGTCGAAGAGGGTGGGGGCGAGGAGGTTGATGCCGTTCTGGGAGACCCGGCCGGGGCCGCCGGCCCGGTAGTACTCCTCCTCGAAGACCAGCCACCGGAAGATGTCCGCGCCCCGGCCGCCGTACTGCTGGGGCCAGTTGACGACCGACCAGCGGTCCGCGGCCAGCCGCCCCTCCCACTCCCGGTGGGCCGCGAAGCCCTCCTCGGTCTCCAGGGAGGGGAGCGGCTCGGCGGGGACGTTCGCCGCGAGCCACGCTCTCGCCTCGGCCCGGAAGGCGTCCTCGTCGGGCGTGTGCGTCAGGTCCATCAGCTGCTCGCCTTCTTCATCGCTGCTATGTCCATGCCGCCCAGCGGGTCGGCGGCCGTCTCGGCGTTGTGGGCGTGGGCGAGATGGTGCAGTCCGAAGACGGAGTCCATCCCGGCGTGCATGCCCTGCAGGTCCTCCGCCTGATTCACGGCGCGCTTGGTGAGGGCGAGTCCCAGACGCGGCATTCCGGCGATCTGAAGCGCCAACTCCTCGGTACGGGACGAGAGTTCGTCGCGCCCCACGACCTGGTTGATCATTCCGACCTCGTACGCCCGCCGGGCGCTCATCCTGTCCCCGGTGAACAGGAACTCCTTCGCGATGCGTGGCGGCATCACCCACGGATGCGCGAAGTACTCGACGCCCGGGATCCCCATCCGTACGACCGGGTCGGCGAAGAAGGCGTCCTCGCTCGCCACGATCAGGTCGCAGACCCAGGCCAGCATCAATCCGCCCGCCACGCACGCCCCTTGGACGGATGCGATCACCGGTTTCGGCAGCTCGCGCCAGCGCCTGCACATCCCCAGATAGACCTCGGACTCGCGGGCGTACCGGCTCTCGGCGCCCGCCTTGTCCGAGTGGTCCCACCAGAGTCCGGCCCGCCGCTCGAAGGGCAGATGGGCATCGCGTTCCGGGGTGCCGATGTCGTGGCCCGAGGAGAAGTGGTCGCCCGCCCCGGACAGGACGAGGACCTTCACCTGCGGGTCGTCGGCCGCCCGGTAGAAGGCATCGTCCAGGGCGTAGGTCATCGCGGAATTCTGGGCGTTGCGGTACTGCGGGCGGTTCATGGTGAGGTGCGCGACCGGGCCGCGGCGCTCGTACAGGACCGGTGGTGCGGACGGGTCGGGCATCGGACTCCTTCCCTAACAAGTGTTTGGTAGGTTAACGTGCCGGTGTGACGAACAACAAGCCGCAGTACGTCCCCGGCCACGGCCTGCTGACCGGCCGCACCGCCGTCATCACCGCAGCCGCCGGAGCGGGCATCGGCGGGGCGACGGCCCGTAAATTCCTGGAGGAAGGCGCCCGCGTCGTCCTCGGCGACACGCACGCCCGCCGCCTCAAGGAGTCCCAGGCGGCGCTCGCCGAGGAGTTCGGCACCGACCGCGTCGCCTCGCTGCCCTGTGACGTCACCGACGAGACCCAGGTCCAGGCGCTCTTCGCGTACGCGGGAGAACTGCACGGCGCCCTGGACATCGTCGTCAACAACGCGGGCCTGGGCGGGACTTCACCCCTCGTCGAGATGACCGACGACCAGTGGTCCAAGGTCCTGGACGTCACCCTGAACGGAACCTTCCGCTGCACGCGAGCCGCCCTGCGCGCATATAGGGAGACGGGAGGCGGCGGCGTCATCGTCAACAACGCCTCCGTCGTCGGCTGGCGCGCCCAGGCAGGCCAGGCCCACTACGCGGCCGCGAAGGCCGGCGTCATGGCCCTCACCCGGTGCGCGGCCATCGAGGCCGCCGAGTACGGCGTACGCGTCAACGCCGTCTCCCCGAGCCTCGCCATGCACCCGCACCTGGTGAAGGTCACCACCCCCGAACTCCTCACCGAGCTCACCGCACGCGAAGCCTTCGGGCGCTACGCGGAGCCCTGGGAGGTCGCCAACGTCATCGTCTTCCTGGCCAGCGGCTACTCCTCGTACATGACCGGGGAGACCATCTCCGTCAGCAGCCAGCATGCGTAAGACAATGGCGGCGTGCCGACCAACAGCAACGCCAAGAAGACCCCGGTGACCGCCACCCCCGCGCGCCGCCGCGAACTCCTCGACACCGCCGCCGAGGTGTTCGCCGCCCAGGGCTACAACGCCACCACCGTCCGCAGGATCGCGGACGAGGCCGGCATGCTCGCCGGGAGCCTCTATTACCACTTCGATTCCAAGGAATCGATGGTCGACGAGATCCTCTCCACCTTCCTGACCGAGCTCTGGGCGGGCTACGACGCCGTGCTCGAAGCCGGCCTCGGCCCCAGGGAGACCATCGAGGCCCTCGTCACCGAGTCCTTCCGCGAGATCGACCGGCACCGCGCCGCCGTCGCGATCTACCAGAAGGAGTCCAGGCACCTCGCCGCCCTGCCGCGCTTCCACTACCTCGCCGACTCCCAGACCAAGTTCGAGAAGGCCTGGCTGGGGACGCTGGAGCGCGGCGTCGAGGACCGGGTCTTCCGCGCCGACCTGGACATCCGCCTCACCTACCGCTTCGTCCGCGACACCGTCTGGGTCGCGGCGTCCTGGTACCGGCCGGGCGGCCAGCACAGCCCCGAGGAGATCGCCCGCCAGTACCTGTCGATGGTCCTGGACGGGATTTCCGTCCGTACATAACCCGTTGCACCGGAGGAGCCAAGCCATGTCCGAGGCCTACATCGTCGAAGCGGTCCGCACCCCTGTCGGCCGGCGCAAGGGAGGCCTCGGGGCCGTGCACCCCGCCGACCTCGGCGCGCACGTGCTCAAGGCGCTCGTCGCCCGCTCGGGCATCGACCCCTCGGCCGTCGAGGACGTGGTCTTCGGCTGCCTGGACACCGTCGGCCCGCAGGCCGGCGACATCGCCCGTACGGCATGGCTGGCAGCCGGGCTGCCCGAGGAGGTGCCGGGCGTGACCATCGACCGCCAGTGCGGCTCCTCCCAGCAGGCCGTGCACTTCGCCGCCCAGGGTGTCCTCTCCGGCACCCAGGACCTGGTGGTCGCGGGCGGCACCCAGAACATGACGCAGATCCCGATCGCCTTCGCCTCGCGCCAGGCCGCCGAACCCCTCGGCCTCACCGGTGGCCCGTACGCGGGCAGCGAAGGCTGGCGGGCGCGGTACGGCGACGCCCCCGTCAACCAGTTCCACGGCGCCCAGCTCATCGCGGAGAAGTGGGGGATATCCCGCCTGGAGATGGAGGAGTTCGCCCTGCGCTCCCACCAGCGGGCGATCCAAGCGATCGACGAGGGCCGCTTCGCGCGCGAGATCGTTGCGTACGGGAACGTCACGACGGACGAGGGCCCGCGCCGCGACACGACGCTCGCCAAGATGGCGGGCCTCAAGCCGGTCCTCGAAGAGGGCACGATCACCGCCGCCTGCTCCTCCCAGGTCTCCGACGGCGCGGCCGCGATGCTGATCGCCTCCGAACGGGCGGTCGCGGAACACGGTCTGACCCCGCGCGCCCGTATCCACCACCTCTCCGTACGGGGGGAGGACCCGATCCGGATGCTCTCCGCCCCGATCCCGGCCACGGCGTACGCCCTGAAGAAGACGGGGATGTCCCTCGACGACATCGACCTGGTCGAGATCAACGAGGCCTTCGCCCCGGTCGTCCTCGCCTGGCTGAAGGAGACCGGGGCGGACCCCGACAAGGTCAACGTCAACGGCGGTGCGATCGCGCTGGGCCACCCGCTCGGCGCGACGGGCGTCAAGCTGATGACGACCCTCCTGCACGAGCTGGAGCGCACGGGCGGCCGCTACGGACTGCAAACGATGTGCGAAGGCGGCGGCCAGGCGAACGTCACGATCATCGAGCGCCTCTGAGCGGTCGGCTACGGGGTGAGCGAATAGCCCACCAGCACGGCCGCCGCGATCTCCACGAGCCCCGGCGCCAGATCGCCGTCCACACCCTCCCCGGAGATCAGGCGGCCGTGCGAGCGCACCCCGAGCGTCTCCGGATCCACGTCCTGGAGATGGATGACCGGGCCCAGCCCCGCGCCGGCCGCCTCCGCGTACACCTCGGCCTTGCGGCGTGCCGCCGCCACCGCCAGACGTCGCGCCTCGTCGCGCAGCGCCGGTTTGTCGTGAACGTCGAAGACGACCTCTTCGACGTGGTTCGCCCCCGCGTCCACCGCGTCCACGATGAGCTGCTGCAGATCGTGCAGGGCGGAGGCTTCCACGGTGTACGAGGCCTGGCAGCGGTAGCCCAGAAATTTTCGATCCGCGCCGTAGCCTTCGTACGAAGAGGTGAGGGAGAGCCGGGATCCGGAGACCGCGGCGTCCGGTATGCCGTGTCTGCGCACCGTGTCGCGAAGTTGTTTCACGGCCGTTCCGGCCCGCTTGAAGGCCTCGTCCGGGGTGGGCGCCAGAAGGTCAACTGCCAGTTTCACACGGGCCACTTGAGGCTCACGCTGCACACTGCCCGCACCGAACACGCTGAGCCCCCAGGGCTCTCTGATCGCTTGAGTCACACCCGGATCCAAGCAGCGACCGCGCAACCGTGCTAGTGTTGGACCTGTTGCAGTTTTGGTACCCATGAACTTTATGTGCGCCTGACGGGAATGTTCCTCAGGCGCATTGTTAGTTTTTCCGGTGTTTCTCCGGTTATGGGGTTCAATGCGGCGACGCGGAATTCGTAAAGTGCGAATTTCCGGCTCTGCACCTGTTTGGGAGAATGTTATGGCCACCGGTACCGTGAAGTGGTTCAACTCTGAAAAGGGCTTCGGCTTCATCGAGCAGGACGGCGGCGGCGCCGACGTCTTCGCCCACTACTCCAACATCGCCACCTCGGGCTTCCGTGAGCTCCAGGAAGGCCAGAAGGTCTCCTTCGACGTCACGCAGGGCCAGAAGGGCCCGCAGGCGGAGAACATCGTCCCGGCCTAATTGCCGGACGCGTACCTCGCTGACCGGGGCTCGCACCTTCACGGTGCGGGTCCCGGTTTGTGCTGTGTGTCCGACAGACAAGACCGGCAGGAAGGCTAGAAACTGCATGACCCGCTCCGCTGAACGTCCCTCGCGCCCCGCACGCAACCATTCGTCGAGGGGCCGCTCTCAGGCCCCCGCCAAGGGTCCGGCCCGCAAGGCGGCCCCCAGGCCCGCCGAATTCACGCTGCCGGAGACCATCACCCCCGCGCTGCCCGCCGTCGAGGCTTTCGCCGAGCTGGACATGCCCGCCGCCCTCCTGAAGACCCTTGCGGCACAGGGCGTCACCGACCCGTTCCCGATCCAGAGCGCGACCCTGCCGAACTCCCTCGCGGGACGCGACCTCCTCGGCCGCGGACGCACCGGGTCCGGCAAGACGCTCGCCTTCGGACTCGCGCTGCTCGCCCGCACCGCGGGCCGGCGATCCGAGCCCAGGGCGCCGCTCGCACTCGTACTCACCCCGACGCGTGAGCTCGCACAGCAGGTCACGGACGCGCTGACGCCGTACGCGACCTCCGTCAACCTGCGGGTGGCCACCGTCGTCGGCGGTATGTCCATCGCCAAGCAGGCCGGTCAGCTGCGCCGTGGTGCCGAGGTCGTCGTGGCCACGCCCGGGCGCCTGAAGGACCTCATCGAGCGCGGCGACTGCCGACTGGACCAGGTCACCATCACCGTCCTCGACGAGGCCGACCAGATGGCCGACATGGGCTTCATGCCGCAGGTCACCGCGCTGCTGAAGCAGGTCGTGCCCGGTGGGCAGCGGATGCTGTTCTCGGCGACGCTGGACAAGAACATCGACCGCCTCGTGAAGATGTTCCTGACCGACCCCGTCGTGCACTCGGTCGACCCGTCCGCCAGCGCCGTCACGACCATGGAGCACCACCTGCTCTACGTCGCCGACGCCACGGACAAGAAGGCCGTCACGACGCGGATCGCCGCCCGCGACGGGCGCGTGATCATGTTCATGGACACCAAGCGGTCCGTGGACCGGATGGTCAAGCAGCTCCTCGCGAGCGGTGTCCGGGCCTCCGGTCTGCACGGCGGGCGTTCGCAACCGCAGCGCAACCGGACGCTCGACCAGTTCAAGAACGGTCAGGTCACCGCGCTGATCGCGACGAACGTCGCGGCCCGTGGCATCCACATCGACGACCTTGATCTCGTTGTGAACGTGGACCCGCCGACCGACCACAAGGACTACGTCCACCGCGGCGGGCGCACCGCCCGTGCCGGTGAGTCGGGCAGCGTCGTCACGCTCGTACTTCCCGAGCAGAAGCGGGAGATGACCCGGCTGATGTCGGACGCGGGCATCACGCCGCAGACCGCGCGGGTCAAGTCCACCGACGAGGAGCTGGCCCGGATCACCGGCGCCCAGGAGCCTTCCGGGGTGGCCGTGATCGTCGAGGTTCCGCAGCCGACGCAGCCCCAGGGCCAGCGCCGGTCGCGCCCGAGCCGGCCCTCGCGGGCCGGTGGCGCCGCAGGCGGTGCCGCGGCGGCCCAGGGCAGCCGGGGCAGCCGTGGGCGCCGTGGCGGCCAGGGTGGCGGCGGCCGCAGCGGCCAGTCGGGTCAGGGTGCGGGCCAGGGCCGCAGCGCCCAGGGCGGCCAGGGCCGTGGCGGTCAGGGCGGCGGACGCCGGGCTGCTGCCTGACGGTAGACAGAAGCGCTGATCAGAGGCGCGGGAGGGTGCTCAGCACCTCCCGCGCCTCTGTCATGATCCGGGTGATCAGCTCGGCGCAGGACGGCAGGTCGTCTATCAACCCCGCCACCTGGCCCGATGCCATCACACCGAGGTCGGTGCGGCCGTCGACCATCGAGGCTTTCAGGAGCATCGGGGTGTTGGCGGCCAGCAGGACCTGACTCCATGTCAGGTCCTTTCCGTGTTTCATGGCCAGGCCTTCGCGGACCATCTGCGGCCAGGAGAGCCCGGAGAGTTTGCGGAACGAAGCGGCCCGGCGGGAGGCGTGCAGCAGCGTCCGCGTACGGCCCGAGCGCTCCAGGGCGGTGACCAGGTCGCTGCGGAGCATGCGGTGCGGCATGCCGTCGACCGCCGTGGTCACCGTGATGTTCTTGACCGTCGCTTCAAGGTACTTGGCCTTGACCGCGTCGGGGACGGTCGAGTCCGAGGTGAGCAGGAAGCGGGTGCCCATCGCGATGCCCGCCGCTCCGTACGCCAGGGCGGCCACCAGGCCGCGGCCGTCGTAGAAGCCGCCCGCCGCGATCACCGGGATGTCCACCGCGTCGACAACCTGCGGGAGCAGCACGGTGGTTGCCACCTCTCCCGTGTGGCCGCCGCCCTCACCGCCCTGGACGATCACCGCGTCCGCACCCCAGTCCGCGACCTTTTCGGCATGGCGGCGGGCGCCGATCGAAGGGATGACGATCACCCCCGCGTCCTTGAGCTCGGCGATCAGCTCGCGGGACGGCGCGAGCGCGAAGGAGGCCACCTTCACGCCCTCGTCGATGATGATGCGGACCCGGTCGCGGGCGTCGGAGGCGTCCGCGCGGAGATTGACGCCGAAGGGCTTGTCCGTACGGGACTTGACCTCGCGGACCGCGCCGAGGAGCTGGTCGGGGGTCATCGTCGCGGAGGCCAGGATGCCCAGTGCGCCCGCGTTCGCGGAGGCGGAGACCAGGCGGGGGCCGGCCACCCAGCCCATTCCGGTCTGGACGACGGGGTGCTCGACACCGATGAGCTTGGTGAGGGCCGTTTCCATCAGGAGGTCTTCACCTCGCGGTCGCGGATCGACTTCGGGTCGATGACCTCGCGGATCAGGTGGAGCTCGTGGTCGGTCGGTTCGCGGGTGTACGGGACGCCGGCGGGGACCATGAGCGGGAAGCCGGTGGCCTTCTGGACCTCGTCGACCGTGACACCCGGGTGCAGGGACACCAGGCGCATCGCGCGGTCGGGGGTCGCGAAGTCGAAGACGCCCAGGTGGGAGATGACGTACGGGATGCGGTGGAAGCGGGTCGCGGACGGCCCCGCGGCCGCCGCGCTGTCGTAACCGACCCCGCTGATCATGTCCACCCTGGGGACGAAGACCCGGGTGGAGTGCTTGGGGACCCAGTAACTGGTCGGGTTGTTCAGGGTGTTGACGGGGGCGCCGCGTACACCCAGGAGCTGGCGGGTGGGGTGCTGCCAGTCGCCGATGCAGGAGATGTTCTGGTTGCCGTAACGGTCGATCTGGCTGGCCCCCATCATCACGTGACGGCGGCCGCCGGTGACCATCGTGAGGTGCTTGCGGTACGGGAGCCAGCCCTCGGGGGTGCCGTCGAGGGAGACCAGGGTCGCCTCGCCGTCGGTCAGGAGCAGATCGGGCGAGAAGGTCCGCTTGGCCAGGCGCGCGCCGAACGAGGGGATCAGGCCCATGGGGGAGGCGAGGATCTCGCCGCTGTCGCGCCAGGCCTCGGCGCAGGCGATCACGCAGTACTCGGCTCGGGTCGTCGTCATCGCTGCTCCTTGTGCCAGGCCTGGACGGCGGACTGGTAGCGCTGTTCGTCGCCGGCCAGGAAGCGGGCCGCGAAGTCGGCGTACGGGGTTGTCGCGTAGTGGCGCTGGAAGGGCTCGTCGCGGTCGTAGTCGGGGGCGCAGGAGGTGAAGTGAGCGCCGTTCGGGGTCTCGCAGACGCCGGTGACGGTGTGGCGGCTGACGAGGAGGGTCTGGGGCGGGTGGGTCTTTGTGAGGTCGGCGGTGTCGACGAGCTGCTCGCAGGAGAGGTACGCGGTGTCGGCGGCCTCGCAGAAGAGGTCGTCGAAGTAGGGGTCGGGGCCCAGGTACTGGCCGTTGCCCAGGCGGTCGGCGCGGTTGAGGTGGACGAGGGCCGCGTCCATGCGCAGGGCGGGGACCGCGACGAACACCTCGCCGTCCTCGTAGGGCGAAGTGACCGTACGGAGCTGGGGGTTGACCCGCATCACATCGGATCCGATGCCCGCGCGGACGGGGAGGAAGGGGAGGCGGTTGGCCGCGGCGTGCAGGCCCCACATGAACATCGCCTCGTCGATCTCGGTCAGCTCGATGGCTGCGCTCTCGCGGGCGGCGCGGTAGTGGGGCTCCAGGGGGATCGAGTCGAGGGTGGTGAAAGCCGCGGTGAGCTTGCGGATGCGGCCCGCGGCGGCGAGGAGGCCGACGTCGGGGCCGCCGTAGGAGATGACATGGAGATCGGTGATCTCGGAGCGGAGCAGTGCGCGCACCAGAGCCATCGGTTTACGGCGTGAGCCCCAGCCGCCGATGCCGAGCGTCATGCCGGAGCTGAGGCGCGAGACCACTTCGTCGGGGGTCATCGTCTTGTCGGTCATCGGGCGGGCCTGCCTTCTGTCTGCGTGCTCGGCGTGCTCTGCGTACCGAAGGTGTCGCGGACGCGGTCGGCGATGCCGCTGAGGTTGGCCTCGAAGGTGAAGCCCTGCTCGAAGCGGTAGCTGCGGTGTACGTCGACGGGGTCGATGCCGTTGATCGCCGCTTTGGCCAGGCGCAGGAGGGTGCCGTCCTTCTGGGCGATCTCCCGGGCCAGGTCGAGGGCCGCGGCTTCCAACTCGGCCGGTGGGACCACTTTCCAGACCGAGCCGTGGGCGTGGAGTTCGGCGGCCGTGGCGGTGCGCGAGGTGAAGTACAGGGCCCGCATGAGGTGTTGGGGGACCAGCCGGGAGAGGTGCGTGGCCGCACCGAGCGCGCCCCGGTCGAGTTCGGGCAGGCCGAAGGTGGCGTCGTCGGAGGCGACGATCGCGTCCGCGTTGCCGACCAGGCCGATGCCGCCGCCCAGGCAGAAGCCGTTGACGGCGGCCACCACCGGGACCTCGCAGGTGTAGACGGCTGAAAACGCCTCGTAGCAGCCGTGGTTGGCGCCGATCAGGGAGGCGTGGGTGGGGTCGTGCTGGAGCTCTTTGATGTCCACGCCCGCGTTGAAGCCCCGGCCTGCCGCGGCCAGGATCACGCAGCGGGTCCCGGGGTCGCGGCCCGCGGCGCGCAGGTCGTCGGCGAGGTCGTACCAGCCCTGGACCGGGAGGGCGTTGACGGGTGGGAAGTCGACGGTGATGCGGGAGATTCCCTTTTCGGGGCTGGAGGTGGAGACACCCATGAGCGGATCAGCTACCTTTCCACCAAACGTTTGTTAGGTGGAAAGGTAGCGCGGATGGAGCTGGCCGGGAAGGTCGTTGTGGTGACGGGCGGTACCCGGGGCGTGGGGGCGGGGATCGCCTCGGCGTGCGCGGGAGCCGGCGCGCGGGTCGTGGTGTGTGCGCGGCGGCCGCCTGAAGTGGCGTCGGAGGGCGTGGAGTTCGCGGCCGTCGATCTGCGGGACGCGGGGGCCGTCCGGGAGTTCCTGGAGGGAGTCGTCGAGCGATATGGGCGGCTCGACGTGCTCGTCAACAATGCGGGTGGCACGCCGCACCGGCTGCTCGGCGAGGGGGAGGCCGAACGGCATGCGCGGGTGGTCGAGCTCAATCTGCTGGTGCCGATGGCGGTGTCGCTCGCCGCGTACGGACATCTGCGGGCCTCGGGCGGCTGCGTGGTCATGGTCGGGAGCGTGAGCGGGGGGCGGGCCTCGCCGGGGACCGCGGCCTATGGGGCCGCCAAAGCGGGGCTGGAGAACCTGGCGCGATCCATGGCCGTGGAGTGGGCGCCCGAAGTGCGGGTGAACACCGTGGTGTTGGGGATGGTGCGCACCGAGCTCTCGCATCTGCACTACGGGGATGCGGAGGGTGTCGCCGCCGTCGGGCGGACCGTACCGCTCGGGCGGCTCGCGGAGCCCTCGGAAGTGGGCGAGGTCGTTGTCTTCCTCGCGTCGGAGCGGGCCGCCTATGTGAGCGGGGCCTCGCTTCTCGTGCACGGGGGCGGGGAGCGGCCCGCCTTCCTGGAAGCGTCAACTGTCAATAAGGAGAAGTGAGATGAGTGCTGTCCGGGGTCGGTTGTGCGAGGGGCGCGTCGTGATCGTGACCGGTGGAGGGCGGGGGCTCGGACGGGCCCATGCGCTGGCCTTCGCCGCGGAGGGGGCGCGGGTCGTCGTCAACGATCTGGGGGTCGGGCTGGACGGGGCGGGCGCGTCCTCCGGGCCCGCGCAGGCCGTGGTGGACGAGATCGTTTCGGGGGGTGGCCAGGCTGTCGCGCATGGCGGTGACATCGCCACGGGGGAGGGTGCGGCCTCGCTGGTGGCTGCGGCCGTGGATACGTACGGGCGACTGGACACCCTGGTCAACAATGCGGGATTCCTGCGGGACAGGATGCTCGTCAACCTGGACGAGGACGACTGGGACGCGGTCATGCGCGTCCATCTGAAGGGGCACTTCCTGCCGCTGAAGCATGCGGCGGGGTACTGGCGGGGGGAGGCCAAGGCGGGGCGGGAAGTGGCGGCGAGGGTCGTCAACACCACCTCGGGGGCCGGGTTGTTGGGGAGCGTGGGGCAGGGGAACTACGCGGCCGCCAAGGCGGGAATCGTGGGGCTGACGCTGGTCGCCGCCGCGGAGATGGGGCGGTACGGGGTGCAGGTGAACGCGATCGCGCCGGCGGCGCGGACCCGGATGACAGAGGAGACGTTCGGGGCGCTGGAGGGGCTGCCGGAGGACGTGTCGCCGCTGGTGGTGTGGCTGGGGTCGGGGGCGTGCGACGGGGTGACCGGGCGGGTCTTCGAGGCGGAGGGCGGGCGGATCACCGTGATGGAGGGATGGCGGGCCGGGCCGTCCGTCGACGGGGGCGGGCGGTGGTCGCCCGCGGGGGCGGGGGAGGCGGCGGTCAAGTTGCTTGCGACGGCGGAGGTTCCGGGGGCGGTGTACGGGGCGCGGTAGTTGGGGCCGAAGGGGTGGGCCCGCGTTGCCGCTGCGCGGAGAGTGTCCCCTGGCCCGCCCCTTCCCGGCCGCGACACTTTGCGGCTCCGCCGCGTGGGGGCTCCGCCCCGGACCCCGGTCCTCAATCGCCGGACGGGCTTGATTTTGCCGGGTGCTGGATTGATTGTGCGGAAGCGGAAGCGGAAGCAGGAGCAGGAGCGGTAGTGGTAGCGGTTGGGCGACTGCAGGCAGTGCACGGGCCGTAGCCAGGCCTAGGGGTGTCAAGCGGATCAGGCCGCCGGCGATAGGTGACCGCGGCACGATCCGCCGGACACCCCCTGCGTCCCACGAAGCCGGTTCAGCGGCAGCGTGGCGTCGTGCGCGTCAAGCGGTGCTTTGCCGCCTCGTCCTCTACGTAATCGATCGCCTCCAGCGCCGTCGAGTGCGCATAGCCCTCCGGGTCCTCGTCCGCCAGGATCCGTACCAACGTCCCCACCGCACGCGGATCCTGACGCATCGCCAGACCCCGGGCCGCCTCCGCCGCCGTGTCCGGGTCCTCGTCGTCCAGGAGGGACGCGAGGGCCTCGCGGATCTGTGGGGTGTCCGCGTCCACCGCCGACAGGTCCAGCGTCGCCCAGTCCCTGACCTCCTCGTCCGGATCCTGCGTGAGGGTGATCAGCGCTGCCAGCGCCTCCGTGTCGTCCGCGGGGACCAGACCGTGCAGGGCCAGGGTCACCCGGTGGCGCACATCGCGGTCCGGGTGTGCTGCGTGCTGGAGGATTTCGGGGAGCGCCGCCGGGTCGCCGTGGTGGCCCAGGGCCAGGACCGCCGACTGGATCAGCTCCGGGTGTACGGCCGTTCGGGCCAGGTCGCGCAGGATGGGGAGGGACCGGCGTACGAAAGGCTTGTCCGCCGCGAAGCCCAACTGGGCCAGCACGTCCGCCGCGAACGCCTGACGCAGCGGGTCGCCGCCGTCCGCCGCCCACGCGGCCGCCGCCTGGAACGTCTCCTCGTCGCCCCGCCGCTGCAGCGCGAAAACCGGCTCCGCCCAGTCGTCGAGCGTCGCATCGCCGTACCGCAGCGCACGCTCCGCCAGCTCCTCGAACGGCGCCTGGATGCCGAGCTCCGCCTCCAGCAGCGTGGCGATCGCGCCGTGGCCGGTCTGCTGCTCGGCGCTCGCCCAGGGCGCGTTCTCGCCTATCAGGTCCACGACCACCGTGAGGCCGTCGTCCTCCCTGACCCGGCGCGCCACCGCCTCGTACGCGGAGCCGTAACTCTCGGCGAGCTGCCGGCGCACCTCCTGCTCCACATCCAGCGCAAGCCACCGCCGCGCCTCCGCCAGCGCCTCCTGGCGTGCGCTCGCACCGTGCCGCAGCAGCACCCGCACGGTCTCCGCCGAACCCCGGCCCGCCGCCGTCACCAGCGGCGGCACCCCGCCAGGGCCCGGCAGATCGGGGTCGGCGCCATGGGCGAGGAGGACCTCCGCCGTCTTCCCGTACCCCTTCTGCGCCGCCCAGGTCATCGCCGTGAAGTCGAGCTCCTCGCGGAGATCGGGCTGTGCGCCCGCCGCCAGGAGCGCCCGTATGACCTCCGTGTGGCCGCCGCTCGCCGCCCCGCACAGCGGCAGGTCCACGGTGTCCTCGCCGCTCGGGCGGTTCGGGTCCGCGCCCGACGCCAGGAGCAGCCGTACGATGCCGGGCCGGTCGCCCAGCGCCGCCCGGTAGAGCGCGCTGCCCAGGCCCTCGCTCTTCGCCTCGGCGGACGCGCCCGCGCGCAGCGCCCGTACGACGGCGTCCTCGTCGCCGGCGAGCACCGCCTCCATCAGGTTCGTCATCCTTCGACCATCGCGCGCACAGCGCCGCAGCGCAAAGACATTTCGTGCCTCAGGTGTCGCACTCCAGCACCGTGCGGCACAGCGCGCAGCGGGCGCGGACCCGGCCGCGGCAGGGGAGGCGGATGCGCTGGAAGCAGCACGGGCAGGGGAAGGAGACCCGCAGGTCGGAGGGGCCGCCCTCGAAGGCGTACGCGGATCCGGGCGGCGACCAGCCGCGGTGGTCCATGGCATAGCGGCGGTCCTTGGCATACCGGCGGCGGCCCGACCAGCCGGCGGCCGTCAGCGGCGGCTCCAGGTGGTCATGGCCCGCCTGGAGCAGTCCCTTGCGGTACGCGGTGTACGCCTGCGGGCTGGTGAACCAGATCGACGGGTCCTCGCCGAAGACCTCCGCCCGCTTCGCCAGCACGTACCCGAACTCCTCCGGTGTGAGATAGCCGAGCTTCTGCCGCGACACCTCGTCCTCGCGGAACGCGTCCAGGAGCAGCCAGCCCGCACCCAGATACGTCGTCGCCGTGTCCGTGAGGATCTCGTTGTCACGGGTGCCGGGGAACGTGAGGTCGAGGCGGTGCAGCAGGACGTGCATGACCTCGTGGGCGAGAGCGGCACCGATGTCGTTGCGGTGGGTGCGGAAACGGTCGTTCAGATCGATGAAGTACTCCGGGCCCGCCGCCAGTTCGACCCCCGCCGCGTGCTGCATCTCGCGGAAGCTCACGATCATCCGGGCGTCGGGGAGACGCAGATGCTGGACCATGGCGCGCGCGACGCGCTGGGCGCCCAGGTGCAGATCGTCCACGTCGGAGAAGGCGACATCGACGGGGGCGACGCTCGGCGCGTAGGTACGGATGCCGTCGTACGACAGGCGTTTGTAGAGCGCGGTGATGGCCGCCCGCACGGTCTCGAGGTGCGGGTACCCGTGTACGACCTCGCTG
Source organism: Streptomyces sp. NPDC050738 (assembly GCF_040654175.1). Taxonomy (NCBI): domain Bacteria; kingdom Bacillati; phylum Actinomycetota; class Actinomycetes; order Kitasatosporales; family Streptomycetaceae; genus Streptomyces; species Streptomyces sp. NPDC050738. The sequence continues at coordinate 10,152 of NZ_JBFAHN010000014.1, read as the reverse complement.
CCGCTCGTCACCTCTCCACTGTACGGGGGAGCGGAAAGCCCGGATAGCACACGTTCCGGTGGGAATGATCTCCTCCGGAGATCTTGGCCGGCCGATCCACGGGAGGGCGTCCGTTGAGGAAACTGCTGCGAAGTCTGAGGAAATGGGCGGGTGTTGGGGTCCTGGTGCTGGCCGTCACCGGCCTGCCGGGCCCGCCCGCATCGGCCGCCCCGCCGCCCGTCGTCGGCGGAAGCCGCGCCGAGGAGGGCGAATTCCCTTTCGTGGTACGGCTGTCCATGGGGTGCGGCGGCGCCCTCTACGCCAAGGACATCGTCCTGACCGCCGCCCACTGCGTGGACCGCACCGGTGACGACACCTCGATCACCGCGACCGCAGGCTCCGTAGACCTGCTCGGCGCCAAGGCCCACGACATCCGGTCCGTCAAGGTCCTCCAGGCCCCCGGCTACACCGGAACGGGCAACGACTGGGCGCTGATCAAACTGGAACGGCCCTTCGCACTGCCCACCCTGCGGGTCGCGACCTCGCAGGCGTACGACCAGGGCACCTTCACCGTCGCCGGCTGGGGCGCCACCGGCGAGAACGGGGCGCAGCAGCGCTACCTGCGCAAGGCGACCGTGCCCTTCGTGACGGACGCGCAGTGCGCCCGGGCGTATGGCGACCCACTCCTGCCCGGCCAGGAGATCTGCGCCGGAAACCTCACAGCCGGCGGAGTCGACGCCTGCCAGGGCGACTCCGGCGGCCCCCTGTTCCGCAAGGACGGCCAAGGCCACTGGCTCCAGACCGGGATCGTCAGCTGGGGCCGGGGCTGCGCCGAGCCCGGCTACCCCGGCGTCTACACCCAGGTGTCGGCCTTCGCCCCCGCCATCAGAAAGGCCGCCGACTCGCTTTAGTCCAACACCTGTCCCTCCTTTGTCCATAGGCTCATACGTCCCCCTCCTCCATCGTGACGTGCAGGAACAATCCCGCGACGGAGGAGACGAGCGTGCACGCAGAGACACAGCCGCGAGGACAGCGCGGCCCCAGCCGCAGGACGGTGGTGGCCGCAGGCGCGCTGGCCGGAGCGGGCGCGGCCGTCGCCTCCCCGGCCGCGTTCGCCGCGGAGGCGGGCGAGGCGGTGCTCGTCTCCGGCGCGCTCGCGGTTCGCGTCGCCGGAGACTTCCCGCGGATCGTCTCGTACACCGACCGGCAGACCGGCGCGCTCCTGTACGGGCAGCAGGAACCGGTCGCTTCGGTGCTCGTCGACGGCGTCTCCCACACCCCGAAGGTGAGCGCCGCGCCACGCGGCCGCGACCGCATGACGTACACCCTCGCCCTCGCAGGCGGCACCGAGATCGGCGTCGAGATCCGGGTGCGCGACTGGCAGGTCGACTGGCGCGTCACCCGCATCGCCGACACCGCGGCGCTGCGCGTGGGGACGCTGCAGATCCCGGGGCTCGCGTTCCTGACCGTACGCAGCGACCAGCCCGGAGCGACGCTGCTCGCCGCCAAGATCCAGCTGGACAAGGCCAAGACCGGCGACACCCTCGTGAAGGTCACCGCGGACACCGCGCCCGACGCCGCCGCCACCGGATGCGCGTACGCCGTCGTCGCCCACGACCGGCTCGGCGGGGCCGTCGAGACCAACACCGTCTACGACAAGGTCGACAGCGCCGCCGGGACCACCTGGGAGAACGGCCGGCTGTGGCGCCAAACCGTCACCGCCGGAGACCACGTGGAGGCCCGGCTCGCCTGCGGCCAGTGGACCCACCGTGCCGCGACCTCGCCCGTGGACGCCACCGAGCCCCTCCCGTACGCGACGATCGTCCTCACCCGCGACCGCAACGGCGACGGCGTCGTCGACTGGCAGGACGCGGCCATCGCCTTCCGCGACATCATGGTGACCCCCCTCGGCGCCGACGAGCAGCACCTGCGGGTCGTCCCGCACATCCCCTTCAACTTCGCCTCGCAGGCCACGAACCCCTTTCTGGCGACCCTCGACAACGTCAAGCGGATCTCCCTTGCCACCGACGGACTGCGCCAGTTCACCCTCCTCAAGGGCTACCAGTCCGAGGGCCACGACTCCGCCCACCCCGACTACGCGGGCAACCACAACCAGCGCGCCGGCGGCCTCACCGACCTCAACACCCTGGTCCGCGAAGGCCGCAAGTGGAACAGCGACTTCGCCGTCCACGTCAACGCCACCGAGTCCTACCCCGTCGCCCACGCCTTCTCCGAGACGCTCGTCGACAAGACCAATGAGCAGTGGGACTGGCTCGACCAGAGCTATCGCATCGACTCACGCCGCGACCTCGTCTCCGGCGACATCGTCAAGCGCTTCAAGGACCTGCGCGCCGAGGCCGACCCGGCACTCAACACGATCTACATCGACGTCTTCCGCGAATCCGGCTGGACCTCCGACCGGCTCCAGCGCGCCCTGCGCGAACAGGGCTGGATCGTCACCAGCGAGTGGGGCCACGGCCTGGAACGCTCCTCGATCTGGTCGCACTGGGCGAACGAGACCGACTACGGCGGCGACACCTCGCGCGGCATCAACTCCCAGCTGATCCGCTTCATCCGCAACCACCAGAAAGACGTCTTCGCCAACAAATGGCCCACCCTGCTCGGAGCCGCCCGCATGGGCAACTTCGAAGGATGGGTCAACAAGACCGACTGGAACGCCTTCTACGACATCATCTGGACCGAGGCGCTCCCCGCGAAATACCTGCAGGCCTACCCCGTCCAGCGCTGGACCGAGCACGAGATCAGCTTCTCCGGCCCCACCAGGACCGTCGTCGACGACACGACCGGCGCACGGCGCATCACCACCGACGGGCGCACCGTGTACGAGGCCGGGGCCTATCTGCTGCCCTGGGAGCCGAGGAAGGCCACCGACCCGGCGAAGCTCTACCACTACAACCCGGCCGGGGGCAGCAGCAGTTGGGAGCTGCCGCGCGGCTGGGCCGGATCCTCTCGCGTCGCCGTGTACCGGCTCACCGACCAGGGACGGGAGTTCGTGCGCGACGCCCCCGTACGGTCGGGGAAAGTCACCCTCGACGCGGAAGCCGGCCGGCCCTACGTCCTCTACCGCACCCGCGTCGCCGCCGTCGGCGACCCCGGCTGGGGGCAGCACAGCGCGATCCGCGACCCCGGCTTCAACTCAGGCTCCCTGAAGGGCTGGAGCGTCAGCGGCCCCGCTAAGGTCGCCCTCAGCGCGATCGGCGACTACGAACTGGTCATCGCCGGGGGCGCCGCCGCCCGCGTCGCCCAGCGGCTCGGACGGCTCCCGGCCGGCACCTACGCGGCATCCGTACAGGTCGAGGTCGGCGCGAGCGCCGGTGAACGCCGACGGGCCGCACTCGAAATCCGTACCGCCGACGGCGTCACCGCGACGAACCACACCGACGTCTCCCACGCAGGGAACTACGTCGCGGCCGACCGCAAACACGACACCCGCTTCCAGCGGATGTTCACCCGCTTCACCGTCCCCGAAGCCGGCGGCCCCGTCGACCTGGTCCTGCGCGCCGACGCGGGACAGGCACAGGTGCGCTTCGACAACCTGCGCGTCGTCGCCGCCGCGCCCACCACCAGGCCCGGAACGCTCGTCTTCGAAGACTTCGAGAACGTCCCCCAGGGTTGGGGCCCCTTCGTGAAGGGCGACGCGGGCGGCTCCACCGACCCGCGTACGCACATCGCCCAACGGCACGCCCCGTTCACCCGGCGCGGCTGGAACGGCAAGACCATCGACGACATCATCGACGGCACCCAGTCCCTGAAGTCACGCGGCGAGAACGACGGCATCGTCTACCGGACCGTCGACCACACGGTCCGCTTCACGGCGGGCAAGCGCTACCGGGTCTCCTTCCGGTACGAGAACCAGACGGCCGGCCAGTACGCCTGGATCACCGGACTCGACGCGGCCGGCACCACGGACGCACGCGAACTGGAACGCCGGGAACTGCCCGTCACCACCGAACCGGCCCTGCTGAGCTACGAGTTCACCGCACCCACGGGCGGCGACACCTGGGTGGGACTGCGCAAGACCGGCGACGACGGCGTCGCCGAATTCTCCCTGGACGCCTTCGAAGTGCGCGAAGTGTAAAGCGAGGTGTAAGAGGCCGGCCGAGAGCCGGTTCGCCGGGCGCGGCTCGGCGGGAGAGACTGCACCCATGCAGCTCCCCGCCGAAGCCGTCGCCGCGACCGCGCTGATCGAGGTCGTGCGGATCTCCGCAGTACCGGCCGAACGGGGCGCCCCCTACCCCGGGAAGACGGTCGCCCACTGGGCAGGGAACGAGGCCGTCGCCGCGGAAGCCACCCCGGCCCAGGCGCTACTCACCCTCTTCCGTACGGCGGCTCAGCCGATGACCAGCACCTGATCGCCCGGCTCCACCAGCTCCAGCACCCACACCTCGTTCTCGCCCTCACGGAGCACAGGGCCCGGTACATACAGGGCGGACTGCGGCCCCGCAGACCAGTAGCGGCCCAGACAGAAGCCGTTCACCCACACGAACCCCCGCCCCCAGCCCGGCAGTTCCAGCGACGCGTCACCCGCACCCCGGACCTCGAACGTCCCCCGGTACAGACCCCGGTCCCCGTCCACGACCGGCCCGAACGGCAGCTTCGCGACCGCCGCCGCATCGTCGAAGGAGTCGAGGCGCAGCCCCTGCGCCCGTACCCCGTGCAGATACTGCCGCTCGTGCAGAATCCCGCCGGTGATCCCCTTCGGCTCCGCCAGACGCGGACCGTAGTTGACCCTGCCCAGCGACTCCACCCACAGCTCGACAGCCGCCGGACCCGCCACCGGAGCCCCCAGCCCGGTCCTCACCCCGTCGACGTACAACAGCGCCACATCCCGCAGCCCCGACACCGTCAGCGGATACGGCGTGCGCGGACCCGGCACATCCACCCGGTAACGGACCAGCCCGCGGTCCACATCCAGCTCCTCGAACGTCGCCGGAACCGCACCCTCCCGCTCCGGGCCACCCAGTGCATCCAGCACCTCGGCCAGCGGCGCCCACTCACTCAGCACCGGCCGCACCTCAACCCCCAACTGCGGCGGTGCAGGCGGAAGTTCAGGCAGCGGACCCTCCTGATAGGCGGCCAGGATCTCCCGGAACAGCCAGAACTTCTCCGTCGGCCGCCCGAACTCGTCCACCGGCGCCCCATAGTCGTACGACGTCACCGTCGGCTGCAGCTCACCACCATGCAGCTCACCCGCCCGGTTCGCCCCCGAGAACCCCGCGAAATTCGTCCCCCCGTGCGCCATGTACAGATTCACCGACGCCCCGCACTCCAGAATCTCCCGCAGCGCATCCGCGGCATCCGCCGGATCCCGTACGACATGCTCCGCATCCCAGTGGTCGAACCACCCGCACCAGAACTCCATGCACATCAGCGGCCCGCGCGGCTGATGCCGGCGCAACACCTCGAAACCCTCCCGCGCACCCGACCCGAAATTCGCCGTCGCCAGCACACCCGGCACCGAACCGCCCGTCAGCATGTGATCCTCCGGACCATCGGAGGTGAACAGCGGAACGCTCACCCCGCGACGGCGGAGAAGACCCGTCAGATGCGCGAGATACACCTGGTCGGAGCCGTAACTCCCGTACTCGTTCTCGACCTGCACCATGATCACCGCACCGCCGCGGTCGATCTGCCGCGGCACGATCTCATGCAGCAGATGATGGAACCAACGATCCACATGACCCAGAAACTCCGGATCACGCGTCCGTACCCGCCGCCCCAGCGGCCCCGTCAGCCAGTGCGGCAGACCACCGTTCTCCCACTCGGCACAGATGTACGGACCCGGGCGCACCACCGCCCACAACCCCGCCTGCTGCGCCGCATCCAGAAACCGGCCCAGCGCCTGCACATCATGGAAGCGGCCCGCCTGCGGCTCATGCAGATTCCACGGCACATACGTCTCCACACAGTTGAGCCCCATCGCCCGCAGCATCGCGAGCCGGTGACCCCACTGGTCCTCATGCACCCGGAAGTAGTGCATCGCCCCCGACAGCAGCCGCACAGGCCGCCCGTCCAGCTGAAAATCCTTCTCGCCCACCGTGAAATCTGCCACGGAGCCCAGCTTTGCCCCCTGGCGGCGACCCGGTCCATGGACAAAGATCAACGCTGGTTGGACGCAACGCAGCGCAACGCAGCACACAGAAAGGGCGATTCGCGGTGTATCACACCTGGATGCGCTACTTCACACCAAGCCCCGTCCACCAGCGACTCGGCCTGGTCTGCCTCGGCGTCGGACTCCAGCACGGCACCCTGCCCACCGTCGGCCCCCGCACCCTCGACCACCACGTCGCCGTCGTCGTCAGCTCCGGCAGCGGCTGGTTCAAAGGCGCCGACGGACGCCGCACCGACATCACCGCACCCGCCCTGATCTGGCTCACCCCCGGCGCCACCCACCACTACGGCCCCGACCCCGCAGCCGGCTGGGACGAATCCTTCGTCGACTTCACCGGACCCGCCACCACCACCTACACCGAACTCGGCTACATCGAACCCGACCGCCCCGTCGTCCCCCTCGCCGACACCGCGGGCCCCCGCGCCGCCATCGGCCGCATCGCCCGCGCCGCCCGCCGCGGCAACCCCCTCCTCGAAGTCGAGACCGGCGCCGCCGTCCACGAACTCCTCGTCGCCCTGCGCCGCGCCCGCGCCGACATAGCCCCCGACGGCGACCCCGTCCTGCAAGCCCTGGCCCGAGACGCCTTCCAGCCGCTGTCCGTCGCCGAACACGCCGCCCGCCACTCCATGACGCCCGCCGAGCTCCGTACCGCCGTACGCAGAGGAGCCGGCTGCAGCCCCAAGGACTACCTCCTCGGCATCCGCCTGGGCCGCGCCAAAGAACTCCTCGCCGCCACCGAACTCCCCGTCGCCGCCGTCGCCCGCCGCGTCGGATACGACGACCCCGCCTACTTCTCCCGCCTCTTCACCCGACGCGTCGGCACCGCCCCCATCCGCTTCCGCGAACAGCAGGGCCGCACCGTCCCCGGCGGCTGGAGCAACCAGATCCCGGATCCTGAACACCCTCCGACCATCCCCACACGCGCAACGTAAACTCCGTGACCATGACCGAGATCGACCCGGCCGTCCAGGACGAGCTGAACCGCCTCCGCGGATCCATCGACAACATCGACGCGGCAGTCGTGCACATGCTCGCCGAGCGCTTCAAATGCACCCAGCAGGTCGGCGTGCTCAAGGCAGAACACCAGCTGCCCCCCGCCGACCCCGCCCGCGAAGCCCGCCAGATCGAAAGGCTCCGCGAACTCGCGACAAGCGCCCGCCTCGACCCGGCATTCGCGGAAAAACTGCTCAATTTCATCATCGCCGAGGTGATCCGCCACCACGAGACGATCGCCCAGTCCGGCTGACCCCCTCCGCCCACTGCGCCATGCCACCGCCGTACGGCACCATGGGCGCATGTCCGTACTGACGCGCGACGAAGCGCAGACCCGTGCCCGGCTCCTCGACGTCCAGCGGTACACGATCGCACTCGATCTCACCCAGGGCGACGACACCTTCGACTCCCGCACCCGCATCGCCTTCACCGCACGCGAAGCCGGGGACACCTTCGTCGAACTCAAGCCGGCCACCCTGCGCTCCGTCACCCTCGACGGACAGCCCATCGACCCGGAAACCCTCACCGACGACCGGCTCGCCCTGACCGGCCTCACCGCGGGCGCACACGAACTGTGCATCGACGCCGACATGCGCTACTCCCGTACCGGCGAAGGCATGCACCGCTTCACCGACCCCACCGACGGCGAAACCTACGTCTACACCCAGCTGTTCATGGACGACGTCCAGCGCACCTTCGCCGCCTTCGACCAGCCCGACCTCAAAGCCCTCTTCGAGCTGACCGTCACCGCCCCCGAAGGCTGGAGCGTCCTCGCCAACGGCATCACCGAGCAGCAGCCCGACGGCAGCTGGAAAGCCGCCACCACCCCGCTCATCTCCACCTACCTCGTCGCCGTCGCCGCAGGCCCCTGGCACTCCGTACGCACCGAGCACGCCGGAATCCCCTTCGGAATCCACTGCCGCCGCTCACTCGCCCCCCACCTCGACGCCGACGCGGACGAAATCCTCGACATCACCCGCGCCTGCTACGACCGCTTCCACGAAAAATTCGACGAGCCCTACCCCTTCGACTCCTACGACCAGGCCTTCGTCCCCGAATTCAACGCCGGCGCCATGGAAAACCCCGGCCTGGTCACCTTCCGCGACGAATTCATCTACCGCTCCGCCGTCACCGACACCGAACGCCAGACCCGCGGCATGGTCATCGCCCACGAAATGGCCCACATGTGGTTCGGCGACCTCGTCACCCTCCAGTGGTGGGACGACATCTGGCTCAACGAGTCCTTCGCCGAATACATGGGCTACCAGACCCTCGCCGAAGCCACCCGCTTCACCGACACCTGGGTCGACTTCGCCGTCGCCCGCAAGGGCTGGGGCTACGACGCCGACCAACGCCCCTCCACCCACCCCGTCGCCCCCGACCCCGAAGCAGTACCCGACACCGCCTCCGCACTCCTCAACTTCGACGGCATCTCCTACGCCAAGGGCGCCTCCGCCCTGCGCCAACTCGTCGCCTGGCTCGGCGAGAAGGACTTCCTGGCCGGCATCAACACCCACTTCGCCCGCCACCGCTTCGCCAACGCCACCCTCGCCGACTTCATCGACTCCCTCGCCTCCGCCACCGACCGCGACGTCCACGCCTGGGCCGCCCAGTGGCTGGGCACCACCGGCGTCGACACCCTCACCCCGCGGATCGAGGAGTCCGACGGCACCTGGTCACTGGCCGTCGACCGCGACGGCAGCCGCCCCCACCGCATCACCGTCTCCACCTTCGACGTGGACGCCGTCGACCCCGCACAGCTCCTCCCGCGCGACCGCATCGAACTCGACGTCCCCATGGGCGACACGGCCAAGGCACTCCCCGGCCGCCGCCCCGACCTGGTCCTCCTCAACGACGGCGACCTCACCTACGCCAAGGTCCGCCTCGACACCACGTCCTGGGACACCGCCGTACGCACCCTCTCCGGCATCCCCGAACCCCTCACCCGCGCCGTCTTCTGGAACGCGGCCCGCGACATGGTCCGCGACGGCGAACTGGCCCCCACCGCCTACCTGGACGCCGCCCGCGCCCACCTCCCGCACGAATCCGACCTCGCGATCACCCAGGGCGTCCTCACCTTCGCCGCCACCCAGATCACCGACCGCTACCTGGCGCCCACCGACCGCCCCGCAGCCCTCGCCGCCCTCGCCGCGATCTGCCGGGACCTGATCCGCCGCACCGAAGACGGAAGCGACACAGGCCTGCGCCTCATCGCCGTACGCCACTTCATCGACGCCGCCACCCAGCCCGAATCCATCCAGGGCTGGCTCGCCGAAGGCTCCGTCCCCGGCGGTCCCGAACTCGACCCCGAACTGCGCTGGCGCATCCTCACCCGCCTCGCCGTCCTCGGCGCCACCGACGAGCCCACGATCGCCGCCGAACTCGACCGCGACCCCAGCGCCACCGGTCAGGAGGGCGCGGCCCGCTGCCGCGCCGCCCTGCCCACCCCCGAAGCGAAGGAAGCAGCCTGGTCGGCGCTCTTCTCTTCGGACACCCTCTCCAACTACCTCTTCACCGCCACAGCCCAGGGCTTCTGGCAACCCGAACAGGCAGACCTGACAAGCCAGTACGTCCCGCGCTTCTACGAGGACGCGGTGGCCTTGGCGGCCCGCCGGGGCCCGGCGATCGCAGACGCGGCAGGGCGCTACGCCTTCCCCGCGTACGAAACGACCCCCACAGCCCTGGCCCAGGGCGAGGCCTGCCTGGCAGAAGCCGACATGATCCCGGCCCTGCGCCGCAAACTGGTGGACCAACTGGACGACCTCCGCCGAGCCCTGAGCGTCCAAACGCCCTGACCTCCCCGCCCCACGGACGCTGCGCGCCACCAAGAACGACCCCGCGGCCCCATCACGCACGGCCCGGGGATGGCGCTCCTCGCCCCCATATACGGGCGGGCGGGTGGGAGAAGGGGGGGGCGCCCCCCCCGGCCCCCGCCGGACCCCCCCCCCCGCCCCCGGGGCGGCCCCCCCCGCCGGCCCCCCCCCCAGGTGGGGGACCCCCCCGCCAGACAGACACCCGGCCGGGCGGCGCGGGGCGGGGGGGGCCGC
>NZ_JBFAHN010000013.1:0-215324 GCF_040654175.1 Streptomyces sp. NPDC050738 | reverse complement strand
ACTGCAGGGGGGACCCTGTGGGAGAGTAGGACGCCGCCGAACTTATTTTATGGGGAACCCCCGCACCTTTGGTGCGGGGGTTTTCTGCGTTCCAGAGCAGTGCCGGCCCTTGAGGCAACCCCTGTGTACCTGCCAGCCGCGGCTGAGGGTAAGGTCAGGGGGCATCGTTGGCACATTCCTCACAGGAGGCCCCCGGGTGGAGGTCCAGGAGACCCGAGTTCAGACGAACCGGGTCCTCACCATCCCCAACATCCTCAGCATGGCCCGCCTTGTCGGCGTGCCCGTCTTCCTGTGGCTGATTCTCCGACCTGAGTTCGGCGGGCCCAAGAGCGACGGCTGGGCATTGCTCGTACTGATGCTCAGCGGCATCAGCGACTACCTTGACGGGAAGCTGGCCAGGCGGTGGAACCAGATCAGCAGCCTGGGGCGCCTTCTCGACCCCGCTGCGGATCGGCTCTACATTCTCTCCACGCTGGTCGGTCTGACCTGGCGCGACATCCTGCCGCTCTGGCTGACGGGCGCGCTATTGGCGCGTGAGCTGATGCTCCTGGTGATGGTGGGAATCCTTCGGAGGCACGGCTATCCGCCGCCGCAGGTGAACTTCCTGGGTAAGGCCGCTACCTTCAACTTGATGTATGCCTTCCCGTTGCTCCTGCTCAGCGACGGTCACGGATGGCTGGCGTCCCTGGGTGCGGTTTTCGGATGGGCGTTCGCTATTTGGGGTACAACTCTGTATTGGTGGGCAGGGATCCTCTACGTAGTACAGGTCCGCCGGATCGTCAGGGCGGACGCAGTAGCCGATTGAGCTCGTCGGTGCGGTGCCGTGCGGTGTTGCCGGTGTGCGCATGATGCCTGAGAGGCTCTTCAGGACGGGTGAGATCGGCTGAACCCGTCGTCTCTTTAGGAGGACGCTTCCGACATGAAAGCCGTCGTGATGGCTGGCGGCGAAGGCACTCGCCTTCGTCCAATGACCTCGAGCATGCCCAAGCCGCTCCTGCCGGTGGCCAATCGGCCGATCATGGAGCATGTGCTGCGTCTGCTCAAGCGGCATGGGCTCAACGAGACCGTCGTAACCGTGCAGTTCCTCGCCTCGCTCGTGAAGAACTACTTCGGCGACGGCGAAGAGCTCGGGATGGAGCTCACCTATGCCAATGAGGAGAAGCCACTCGGCACAGCCGGCAGCGTGAAGAATGCCGAGGAGGCGTTGAAGGACGATACTTTCCTCGTCATCTCCGGTGATGCACTCACTGATTTCGATCTGACCGATCTCATCAGTTTCCACAAGGAAAAGGGTGCGCTGGTCACGGTGTGCCTGACACGTGTGCCGAATCCATTGGAATTCGGTATCACCATCGTCGACGAAGAAGGCAAGGTCGAGCGCTTCCTGGAGAAGCCCACCTGGGGTCAGGTCTTCTCGGACACCGTGAATACGGGAATTTACGTCATGGAGCCCGAGGTCTTCGACTACGTCGAAGCCGATGCGTCCGTTGACTGGTCCGGCGATGTCTTTCCCCAGCTGATGAAGGAGGGTAAGCCGGTCTACGGCTATATCGCCGAGGGCTACTGGGAGGACGTCGGGACCCACGAGAGTTACGTGAAGGCCCAGGCGGACGTGCTCGAGGGCAAGGTCGACGTCGACATCGACGGCTTTGAGATCTCGCCGGGTGTCTGGGTCGCGGAGGGCGCGGAAGTGCACCCGGACGCGGTGCTCCGCGGACCGCTGTACATCGGGGACTACGCGAAGGTCGAGGCCGACGCGGAGATCCGTGAGCACACGGTCGTGGGGTCGAACGTCGTCGTGAAGAGCGGGGCCTTCCTGCACAAGGCAGTGGTCCACGACAATGTCTACATCGGTCAGCACTGCAATCTGCGCGGCTGCGTGATCGGCAAGAACACCGACATCATGCGCGCTGCGCGGATCGAGGACGGCGCGGTCATCGGCGACGAATGCCTCGTCGGTGAGGAATCGATTGTTCAGGGCAATGTCCGGGTCTACCCGTTCAAGACCATCGAAGCGGGCGCCTTCGTCAATACGTCCGTCATCTGGGAGTCCCGGGGGCAGGCACATCTGTTCGGCGCCCGTGGTGTCTCCGGGATCCTGAATGTGGAGATCACGCCCGAGCTTGCGGTACGGCTGGCCGGTGCTTATGCGACCACGCTGAAGAAGGGGTCCACCGTCACGACGGCGCGTGACCACTCGCGAGGCGCGCGTGCTTTGAAGCGGGCCGTGATCTCGGCACTGCAGGCGAGTGCGATCGACGTACGGGACCTGGAGAACGTGCCGCTGCCGGTCGCACGGCAGCAGACGGCGCGTGGCAGCGCCGGCGGGATCATGATCCGCACCTCTCCCGGTGTGCCCGACTCCGTGGACATCATGTTCTTCGACGAGCGGGGAGCGGATCTCTCGCAAGGCGGTCAGCGCAAACTGGACCGGGTGTACGCCCGCCAGGAGTACCGGCGCGCGTTCCCCGGGGAGATCGGCGATCTGCACTTCCCGTCCAGTGTCTTCGACTCGTACACCGGCTCCCTGCTCCGCGATGTGGACACCACAGGCATCGCCGAGGCAGGGCTGAAGGTGGTCGTGGACGCGTCCAACGGCAGCGCAGGGCTCGTACTGCCCAGCCTGCTGGGGCGCCTGGGTGTGGACGCACTGACCATCAATCCGGGTCTCGACGAGTCCAGGCCGACGGAGACGGCGGACACCCGTCGTTCAGGCCTCGTGAGACTTGGGGAGATCGTCGCCTCGGCGCGGGCCGCCTTCGGGGTGCGGTTCGACCCGGTGGGCGAGCGGCTGTCCCTGGTGGACGAGCGAGGGCGGATCGTGGAGGACGACCGGGCGCTGCTGGTGATGCTCGATCTCGTCGCTGCGGAGCGGCGCAGTGGGCGCGTGGCTCTTCCGGTCACCACCACCAGGATCGCCGAGCAGGTGGCGGCGTATCACGGCACACAGGTGGAGTGGACGACCACGTCGCCGGACGACCTGACCAGGGTGGGCCGTGAGGAGACGACGATCTTCGGTGGTGATGGGCGCGGCGGTTTCATCATTCCCGAGTTCAGCAGTGTCTTCGACGGTTCAGCCGCGTTCGTCAGGCTGATCGGTCTCGTGGCCCGTACGCAACTGACCCTGAGCCAGATCGATGCGCGGATTCCGCGCGCGCATGTGCTCCGGAGGGACCTTGCCACCCCGTGGGCGGTCAAGGGCCTGGTCATGCGCCGCGTGGTGGAAGCGGCTGCTGACCGGTCCGTGGACACGACCGACGGCGTACGGGTGGTGGAGACCGATGGTCGCTGGGTGATGGTGCTGCCGGATCCGGCAGAAGCCGTCACTCATCTGTGGGCCGAAGGTCCGGACGACGCTTCCGCCCAGGTGCTCCTCGACGAGTGGTCGGCGGTCGTGGACAGCGCAGGTCACTGAGGTGATGCCGGTGTGCCGGGCGGAGTAGCAGTACACCGCCCGGCACACCGGTGGGGCCATTCGGTACCTGATGCTCCGACGTGCGACGATGTGCGGCATGTCGCAGCAGCCCCCCATTCGGAGCACAGGCTCTCCGCCCGCACGCCCCGATGCGTCGATGTCGCTGCTGACCAATGTGATGGACCACAGCCTGGACGACGGGTATGCGGAGGCCACGGCCCGGCGGGCCGCCGAGGGCCGGGCAGGGATGCCTCGAACTCTGCGCGCGAAACTGGGACTTGCCGCCGGCCTGGTGATCGCCGCATTGGTCGTCACGGTGGGTGCGGCGCAGGCCAGGGTCACTGCCCCTGTGGTCGCGAAGGAACGCCAGGAGCTCATCGACCGGGTCGAGTCGGAGACCGAGGCTGCCGACAAGAAGCAGCAGAAGGTGGATGCCCTCCGTGACGAGGTGGGCGAGCGCCAGCGCAAGGCGCTGGAGCAGCACGGCGGCGACCAGGGGGAGTTGGTGGCGCTGCTCTCCGGGGCCACGGAGGTCCACGGGCCGGGTGTGAAGCTCGTCGTGGACGACGCCAAGGACACCGACCAGGGCGGCGGCGGGCCGCGCGAGAGCACCGGTTTCTCCGACACGGGTCGCGTACGGGACAGGGACATGCAGCGGGTCGTCAACGGTCTGTGGCAGTCCGGCGCCGAGGCGATCGCCATCAACGGGCAGCGTCTGACGGCGCTCTCGGCGATCCGGGCCGCAGGCGACGCCATACTGGTGGACAACAAGCCGCTCGTACCGCCGTACACGGTGCTCGCGGTGGGGGACGGGAAGCGGCTGAGTTCCGCGTTCCAGGCGAGTGCCGACGGCCAGTATCTGCACGTGCTGCAGGAGAACTACTCCATCCGCACCAGCATCTCCGACCAGGACGAGGTGCAGCTGCCTGCCGCCCCGAGCCTGATCGTACGTACCGCAAAACCAACGGCCGCCGCGTCGGCCAACACAGGGAAAGGCACATCGTGATCGCCGTACTGGGCCTCGTGGTGGGAGTCGTGGTCGGACTGTTTGTCCGGCCCGAGGTGCCGGCGGTGGTCGAGCCCTATCTGCCGATCGCCGTCGTGGCTGCCCTCGACGCGGTCTTCGGTGGACTGAGGGCCATGCTCGACGGCATCTTCGTCGACAAGGTCTTCGTCGTCTCCTTCCTCTCGAACGTGGTGGTCGCAGCTCTGATCGTGTTCCTGGGCGACAAGCTGGGCGTCGGCGCGCAGCTGTCCACGGGCGTCGTGGTCGTACTCGGCATCAGGATCTTCTCCAACGCCGCGGCCATCCGCCGGCACGTCTTCCGGGCTTGAGGCCGATGAGCAACGACGGGATTCCCGAAGAGGGCCGGGCCGACGAAGAGCGGACCGAACCGGTGCAGCGGACCGGTCGGCAGCGGCTGGCCGAGGGACTGTGGCCGCCGCGGATCACGCGTGCCCAACTCATCGTCGCGGTGCTGCTCTTCGTGCTCGGTCTCGGACTCGCCATTCAGGTCCGTTCCACGAGCGACAACAGCGCGCTGCGCGGTGCCCGCCAGGAGGACCTGGTGCGCATCCTCGACGAGCTCGACAACCGTACGCAGCGGCTCGAGGACGAGAAGCAGCGGCTGGAGGGCCAGCGGACCGAGCTGGAGAGCAGCTCGGACCAGGCGGAAGAGGCACGTAAGCAGACCCAGGAGAAGGCCCGGCAGCTCGGCATCCTGGCCGGCACGGTGGCGGCGCAGGGGCCAGGGATCACTCTGACGATCCAGGACCCGCACAAGGCGGTGCAGGCCGACATGCTTCTCGACACCATCCAGGAGCTGCGGGCCGCGGGCGCGGAGGCCATCCAGATCAATGACGTCAGGGTCGTGGGTGACACCTACTTCTCGGACGAGGGCGGCATCCGAGTGGACAGTCAGAAGATCAGCGCGCCGTACACCTTCAAGGTGATCGGGAAGCCGGAGGATCTGGAGCCCGCGCTCAACATCCCGGGCGGTGTCGTGCAGACTCTGGAGAAAGAGCAGGCCACCGCCACGGTGGCACGAGTTGAGAAGATCGTCGTGGATGCCTTGCGACCGGCGAAGCGGCCTGACTACGCTCGGTCGTCATCGTAGTGAGGCGGGGGCGCATGGGGGTCGTGGGACCAGGGCATGAGGTTGCGGGGGGTCGCCGCGCTTCAAGCGGGGTACGTGGTGGAAACTGTCGGGTGGATACGGACGTTGTGTGGATGTCCGGTTCGGCAGGTGTGTTCGTTCAGGGTTCGTCCTGCCCCACGGGCGGGTCTGTTTCGGTCAAGGGGAATCGCCCGTGAAGTTGTTTGCGAAGTTGTTCGGCAAGAGCGCACGCGAGGACAGTGGCAACGCCACCGCCCGGCACCGTGCTCCGCGTCATGGGCAGGGTGAGGAGCAGGCCGGGGAACGCCCGCTCTTCCGCGATGAGGTGGGCGGTCCCGGTGGTGACATTCCGGGCGCGTCGTCTGTTGACCCTGCCGGTCAAGGCCGCATAGGTTTTGGGGAACCATTGCAGGAGGAGTCCATGCCGGTTTGTACGAGGTGCGGGCATCGGAATGCCGAGGCCAGTCGGTTCTGCTCCAACTGTGGCGCTCCGCTGCGGGCAGGGGCAACGCCCGAGCGGCCTTCCGAGACGACGTCGACCATCTCCATTTCTGGTCTTGAGGCGTACGAGGCGGAGGCGACCGGTCAGACGGCCAGCCCCTCGCTCTCGCCCGAGGCTCAGGCCGCTGTCGACGCGCTTCCGCTCGGCTCGGGGCTTCTGGTGGTGCGCCGAGGTCCGAATTCGGGCAGCCGCTTCCTGCTGGACGGCGAGCTGACCACGGCCGGCCGTCATCCGCAGAGCGACATCTTCCTCGACGACGTCACGGTTTCGCGTCGCCATGTGGAGTTCCGTCGCGGTGTCGACGGTGGCTTCACCGTGGCGGACGTCGGCAGCCTCAACGGCACCTATGTGAACCGTGAGCGCATCGACTCCGTTGCACTGGCGAACGGCGACGAAGTTCAGATTGGCAAGTACCGGCTGGTCTTCTACGCGAGCCAGCGGGGCGTGTGACCCCCCAGGGAAGGTCCATGCTGCAATCAACGACGGGCGGTGCCGGCGACGGCACCGCCCCTGCGGGCGGCCGTGCTGTGAGCATCGGAACCGTCCTGAACATACTGCGCGAAGAGTTTCCCGAAGTGACGATCTCCAAGATCCGCTTCCTGGAGGCCGAGGGACTCGTCGAACCGCAGCGCACCCCGTCCGGCTATCGCAAATTCAGCACGGGCGACGTCGAGCGGCTTGCCCAGGTGCTGCGGATGCAGCGGGACCACTATCTGCCGCTGCGGGTCATCCGCGACCACCTCGACGCGCTGGAGCGCGGTGAGCAGGTCCAGCTGCCGTCCCAGGACGCGGCACACGAGGAGGCCGGGGCCGAGCGGGCCACGGCTGCCCGGATCGGGCGGGACGTGCTGCTTGCCGCTGCCGAGGTCAGCGTGGAGGAGCTCGATGAGTGGGAGTCGTACGGCCTGATCGCGCCCGTGGCCGAGGGTGGTTACGACGCGGAGGCCGTGAACGTGGCGCGACTTCTGGCGGATCTGGGGCGGTTCGGTCTTGAACCCCGACATCTGCGCGCGATGAAAGCCGCCGCCGACCGTGAGGCCGGACTGGTGGAGCAGGTGGTCGGACCGCTGCGCCGCCACCGCAATCCGCAGACCAGAGCCCATGCCGAGACGACGGCGAGAGAGCTCGCCATGCTCTCCGTGCGGCTCCATGCGGCACTCGTGCAGACGGCTCTCGGCGTCCGGTTGAGTTGAGTATGGAGGAGCCCGACTACCCAAACGTGCCGGGCACGTCCTAGGGTTGCTGTGTGAACGAGCTCGACGTTGTGGGTGTCCGGGTGGAAATGCCCTCCAACCAGCCGATCGTTCTCCTGCGTGAAGTGGGAGGCGATCGATACCTCCCTATCTGGATCGGACCAGGGGAGGCGACCGCGATCGCCTTCGCCCAGCAGGGGATGGCGCCCGCGAGGCCGCTGACGCATGATCTCTTCAAGGATGTTCTGGAAGCGGTCGGCCAGGAGCTGACCGAGGTCCGCATCACTGATCTGCGTGACGGCGTCTTCTACGCGGAGCTGGTCTTCGCCAGCGGGGTCGAGGTGAGCGCGCGGCCGTCCGACGCCATAGCGCTCGCGCTGCGCACCGGTACGCCGATCTACGGCAGTGACGGGGTGCTGGACGACGCGGGAATCGCGATTCCTGACGAGCAGGAGGACGAGGTCGAGAAGTTCCGGGAGTTCCTCGACCAGATCTCGCCGGAGGACTTCGGGACCAACAGCCAGTGACGTTCCGGCCGGGTGCCCCCAGGACATTCGAGTAGCCTTTCCCCGCAGAGGGGTGCGGGAAACCACTCTCAGGGTGATTATCACTCGGCGTGCCGAGTGTGGCGATCGTTGACGCACCCCGGGTGACTGCCTACCGTCGAGAAGGCAGGTCAAGGACGGAGGTCGTCGTGAGCAGCAGCGTTGACGGTACGGCGGCGGGCGGGCCGTATCCGCTTCACGGCGGGGCGGCCGAACAAGAGGCCGACACCGTCGGATACCGGGGACCGACCGCGTGTGCGGCGGCGGGCATCACCTATCGGCAGCTTGACTACTGGGCGCGTACGGGGCTCGTCGAGCCGAGTGTGCGGCCCGCTTACGGGTCGGGGACCCAGCGGCTCTACAGCTTCAGGGACGTCGTCGTTCTGAAGATCGTGAAGCGATTCCTCGACACCGGGGTCGCACTCCAGAGCATTCGCACCACGGTCCAGCATCTGCGGGAGCGTGGCTTCGTCGGTCTTGAGCGGATGACCTTGATGAGCGACGGAGCGACGGTGTACGAGTGCACCTCGCCCGACGAGGTCGTCAGCCTGCTCCAGGGCGGTCAGGGGATCTTCGGGATCGCTGTGGGTGTGGTGTGGCAGGACGTGGAGAGCGCCCTCTCGCAGCTGCACGGAGAGCGGATCGACACCGGCGAGACGCTGGTGGGGCAGAACCCCGCGGACGAGCTGGCCCGGCGGCGCAATCGCGCCGTGTGAGGTGGCGGGGCGCTTGCGGGGGCCGATTGTCAGTGGCGTAGGGCAGCATCGGTTGATGTGAGAGCCGCGCCCACCATCCTGCATCTGGACATGGATGCCTTCTTCGCCGCCGCAGAGCAGGCGTCGAAGCCGAGTCTGCGCGGGAAGCCGGTGGTGGTGGGTGGGCTGGGGCCGCGTGGAGTGGTCTCCACCGCCTCGTACGAGGCGCGGCGTTTCGGGGTGGGGTCGGCGATGCCGATGGCCCAGGCCCGGCGGCTCTGTCCGAACGCCGCGTATCTGGTGCCGCGCTTCTCGTTGTACCGCGATGTGAGCAACCAGGTGATGGAGCTCCTTGGGCGGCTGTCGCCGGTGATAGAGCCGCTCAGCCTGGACGAGGCCTTCGTGGACCTGGAGGCCGGAGAGGCCGCCGACGACTCGGACTCGGCGCGGGCGGTCGGTGAGCAGTTGCGGAGGGACATTCTGGCGGTCACGGGTCTCAGCGGGTCGGTGGGGCTCGCCGGGTCAAAGATGCTGGCGAAGATCGCTTCCGAACGGGCCAAGCCGAACGGTCTCGAGCTGATCGAACCGGGGACCGAGCGGGAGCTGCTGGCGCCGTTGACCGTGCGCACGCTGCCCGGTGTGGGGCCGGCCACCGAGGACCATCTGCGGCGGGCCGGGATGAGCGTCGTCGCCGATCTCGCGCGGGCGGGGGAGGACGAGCTCGTACGACTGCTGGGGAAGTCGCACGGGGCTTCGTTGTACCGGATGGCCGTCGGTCATGACGACCGGCCCGTCGTGGCCGAGCGGGACACCAAATCGGTGTCGGTGGAGGACACCTTCGATGTGGACCTGCACGACCGGGTGCGGGTCAGGACGGAAGTCGACCGGCTCGCCGGGCGGTGCGTGGAGCGGCTGCGGGCCGCCGGGCGCTCCGGGCGCACCGTCGTGCTCAAGGTGCGGCGGTACGACTTCTCGACGCTGACGCGGTCGGAGACGCTGCGCGGGCCCACGGACGATCCCACGGTGGTGCGTGAGGCCGCGGGGCGGCTGCTGGAGTCGGTGGACACCACGGGCGGTGTGCGGCTGCTGGGAGTGGGTGTCACGGGCCTGGCCGACTACACGCAGGAGGATCTTTTCGCGCAGGCCGCCAGCGAGCGGGCGGCGCTGGAGGAGGCCGCGGTGGAAACGGCGCCGCGGGTGGAAGGTGCGGCGCCGGTGGCGGAGGAGAGTGTGCCGCCGGCCGAGCGGCGCTGGCCGGCCGGTCATGACGTACACCATGCGGAGTTCGGGGCCGGATGGGTGCAGGGCAGCGGGGTGGGGCGGGTCACGGTCCGCTTCGAGGAGCCCTGGTCGGTCGTGCCGGGGCGGGTGCGTACCTTCCGGGTGGACGATCCCGGTCTTGAGCTGTCCGAACCGCTCCCGCTCGTACGGGCCGGGGACGGTCAGTCGTTGTCGCCCGCGAGCCGGCCGAAGTCCCGGTCCGGTGCGGGAGCGGGGGCCGAGACGTCCAGACCGTAGTGGTGGTAGAGCTGGAGCTCTTGTTCGGGGGAGAGGTGGCGGCCCACGCCGAAGTCCGGGGCGTCCTTGATCAGGGACCGCTCGAAAGGGACGTGGAGGGTGTCGTCGACGAGTTCGCTCGGTTCCAGCGGGACGAAGGCGTCCCGGCTGAAGAGGCCGGTGCGGACGGCTGCCCACTCGGGGACGCCGGTGGCGTCGTCCAGGTACACCTCGTCGACCGTGCCGATTTTTGTGCCATTGCGGTCGAATGCCTTGCGGCCGATCAGGCTGCGCGGATCGATGTCGGTCTGCACGGTCCCTCCAACTGGTCGCAACTGGTCTGTAAACACTACAAAAGTGCAGATCTGGGGTGCCGTCCACTCGAAGACCTGTCGGTCGGCCGCGCTGGTAGGCTGGCGCACGGCTGCTGACCCCGCGCGGGAGAGTCCTCCGACGGAGATCGTCTGGGGGCGCCGAAGGAGCAAATCCTCCCCGGAATCTCTCAGGCACACGTACCGCGTGGACGAGGTCACTCTGGAAAGCAGGGCGGGCGTCGGGCGGGCACGTACCGGATCCCTTCCTCACCGACGGTGAAAGCCGGTGCGCCTTGTGCGGGCCGGTGAAACTCTCAGGTTGAGATGACAGAGGGGGAGGCCGTTCGGGCACCCGCGCCGTGGTGCCCCTCGCAGGTCGCGTCGACCAGGAGGCCTCCGCCATGACCGCCAACCGCATTCCGCTCTCCCAGCTGGAGCGTGGCATCCCCTTCGAGCAGCGCCACATCGGGCCCGATGCCGGGGCGCAGGCGAAGATGCTCGCTCAGGTCGGCTACGGCTCGCTGGACGAGCTGACCGCCGCCGCGGTGCCCGAGGTGATCAAGAGCGCCGGGGCGCTGCAGCTGCCCGAGGCGCGGACCGAGGCCGAGGTACTCGCCGAGCTGCGTGTCCTCGCCGACCGCAACCAGGTTCTCGCCCCGATGATCGGGCTCGGTTACTACGGCACCTTCACGCCGCCGGTGATCCTGCGCAACGTCATGGAGAACCCGGCCTGGTACACCGCGTACACGCCCTACCAGCCGGAGATCTCGCAGGGCCGGCTGGAGGCGCTGCTCAACTTCCAGACCGTGGTCGCCGATCTGACCGGACTGCCGACGTCGGGCGCCTCGCTGCTCGACGAGGGCACCGCGGCCGCCGAGGCGATGTCTCTCGCCCGCCGGGTCGGCAAGGTCAAGAACGGTGTCTTCCTGATCGACGCGGATGCGCTGCCGCAGACCGTTGCCGTCATCCAGACGCGCGCCGAGCCGACCGGTGTCGAGGTCGTCGTCGCCGACCTGAGCGAGGGGATCCCCGCCGAGGCCGCCGAGCGCGGTGTATTCGGGGTGCTGCTGCAGTACCCGGGGGCCTCCGGCCGCGTACGGGACATCAAGCCCGTCATCGACCAGGCCCACGAGCTCGGTGCGATCGTCACGGTCGCCGCAGACCTGCTGGCGCTGACGCTGCTCACCTCACCGGGCGAGCTCGGCGCGGACATCGCGGTCGGCACCACGCAGCGGTTCGGGGTGCCGATGGGCTTCGGCGGTCCGCACGCCGGGTTCATGGCCGTGCGCGAGAAGTTCGCCCGCAGCCTGCCGGGGCGTCTCGTGGGTGTGTCCGTGGACGCGGACGGCAACAAGGCCTACCGGCTGGCTCTGCAGACCCGTGAGCAGCACATCCGCCGGGAGAAGGCCACCAGCAACATCTGCACCGCCCAGGTGCTTCTCGCCGTGATGGCCGGCATGTACGCCGTCTACCACGGCCCCGAGGGGCTGCGGGCGATCGCCCGGCGCACCCACCGCTACGCCGCGATCCTGGCCGAGGGGCTGCGGGCAGCGGGCGTCGAGGTCGTGCACGGCAGTTACTTCGACACCCTGACCGTACGGGCCGAGGGGCGGGCCACCGCGGTCGTCGCCGCCGCCCGTGAGCAGGGGGTCAACCTCCACCAGGTCGACGCCGACCATGTCTCCGTCGCCTGCGACGAGACCACCACGCGTGTACAACTCACCGCGGTCTGGCGCGCGTTCGGAGTCGAGGGCGATGTCGAAGCTCTTGACGCCCGGACCGCCGAGGCGATTCCCGACACGCTGTTGCGCGAGGACGAGGTGCTCACCCACCCGGTCTTCCACCAGCACCGCTCCGAGACCGCGATGCTGCGCTACCTGCGCAAGCTCGCCGACCGTGACTACGCGCTGGACCGGGGCATGATCCCGCTCGGCTCCTGCACCATGAAGCTGAACGCGACCACCGAGATGGAGCCTGTCACCTGGCCCGAGTTCGGGGCGATGCATCCCTTCGCGCCGGTCGACCAGGCCGCCGGGTACCTGACGCTCATCCGTGAGCTGGAGGATCAGCTCGCCGAGGTCACCGGGTACGACAAGGTCTCCCTGCAGCCCAACGCCGGTTCGCAGGGCGAGCTCGCGGGGCTGCTCGCCGTCCGTGCGTACCACCGGGCCAACGGCGACCTGCAGCGCACCGTCTGCCTCATCCCGTCCTCCGCGCACGGCACCAACGCCGCGAGCGCCGTGATGGCCGGGATGAAGGTCGTCGTGGTGAAGACCGCGGACGACGGCGAGGTCGATGTCGCGGACCTGCGCGCCAAGATCGAGCAGTACCGCGATGAGCTGTCGGTGCTGATGATCACCTACCCCTCGACCCACGGGGTGTTCGAGGCGCATGTCGCCGACATCTGCGCGGAGGTGCACGAGGCGGGCGGTCAGGTCTACGTCGACGGCGCCAACCTCAACGCACTGGTCGGTCTGGCCAAGCCGGGCAAGTTCGGTGGTGACGTCTCGCACCTGAACCTGCACAAGACCTTCTGCATCCCGCACGGCGGCGGCGGTCCTGGCGTCGGCCCGGTCGGGGTGCGCGCGCATCTCGCGCCGTATCTTCCGAACCACCCGCTCCAGCCGACCGCGGGTCCCGAGACGGGCGTCGGGCCGATCTCGGCCGCTCCCTGGGGATCCGCGGGGATCCTGCCGATCTCGTGGGCGTACGTACGTCTCATGGGCGGCGAGGGGCTGAAGCAGGCGACGCAGGTCGCGGTGCTCGCGGCCAACTACATCGCCAAGCGGCTCGAGCCGCACTACCCGGTGCTCTACACCGGCCCCAACGGGCTGGTCGCGCACGAGTGCATCGTCGACCTGCGGCCGCTGTCGAAGGCGACGGGTGTCAGCGTCGACGACATCGCCAAGCGCCTCATCGACTACGGCTTCCACGCGCCGACGATGTCGTTCCCGGTGGCCGGGACGCTGATGATCGAGCCCACCGAGAGCGAGAACCTCTACGAGCTCGACCGGTTCTGCGACACGATGATCGCCATCCGCGGCGAGATCGAGCGGGTCGCGTCGGGCGAGTGGCCGGTGGACGACAACCCGCTGAGCAATGCCCCGCACACCGCCGGTGCGCTCGGCGGCGAGTGGGACCACCCGTACAGCCGCGAGGAAGCGGTCTTCCCGGCGGGGGTCTCGGCCGCGGACAAGTACTGGCCGCCGGTGCGCCGGATCGACGGGGCGTTCGGGGACCGTAACCTCGTCTGCTCCTGCCCGCCGCTGGACAGCTACGACAACTGACGCACAGCAATGGGGCCGGTTCCGGGGATGTCACCCGGGCCGGCCCCTTCGTCGTACATGCACCGCTCCTAGGCGGCGGCCACCACCTGGCCCACACCCAGTGGCCGGTGCGGGGCGATGATCCGTCCGTCCGGCAGCAGCTCGCCGGTGTCCTCGAAGACGAGGACGCCGTTGCACAGCAGGCTCCAGCCCTGCTCCGGGTGGTGTGCCACGAGAAGCGCGGCCTCCCGGTCGGCGGAGGCGGCTGTCGGGCAGGGTGGCTGGTGCTGGCACATGGATGCGTTCTTTCGCTGCGTTGTAGTGAGTGCGGTGACTGTCCTGCGGCTCGAAGCTGTGTTCATGGCCGCCCCCCGTTTTCATCGGTCCGTTCCCAGTGTTGCCCCACGGACGTCAATCCGCAGGGATTTAGCGGCAGCACTTCCTACTACTCCATGACGCATCACCCGTGCGGACGGTTCAGCTCAACTGGACTGTCCCTTCGGGTGGTTCGGGGGGGCCGGTACGGGCTAGTCCGGATGGGTCGAAAGGGGGTCAGGCGCGGGTGGCCAGGAGCGGGGGCGCAAGGCGCAGCGTCATGACGGGCAGCAGGTCCGCGACTCGGTGCGGACGATGGGCGGCGATACCGGGCGGGGCCGGGGCCAGGGGGATCAGGAGGTCCGTCGGGGCGGGCATGGAGTCCGCGGGGTCGGCCTCGTGGGTGCCGTGCAGCCACAGGGTCAGCATGTACAGCTCAGGTATGGACAGCAGTCGCGGCTGGAAGTGCGCCTTCATCCCCTCGGCCTGGCGCAGAGCGCGCTCCGTGGAGGCGATGTAGGGGCCCTCGAAGAAATGGGAGAAGGTCCAGCCGTCCGCGGTGAGCATCGTGTCCGCCGCAGCCACGGCACGGTCGCCGCTGCGGATCAGGAAACGCCAGCCGGTGAGGCGGGTCCGGGGTGGCTGGCTGCCCGGCACGATCCGGTCCATCACATGGACGGGCAGGGGGAGTTCGGGGGTCAGGTGACCGAGGGCGGAGCGAAGGGCAGGGGTGCGGGCCTCACGTACTGCGGTGGGGGAACCGAGTGCCGCGAGGACGCTGCGCAGGGCGGGCGCGGGAGCGGGGGGTACATGCAGCGGCATGGTGGATCGCCTCTCACTTTTTCGGAGACACGGTGGCGCATGGGCGGTGCGGACGGCGATGTCAGCGTGCGGGGGCAGAGGGGGGCCGGGGGCACGGGCCGGGGCGCCAACTCTCTGTCTCGTTCGCGGAGTTTATACGACGCGTGTTCACACGATGTTTCATCTAGCGGGCGCCGGTATTGCGGGCAAGTCGGTATTCGGCCCGTATTCGGCAGGCATTTACCCTATTTGGCAGGGGTGCATCGCTCTGGGCTGCGAAGAGACCTCTGGAGCGGTCGGCCGGAACTCGTCGGCGTTTTTCACCACTACGAAACGAGCAGTAACCACCGCGTGTGCCATGCCGATGGAATGTGCCAGGGCAAGGTTACTCGTCGACTGGTACCCCGCGGGGCGTTATGGATCAGCCCGCCTGGGCATTATCGACCGTGACGCGAGCGGCCGTTGCCGCTGGCCGCCCACTCGAGGAGGGACGCCCCGATGGGGGAGAAGGTCGTGGCAGGCGGGTTCGACCTGTCCGATCGGCAGGCGTACCGGAGGAAGCTGCGACAGTGCCTCGAGGGGCTGGGGCGGCTGCTGGACGAGAGGAGGTTCGATCGCCCGAAGAATCTGATGGGGCTGGAGATCGAGCTGAATCTGGCCGGCTCCGACGGGATGCCGCGGATGATGAATGCGGAGGTCCTGGAGCGCATCGCCAGCCGGGATTTCCAGACCGAGCTCGGAATGTTCAATCTGGAAGTGAACATTGTTCCGCACCGGCTCGCCGGCCGGGTTTTTGATCAACTCGCGGAGGAGCTGCGCACCGGACTCGCGTACGCGCACCGAAAAGCGAACGAGGTCGACGCCGGGATCGTCATGATCGGAATTCTTCCGACGCTCGCCCAGCGCGATCTGGTGTCCGCCAATCTCTCCGACGTGGACCGGTACATGCTGCTCAACGACCGGATGGTGGCGGAGCGGGGTGAGGATTTCGTACTCGACATACAGGGTGTCGAACGGCTCACCTGCACCTCCGGGTCCATCACTCCGGAAGCCGCCTGCACTTCCGTGCAGTTGCACCTCCAGGTCACCCCGGGCCGTTTCGCCGATGTGTGGAACGCCGCGCAGGCCATCGCCTCGGTGCAGGTGGCGGTCGGGGCCAACGCGCCCTTCCTGTTCGGCCGTGAGCTGTGGCGTGAGTCGAGGCCTCCGCTCTTCCAGCAGGCCACCGACGTCCGGCCGCCCGAACTGCAGGCCCAGGGGGTGAGGCCGCGGACCTGGTTCGGGGAGCGCTGGGTCGACTCGGCGTACGACCTCTTCGAGGAGAACCTCCGGTACTTCCCGCCGCTGCTGCCGATCTGCGACGAGGAGGAGCCGCTGCGCGTGCTCGACGACGGAGGCATACCGCGGCTGCAGGAACTGGTGCTGCACAACGGCACGGTCTACCGCTGGAACCGGCCCGTCTACGGCATCGCCGACGGTGTCCCGCATCTGCGGGTGGAGAACCGGGTGCTGCCCGCCGGCCCCACCGTCACCGATGTCATGGCGAACGCGGCCTTCTACTACGGCCTGGTGCGGGCACTCGCCGAGGATGCGCGCCCGGTGTGGCGGCGTATGCCGTTCGAGGCGGCCGACCGGAACTTCGAGGCGGCGTGCCGGTACGGCATCGACGCCGAGCTGGAGTGGGTGCGCCCGGGGAGGTCCGGCGGGATCGCGAAGGTGCCCGCGGTGAAGCTCGTACGCGATGAACTGCTGCCCCTGGCGGCCGCGGGCCTCGATGCCTGGGGGATCGAGCCGGCCGACCGCGACCACTATCTGGGCGTGATCGAGGAGCGGTGCAGGCGTCGGGTCAACGGGGCGTCCTGGCAGGTCGATACGTACCACCGCGCGCTGGAGGCCGGACTCGAGCGGGAGGCCGCGCTGGCCGCCACCACCCGGCGCTATGCCGAGCTGATGCATCAGGGGGAGCCGGTGCACACCTGGCCGGTGGGGTTCCCCGGCCCGTCATGAGGCCTTGGCGCTGGCGGCCGCGATCACCGCTTTGAGGAGTACGGCGTGGATGTCCGCCGGGTCGCTGACCTGGTAGCCGGCGCCGCCGGTGGCCTCGGCGACCTGCTCGACCTCCGTCTTGTCGGTGTCGGGGCCGACCGCGATCATGATCAGCGGGACGGGGCGGTGGATGTCGGTGAGCTGCTTGAGCTTGGTGATCAGACCGGACCGGGAAATGCCGTGGTCGTCCTCGTTGACTCCGTCGGTGAGAACCACCACGGCGTTGAACTTGCCGCTCACGTACGTCGCCTGCGCGTCCTTGACCGCGGCCAGCGTCGTGTCGTACAGACCCGTCGCACCGTCCGGAACGGGCGCCAGCCCCGAGATCGAGGCGGAGAGCCGGTCGCGCTGGGTGCCGCCGCCCTTCGCCGGGTCGCCGAGGCGGACCGTCTCCATGCGCTTGCGGTAGTCGAGACTGCCGTCGAGCCGGGTGGCGAAGTCCCACAGGCCGATCTCGTCCTCCGGCGTGAACTGGGCGAGTGCCTGCAGGAGTGAGGCCTTGGTGACGTCCATCCGGGTCTGGGAGCCGCGGCCCGGCACCAGGGTGGCCATGGAGCCGGACGCGTCGACCACTGTGGTCAGCCGGGCGCTCTGGACCGTGATCGTCCACATGCCGAGCGTCTCTTCGAGTTCCTGATCGGTCAGCGCCTGGGGCGGTTCTTTGCCGTACGGCTGCGGTGCGAGACCGCCCGCCGTCTTCACGTCGCTGTCGCGGGCGGGCTGGTCGGGTGTTCTGAATCCGTGCTGGGCGATGACGCCACGGGCTGAGTCCTCGCCCAGGAGCGACATGAAGCGCAGGGCCGCGCGGCTCTGGTCCGTGGAATGTGCGCCCTCGTTGACCAGCGTGTACGGGTAGTCCAGTTGCGGGGTGCCGTCCTTGGCATAGAACAGGTCGAGATGCTGGGCGTCGGCGGACGAGGTGTTGTGGGCGAAGGCCGCCTGCTCGGAGAGGACCAGGGCCTGATTGCGGCGCGGATTGCCCTTCTCCGCACCGGAGTCGTCGCGGGCCAGGGTCTCCAGGACCTGGGTGTCGCCGTCGGATATGCGCTGCGAGAGCACCTTTGCCGAGGCCGCCACCTGGGTCGCGCTCTCCGGGCCGTTGCCCGCGGAGCGGCTGATGCTGTTGAGCGCGAGCAGACCGGAGGCGCTCCTGGCCGGGTCGGCCGCACCCAGATGGATCTTGTCCGACTGCATGGCGGCTCCCGCCAACTCCGCCCAGGTGTAGGTCTTCCGGGGCCAGCCCAGTGCCTTGGCCGCCGAGGGCACCATGGCCAGCGTGACCGGGGACGCGGCGACGCTGCCCGACGGGCTGAGCGGGACGCTCTTGCCGGTGGCCTCGGCCCGCTGCACCCAGAGCTGGGAGTCGGGGAGCCAGATCTCGAACCCGGGCTTGGCGGAGGTGGTGCTGAGGGCGTCGGCGACCTTGTAGGAGTCGCGGGACGTGACGGTGATGTCCATGCACTCGCCGTCGGTGGTGATCTTGTCCTCGCGTACGCGGTCGGCGACCTCGCGTATGGCGGGTGCGATGTCCGGGGAGGCCACGAGACGCAGCTTCACGGCGGAGTCGGAACAGGAGGTGGAGAAGCCGAGCAGGCCGCCCTGGGCCGCCAGCGCGGTACCGGTCGCCACGCACAGGACGAGCATGGTGGCGATGGCCACCGTCCTGCGCCGGACCGGCGGGCGGACCCGGGTTCCCTCCGGCGCGAACTCATCGGGCAAGCTGTGACGTCCCACGGTGGTGCCCTTCCCACGGCCTGTCGTGTGCGATCTTCGTACCTGCCTCCGAGACCCTAGCGGGACGGTGGTGTGGATGAGACGTGAACGGTCAACTGGAGGCAGGTGTGCAGGCGGAGGCGGGACGAGTGGCTGATTCTCTTCCCACAGAGGGGATCTCGCGAAGGATTCTCCGGTCCGAAACGGTGCTGGTGCTGGCGCTGTCGCTCGGCGCGAGCGGAGTTTCGGCGCTGATCAGCTTTGTCGGTTCGCTGACGAAGCCCGGGGATCTGAAGCATCAGGCCGCGACCTTGAACGGTTCGTACGCTCCGGGGCGGCCATGGCTGGATCTCGCCTGGCAGCTCTTCGGCATCACCACCGCGCTGGTGCCGGTCGCGCTGGTGGCGCATCTGCTGCTGCGCGAGGGGTCCGGGCTGCGCGCGATCGGGTTCGACCGGACCAGGCCGTGGCCCGACCTGGGGCGCGGGACGCTGATCGCCGCGGGCATCGGCAGCGTGGGGCTCGCCTTCTATCTGGCGGCGCGGGCCGCGGGGGGCAACCTGACCGTGGTGCCGGAGTCCTTGCCCGACGTGTGGTGGAAGTTCCCGGTGCTGATCCTCTCGGCGGTGCAGAACGCCGTGCTGGAAGAAGTGATCGTCGTCGGGTATCTGCTGCGCAGACTGGGGCAGTTGGGGTGGTCGCCGATGGCCGCCCTGGTGGCGAGCTCGGTGCTGCGCGGCTCGTACCACCTGTACCAGGGGGTGGGCGGCTTCATCGGCAACATGGCGATGGGCGTGGTGTTCGTACTGCTCTACCGCCGCTGGGGACGGGTCGGACCGCTGGTGGTCGCGCACTCGCTGCTCGACATCGGGGCCTTCGTCGGATACGCGTTGCTGGCGGGCAAGGTGGGGTGGCTGCCGACGGTCTAGGCGCATGCGCAGGGGACGTACGGATATTTCCGTACGTCCCCTGAGGTGTTCTCGGGGTTGCTCAGGCGAGCAGTTCGCCGTCGATCACCGTGACCGCGGATCCGGTCAGCAGGGTGCGGTCGCCGCGCAGTCGTGTCGTGACGAGGCCGGAGCGGGCCGAGGCCTGGAGGCCGGTCAGCTCGTCGCGGCCCAGGCGTGCCGACCAGAAGGGGGCCAGTGCGGTGTGGGCGCTGCCGGTCACCGGGTCCTCGTCGATGCCGACGCGGGGGAAGAAGCCGCGCGAGACGAAGTCGTAGCCGAGGGAGGGGTCTTCGGCGGCCGCGGTGGCGATGATGCCGCGGCGGGAGTGCGCCACCAGGGCCGGGAAGTCGGGTGTGAGGGCGCGTACGGCCTTCTCGTCCGCGAGCTCGACCAGCAGGTCCCCGATGTGGTCCGAGGTGTCGTGGACCGAGACGATCCCGGCGCCCAGCGCCTCGGCGATGCCGGCAGGTGCCTCGACCGGGGTGAGCGAGGAGGTCGGGAAGTCGAGGGTGGTGGTTCCGTCCTCGTGCGCTGTCGCGGTCAGGATGCCGCAGCGGGCTGCGAAACGGACCGTGCCGGTCGCCGCGCCCGTGGTGTGCAGGACGTGGGCCGTGGCGAGCGTGGCGTGGCCGCACATGTCGACCTCGGTGGCCGGGGTGAACCAGCGCAGCGCCCAGTCGGCCTCGCCGCCGGCGGGCAGCGGGTGGGCGAAGGCGGTCTCCGCGTGGTTCACCTCCCTGGCGACGTTCTGCAGCCAGGCGTCGTCCGGGAAGGCGTCGAGGAGCAGGACCCCGGCCGGGTTGCCGGCGAAGGGGCGATCGGTGAAGGCGTCGACGATTCGAATCCGCATGTCCTCGACGGTAGCGGCGGCCTGAAGCCGCAGGCCAAGGCCAATCTCGGTGCGCTGGCCTCTTCGAGTGTTGCCAAACGAACTGTTCCGATATATCGTTGACGCATCGCGACAGATCAACGATGGAAGGAAGTGTTTGCGATGCGTTCCCATTCACATGGAAATTGCGGTCCCGGCCATCAGGGTCGGGGCGACTTCGAGGGGCGCCGTGGCGCCTTCGGCCCGTTCGGGCCGCCGTTCGGCGGGCCCTTCGGACCTGGAGGGCGTGGTGGCGGCCGGGGCGGTCCCAGGGGGAGGGCGCGGCGCGGAGACGTGCGTGCCTCGATCCTGGCTCTGCTCAAGGACCGGCCCATGCACGGTTACGAGATGATCCAGGAGATCGGTGAGCGGAGCGGCGGCGCCTGGCGTCCCAGCCCCGGATCGGTCTACCCGACGCTCCAGCTGCTCGAGGACGAAGGTCTGATCACCAGTGAGAGCGAGGGCGGCAAGAAGCTGTTCACGCTCACCGACGCCGGTGGCACCGCGGCAGCCGAGGGGCCCGAGGCTCCTTGGGAAGAGGCCGGGCGCGGCGTCGACTGGGAGACGATGAACGAGATCCGCCAGGCCGGCTTCGGTCTGATGGAGGCGTTCGGGCAGGTCTGGAAGACCGGTACCCCGGATCAGCGCCAGAAGGCGCTCTCGGTCATCAACGACTCCCGTAAGAAGCTGTATCTGATCCTGGCCGACGAGGACTGATTCTTTCCCCGTCCGCCCCAACACCGCGGCGCCCCACGGACATCCGTGGGGCGCCGCAGTGCGTGGTGTGTGCGGGTCGCTCAGGCGACCAGGGTGTTGAACTTGCGGAGCGACTCGTTGAGCGCGGCCGTCGCCGAGTCCTTGAGCTTGCCCGCCATCAGTGCCACCGCGGCGCCGGTGAACTCGCTGTCGATGCGGAGTGTGGTGGCGTCCCCGTCGGGGATCAGCGTGTAGCGCTGGCTGAGGGCCACCGCCATCGGGCCCTTGCCGCGGATGACGAGCACCCGGCCGGACTCCAACTCCTCTATGGTCCAGTTCACTTCGGCGGGGAAGCCCATGAGCTTCATGTTCTCCTGGTACACGGTCCCGACTTCGAGCACTTCGGGACCGCCCTTGGGGAAGTCGGTGTGTGTCATGTTCCACTCGCCGTACGAGCCGAAGTCGGTCAGCTGCGACCAGACCTTCTCGGCCGGTGCCTCAAAACGTGCCTGCGCGCTGACTTCGGCCATGCGACCACCCCTTCTCGACGGGTTGTGATGTCGCGCAAAGTAGCTGGTCGGAGCGGAACATTCAATACTGATGAACTGTCAGATCTGCCAGATCTCCGCGGAGTCGAAGCAGTCGCTGGCACGCGGAGCGCGGTTCTCGTCGTGGCAGTGGAAGGCGGCCCAGAAGAGGTCGCCGTACAGCGCGTCCTGTGGTGCGTACACCCGGTACACGTACTGTCGTCCGTCCTTCGCGAGGAGGGCGACCATCCAGAGGGGCATCAGGCCTCCGTCTCGTGGTGGCCGGGGTGGTGGTGTTGTGGATGGGAGACGAGTGCGGGGCGGGCCGCGGTTGCGTCGGCGGCGCATCGCAAGGCGGCGCGCGCCCCCGGAGCGCTTTTCTGTCGTCTCATCCGCAAGGAGGAGGAGTCGGACGTACGTGCCCAACTTCTGTCGGATGCGGAAATGGGCCCCGGCGGGGATGGACCGGGCTTCGGCGCCTGATGAGGTGGGAGATGTGCAAAGTTCTGTCCGGCCGGAGGATCAGCCCGCCACGCCCCGTGCCGAGATCGAGTCCAGACTCACGGTGGAGCTGGCGACGGTGGTCGCGGGTGCGCGCCGGCGCGCGCTGCGCGACGGAGACCGTCAGATCGACACCGCCCATCTCCTGCATTCGGTGATCGAGACGGATCCCGAGGCGCGCTCCGCCTTCGACGGAGGTCCTCAGCTGGCCAAGGTGCTGGGCTATCTCGTACAGCGCTCCATCGGGTACGGACTGAGGTGGCAGGGCTCGGTGGAGGACTCCGGGGCGCTGCCCGTCGTGCGCGAGGCGGGGGTGGCCGGCTGGTCGCCCTGTGCGGTCACGGCCATGGAGTATGCGCTGGCGAGGGCGGGTGAGCGCGGCGATCCGCGGGCATCGGGGCGCGATCTGCTGGCCGCACTCGCAGCGGACCGCGGCTGCCGGGCGGTCGAGGTGCTGATGCACGCGGGGGTGGACGTGGAGGTGCTGGCGGACCGGCTCGGCCAGGAGCCGTCTCGACAGGTGTCATAGGGATGACGCTCATGACGCGAGCTGTCATGATGTGCCGATGCACGCTCAGGGGAGGAGCGCCGGCCTGGGTCTTGCCCTGCTGTCGGCCCTCGCATTCGGTGGATCTGGAGTCGCGGCCAAGCCGCTGATCGAAGCGGGGCTCGACCCGCTGCACGTGGTGTGGCTGAGGGTGGCCGGTGCCGCGCTCGTCATGCTGCCCGTGGCCTGGCGCCACCGGGATCTCGTACTGCGCAGGCCCGTCCTGCTCCTGGGATTCGGACTGCTCGCCGTTGCCGGCGTACAGGCCTGCTACTTCGCCGCGATCTCGCGGATCCCGGTCGGTGTCGCGCTGCTCGTCGAGTACCTCGCCCCGGCGCTGGTTCTCGGATGGGTGCGGTTCGTACAGCGCAGGCCCGTGACACGGGCCGCCGCGGTGGGTGTGGTGCTTGCCGTCGGTGGGCTCGCCTGTGTGGTCGAGGTGTGGTCGGGGCTCAGTTTCGACGTGGTGGGACTGCTGCTCGCCCTGGGCGCTGCCTGCTGTCAGGTGGGGTACTTCGTCCTGTCGGACCAGGGGGGCGACGGGGAGGATGCCGCCGACCCGCTCGGTGTCATCGCGTACGGACTGATCGTCGGCGCCGTCCTGTTGACGATCGTGGCCCGGCCCTGGGGCATGGACTGGCAGGTGCTCGGCGGGGACGCCGTCATGAACGGTTCCTCGGTGCCGGCCTGGCTGCTGCTCGGGTGGATCGTGCTGATCGCCACTGTCATCGCGTACGTCACAGGGGTCGTCTCCGTGCGCATGCTCTCGCCTCAGGTGGCGGGCGTCGTCGCCTGCCTGGAGGCGGTCATCGCGACCGTGCTGGCCTGGGTGCTGCTCGGGGAGCATCTGTCCGCGCCGCAGATCATCGGCGGGGGAGTGGTGCTGTTCGGCGCCTTCATCGCCCAGTCGTCCACGCCCAAGGCGCCCCCGTCGTCCTCGGGGCCTGTCGCGGGCGGATCCGGCGACGGGACAACGGTGTTGCAGGTCGGAAGCGCCGCCGCCTAGGGTGACGACCATGCTTTTGACCGTACTTCCGCCTCCTGCCGCATAGCGCGGGCGGCCGCAGTTCCTGATGGAGACCCGGCCCGGGGAGTTCCCGGGAAGGTCTTCGCTGCCCGCGCACAGAGCTGAGCCACCCACTCGTTTCTGTTGTGTGCGGAGAGAAGTCACGTGTCGAACACTGCTGTTGGGCTGCCCGTCGGGCGCAGCCTCGTCTTTCTGATCATCGCCGGTGCCGCCTGGGGCACCGCGGGGGCCGCTGCCTCGCTGCTCTACCGGGCGAGCGATCTCGGGCCCGTCGCCCTCACCTTCTGGCGGTGCGCCGGCGGGCTCGCGGTGATGCTGGCCGTACGGGTGGTGCGTCGTCCGCGTACGGCCGTGGGCCCCGCCGAGCCGCGCCGTCGCAAGGCGCTGCGGATCGCCGTCACGGGAGGCTCCTTCACCGTCTTCCAGGTCGCCTATTTCGCCGCGGTGCAGGACACCGGGCTCGCGGTCGCCACCGTGGTCACGCTGGGCGCCGGGCCCGTACTCATCGCCGTCGGGGCGCGGTTGACCATGGGGGAGCGGCTGGGCGGTGGCGGGATCGGCGCCGTGGCAGGGGCGCTCGGCGGGCTGGCGGTGCTGGTCCTGGGGAGCGGCGGCGGGTCCGTACGGCCCGTCGGTGTCGGCTGGGCGCTGCTGTCCGCGGCCGGGTACGCGGGGATGACGCTGCTGACGCGCCGGCTCGGGCGTGCGGGCGGCGGCGGTGATCCCCTCGCCACCACTACCTGGTCGTTCGCGGTCGGCACGGTGTGTCTGCTGCCGCTCGCCGCGTCCGAGGGACTGATGCCGCACACCGCCGACACCGCGCAGGTGGTCTGGCTACTGGTGTACGTCGCAGTGATCCCGACCGCCCTCGCCTACGCGCTCTACTTCGCGGGCGCCGCCGTGGTCCGGGCCGCGACCGTATCGGTGATCATGCTCCTCGAGCCGGTCAGCGCGGCCGTCATCGCGGTCACGGTGCTGGGCGAGCAGCTCACCGCGGCCACCGTGGTGGGCACGCTGCTGCTGCTCGCCTCGGTCACCGGACTCGCCTGCGGAGAGCTGCGGGCGGCGTCCGCCGCGCGCCGTCAGGCCGTACTGGTCTGACGGCGGCGCAGCTGGTGGGCGCGTGCGGCCTCGTCCAGGGGGCCGCCGCGCTCGGCCAGGCCGTCCGCGATCTGCTCCTGGACGTCCAGGGGTTTGTGGCTCGCGTACTTGAACTTGGCCCGTACATCGGTCACTTGCAGGCGCAGGCCGCGGATGCCGGAGAGCATGCGCCCGTACGGGGCCTCGCCGACGGCTGCGGCCGCCGAGCCGCCCTCCGGCTGGAAGTGGGCCATCTGCCGGTTCAGCAGTGCCGCCTTCTCCTGCGGATCGTCCACCAGGTGGGCGGTGCACCGCAGTTGGACGGCCGCGTAGAAGCTGGTGGGCACGCCGTGTTCGGACGGTGTGCCCGCCGGTGCCTGCCAGGGGCCGGGGACGAAGGCGTAGTCGTCCACGACGCTCAGCAGGACCTGGGGGCTCGCCAGCAGGGCGGGCCAGATCGGGTTCGGGCGGGCCAGATGCGTGAGGATCTCGCCGTGCTCGTCGTCGTACACGAAATGCATGGGCTGGACGGACGGAGGCTCGCCGGGCAGTCCGTTGACCGCGAGCTGGCCGAAGTCGTGGGCGGCGAGCCACTGTTGCCACTCGCCGTCCTCGCTCGGCGCGTCCCAGGGGTGGATGAGCATCAGAGGGCCCTGAGGTAGTCGGGGAGTGTGACGGCCGGGTCGAGGTCGTCGGCGGGGAGCGGCTCGCCGTAGCCGTGGTGGAGCGGGACGACGCCGGTCCAGTGCGGGAGGGAGAGGTCCTCGGGCTCGTCGTTCGGGGGGCCGGTGCGGACCTTGGCCGAGACCTCACCGAGCTCCAGGCGGAGCACGGCGGTCGCGGCGCGTTCCTTGGCGTTGGCCGGGCGGGAGTCGCGGGAGCGGCCGGGGACGACGTTGTCGACGAGCGCGTCGAGTGCCGTCGCGCGCTCCTGGGGGTCGGTGACCTGGTGGGCGGTGCCGTGGACCATCACCGAGCGGTAGTTGAGGGAGTGGTGGAAGGCGGACCGGGCCAGGACCAGGCCGTCGACGTGGGTGACCGTGAGGCAGACGGCCAGGCCGGGGTCGGCCTGGCCCGCCATGCGCAGGGGGCGCGATCCGGTCGAGCCGTGGACGTAGAGGCGTTCGCCGATCCGTCCGTAGAGCGTCGGGAGGACCACGGGGGCGCCGTCGCGGACGAAGCCGAGGTGGCAGACGTAGCCCTCGTCGAGTATCGAGTGCACC
This sequence comes from Streptomyces sp. NPDC050738, assembly GCF_040654175.1. NCBI lineage: Bacteria > Bacillati > Actinomycetota > Actinomycetes > Kitasatosporales > Streptomycetaceae > Streptomyces > Streptomyces sp. NPDC050738. The sequence goes on along the minus strand of NZ_JBFAHN010000013.1, from coordinate 189,486 downwards.
AGGTCGCGGTCGTAGGAGGCTCGTTCCCGGGAGCGGGTGGGGATGGTGCGCTCGGTCGGCTCGTAGGGGACTGCGGGCTCCGGCATTGCGCTCTCCATTGCACTAGTGCATAATCAACTTTGTGCTAGGAGCTTACGGAATCGAAGGTCGCCGCGCAATGGACATTGCCGCGAGCGTGGAGCAGGCCGTAGGGGCGGGCCGGCTCGAACCTGGACAACTGCTGCCCCCGCTCAGGGAGATGGCGACCGAACTGGGCGTGAACCCCAACACCGTCGCGGCTGCCTACCGCACCCTGCGCGACCGCGGGGTGATCGAGACGGCCGGGCGCAGGGGCAGCCGGGTGCGCCCCCGGCCCGCCATCTCCGCGCGCGAATCCATCCGTACGGACGTGCCCGAGGGCGTACGCAATGTCGCCAACGGCAATCCGGACCCGGCGCTGCTTCCTCCGCTCGGTGACGCCCTGGCCGCCGCCGCCCGCCACAACGAGGAGCGGCCGGGTCTCTACGGACAGGACGCCGTCGACCCCGAACTGGCGCGCCTGGCCCGGGAAGCGTTCGATGCCGACGGGGTGCCCGACGGGCGGATCGCCGTGGTGTCCGGGTCGCTGGACGGGATCGAACGCGTCCTGGCCGCGCATCTGCGGTCCGGTGACGCGGTCGCCATCGAGGACCCGGGCTGGGGCGCGCTGCTCGACCTGGTGCCGGCCCTCGGTCTGCGGCCCGTGCCGGTCGCGCTCGACGACGAGGGGCCGCTGCCCGGCGAGGTCGAGCGGGCGCTGCGGGACGGGGCGAAGGCGCTGATCGTCACCGCCCGGGCGCAGAATCCTACGGGCGCCGCGGTGGGCTCCGAGCGGGCGCGCGAGCTGCGGGCCGTGCTCGCCTCGTACCCTTCGGTGCTCTTCGTCGAGGACGACCACGGGCACGGCATCGTCGATCTGCCGCTGCACCCGCTGTCCGGGGTGACGGACAAGTGGGCCTTCGTGCGCTCCACTTCGAAGGCGTACGGACCGGATCTGCGGCTCGCGGTGCTTACCGGCGACGCGGCGACCGTCGACCGGGTCCTCGGGCGTCAGCGGCTCGGACCCGGCTGGGTCAGCAGGTTGCTGCAGTGCGCCGTGGTCCAGCTGTGGAGCACGGGCGCCGTCGATGCGCGGGCGGTCTCCAGGGCGTACGCGAAACGCAGGGACGCGCTGGTGGAAGCCTTGCGGGCGCGGGGCGTCGACGCCCACGGCCGCAGCGGGATGAATGTGTGGGTGCCCGTGCCCGATGAGACGGGAGCCGTCGCCCGGCTGCTGCACGCGGGCTGGGCCGTCGCACCGGGCGCGCGCTTCCGGATGGCGGCCGCTCCCGGCGTACGCCTCACGGTCTCGGGGATGTCCGAGGACGACATCGGGCCGGTGGCCGACGCGGTGGCGTCCGCTGCCGGCCCGGCTCCCGGGAGGCGCTACGACTGAGGCGCCGTACGCTTCCTGGGCCTGGTCTGGGTGAGGGCGGCCCCGGCCAGGACGATGACCGCGCCGACGGGGGTGTTCCAGCCGAGGCTCTCACCGAGCACCGCGACGCCGGCTGCGGTGGCGATGACGGGGATGAAGTACGTCACCATCTGCGCGGTGGTCGGGCCGACTTCGGCGACGAGGCCGTACTGGAGCAGCAGCGCGACCCCGGTCCCGAAGGCGCCGAGTGCCACCACCGCGAGCAGCGGAACCACCGGGAACGAGGTGGGCAGGGTGGTGAACAGCGGGGTGATCAGGGCCAGTTCGAGCGTGGCGACGAAGAGCTGGGAGCCGGTGATCGCGAGGTTGGAACTGCCGGTCGATGCCAGGGTGCGGCGGAGGTAGATCCAGCCGATCGGGTAGCAGAGCGACGCGAGCAGGGCCATCGCGGTGCCCCGGTAGTCCAGTCCCGAGAAGCCCTGCCAGACGCCGAGCACGGTCAGCACACCGAGGAATCCGACGCCGAGACCGGCGACCCGGCGCCGGGTGGGGCGGTCCTCGGAGAGCGCGACCATCGACAGGGCCATGCCCCAGAGCGGCGAGGTGGCGTTGCAGATTCCCGCGAGCGTCGAGGGGATCGTCTGCTCCGCGTACGCGAAGAGCGAGAAGGGCGCCGCGTTCAGCAGCAGGGCCGCGACGGCGAGATGCATCCAGGTGCGGGCGCCGCGCGGCAGCCGGTCGCGCTTGACCGCCATGGCCACGGCGAGGACGGCGGTCCCGAAGAAGAGGCGCCCGAAGGTGACCTGGAAGGGGGCGTAGCCGTCGGTCCCGACCTTGATGAGCAGGAAACTGAAGCCCCAGATGAGGGAGAGCACGGCGAAGCGGATGCGCCAGTCGACGGTGCGGCGGGGGGTGGCCGGGGTCGGGGTGGTCGCGGTGGTGGTGGTCGGGGCGGCGGGCGGTGCTGAAACGGTCCGGTGCGGGGTCGCTGTGCTCATGGGAACAGCTTGCCGGGAGATGACGTCGTAGCACAATCGAGAAAAGGTGGACTCGTTCCCTTAGTATTGCTTACATGTTGAATCTGGAGCGCCTGCGCACCCTCGACGCGGTGGCCCGTCACGGCTCGGTGAGCGGGGCGGCCGAAGGGCTGCATGTGACCACCTCGGCCGTCTCCCAGCAACTGACCAAGCTGGAGCGGGAGGCCGGTCAGCCGCTGCTCGCGAAGAACGGCAGGGGCGTGCGGCTCACCGACGCGGGACGGCTGCTCGCCGACCATGCGGCGCGGATCCTGTCCCAGGTGGAGATCGCCCAGTCCGACCTGGAGGCGCAGCGCGGCCGGGTGGTGGGCGACCTGCGGCTCGCGGCGTTCCCGACGGGCGCGCGCGGACTCTTCCCGGCCGCGCTCGCCGCGCTCCGCGCCGAACATCCGGCGCTCCGGGTCTCTTCCCAGGAGATGGAAGGCGAGGACTCGGTGCGGGCGGTGGTCCGGGGTGATCTCGATGTCGCGGTCGTCATCGACTGGTACAACAAGCCGACACCGATGCCCGACGGCATGGCCAAGCGCGCGCTCCTGGACGACTTCGCGGATGTCGCGATGCCCGCAGATCATCCGCTGGCCGGCCGCGCCGAGGTGGACCTGGAGGACTTCGCCGAGGACGAGTGGATCACCTGGCCGGAGGGGGAGTTCTGCTGGGAATGGCTGATGTTCACCCTCGGCGGCAAGGGGATCGAGCCCAAGGTCGCCCATGTCGCGGGCGAGCACGCGACCCAGATGGCGCTGATCGCCGCGGGTCTGGGGGTGGCGATCGCGCCGCGTCTGGGGCGCGGGCCCCTGCCGAGCGGGGTCGTCGCCGTACCCGTACGGTCCGCGATGTGCCGTCATGTGTACGCGATCTGGCGTGCCGACGCCGATCGCAGGCCCTCGATCCGGGCTGTGGTGGACGCCCTGCACACGGCCGGGACCGAGGTGCAGGCCACCCAGCCCTAGCCGAGTTTGCGGAAGTCCCAGGAGACGATCGACTCCGGAGTCAGGCGCAGCCACGCGTGGCGGCCGTCGTGCGGCATGGTGTCCAGGCCGAAGTTCTTCGCCGCGAACTGCCGCTCGGGGGCGTCGAGTTCGGGGCACGTCGCGCCCGTACGGGGGGCCTCGCCGACGAAGACCGCGGTGCCGGAGAGCTCCACCCCGCGCAGTTCCCCGTACTCCACCCCGTCGTCGACGACCACCGCGAGACGGGGGTCGGCGGTCAACTGTGCCCAGCGGCGGCTGCGGGTGATGGAGTACAGCCACAGCGATGTTCCGTCCCAGGCGTACCAGAGCGCGCCGACGTGCGGGCGGCCGTCGGCGGAGACGGTCGCCACCCGGCAGGTGCGCTGCTCGGCGAGGAAGGTGTCCCGTTCCTCGTCCGTCATCATGATCCGGCGTCCCCGGCGCTGCGGCTGGGGCTGCTGCTGGGACTGTGCGACGGTCATCTGGCTTCCTCTCCCGGCTTTCTGACTGGGTGTCAGAAATCATGGAGTCTCTTCCGCCATCGCGCAATGGGGGTTACTGTCACGCGCCCGGACCCGACCAGACACGGGGGACGACCCATGCCGACGCAAGAACAGCTCGCCGAGCAGCTCACCCCTGCCAGCACGGTCCTGCTCACCATCGAATGCCAGCAAGGCGTCGTCGGACTCGACAGCGCGCTGCCCGAACTGGCCAAGGAAGCCCGCTCGTCGGGTGCTCTGCAGAATGTCGCGCGGCTGGTCGAGGGCGCGCACGAAGCAGGCGTACAAGTGCTGCACGCGGTTGCCGAACGACGCCCCGACGGGCGTGGCGCCAATCACAACGCACGGCTGTTCCGCGCGGCCGAGCGGCTGCCCGTACAGCAGCACTCCGGATCGCGCGCCGTACGGATCGCGGAGCCGATCGTGGTGGCCGAGGAGGACCTGGTCGTACGGCGGCTGCACGGTCTGTCGCCCATCGCCGGCACGGACGTGGATCCGCTGCTGCGCAATCTGGGGTGCCGGACGCTCGTCGTGGTCGGGGTGTCGTCGAACGTGGCCATTCCCAACGCGGTGTTCGACGCGGTCAACCTCGGCTACACCGTGGTGGTCGCGTCGGACGCGATCGCGGGGGTGCCCGCCGACTACACCCCCGCGATGATCCGCAACACGCTCGCGCTCGTGGCCACCGTCGCGGCCACCGACGACGTACTCGCGAGCTGGCAGTGGCCGCGGCGCGTCAGCCGAGCGTGATCGAGTCCCCCTGCACCGTGATGGCAGCGGCGGGCAGGGGCTGGGTGGCGGGGCCGTGCTTGACGCTGCCGTCCGCGGCGTCGAACTGACTGCCGTGGCAGGGGCAGCTGATCGTGCCGTTGCTGATCTTCGAGACGGCGCAGCCCTGGTGGGTGCACTTGGACGAGAAGGCCTTGAACTGGCCCGCCGTCGGCTGGGTGACCACCACGCCCTGATCCGCGAAGACCTTGCCACCTCCCTCGGGGATGTCGGCGGTCTTCGCGAGGGCGCCGCCCTTGCCGTCGGCCCCGGCCGGTGCCGGTTTCACGGCGTCGCCTCCCCCTGTCTTGTCGGAACTGCCGCATGCGGTGAGTGCGGCGGCGATGCCGGCCGCGCCCACCGCGGAGACGACGGTCCGGCGGCCGTAGGTGTGCAGGGGCTCCTGTGATGAGGTCATGCCGACCTGTACGGACGGCGGCCGCGTGTCGTTCAGAGTTTCAACGACTTTTTGAGGAAGGCGAGTTCCAGGAGGAGCAGGTTGTCCGCCACGCCCGGCCGGCCCACAAGGTGCCCGGTGCCGGAGAGCGGCAGCACCGTGTGCGGCCGTCCGGCGGCGAGCAGGGCGGCCGAAAGACGCAGGGTGTGGACCAGATGGACGTTGTCGTCGGCGAGTCCGTGGACCAGCATCAACGGGCGTGTCAGCCGGTGCGCGTGGGGGAGCAGCGAGGAGCGCTCGTACGCCTCGGGTTCCTCCTCCGGGAGGCCGAGGAAGCGCTCCTCCCAGTAACTGTCGTACAGCGCGCGGTCGGTGGGCGGCGCCCCCGCGACGGCCGCATGGAACACATCGGGCCGGTGCAGCACCGCGCCCGCCGCCAGATAGCCGCTGAACGACCAGCCGCGGATCGCGACCCGCTCCAGGTCCAGGGCGTCATGGCGTTCGGCCGCCGCGTGCAGGGCGTCGATCTGGTCCTCCAGTACGGGACCGAGCCGGTCCCCGACGATCGCCCGCTGCCAGGCGACGCCCCGGCCCGGGGTACCGCGGCCGTCCGTGGCCAGCACGGCGAAGCCCTGCTCGGCGAACCACTGGCAGACGGCCGTGTACCAGACGCGGGCCTGCGTCACGACCTGCATGCCCGGGCCGGCGTACGGACTGAGGAGGACCGGAAGTGCGGGCGAGCCCGCCTCGTACCACGACGGGAGGTGGAGGCGGCTGCGCAACTGCCGCTTCCCGAGGGTCAGATGGATCGGCCGGGGGACGACCAGGGGTTCCTCGGTGAGGACCGCGATCCGGCCTGCCGGCTTCCCCGCGTGCAGCACCGTCACCTTCTGACCGTCCGGGGTACGGCTGTCCAGGACGAGCGTGTCGCCTCCGGCGGCGGCCGTGTGCGCCCCCGGCTCGTGGGTGAGCCGGGTGAAGCCGCTGTCCCGCTCGTACGACCAGACGTGGGTCTGCGTCGGCTCCTCGCTCGCGGTGAACAGGACCCGCTCGCCCTCGGTGGCCAGCACTTCGCGCACCTGAAGCCCGTGCGGGCTCAGAGCCTCGGCGATCCGGATCCCGCGGGTGTCGCCGAGCACGGCGGACATCACCGGCGTACCTGATGCGGTGAAGGCAGGCGTTCCCGGCGGGAACTCCACCCACGCCTCGTCCGTCACCTGCGCCAGCAGCCCGGTGTTTCCTGTCGCCGGGTCGATGCCGAGGATCCGCACCGTGCGCTGGTCGCGGGACTGGAGGCTCACCACAGGGCCTGCGGGCCCCCAGCCGGCCGTGAGGAGGTACTCGAAGGTGAGGTCGAGCGGCGTGTGCCCGCCCTCCACGGTCAGCAGGTGAAGTGACGTCCGGGCGTTGGGGGTGCCCGCCGCCGGATAGCGGGCCACGCGCGGCGGCCGGTCCGGATGGAAGGGGTCGGCGATGTACCTGCGGTGGACCATCGTCGGGTCGACCCGGGCCACCAGCAGCGCGTCGCTCCCCGGCGACCACCAGAAGCCGCGGGTCCTGCCGATGGAGGCGGTCGCGGTGTAGTCGGCGAGACCGTACGTCACCTCGTCGCCCTCGGGCGCGGCGAGCAGCCGGTCGTGCGTCCCGTCGGTGCGCACGACCCGCAGCGCGCCCCCGCTGACATACGCGATCAGTGTCCCGTCGGGCGAGGGCCGCGGGTCGCTCACCGGACCGGCGGCCGGGATGCGGCGCGGGACCGTGCCGTCTGTGGCCGCGGTCCAGAGTGCGCCGTCGGCCGCGTACGCGATCACGTGCCCACTGCGGTCGGTCGCGTACGCATCCGCCGCCCGCGCCAGCATCCGCTCCGTCCCGTCCTCGTGGAGCCAGAGCTCACCGGAGCGCAGGAACAGTACGCGCAGGCCGTCCGGGGAGACGGTGAAGTCGCGCGGGGCGCCGAGCGTGAAGCGGCGGGTGCGGGCGAACTGGCGGGGGAATGCTTCGGTGTCCATGGGCTCCATCGGTTTCCTTCGGCAGGGGTCGGGCGGTCGGAAAAACAAGTGATCGTCGGCCTGCGTCCCCGAAGTAACCTGGCGCCATGCTCACCGAAGTCACAGCGACCCGCTATGTCACGCCCTTGCGTGAGGGCGGCTCGCTTCCGGGGATCGTCGAGGCCGACGATCTCGGTACGTACGTCATGAAATTCACCGGCGCGGGACAGGGCCGCAAGACCCTCGTCGCCGAGGTCATCTGCGGGCAGCTGGCCCGCAGGCTGGGGCTGCGCATTCCCGAGCTCGTACAGATGGAGCTCGATCCGGTCATCGGACTCGGCGAGCCGGACCAGGAGGTGCAGGAGCTGCTCAAGTCGAGCGGCGGGCTGAACCTCGGCATGGACTATCTGCCGGGCTCGATCGGCTTCGACCCGCTCGCCTACGAGGTGGGGCCCCAGGAGGCCGGACGGATCGTCTGGTTCGACGCCGTCATCAACAATGTCGACCGCTCCTGGCGGAACCCCAACATGCTGGTCTGGCACGGCGATCTGTGGCTCATCGACCACGGAGCCACCATGATCTGGCACCACAACTGGCCGTCCGCGAAGAACTACGGGACGAAGGTGTACGACGCTTCGGACCACGCGCTGGCGCCGTTCGCACCGGATGTCGCCGCCGCGGCGGCCGAGCTCGCGCCCCTGGTCACCGAGGAGTTGCTGACCGCGTGTGCCGCCGACGTACCCGACGTCTGGCTGGCGGACGAGGAGGGCTTCGCGACCACCGACGCGCTCCGGCGTGCCTATGTGGAGGTGCTCCTCGAGCGAGCCGCGGGCATGCATGAACGCATCAACTTCGGCCCGCCGACCGCGGCCAAGCCCTCGAACGCACCGGGCTGGCTGGCTGATCGTCTCACGCCCCGGCCGCAACCGGCAATGAAGAAGGACGGCGGCCAGTGAGCAAGCGGGACGTTTTCGAGTACGCACTCGTGCGGGTGATGCCGAGGGTGGAACGCGGTGAGGTGTTCAACGCAGGCGTGGTGGTCTACTGCCGCGCGAAGTCCTTCGTCGCAGCCCGTACGCATCTGGACGAGGCGAAGCTCGCCGCGCTGGACCCGGGGGCCGATGTCGCCGGGGTACGCGCCGCGCTCCGCGCCGTCGAGGGGATCTGCGGTGGCGGGGAGGGGGCGGGGCAGGCGTCGGGCGACGACCCGGGCCGCCGCTTCCGGTGGCTGATCGCGCCGCGCTCCACGGTCGTACAGCCGGGTCCTGTGCACACCGGGCTGACCCTGGACCCGGAGGCGGAGCTGGAGCGGCTGCTCGCGTTGCTGGTGCACTGAGGCGCGGGGCATCGGCTGTGCACCGGGTGTGATCTTCGCTGCTGATCCCTGGGGCCGTTGACACGGAGTGCCAGGCCTTCTAGCGTCTCGATTGCTGATACTAAGCGGTTGCTCAGTGATCGAGAGCCGCGATCCAAGGGCGAGGAGAACCAGGATGTCCACCACCGAGCAGCGCGTTGCCATCGTGACCGGGGCGGCGCGCGGCATTGGCGCCGCCACCGCCGTACGACTGGCGGCGGAGGGCCGTGCCGTAGCCGTACTCGACCTCGACGAGGCGGCCTGCAAGGACACGGTCGAGAAGATCACCGCGGCCGGCGGCAAGGCTCTCGCCGTCGGCTGTGACGTCTCCGACAGCGCCCAGGTGGAGGCTGCCGTGGCGCGCGTCGCCACCGAGCTCGGCGCCCCGACGATCCTCGTCAACAACGCCGGTGTGCTCCGCGACAACCTCCTCTTCAAGATGAGCGAGTCCGACTGGGACCTCGTGATGAACGTGCACCTCAAGGGCGCGTTCCTGATGGCCAAGGCCGTCCAGAAGCACATGGTGGACCAGAAGTTCGGCCGGATCGTCTCGCTCTCATCGAGCTCCGCGCTGGGCAACCGCGGCCAGGCCAACTACTCGGCCGTCAAGGCCGGTCTGCAGGGCTTCACCAAGACCCTCGCCAAGGAGCTCGGCAAGTTCGGCATCACCGCGAACGCCGTCGCACCCGGCTTCATCGTCACCGAGATGACCGCGCAGACCGCGGCCCGCGTCGGCATGGGCTTCGAGGAGTTCCAGGCCGCGGCCGCCACACAGATCCCGGTGCAGCGCGTCGGACACCCCGAGGACATCGCCAACGCCATCGCCTTCTTCACGGGCGAGGACGCCGGCTTTGTCTCCGGACAGGTCATGTACGTCGCCGGCGGACCGCTCAACTGATCGGGGAGAGGGCCGACATGACTGCCGTACAGGACAGTGGAAAGACCGCGCTCATCACGGGCGCGAGCCGTGGTATCGGCTACGGGATCGCCGAGGCGCTCGTCGCGCGCGGCGACCGCGTGTGCATCACGGGACGCAACGAGGACGCCCTCAAGGAGGCCGTCGAGAAGCTCGGCAGCGACCGGGTGATCGGTGTCGCGGGCAAGGCCCACGACCTCGACCACCAGGCGGTCGCGGTGGAGCGCACCATGGAGGCGTTCGGGCGCGTCGACTACCTGGTCAACAACGCCGGTACGAACCCGGTGTTCGGCCCGATGGCCGAGCTCGACCTGAACGTCGCCCGCAAGGTGTTCGAGACCAACGTCATCTCGGCGCTGGGTTTCGCACAGCAGACGTGGAAGGCATGGCAGAAGGAGAACGGCGGGGCGATCGTCAACATCGCCTCGGTCGCCGGACTTTCGCCTTCGCCTTTCATCGGCGCGTACGGCATGAGCAAGGCGGCGATGGTCAATCTGACCCTCCAGCTGGCGCACGAGTTCGCACCGGTTGTGCGGGTCAACGCCATCGCGCCCGCCGTGGTGAAGACCAAGTTCGCCCAGGCGCTGTACGAGGGCCGTGAGGCGGAGGCCGCCGCGGCCTACCCGCTGGGGCGCCTCGGTGTGCCCTCGGACATCGGGGGCGCGGCCGCGTTCCTGACCTCCGACCAGTCGGACTGGGTCACCGGGCAGACGCTGGTCGTCGACGGTGGCATCTTCCTCAACGCCGGTGTGCACTGACCGGTCGTTTTCTGCACACGGCCCCGGGCGACCCAGTCGCCCGGGGCCGTTGTCAGTGGTCGCGGGTAGGTTCTGCTGTTGAGAACAGAACCAAAACCGGAGGTTGTTGACGTGACCGACACCGACATGCTGCCCGAGTCCTGGCGCGGCGTCCTCGGGGACGAGCTGCAGAAGCCGTACTTCAAGGAGCTCACCGAATTCGTCGAGGGCGAGCGGGCGGCCGGGCCGGTCTACCCGCCGCGCGACGAGGTCTTCGCCGCGCTGGACGCCACGCCGTACGACAGGGTGAAGGTGCTGGTCCTCGGTCAGGATCCGTACCACGGCGAGGGGCAGGGGCACGGGCTGTGCTTCTCGGTGCGTCCCGGGGTGAAGACCCCGCCCTCCCTGCGGAACATCTACAAGGAGATGAAGGAGGAGCTCGGGCACCCGGTCCCGGACAACGGCTATCTGATGCCGTGGGCCGAACAGGGTGTGCTGCTGCTCAACGCGGTGCTGACGGTGCGCGCTTCGGAGGCCAACTCCCACAAGGGCAAGGGCTGGGAGAAGTTCACCGACGCCGTGATCCGCGCGGTCGACGCGCGCCCCGACCCGGTGGTCTTCGTCCTGTGGGGAAACTACGCGCAGAAAAAGCTGCCGCTGATCGACGAGGAGCGGCACATCGTGGTCAAGGGAGCGCACCCCTCCCCGCTCTCCGCGAAGAAGTTCTTCGGTTCGCGCCCCTTCACCCAGATCGACGAGGCGGTCGCGGCGCAGGGACACGAAGCGATCGACTGGCGGATCCCGGACCTGGGCTGAGCCGGATTGTCAGTGGCTGCGGCTAGCGTCTGTACACAGGCACGGACGAGAAGGAGCCGGCAGTGACGGAGCAGCGGCAGGAGGCGTCGGACGACGCCGTCATGACGAGGATCGGGCAAGTGATGATGCTGCTCCACGGCGGTGACCGGGAAGAGGCTCGCAACCGCTTCGGCGCCCTGTGGTCGGAGATCGGCGAGGACGGCGACGCACTGCACCGCTGTACCCTCGCCCACTACATGGCGGACACCCAGGACGACCCGGAGGACGAACTCCTCTGGGACCTGAGGGCGTTGTCCGCCGCCCAGGGGCTGGACGACCAGCGGGTGGACCAGCATCACGCCGGGCTCGCGGTCCGGGGCTTCTATCCGTCACTGCATCTCAACCTGGCTGCCGACTATCTGAAGCTGGAGCGTCGCGAGGCCGCGCGGAGCCATCTGGCCCGCGCGCGCTCCGCGTCGGACGCGCTCGCCGACGACGGGTACGGAGACGGGGTCCGCGCGGCGATCGACCGCCTGGAGTGGCGGCTGGGGGAGAACTGACCGGCCCGGCCGGTCAACCACCGTACGTCTGGCGGCAGATGCGCGCCTGAGGGCTGTCGGGCTGCCAGCCGCCGTAACTCTGGCCGAGTGCGCAGACGTCGGAGGAGGTGGCGGGAACCGCCGGCTCGATACGCGGCGCTGGCGGCGTCCGGCGCTTCGTGGCCGTCCCGGTGCGGGGCGCCGCCGGCCGGTCGGGACGCCGGGTCCTGGGTGCTTGAGGGGCCGAAGGCGACGAAGGAGGGGTGTCCGCTCTCTCCGGCGGTGCGGCCGCCTCCAGCGCTTCGATCGCCGGCGCCTGGACGATCTGCGGTTCCACGTACGGGGCGGGCTTGGTCGGCGCCGACTGCGGAGACGGTGCGGGCGCGGGCGGCGACGCGACGGCCATACAGCCGGAAACGGCCGATACGGCCAGGCCGGCCAGGAGTGTCACGGTGATTTTCTTCTGGTGCACGGACGCAACTCTGGTGCCTGTGCGGCCCGTCGGGGAGCCCGCGGCCCAAGGTTGGCCCGCACGGGTGACGGCGGTCGCCGCCGTGACCGGTGGCCGCCGGTCCCCTCGCGAACCGGCGGCCACCGCGGCACACGTATGCTGCCCAGGCACAGCACCAGGACATAACGCCCCGTGTCACGGGGGACCGCGGCGTCGGCCGTCGGTGTCTCAGCCCCGGGAACATGCGGTGCCACAGAGAGGGAGGCCCCTGTGAAGGTCGGCTGCATCGGGCTCGGAGACATCGCGCAGAAGGCCTATCTGCCCGTGCTCACCACCCTGTCGGGGGTGGAACTGCATCTGCAGACCCGCACTCCGGCCACCCTTGCCACGGTCGCGGGGACCCACCGGATCCCGTCCGGGCAGTGCCACACCGACCTCGACTCGCTGCTCGCGCAGGGCCTCGACGCCGCGTTCGTGCACGCGCCCACCGCCGTGCACCCCGAAATCGTCACGCGGCTGCTCGAAGCGGGTGTGCCGACGTACGTGGACAAGCCGCTCGCCTACGAACTGGCCGCCTCACAGCGGCTGGTGCACCTCGCCGAGGAGCGCGCCACCAGCCTGGCCGTCGGCTTCAACCGCCGCCTCGCGCCCGGCTACGCGCAGTGCGCCGAGCACCCGCGCGAGCTGATCCTCATGCAGAAGAACCGGGTCGGCCTCCCCGAGGACCCGCGCACCCTCGTGCTCGACGACTTCATCCACGTCGTGGACACCCTGCGCTTCCTGGTGCCGGGCCCCGTCGAGCACATCGACGTAAGGGCGCTGATCCTGGAGGGCCTGATGCACCATGTGGTGCTCCAGCTCTCCGGCGACGGTTTCACCGCGATCGGCACGATGAACCGGATGAACGGTTCCACGGAGGAGATCCTCGAAGTCTCCGGCCAGGACACCAAGCGGCAGGTGATCAACCTCGCCGAGGTCGTGGACCACAAGGGCCAGCCGACCGTGCGCCGGCGCGGCGACTGGGTGCCGGTGGCGCGCCAGCGCGGGATCGAGCAGAGCGTGCACTCGTTCCTCGAAGCCGTACGGGCGGGGAAGGTGCTCAGCGCCCAGGACGCGCTGCTGACTCATGAGCTGTGCGAGCGAGTGGTGCAACAGGCTCTGGAGCAGGCCGCCTGAACGACCGTACGGCGGTCATCGCGCAGAACAGGGCGAGTACGGCCACCGCGCCGTGCACCGCCCAGTCGCCGAACCTGACGTACAGCGTGGTGCCGTGGGCGAGCGGGATGTCGTAGACCGCCGCGGTGTCGCGGTCCGTGCCCAGCCAGGGACCGGCCTTGCGCCCGTCGGGCCCGTACACCGCGCTCACCCCGGTGAGCGTGGCGTGCACCATGGGCCGGCCCGTCTCCGCCGCCCGCAGCGCCGAGAGCGAGGCGTGCTGCTCGGGCGCCCAGCTGTGCTGGAACGAAGAGGTCGCCGACTGGGCGATCAGCAGCTGCGCCCCGTCCTTGGTCAGCTGCCGGGTCATGTCGGGGAAAGCGGACTCGAAGCAGACCAGCGGCCCCACCCGCAGTCCGTCGGGCAGCTTCATGATCACCTGGTGGGTCCCGCGCATCCGGTCCTCGCCCGCGGCCTTGCCGACCGAGGTCGCCCAGCCCAGGAGCGAACGGGCCGGGATGTACTCGCCGAAGGGGACCAGGCGCATCTTGTCGTAGCGGTCGCCCGTCGGCCCGTCCGGGCCGACCAGCACCGAGCTCTTGAAGATGCCGGGCTTGTCGGAGCGCCGGGCATCCACATTGACCAGGATGTCCGCGCCGACCAGCCGGGAGAGCGAGGCGATACGGCCGGCCAGCTCGGGGCTGGTCGCGAGGTCCTGGCCGACGCTGCTCTCGCCCCACACCACCAGATCCACGTCCTGCCCGGCGAGCCGCCGGGTGAGCGCCTCCTCGCGGGCGAACCGCGCCTCGGGCGTGGCGACAACTCCCGGCTGGACCACGGCGATCCTGCTCCGGCCGCTCTCCTCGGGCCTCGGGGCCCAGACCGAGACGGCCGTGGTGATCAGCGCGCAGCCCACGATTCCCGCAGCGGCAGCCGTACGGGCCGACTCCGCGATCAGCAGCGCGAGCACTCCGGTGTTCACCGCCACCACCAGCAGACTCACCAGCCACACCCCGCCGACGGACGCCAGGCGCAGCGCCGGGCCGGCATCCCACTGGCTGGAGCCGAGCATCCCCCAGGGGCCGCCCAAGCCCTGCCAGGACCGCACCAGTTCCGCCATCAGCCAGCCGGAGGGGACGACAAGGAGCGCGGCGGCGACCCGGCTCGGAGCGGGCGCGCCGCCGAGCAGGTGGCGTACCAGCCAGCCCCAGGGCGCCCAGAGCAGCCCGAGCAGGGCCGCCAGGACGACGATGAAGACCGTGAGGCTCGGCATCAGCCAGTGGTGCACGGCGATCATGAGGCCGGTGCCGCCGAGCCAGCCGTCCAGCGCAGCCCGCCGGGCCGTGGGCGCGGACCGGATCAGCAGCATCCACGGGACCAGCGCCACGTAGGCGAACCACCACAGCGACGGCGCCGGGAACGCGAGCGCGGGCAGCGCCCCGGCCAGCAGGGCGAGACCGCCGCGCCACCAGGACGAGACCAAGAACCTCTGCATCCCGCGCCTCCCTTTCTCTGTGCTCCTCCTCAGTGTGAGGGAGCGGCGCGATCATGAACAGTGGGTGGTACGCCGGGCGCGTCAGCCCGCCGTGGCGAGCGCCCCCGTAGTACGCCGCCACTTCTCGTGGACGACGACCTTGTGGATCCGCCAGCCGCGGTCGGTGCGCAGCAGGCTGAACGCGTAGCGTCCGCCGGATTCGAAGTTCGGCTCCGTGGACCGGTCGTCCTCGTCGTCGGGCGACCGCAGCCGCATCGGATTGACGTAGTCGGCCTGCAGTTCGGCGCGGTCGCCCGGATAGCCGCCGAGATCCTGGATGTGCAGCCGCCTGTTCACGATCAGGTGCTGGCGCACCGGGAAGAGGCGCATCATTTCGGCGAGCCAGTCGGCGACCTCCACCGCGGGCCCTTCGATTCCGCCGGACGTACGGTAGTCGGCACGGCCGGCCGGGGTGAACAGACCGCGGTAGTCCGCCCATTCGCCGTCGTCGACCGCCACCGCGTATCCGGTGATCAGTTCGTCGATGTCGAGGCGGTCCATCACGGTCGCGAGTTCCACGCGCTGCGTCATCGGCTCAGTGTCGGGCAGGAGTGCCGCCAGGCCAAGAGGAAGGTCCAGAGGATTGTCTGTACGAATCGAACGCAGGGGGCCCGTCACCACGGTCGTGCTCGCCCGTCCGGAGGTGCGCAATGCGGTCGACGGGCCCACCGCCCGGCAACTCGCCGCAGCCTTCCGGGAGTTCGAGGCGGACCCGGAGGCCGCGGTGGCCGTGCTCTGGGGCGAGGGCGGCACGTTCTGCGCGGGCGCCGACCTCAAGGCGATGAGCACCGGGCGCCGCAACGACGTCACGGAGACCGGCGACGGGCCGATGGGCCCCACCCGGATGCGGCTGACGAAACCGGTCGTCGCGGCCGTGGCCGGTCACGCGGTCGCCGGCGGTCTGGAGCTGGCGCTCTGGTGCGATCTGCGGGTGGTCGAGGAGTCCGCGGTGTTCGGGGTGTTCTGCCGGCGCTGGGGCGTACCGCTGATCGACGGAGGGACCGTACGGCTGCCACGGCTGATCGGGGCGAGCCGCGCCATGGATCTGGTCCTCACCGGGCGGGCGGTGGACGCGGCGGAGGCGTACGCCATCGGACTCGCCAACCGGATCGTCCCGGACGGGAGCGCCAGAGCGGCCGCCGAGGAACTTGCCGCCGAGATCGCCGCCTTTCCCCAGGCCTGCCTGCGGGGCGACCGGCTCTCGCTGCTCGAACAGGAGGGGCTGGAGGAGGCGGAGGCGATGCGGGGCGAGCTGAGCCACGGCCTGAGGTCGCTGGAGCAGGCGGGCGAAGGGGCCGCCCGTTTCGCGGCCGGTGCCGGCCGGCACGGGTCCTTCGGGGACGCGGAGGAGCGCTGAACGATACTGGATGCCATGCGCATCGATTTCGACCCCGCCACGGTCTCCCGCAACGACTTCTACCGGCTCCTCACCGCCACCGTCGTCCCCAGGCCCATCGCCTGGGTCTCCACCACCTCGGCCGACGGCACCGACAACCTCGCGCCGCACTCCTTCTTCACCATCTCCAGCGTGGAGCCGCCGATCGTGCAGTTCACCTCGGTGGGCCGCAAGGACTCGCTGCGCAACGTCGAGGCGACCGGTGCCTTCGTGGTGAACCTGGCACCGGAGCCGCTCGCCGCGCAGATCAATGCCACCGCGACCGACTTCCCGCACTCCGTCAGCGAGTTCGACGCGGTCGGCATCGCACGCGAGCCCAGCCTGCGGGTGAAGCCGCCGCGGGTCGCCGCGTCCCCGGTCGCCCTGGAATGCGAACTGCACAGCACCCTGCGTCTCGGAGACTCGACGGTGGTCTTCGGGCGGGTGGTGCACGCGGCCGTCGACGCGTCCGTACTGACCGACGGGCACCCCGAGATCGCCGAGATGCGGCCGCTCGCGCGGCTCGGCAAGAACGAGTGGGGCACCTTCGGAGGCGTGCTCGACATCGCCCGGGTGCCGTACGAGAACCCGGTGACCCGGCAGAACTGATCAGAAGTGCGTCACGATGCCGAACGCCTCGCGCAGCCTGGCCATGTCGTGCAGGTCGCGGTCGGCGGGCTCGTACCCCTGGTGGAAGAAGACCTGCTGTGCGGCGGAGATGCACGGCACCGTCGTCCCTGCGACCGTGCCGGTGACGAAGCACTCGGCGGGGTACGGAAAAGGCTTGCCGGGATCGAATGACCGCTGCAGCGCCGATCCGTCCGGCGCGAAGGCCAGGGGATGCAGATCGATTTCCTGGCCTTGTGCGTGCACCATCACGAACCGCACCGGCCGCTGGTCCAGCGTCTCGGTGAACCCGGCCCCGGCGAGGGCCGTCAGCAGTTCCTGCTCCTGTTCCTGACGGTGCAGCAGGTCGAGATCGCGGTGGTCCCGCCCCTGGTCTCCTACGAGGGCGTCGATGCCCCAGCCCCCGGCGACCCAGCTGTCGACGCCCGCCCGGCGCAGCAGCGCGAGCACGGACAGAAGGTCCTCGGCGGTCATCACATCTGCACGTTATCGGAGGCCTCGTGCTGACCCCCGAGGGGCCCGGTCGTTGAACACGGCGGCGGCGCACCGCCGTTCACGCCGACCGGAGGGAATCACGATGACATCAGCGCAGTGGA
Source organism: Streptomyces sp. NPDC050738 (assembly GCF_040654175.1). Classification (NCBI taxonomy): domain Bacteria; kingdom Bacillati; phylum Actinomycetota; class Actinomycetes; order Kitasatosporales; family Streptomycetaceae; genus Streptomyces; species Streptomyces sp. NPDC050738. The sequence goes on along the minus strand of NZ_JBFAHN010000013.1, from coordinate 172,335 downwards.
GGCGGCTCGTCGACCACGTAGTGGCCGTACCCGAGCAGATCTACGAGACCTGGACCAGCTCCGAGGGCTGGAACAACATGACCAGGTTCGGGAAGGAGTACGGCGAGAACGGCGTCAGCTGGTGCGTGATCTTCAACTGGGACATGTACCACGACGTCGGCCTCGACGCGGTGGTCCCCAAGGTCGACAACGTCACCGTCTTCTCCGACTGGGCGAAGAAGCGCGGCCAGTGGTCCGGCTATCCGTCGGTCGGAGCCTGGGTGAACCTCGGCGGCGGCGCGCACACCGAGCTGGTCGTCGGATTCGACGCCGACACCGTCTTCACCAAGGGCGGCAACAGCGTCCGCGCCGGAGCCGCCGACAACGGGCAGGGCAACGGGGTCTGGTCCCACGCCACTCCCCGGCGCAGCGCCCGCGTCGTCGGCTACTTCGCCCCGCACTTTCCCGACGGCCAGTGCCCGCCGACGGCCGACCCGTCCGATGCGCGCGGAGGCAGGGCCGTCGCCTCCTGGCGGCATGCGCCCGGTACGCCGGCGCCCGCCGTGTCGCTGGCCCACGTCGTCCACGCGGCCCGCCACGACCCCCCGGCGCCCGAGGGCAGCGCCACCCATCACGGCGACGTACTGATCGTGGAGAAGGCGCTCAGCGCCGAGGGGCTCCTGCCGCGGCAGTACGTCGACGGAAGCTTCGGCACCAGGACCGTCGACGCCTATTCCGCCTGGCAGCGCCGCTGCCACCTCACGGGCCCGGCAGCCGACGGCATCCCCGGCCGGCAGACCCTGGCCCGGCTCGGCGCCCAGCACGGCTTCACCGTCACCGCCTGAGCGTCACGGCCCGAGAGACACCGGCTGAGCACTAGGCCGCTGCGGAGTCCTCGGCCTTGAGCGCGGCGGTGTACCCCTTGCGGAGCCGGCGGTACTCCTCGCTCTCCCCGGCGCTCAGCGTCCGTCCGTACCGGGACCGCAGGAACTCGCGGATCGCCTCGTTCCACACGGCGCTGGGCCGCGGGGAAGCGGGAAGGGCAGAAGGTGCGGACATGGGCCAAGGCTAGCGGTCGGGGCCGCCGGCCGTCTGCACCGGACGCGTGCTCAGCCCCCGGCAGGGCCCGCGTCCGGACTCAGCACACCGAAGCCGATCAGGAAGAACAGGACGATACCGAGCACGATCCGGTAGACCACGAACGGCATGAAGCTCTTGCTGGAGATGTACTTCATGAACCAGGAGATAACGGCATATCCCACGATGAAGGCGATGAGCGTCGCGAAGGCGGTGGGCCCCCACGCGATATGTCCGCTCTCGCCCGCGTCCTTCAGCTCGAACACGCCCGATGCCAGCACCGCGGGGATCGCCAGCAGGAACGAGTAACGCGCCGCCGCCTCCCGGGTGTAGCCCATCAGCAGGCCGCCGCTGATCGTCGCGCCGGACCGCGAGACCCCGGGGACCAGCGCCATCGCCTGGCAGATGCCGTAGACGAGACCGTCCCTGACACTCAGATCCCGGAGCGACTTGCGCTCCTTCGCGGCCCTGTGGCGGCCGCCGGACTCGTCACGGGCGGCGAGGCGGTCGGCGACGCCGAGGACGATGCCCATGGCGATTAGGGTGACGGCGATGACGCGCAGATCGCGGAAGCTGGTGTCGATCTGGTCCTTCAGTACGACACCGAGCACGCCGATGGGGATCGAGCCCACGATGACCAGCCAGCCCATCCGGGCATCGTGGTCGCCGCGCAGCGAGCGGTCGGTGAGCGAACGGAACCAGGCCGAGACGATCCTGGCGATGTCCTTGCGGAAATAGATCAGGACCGCGGTCTCGGTGCCTATCTGGGTGATGGCCGTGAACGCGGCCCCCGCGTCCGGCCAGTCGGCGAAGGCCGAGGCGAGGCGCAGATGGGCGCTGGAGGAGATGGGCAGGAACTCGGTCAGCCCCTGTACGAATCCGAGGACGAACGATTCGAACCAAGACATGGGTGAGGGCCGTCCAAGGTGGGTCAAAGGGTGATCGGTCGGGGGCACACTAGCGCCCCAAAATGACCGGCCCGCGACGGCCCCCGGTTAGCGCTGCTCAGCGGCCCCGTGCAGACGGTGCCGCTTGCGCCAGGCGACCGCCGCCGCGCCCGCGCCCGTCACCACGATGAATCCCATGGCGATCAGGAAGGTCGGCGAGGTCGGCGAGGACGCCGTGCTGCCGGCGACGACGTACGCCGCCGTGTTCGGCAGCGAGCCGACCCCGGTCGCCACGAGGAACGACGTCCAGCCCATACGGGAGACCGCGGCGCAGTAGTTGGCGGCGGCGAACGGCACCCCGGGGAAGAGCCGGAGCGCCAGCATCGAGCGGAAACCGTGTCGGCTCAGCTGCCCGTCCGCCGCCTTCAGCCACCGGCCCTTGAGCAGCGGCCGCAGCGCCTCCTGCCCCAGCACCCGGCCGAGGCCGAAGGCGATCCCGGCACCGAGGACCGTTCCCGCGATGGCCGCCCCGAGCCCCGCCACCGTGCCGAAGAGCGCGCCCGCGGCCAGATTGAGGAGCGGGCGGGGTACGAACGCCGCGGTGCACACGCCGTAGGCCAAGCCGAACAGGACCACCGCGGCGCCGCCGCTCACCGCCGGCGGCCAGCCGGAGGAGAGCAGGCGCTGCGGCTGGAAGAGAACCATGGTGGTCGCGGCCGCCAGCAGGATCAGTACCAGCAGGGAGAGGCGCGAACGGGGGGAGAGCAGAGCTCTGGAACAACGCGCTGCGAAGCCGGCGGACTGCGGCTGGGTGGCGGTCTGGAGCATCCGGGGAGCGTAACCGACATGTGGGTGTGATCGCCGTAATGTGTATCGCATGACGATCGCGGGGACGCCGTCGAGTGCGCTCGCCGACACCGTGCTGGAGCGCCTCACCACCGTGTATCCCGCTGCCGCGAACCCGTTTCGCGCCGCGGAGATGACCGCGTACATGAAGGGCATCGCCCCGTACCTCGGCATCCGCACACCGCTCCGCCGCGAGCTGTCCCGGACGGTTCTCGACGGGATCCCGCGCCCGGATCAGACGGACTGCACGGCGATCGCTCTGCGCTGCTGGGAGCTGCCGGAGCGTGAGTACCACTACTTCGCCGTCGACTACCTGCGCCGGCATGCCAAGAGCTGCGGCCCGGACTTCCTGCCGGTGGCCAGGCGCCTGGTCACCACCACCTCCTGGTGGGACACGGTGGATCATCTCGCCGCACACGTCGTGGGCCCGCTCGTCGCCGCCGACGGCGAGCTGAGAGCCGTCATGGACGAGTGGATCGTCGACCAGGACCTGTGGGTCGCACGCACCGCGCTGCTCCACCAGCTCCGCTACAAGGAAGCGACCGACGCCGACCGGCTCTTCGACTACTGCCTGCGCCAGTCCGGACACACCGACTTCTTCATCCGCAAGGCGATCGGCTGGTGCCTGCGCGAATACGGCAAGACGGACCCCGGCGCGGTGCGCGCGTTCGTCGCCGCATCGGACTCGCGCCTCTCGCCGTTGTCGGTGCGCGAAGCCCTGAAGAACCTGTAACCGCCGTACGGGAAAACCATTCGACGTGCCCCGGCCTCCCGGGGCATGATCAGCCCCATGTTCCGGTATGTCTTCCTCGCAGCGCGGGCCGCAGTCGCGGCAGCGCCGAAGGCTGCCGCTTTCACCGATGCCACCGCAGCAGCCACCGCAGCAGCATTCGCTGCGGCAGCGCCCTTCGGCGGCGCCCGAAGCTGACCCTTCCCGGATCGTCCGGCGGACCCCGCAGGGGGAGGGTCGGCCAGGCCAGGGGGTCCCACCACGCTTCGAGTTCCTTGAGGGAAGAAAACAGCCATGCCCAAGACGGCATACGTGCGCACCAAGCCGCACCTGAACATCGGCACCATGGGCCACGTCGACCACGGCAAGACCACCCTGACCGCCGCCATCACCAAAGTCCTCGCCGACCACGGCTCCGCCGCCTACGTCCCGTTCGACCGCATCGACCGGGCCCCCGAGGAGGCGCTGCGCGGCATCACCATCAACATCGCGCACGTCGAGTACGAGACCGACACCCGCCACTACGCCCATGTCGACATGCCGGGTCACGCCGACTACGTCAAGAACATGGTCACCGGCGCCGCCCAGCTGGACGGGGCGATCCTCGTCGTCTCCGCGCTCGACGGGATCATGCCGCAGACCGCCGAGCACGTCCTGCTCGCCCGCCAGGTCGGCGTCGACCACATCGTCGTCGCCCTCAACAAGGCGGACGCGGGGGACGACGAGCTGACCGACCTGGTCGAGCTGGAGGTCCGCGACCTGCTTTCCGCGCACGGGTACGGCGGGGACACGGTCCCGGTGGTCCGCGTCTCCGGCCTCAAGGCCCTTGAGGGCGACCCGCGTTGGACGGCGTCGATCGAGGCGCTGCTGGACGCGGTCGACACGTACGTACCGATGCCCGAGCGCTATGTGGACGCGCCGTTCCTGCTGCCGGTGGAGAACGTCCTGACCATCACCGGTCGCGGCACGGTCGTCACCGGCGCCGTCGAGCGCGGCACCGTACGCATCGGGGACCGTGTGGAGGTTCTCGGCGCGGACACCGAGACGGTCGTCACCGGCCTGGAGACCTTCGGCAAGCCGATGACCGAGGCGCAGGCGGGGGACAACGTGGCGCTGCTGCTGCGCGGTCTGCCGCGTGACGCGGTGCGCCGCGGCCATGTGGTGGCGGCGCCCGGCAGCACCACGCCGACCAGGCGTTTTGCCGCGCAGGTGTACGTCCTGTCGGCGCGCGAGGGGGGCCGGACGACTCCGGTCTCCACCGGCTACCGGCCGCAGTTCTACATCCGTACCGGCGATGTCGTCGGCGATGTGGACCTGGGCGAGGCGGCGGTCGCGCGTCCCGGCGACACGGTCACCATGACCGTCGAGCTGGGTCATGACGTACCGCTGGAAGTGGGCCTCGGCTTCGCGATCCGCGAAGGCGGGCGCACGGTCGGCGCGGGCACGGTGACCGAGGTGCTCGGCTAGGGCGCCCGACTGCGGGGCCCGGATCCTGTGGGGTCCGGGCCCCGCAGTGCGTCAGCAGCGCGTACGGTCTAGCGTCAACATGCCCTGTTCCGTGCGTAGTTCGCGGTCGTAGCAGAGCGCCGGGCCATAAGCGCGATAGCGCTCCGAGGTGACGCCGACGGCGTGTCGCTCCTCGCGTGGCGCGCTCGATGCGTAGGAGGCGTCGCCGGTGTAGGTGTCGTCGAGCACGCTCCACTCCTTGCCGCTGCTCTGCGCGGACCGGTCGCCGAGGGTGATCACGGTGCGGAGGCGGTCGTCCGTACCGAGGGTCACGGTGCCGTCCATGGTGTACGTGCGGTCGGTGCGGGTCGCGTGCCCGCCCGTCCCTACGTTCTCCCGGTCGTTCCAGGTGGCCTTGATCGCATCGGTGTCCTCGCTCGCGGTCCACTGGTGCGCGGAGCGGGAGGTGAGGGTGCGGGTGACGGTTGTCGTGATGCGGCCGTGCGAGGTGTCGAGGTATCCGGAAGTGGTGAGGCTGTGGCCGCCCTTGTTGTCGAGGCGGTTGAGTTCACCGGCCGGGGCGGGGGTGTACGTCGTGGCGTTGGTGAGCGGGCCCGCCGTGCTGTGGGTGAGCGCGCCCGTCACGTGGGCGCGGCCCGCGTCCTGCCAGGCGAGTACGTTGACCGAGGGGCTCCAGCCGCTCTGATCTGCGGGGACGCCCAGGACGGATGCCTCGATGCGGTGCGGTCGGCCGTCGTTGAGCAGCCCTGCGAACGGCGTGAGGTCGTACTCGATGGGCTTGACGTCGAAGGCCCGCGGTCCCGGGATGACGTACCAGAGGAAGGGGTTGGACCAGCCGCCGGTCCAGACGTTGGGGAAAGGGGCGGCGATTCCGGCGAGTTGGCCGTCGACCCTGATCTGCACCTCGCGGTAGGGGCCGTTGTCCGCCTTGCAGGAGTAGCCCGCGGCGGTGGGTACGGTCAGGTACCAGGTCTCCTCGCAGCCGCCGCCGGAGCCGGTGGCGTACACCTCGGCGAGCAGGCGTTCGGTGTTGCGCGGCGTGGTGAGGGTGCCGTCCGCGGCCGGGGTCAGGATGCGGTCGGGGGTGCGTGCGGGGCGGGTCGAGGGGGCGGCCGCGTAGAACGTCAGGGTCACCTTGGTGTCGATGACCCCGGTGTAGGTGTCGTTCACGGTGTTGCCGATGAGCATGGAGACGGGCTGCGGGGAGCGCAGCGTGGCGCTGTAGCGGGTGACGTCCTTCTCGACGTTCCAGGCGATGCCGTCCGGGGAGGGCTCGGGGGTCGAGGTCTGCAGGACGAGCACGCCGCCGATGTGCAGCGAGCCCAGCCGGTCGTACTGCCGTCCCTTGACCTTGCCCTCGAGCCGCAGTACGACCTTGCTCCAGCGGTCCCCGCACCCCTCGGGCGGCGTGTAGGTGCCGGTGTACGGCGTGAAGTCGCGGAACTGGGCCTCGGCGACGGTGACTTCACATGCTGTGGTGTGCGGCCTGGTCACGGGCGGTGCCGCGGTGACCGGGTCGTGCCAGTCCGTTCCGAACTCGGCTGGCGGGGAGGGTGGTTGGGTTGCAGCAGAGGCAACACCCGGCGTGAGAAAGGTGCTTGCCGCGAGGATCGCCCCGGCGAGCATGGACATGACGCGTCTCTTCATGGGCGCTGTTCTACGACACGGCCCTTGACCGGCGCAACGGGTGGGTCCCGTGGTGCGCGGCGGTTTTCAGTCGCCGTAGGCGGTGGTCGCGAGCCGCAGGAACGAGCGGATCAGCGGATTCGTGTCACCCGCGTTCCATGCCGCCACGACACGGCTCGGCTCCATGTCGGTCAGTGGCACCACGGCCAGCCCCTGGCCCGGGGAGTGGCCGAGGACGGTGATGCCGATCGTGCCGTTCCAGAGAACGGCCTGCCGGCATTCCTGGACGGCCCGCACCACAGGCCCCTCACGGGGCTCGCCGCCGTTCCAGTACGACTGCCAGAGCGGATCGGTGCCCTCCGGGAACAGGAACCAGCGGCGGTCGGCCAAGTCGGCCAGTTCCAGGCGGTCTTGGCGGGCCAGCGGATCGTCGGTGCGCAGCAGTGCGCCCACCGGATCGGCGCGCAGCTCGTGCAGGTCCAGGCCGGTGTCGTCGAACGGCCCACGGGTCAGGGCGACATCCACCAGTCCGGCATGCAGCCCGCAGGTCGGGTCGGTCAGATCGGTCTCACGGATGCGGATCTCGACGTGCGGGTGCCGTTGGCGGAAGAGGTCGGCCAGCCGCGTCGCGTCCGGGTCGCCGCTGTCGCCCAGGATGCCGACGGTGAGGGTCGCGGCCCCGGCCGCCGCGGCCACGCGGTCGCGCACCCTGGTCGCCTGGTCGAGCAGGGCGCGTGCCTCGTCGAGCAGCACCGCACCCACGGGGGTGAGCGTCACGCCGGCGGGTGACCGCTCCAGCAGTACCGCACCGACCTCGTTCTCCAGCTGCTTGATCGCCCGGCTCAGCGGCGGCTGGCTCATGTGCAGTCGGGCAGCGGCCCGCCCGAAGTGGAGTTCCTCGGCGACCGCCACGAAGTAGCGCAGCGTACGTAGCTCCATGCTGCGACGATACCCGTACGGTATCGGGGCCGCAGGATCGGTCTTGGACAGTCGCGGCGTCCCGGCTGTGCAATCGAACGGTGAACATCGCATATTGGATCGTCGCCGGCCTCCTTTCGCTCTTCTATCTCTACGGGGGCGGGGTGAAGGTGGTCCGGAGCCGCGAACAGCTCCGGCCGATGATGGCGTGGGTGGACACCACCCCGATGCCGGCCGTCAGGGCCATCGGGGTGGTCGAAGTGCTCGGTGCGCTCGGGCTGGTCCTCCCGCCGCTGACCGGCGTCGCACCGTGGCTGGCCCTGGTCGCGGCAGTCGGTTTCGTCGTGCTGCAACTCGGCGCCGTCCGCGTCCACTTGAAGCTCGGAGACCGGCAGATCGCCCTCAATGCCACGCTCATCGCTGTTTCGGTCGCCGCGGTCTGGCTGTCGACGACCTGGGTGTGAAGACGGAGCCGGCCCTTGGATGGTCCCGGCGGACGGGCCACACTGCGCTCATGACGGATACGGCTCTGGTACTGGGCGCGGGCGGACTCACCGGCGTCGGCTGGGAGATCGGCATTCTGCACGGCCTCGCGGAGGCGGGCACCGATCTCTCCACCGCCGACCTGGTGATCGGCTCCTCCGCCGGATCGGTCGTCGGCGCGCAGCTGACGTCCGGACTGCTCACGCTCCCCGAGCTGTACGAGCGCCAACTGGCCGATCCCCGGGGCGAGATACCGGCCCACCTGGGGGCGGGCACGATGCTGCGCTTCGTGCAGGCGGCGATCACCTCCCGTACCCCTGAGGCGTACGCACGGAAGCTGGCCCGTATGGAACCCGGCGACGGCGCGCAGGGCGGGGCCGACCGGCGCGAGGTGATCGCCCGGCGGCTCGTCTCGCACGAGTGGCCCGGGCGGCCGTTGCTGGTGACCGCCGTCGACGCGGTCACCGGTGAACTCCGGGCGTTCGGCAAGGACAGCGGGGTTCCCGTGGTGGACGCCGTCGCGGCCAGCTGTGCGGTTCCCGGTGTCTGGCCCGCCGTGACCCTGGAAGGACGCAAGTGGATCGACGGGGGCGTGCACTCGTGCGCCAACGCCCACCTCGCCGCCGGATACGCACGCATCGTCGTCATCGCCCCGACCGCGGCCGGCGGCGGCGTGGTGGTCTCCCCGCGCAGGCAGGCCGCACGACTCGCCGCCGAAGGTGCACGGGTCGAGGTCATCACCCCGGATCCCGCCGCACGAATGGCCTTCGGGCGCAACGTGCTGGACCCCGCGCGCCGTGCCCCGGCAGCCCGCGCGGGTCTGGCCCAGGCCGCCGCGCACGCGGAGGCGGTGGCGGCCCTGTGGGCGGGCGGCACAATGAAGGCGTGAGCGAACAGATACCGGTGATGAGGGACGTGGACACGGGCACCGCCAAGCTGATGCCCGACGTGGACCGCCAGCGCGCCTGGCTGCTCACCGTGGACGGTGCGCCGCAGTCGTACGTGGACCTGGACGATCCGGCGTATCTGGAGTTCGAGTACGCGCGCAGGCTCGCCCATGTCGTGGACTGCACGGCGGCGGAGGGCGACCCGCTGGACGTGATCCACCTCGGCGGCGGCGCGCTCACCCTGCCCCGTTACGTCGCGGCGACCCGCCCTGGTTCGCGCCAGGACGTGGTGGAGGCGGACCGTGGGCTGCTCGCACTGGTCACCGAGCATCTGCCGCTACCGGACGGGTCGGGCATCACCGTGCACGCGGCCGACGCGCGCCACTGGCTGGAGAATGCCCCGGCCGCCGGCGCCGATGTGCTGATCGCGGACGTCTTCGGCGGCTCACGGGTGCCGGCGCACCTCACCTCGCTGGAGTACGCGCAGGCGGCCGAGCGGGCCCTGAAGCCCGGCGGGATCTACGCCGCGAACCTCGCCGACGGCGCGCCCTTCGCCTTCCTCCGCTCCCAACTGGCCACGTTCCGGGCAGTGTTCGCCGAGCTCGCGCTGATCGCCGAGCCGGGCGTCCTGCGCGGCCGGCGCTTCGGCAACGCGGTACTGGTCGCCTCGCACACCGAGATCGACACGGCGCGCCTGGCCCGCCGTACGGCATCCGACGCCTTCCCCGCCCGTGTCGAGCACGGGGCGTCGCTGGAGCGGTTCATCGGGGCGGCGCAGCCGGTCCGCGACGCCGAGGCGGTCGCCTCACCCGAGCCGCCCGACGGCGCCTTCCACATCGGCTGACGCCTTTTCCGGAGCGGGGTCCGGGGTCCGGCGTTCCAGATTCCGTACGTCAGGAACACAGAGCACCGCTGCGGTGAGCAGCGCGATCAGCCCGGAGCACCCCCACAGGGCGGCCGTACGGCCGAAGGCGTTCGCCGCGGGTCCGGCCAGCGCGGTGGCGAGCGGGAGCATGGCGATCGAGCCGAGCCAGTCGTAGGCGGAGACCCGGGAGAACTTCTCCTCGGGGATCTCCTGGTGCAGTGCCGTCATCCAGGAGACGCCGAAGACCTCGATGGAGATACCGGTCAGGAACATGATGACCATCAGTACGGTGGCCGAGGTGGGCAGGGCGAGGGCCGCCGACGGAAGCGCGAGCGGGAAGACACAGAGCGAACCGGCGAACAGCAGGCGTCTCGGCTTCCAGCGCATCATCACCAGCGCACCGCCGACCGTCCCGGCGCCGAAGGCGGCGAGCGCGAGGCCCCACGGGCCCGGACCGCCGAGGCTGTCCTGGGCGACGAGGGGTCCGTACACCGCCTCGGCGGCGCCGACGACCGCGTTGACCACCGCGAACTGGATCACGACCGACCACAGCCACGGGCGGCTGCTGAACTCCTGCCAGCCCTCGCGGAGATCGGAGATCATCCCGCCGCCCGGTTCGCGGGCCGGAATGTGATCGACGTCCAGGAAAGCGCGCAGCGAGCCCGCGACCGCGAAGGCCGCGGCATCCACGGCCAGTACCCAGCCCGGTCCGACGGCGGCGATCAGAGCGCCGCCGATGGCTACGCCGCCGATGCCCGCGCCCTGCATCGCCATGCGGTAGAGGGCGAAGGCCCGGCCGGCCTGTTCGCCGCTGACGGTGGAGAGGAGCATGCCCTCGGAGGCGGGCGAGAAGAAGGCCTGCCCGGTGCCGCAGAGCGCGGTGAGCAGCATCATCTGCCAGAGCTGCGGGTCGCCGGCCAGGACGAGTACCGCGAATGCAGCCTGGGAGAGGCAGTTGAGGGTGTTGGCCGCGACCATCACCCGATGGCGCGGAAGCCGGTCGGCGAGTGCTCCGCCGACGAGCAGGAACAGGACGAGAGGCAGCGTGCGGGCCGCCGCCACCAGGCCCACGTCGCCTGCGTCGCCGCCCGACTCCAGGACCGCGAACGCCGCCGCGATCAGTGCGCCGCCGGCGCCGAGGTTCGTGACGACCGCCGCGGACGTGAGGAGCGTGTAATTGCGCCCGGCCCATGCGGGTCGGCGTATTCGGCGGGAGTCGGCGGGTGTAGTCACCACGGGACTATGGATGCTCAGGTGCTCCGTTGCCAACTCGACAGTCCGTCGCAAAGGATGGCCAAGCCAACCTACTCGTGGGTAACATCTTGCTCCATGAGTGAAGAGCAGAAGTCCCTCGGCGAGTTCCTCGCTGCCACGGTCCCCATGGTCAAGTCCCTCAACCTGGAGTACCTGGAGACCACCGCGGAGCGCGCCGTCCTGCGCCTGCCGGACCAGCCCGAGTACCGCAACCACGTCGGCGGGCCGCATGCCGGCGCGATGTTCACGCTCGCCGAGTCGGCGAGCGGTGCGATCGTCCTCGCCGCCTTCGGCGACCAGCTGAGCCGTGCCGTGCCGCTCCCCGTCACGGCCGACATCGCCTTCAAGAAGATCGCCAGGGGAGTGGTCACGGCGACCGCGACCCTGGGCCGGCCCGTCGCCGACGTGGTCGCGGAACTGGACAAGGGGGAGCGCCCCGAGTTCCCGGTCGCCGTCTCCATCCAGCGCGAGGACGGGGCGGTCACCGGCGAGGTCAACGTCCTCTGGACGCTGCGCCCCAACAACTGACCCGCTCACGGGCCGACGAGGAGGGCGCCCCGCCGCGGGCGCCCTTTTCGCGTACGGCGCGCGCCGAACGACGGCGTGTCCGAAGGGCCAGGACGCATAGTGCGCTTATATGCCGAATTACGGAAGTTCGGCACATCGGCAATCGGTATGCGAAGGAGCGGCGGCCCATGCCCCGACATGTCTCCCGGAGATCAGCCCTGCGGATTCTGGGCGGGGCCGTCACCGTGGCGGCAGCCGCGACCGCCGGCTTCACCGCACCAGTACGGGCGGCCGGGCGCACCGCAGGCGCGGGACCGCGCGTCGAATCGCTGCTCGGCCGCCTCACTCTCGACGAGAAGCTGAGCTTCCTGCACGGCGCCGAAGATCCGGCAGGCCTGGGCCAGGCCGGCTTCGTCCCCGGCGTAGCCCGGCTCGGCATCCCGCCGCTGCGACTGGCCGACGGACCTGCGGGCGTACGCATCGACCGCCGCGCCACCGCACTTCCCGCGCCCGTCCTGCTCGCCGCGGCCTTCGACCCCGCCCTCGCCCGCGCCTACGGCGAGGTCATCGGCCGCGAGGGCCGGGCGCTCGGTCTGGACGTGCTGCTCTCGCCCATGGTCAATCTGATCCGCACGCCGTACGCGGGGCGGAACTTCGAGACCTTCAGCGAAGACCCGCTGCTCTCCGCCGACTTGGTGGCCGAGGAGATCAGGGGCATCCAGGGCGAGGGGCTCATCGCCACGGTCAAGCACTTCGCCCTGAACAACCAGGAACAGGACCGGATGAGCGTCGACGTACGCGTCGGCGACCAAGCCCTGAACGAGGTGTGGCTGCCCGGATTCGAGGCGGCGGTCGACGCCGGCGCGGGCTCGGTGATGGCCGCGTACAACCGGGTCGGCGGAACCTTCGCCTGCGAGAACGGGGAACTGCTCACCGGAATCCTGCGCGAGCGCTGGAATTTCGACGGCTGGGTGATGACCGACTGGTACGCCGCACACAGCACCCTCGCCTCGATCACGGCAGGCCTCGACATGGAGATGCCCAGCGGCATCTACTTCGCGGACGCTCTGCGCGGCGCCGTGCTCGGCGCCGTCCCTGAAGCACTCGTCGACCGGTCCGTACGCCGGATCCTCACCGTGATGGAGCGCTTCGGACTGCTCGGCGCCGCCCCTCCGCAGCGTCCGCACCGAGACCCGGCGGCCGGTGCGCGCACCGCGCTCGCCGTCGCGAAGGCCGGGGCCACCCTGCTGCGCAACGAGCGGCGGATGCTGCCGCTGACCGGGCCCGCGGCGCGGAGCATCGCCGTCATCGGCCCCACCGGATCGATCCCGTGCGTGGGCGGCGGGGGCAGCGCGCGGGTGGTGCCCGACCGTGCGGCCAGCCCGCTGGAGACCATCACGTCGCGCGCGGGTAGCGGGGCCAGGGTTGTGTACGCCCTCGGCGAGGACCTCTTCGGCAAACCGCTGCCCCCCGCATCCCTGGCGCCCGGCGCCGACTTCGAGGGTCAGAGCATCCCGGCCGGCCGCCTCTGGACGTACGACGGCACCCTCACCGTCGATGCCGATGACGAGTGGACGTTCGTCGTCCATTACGAGGGGCTGCGCCCGGAGATCAGGATCGACGGCGGGGAACTCTTCCCCCTCGCACCGGGATACGGTGATTTCCTGCCCGGCTCCATGACCAGCATCGCCCCCGACGGCCTCGCCGTCCGCCGCCGGACCCTGCACCTCACGCCCGGCCCGCACCGGCTGCAGATCACCGCGTGGGGAGGCGGCGAGGACCATGTCTTCCGGCTGCGCAGGAGCACCGGCGCCACCCGCGCCGCCGATGTCGCCGAGGCGGTGCTGGCCGCGGGGACCTCGTACAGCGTGGTGCTCTTCGCCTACGAGGACGCCACCGAGGGGGCGGACCGCACCTCGCTCGCGCTCCCGGGGCACCAGCGCGAGCTGATCGAGGCGGTCACGGCGGTCAACCCCCGTACCACCGTGGTCCTCAACACGTCATCGGCCACGGCCATGCCCTGGCTGGAGCGCACCGCCTCCGTCCTGCAGATGTACTACCCCGGCCAGGAGGGCGCGGCCGCCACCACGGCGGTGCTCTTCGGCGACTGCGATCCCGGCGGCCGCCTCACCCAGACCTTCCCGGCCTCCGAGGACCACCACCCGACGGCCGGCGACCCGCTCCGCTACCCGGGAGCCGGCGGCAGGGAGGAGTACACGGAGGGGATCCATCTCGGCTACCGCTGGTACGACGCACAGGGAGTCGAGCCGCTCTTCCCCTTCGGGCACGGGCTCTCGTACACCACCTTCCGTTACGAGAACCTCCTCGTGAGGCCGCTCGGGGGAGGGTGCGTCGAGGTGCGGTTCGCCGTCGTCAACACTGGAGAGCGTTCGGGCATCGAGATCGCACAGGTCTACGTGGGGCCCTCGGCCGAGCTCGGTATCGACCAGGCGAAGAAGGCGCTGGCCGGCTATCGGCGCCTCGAACTGCGGCCCGGGGAGCGGCGGGAGGTCACCGTCCGCGTCTCCGCGCGCTCCCTCTCCTCCTGGGACACCGCACACCGCACATGGGTCCTGGGCACCGGGCAGCGGACCGTCCAAGTGGGCGCCTCGGCAAGGGATCTGCGGCTCACCGGGCAGGCGGCCGTGTCGGTGTGACCAGGTAGGCTGCCGGACAAGGACAGACCAAACGGGAGGATGCGGCCTTGCACGTCCAGGATTGGCTCGACAGCGTGCCTGCGGCCCTTGTCTACCTGCTGGTGGCGTTGGTCATCGGGGTCGAGAGCCTCGGTATTCCGCTGCCGGGCGAGATCGTCCTGGTGAGCGCCGCGCTGCTCTCCTCCCAGAGCGGGCACATCAACCCGGTCATGGTCGGCGCCTGCGCCACGGTCGGAGCGATCGTCGGCGACTCGATCGGCTATGCCATCGGACGCAGGGGCGGACGGCCGCTGCTGGCCTGGCTGGGCGCCAAGTTCCCCAGACACTTCAGCGAATCGCATGTGGCGATGGCGGAGCGGTCGTTCCAGAAGTGGGGCATGTGGGCGGTCTTCTTCGGCCGCTTCATCGCGTTCCTGCGGATCTTCGCGGGTCCGCTCGCGGGCGTACTGCACATGCCGTACTGGAAGTTCCTGATCGCCAACGTCCTCGGCGGGATCGTCTGGGCGGGCGGCACGACCGCGGTCATCTATTACGTGGGCAGCAGCGCGGAGAAGTACCTCAAGAACTTCTCGTACGCGGGCCTCGCGCTCGCCGTGCTCATCGGGGTCGGCTCCATGCTCGTCGTCAGGAACCGCGCCAAGAAGGCGCAGGCCGAGCACGCGGCGGCGGCTGCGGCTGCGGCGGCCGAGCCTGTGTCGGCCGCCGACTGATCCCGCCCGCTCAGGAGTCGGGTGCTCCGCTCTCCCGGTGGGCTTCCTCGTGCGCCTTGGCCAGACCCAGGTACATGGCGGCGTTCAGCTTGATGACCTCGCGCTCCTCCTCGGTCAGCTGCCGCTTCACCTTGGCGGGCACACCCGCGACCAGCGAACCGGGCGGCACCTGCATCCCCTGCGGTACGAGCGCTTGAGCCGCGACCAGGGAACCGGCGCCGATCCGGGCCCCGTTGAGCACCGTGGCGCCCATACCGACCAGGACGTCGTCCTCGACCGTGCAGCCGTGCAGCACCGCGTTGTGACCGACCGAGACGCGCTCGCCGACGGTCACCGGGAAGCCGAAGTCCACATGGACCGTGCAGTTGTCCTGGATGTTGCTGTCGGCGCCGAGCACGATCGGACCGCAGTCGGCGCGGAGCACCGTGTGGTACCAGACGCTGGAACCCGCGGCCATGCTCACTTCGCCGATCAGCACGGAGGTCGGCGCGGCGAAGGCCGCCGGGTCGAGCTCGGGCTCCTTGCCGTTCAGGCGGGTCTTCATCGGGTTCTGCCTCTCGGTGGGGTGAAGATCACAGCGTACGGGCCGGGCCGGGCGCCGTACCCGTGAGTACGGTGAGCGGGTGCCGAAGAACAGAAACACGTTCTCATCGCTCACGTCCCGTGTGCTCCACGCGGGATGGCGCCGGGTGCAGCAGGCGGGCGCGGTGACAGCCGAGCGCCCGGGACAGCTGCGCTTCGGCCGTATCGGCGCGGGAACCCGGCTGGCGTTCCCGCAGGGAACGGTCTTCGGCGAAGCCTGGATCGAGCTGGGCGACCACTGCATCATCGGCGAGCAGGTGACGCTGACGGCAGGGATGATGCCGGACCTCGACCTGGGACCCGAGCCGATCCTGCGCCTCGGCGACGGGGTGGTGCTGGGGCGCGGCAGCCATGTCATCGCCGACACGAAGATCACCATCGGGGCCGACACCTACTGCGGTCCGTACGTCTACATCACGTCCACGAACCACAGCTACGACGATCCGCACGAGCCGGTCGGCAAGCAGTGGCCGCGCATGGAGCCGGTGGAGATCGGCCCCGGCTGCTGGCTCGGCACGGGAGCGGTGATCCTGCCCGGCGCCCGGCTCGGCCGCAATGTGGTGGTCGCTGCGGGTGCGGTCGTACGCGGAGAGGTGCCCGACCACTCGGTGGTGGCCGGGGCGCCCGCCCGTGTCGTACGGAGCTGGGACGCGGAAGGGGGCTGGACGCCTCCGCTGCGTACGCCCGCTCCCGTACCGATCCCGGACGGGATCACCTCCGAGCAACTCCTCGCGCTGGCCGAGCTGGAGGAGTCCTGACCGGTCGGCGTCAGCCCGTCGCCAGCAGCACCGTGCCGACCAGGGCGAGTCCTGCGCCCGCCGCCTGGATGGCGCGCAGCCGTTCCTTGAGGACGGATCGGGCGGCGACCGCGGTGATCACCGGGTAGAGCGAGGCGAGTACGGCGGCGACCGTGACCGGGCCCGCGTGCGCGGCCACCGAGTAGGTGCCGTTGGCGGCGACGTCCGCGAGTCCGACGAAGGCCAGCGCGGGCAGCGAGGCCCGGATCACGCTCGCTCCGCCCTCCTCGGGGAGGGCGCGCGCACCGCGCCTCACGGAGACGAACAGGGCGGTGGACCCGACGGCGACGTTCGTGACGCGCTGGACGAAGAGTGCGAGGAAGAGCCCGGTGACAGTCGTGGACGCCTCGGCGATCAGCGACATCACCGCACCGAATCCGACCGCGGCGACCAGGGTGAGGGCGACCGCCTGCCGCTGCACCGGCGCCCCGCGCAGCTCGGGTCCGCCGGCCAGCACCACGCCCGCGACGGCGACCGCGATCCCCGCGAACTGCAGCAGCCCGGGCCGCTCGCCGAGGACCAGGCCGACGGCGACCGGGACGACGACGCCGAGCGAGCCGAGCGGGGAGACCACACCCATCGGCCCGAGCGCGAGCGCCTTGTAGAAGCTGAGCATCGCGACCGGGCCGACCACACCGGCCGCCACCGCGAACCACAGCTGCGGTCCGAACTCGCTCCAGCCGCCGGTGGCGACGACGACCGCGCCGAGCACCACCACGGCGATGATCTGCGAGACGACGACGACGGTCAGCGCCGGGATGCGCCGGGTGAGCAGTCCGCCGCCGAAGTCGGCCAGCCCCCAGAGGAGACTGGTGGCCAGGGCGAACAGTGCGGTCATGGGGGCGCCTCGCAGTACAGTGTGGTGGACCTTCGGGTGCACCACACCGTAGTGCAAAATATTGAACTCTGTCATCCAAAATAATGGACGGAATGTGTCGGACCTCGACCAGCTCACGCAGTCGCTCGCCCGGAACCTCAAGCGCTGGCGCGGCGAGAGGGGCTTCACGCTCGATGCCCTCGCCGCCCGCGCAGGCGTAAGTCGCGGCATGATCATCCAGATCGAGCAGGCCCGCACCAACCCGAGCGTGGGCACCACGGTGAAGCTCGCCGACGCCCTCGGGGTCAGCATCACCACGCTCCTCGACTACGAACAGGGGCCGCAGGTCAGGGTCGTACCCAAGGACCAGGCGGTACGGATGTGGTGGACGGAGGCGGGCAGCCACACCACCCTGCTCGTCGGCACCGAGGAGCGCGGACCGCTGGAACTGTGGGCCTGGCGCCTGGAGCCCGGGGACGGCAGCGCGTCGGATCCGCATCCGCAGGGGACCATCGAACTGCTCCATGTGACGGCGGGCGAGCTCACGCTGGTCGTCGACGGGGTCCCGCACGCTGTGCCGGCAGGGACCTCGGCGACCTTCGAGGGCAATGTGCCGCACGCGTACCGCAACGAGGGCACGGAGCCGGTCGAGATGACCATGGCGGTCTCCATCCCGCCCGTTCCCTGAGACGGTCAACCGCCTTTCAGGCAACGGCTGTTACCGTGCCGCCATGCGCGCACCCCTGGGCGGTTTCGACGACGCGGCTCCTGCCCCGGAGCGTCTGGACCGGCTCACCGCACCTGTCGCAGACGCTGTACGTACCTGGCAGGGCGATGTCCCCGTGGATCAGCTGATCCATGTGGACACCGACCCGGAGATCGCCGACACCGCTGCCTTCCTGGAGCACCACGGCCCCGGGCTCCTCGCCGCCTCCGCGAACTGCGTGGTCGTCGCGGCCAAGCGCGGCGGTGAGACCTCCTTCGCCGCCTGTGTGGTGCTCTCCAGCACCCGCGTCGACGTGAACGGCGTCGTGCGCAAGCACCTCGGTGCGCGAAAGGCGTCGTTCGCCCCGATGGACACGGCGACCGGGGAGACCGGAATGGAGTACGGGGGCATCACTCCGATCGGGCTTCCCACCGGCTGGCCTGTGCTGGTCGATCCGGCTGTCGTCGACACCGAGTGGGTGCTCATCGGCAGCGGCAGCCGGCGCGGGAAACTGATCGTGCCGGGCAAGGCCTTCGCGGGGCTGCCTGGCGCGGTCGTGCTGAGCGGCCTCGGAAATTGAGACCAGCTGGATATCTCAAACGACTACACAGCACATCCCCCTGTCGGGACAATGGGCTGCCCTGGTGTCTGCACCTCTGTGGGGGGCACCCTAATGCGCGCCCGCGCGCCCGCCACGAAAACGGCCGATCATCGTTATCGGGGGGGTACGACCCCTCTGGAAAGGCGCGCAACATGAACACCGCTCTGGTATCCGCGGCCGACAGGCCCGCACCCGTAGCTCCTCGGCAGAGCATGCCCCGGGTATCACTGGCTAATCGTGGTGTCGTACGGAGCGGCGGTGATCTTCCGGCATCCGTCGGCCGCCTGATGTCGGCCGGTGCGGGGACGACCCCGATCGTCGCGGCCTTCCAGTCCTCGGTCTGAGCTGCCGGACGTAGACCCGACCATGGACCGGCCGTCGCCGTCTCTGAGCCAGTTCGTCCTGAAGGTGCACAGTCGCTGTGATCTCGCTTGCGATCACTGTTATGTGTACGAGCACGCGGACCAGAGTTGGCGCGGTCGGCCCAAAGCGCTACCCGAACAAGTGCTGGCGCGCACCGCGGACCGCATCGCCGAGCATGCCGCCGCCCACCAGCTCCCCGCCGTCCACGTCGTGCTGCACGGGGGCGAACCGCTGCTCGCGGGCCCCGGACTTCTCCGCAGGGCCGCCAAGGAACTGAGCCGGGCGTTATCGGGTGTGAGCGCGCTGGATCTGCGAATCCACACCAACGGCGTTCTTCTCAGCGAACGCTTCCTCGATCTCTTCCTCGAGTACGACATCAAGGTCGGTGTCTCCCTCGACGGCGACAAGGCGTCCAACGACCGCCATCGCCGCTATGCGGACGGCCGCACCAGCCATCCTCAGGTGCTGCGGGCGGTCGAACTCCTCAACCGCCCCGCCTACCGGCCCCTCTTCGCCGGGCTGCTCTGCACGATCGACGTCCTGAACGACCCCGTCGACGTCTACGACGCGCTCGTCGCACTCGATCCGCCCCGGCTCGACTTCCTGCTGCCCCATGCGACCTGGGACACCCCGCCGCACAGACCCGGTCCTTCGGCCACCCCGTACGCGGACTGGCTCGATGCCGTGTACCGGCGCTGGGACGCGGGCGGCCGTGCCGTGCCGGTGCGTATCTTCGACTCCGTACTGCGCACCCTGCGCGGCGAGAGCAGTCTCACCGAATCGCTCGGGCTCGCGCCGGCCGACCTCGTGGTGATCGAGACGGACGGCACCTACGAGCAGGCCGACAGCCTCAAGGCCGCCTACGACGGCGCTCCGGCCACCGGAATGGACGTCTTCACCCACTCGCTCGACGACGTGGTGGCCCACCCCGGGATGCGGGCCCGGCACCTGGGCGTCGAGCAGCTGAGCGAGGACTGCCGGTCCTGCCCGGTGGTCAACTCCTGCGGTGGCGGGCTCTATGCGCACCGCTATCGCACCGGCGGCGGATTCGACAATCCGTCGGTTTTCTGCCCCGATCTGATGGAGTTCATCGTGACCGTACGGGACAGGGAACCCGCTGCCGGCCCTGCCGTTCCGCTCGCCGATCTCGATCTGCTGGCCGAGGGCTTCGGCGATGCGGAGACGGTCGGGCGCCTGGTGGCGGCCCAGCTGGAGACCGACCGGGAACTGGTCGCAGCCGTGGTGGACCGGATCCCATCGGGTGATGAACTGGCCGACCACGCATGGGAGTTGCTGGTCGACCTGGACGCCAAGGAACCCGAGGCTTTCGACGCGGTGATCGCCCACCCCTACACCAGATCGTGGGGCCTGAGCGTCCTGCAGGGGAGCGCCCCCTCCGCCGCGTCCTGCGGACTCGCGGAGCTCGCCGCCGCCGCAGCGATGCACGCCAGGCGCGGAGACACGGTACGGGTGCCGGTACGGGCCGGCCTGCTGCGGTTGCCCGGACTTGGCTCGCTGGCCCTCGCCGGTCATCAGGGAACGGCCGAAGTCACCGCAGATGCACAGGAGTTCACCGTACGGGCCGGATCGCGGACGCTGCGGATCGGCTGGGATGAAGGGGTCGACGGGCTCAACCCGTACTGGAACCCGGTACGGCTCGTCCAGCTGCCCGGCTGGACCGTGGCGCTCGAGGACACCGACCCGCTGCGCGACAGCCACCAGTGGCCGGTCTCGGAACGGCTCACCGAGGGCGAGGCGAAGATCTGGGCGGAGGATCTGGCGGAAGCCTGGTCGCTGATCGGCGGCGAACTCCCCCGCTACGCACCGGGAGTGGCCACCGGACTCCGGTCCATCACACCGCTGAAAGCGCCGGACGGCAGTGACGTCAGTGCCGCCTCGCGGAAGGCGTTCGGCGCCGTCGGAGCGGCCAGGCCGGCGGCCCCCGGCCTGCTGGCGCTGCTCATCGTCCATGAGTTCCAGCACGTCAAACTGGGTGCGGTACTGGACCGCCTCGACCTGTACGACACCGCCGAGCGGCGCACCTTCTACGCGCCCTGGCGCCCCGACCCGCGACCGCTTCCCGGGCTGCTTCAGGGGACGTACGCCCATGTCGCGGTGACCGACTTCTGGCGCACCCGGCGGCACGCCTCCCAAGGGCGGGACTTCGAGGCGGCGGAGGCGCACTTCACGCGCTGGCGCGGGCAGACCGCCGCGGCGGTGGAGGTGCTTGCCGGGTCGGGGGCGCTGACCCCGCTCGGGGAGCGGTTCGTGGCACGGATGGGCGACACGGTGCGCCAGTGGCTGCAGGAACCGGTGTCGGCTGCTGCGCAGGCACGAGCGGAGCTGTCGGCCCAGGAGCACCGGAAGAGCTGGATTCAGGCCAACTCCCGTACTGAATAGGTTCGTTCCGTCACTTCGGGCGGAGAATTGTCGTTTCCTACACTGGGTTCCCAGCCACGCGGACCGGGGGAGACGCCTGTGAGCGGAGTTGCCGGTGCTCCGGGGGACGACCCGAGACCGTACTTCTTTCTCAGTTACGCGCACATACCGAAGAGCGACCCCAAGGACGCGAACCCCAATGTCTGGGTGAAGAAGTTCTATCAGGACCTCTGCGAGCACCTGATGAACATGACGGCTCTCCCCGCCGGAGCGCCGCCCGGGTTCATGGACCGTCAGATGAGGCCGGGGGAGCGGTGGCCGGTCGAACTCTCCAGGGCGCTCGCGCACTGCCGTGTTTTCGTGCCGCTCTACTCGCCGCGCTACTTCCGCAGCGAGCAGTGCGGCCGGGAATGGTTTGCCTTCTCCCGCCGCGCCGCGCATTCCCAGACGGTGAACAGCGACAGCAACGCACAGTCGAACAATGCCCAGTCGAGCGGAATCGTGCCCGCGCTCTGGGTCCCCGTCCCGGTCAAAGAGCTGCCGAGCCAGGCCGAGCGACTGCAGTTCGCGCACGAGGAGTTCGGCGAGGACTACGCGGCTGAGGGCTTCTACGGACTGATCAAGCTCGGCTATCTGCGCAACGAGTACGAACGCGCGGTCTACCGGCTGGCGAAGCGCATCAAGGAGGCTGCGGAAAGTACCTCGATCACGGACGGAGACCCGCAGCAGGACTACCACTCCGTACCCACCGGATTCGGACCGCCCGGCGGCAAGCGCAAGATGGACATCTCCGTGCTCGCCTGTTCCCGGTCCGAGCTGCCGGACGGCCGCGGCCCCGACTGCTACGGAGTCGGTGCGCGCGAGTGGAACCCCTACCATCCGGAGTCCTCGCGGCCGCTTGCGGACCATGCCGCCGAGCTCGTCCGCAACCTCGACTACGAGGTGAGCGTAGGGGAGTTCGAGGCGGACGCGGACCGCATGCTGCCCAAAGGACCGCCGCCCACCCCCGGACTGCTCCTGCTCGACCACTGGGCGGCGAACGCCTCGCGCGGCGCGGAGCTGCTGGGGAAACTGACCGCCGAGAACCGGCCGTGGATCAGCGTGATGGTGCCCTGGAACCGGGCGGACCCGGACTCCGCGCACCAGGAGGACGCACTGCGCGCCACGATACGGAGCCTGGCGCCGCGTCCCGCGGACGAGGGCGGCCACTGCTCGCCCAACGGCGGGACCCCCGACCTGTACGCGTTCGACCGGGAACTGCCCCTCGCGGTGAAGTCGGCGGCCAAACACCATGCCCGCCACGCACAGACCTACCCGCCCGACGGGGACGGTGGTTCCAAGCCCCAGGTCCTGCCGTCGGGCGTGGGGTACGGCTCCGGAATTCCCCCCAGGGAGACCAGGGGTAACGCAGACGACCCGGAGGGCTCGTAACGTGACCGAGAACCGTGAAGGAACCGTTGTCACCTTCTACTCCTACAAGGGTGGCACCGGCCGGACGATGGCCCTGGCCAACGTCGCCTGGATCCTGGCCTCGAACGGACACCGGGTACTCGCCGTCGACTGGGATCTGGAAGCGCCGGGACTGCACCGGTTCTTCCATCCCTTCCTCGATCTGAGCAACCTCGAGGCGACGCCTGGGCTGATCAACCTGATCACCGAATACCAGGAGGAGGCCCGGCGGCCCGCGGAGCGCGAGAGTGACTGGCACCGCCGCTACGCACGGGTGCGTCCGCATGCCACCTCCCTCAAATGGAAGTTCCCGCAGAACGGGAGCCTCGACTTCCTCTCGGCCGGGAGGCGGAACCGCGACTACTCGTCGACTGTCGGCCGGATGGACTGGGACGACTTCTACGAGCGGTTCGGCGGCGGTCAGTTCTTCGACGCCATGCGCGCCGACATGCGTACGCACTACGACTTCACCCTGATCGACAGCCGTACGGGCCTCAGCGACATCGCGGACATCTGCACGGTCCAGATGCCCCATGTCCTGGTCGTCTGCTTCACCCTCAGCGACCAGAGCATCGACGGCGCATCCGCCGTGGCCCGCGACATCGAGGAGCGCTACCGGGACAACGGGATCCGCATCCTGCCGGTGCCGATGCGGATCGACGACGGCGAGAAGGAGAAGGCCGACGCGGGACGGGCGCTGGCCAGGGAGAGCTTCCCCGGGCTTCCCTCCGGGCTGAGCGGTGCGGAACTCGCCAACTACTGGGGATCGGTGGAGATTCCGTACCGGCCGTTCTACGCGTACGAGGAGATCCTGGCGACCTTCGGCGACGCACCGAACGTCTCCAGCTCCATGCTCACCGCCTGCGAGCGCCTCACCTCGGTCCTCACCGGCGGACACGTCAGCGCGCTCCCGGCGATCGACGAGGCCGAGCGGCTCACCTATGTGGCCGCCTATACGCGGCGGCGTCCCCTGCCTCCGTCGAATGTGCTCCTGGTCCACGGGTCGGAGGACCAGATGTGGGCCGACTGGCTGTCGTCGGTGCTCACCCGGGCCGGATTCCATGTGGTCACCGCGGATGTACGGACGGCCGCCTCGCCCGGGTTCGAGGCGAAGTTCGCGTCGGGCGGTGCGTACCGGGTCATGCCGGTCGTCTCCGCGGCGTTCATCAACTCGCCCTGGGTGAAAGGATTCTGGGACTCCGTCTCCGACCTGCACCAGATGCTCCTCGTCAAGGTCAGCGACGTGCGCCTCGCCCTGCCGATCAGCACCGGCGGCATCGTGGAGCTGACGAGGGTGGAGGAGACCGAGGCGATCACGGAGCTCATGTCGGCGCTCGACCGTGAGGAGACCGACGACGCCCCGGCGCTCGCCCCGGCGGGTCCGCGCTATCCCGGGCTGACGCCGACCGTCTGGAACGTACGGCAGCGCCATGCCTGGTTCACCGGCCGCGCATCCGTACTGGAGTGGCTGCGCGACCAGATGCGCGGCGACCCGCGCGCGGCCCAGCGCTTCCCCCAGGTCCTCTACGGGCTCGGCGGGGTGGGCAAGACGCAGGTCGCCCGCGAGTACGCGCACCGGTTCCGGGCGGACTACGACCTGGTCTGGTGGATCGAGGCCGAACAGTCGGACCGTGTCCTGTCCTCGCTGGCGGAGCTCGCCGAAGCCATGGACCTGCGTGCGGGCGACGTCGTCGCCGAGGCGGCCGCAGCCGCGTTGCAGGCGCTGCGGAGCGGAAGGCCGTACAGCCGCTGGCTGCTGATCTTCGACAACGTGGAGGACCTCGACAAGCAGCTGCTGCTCTTCCCCGAGGAGACCGGACCCGTCTCGGGCCATGTGTACGGCCACATCCTCGCCACCTGCCGCAACAAGCCGGTCTCCACCCGAGTCGAGTCGACCGAGGTGGACGTCTTCACACGCGGCGAAAGTGTCGAGCACCTCTGCCGGCGCGTACGCAAACTCGCGTCCCCGGACGCCGAACGGGTCGCCGAGGCCGTCGGCGACCTACCCCTTGCGGTCGAGGTCGCCGCGGCCTGGCTGGCGGAGACCGCGACTCCGGTCGACTCCTATGTGGAGCAGCTGAAGGAGCAGAGCACCAGGGTGCTCTCGCTGGGGAAGCCCGAGGACTACGCGCAGCAGATCGGGGCCACCTGGAACATCTCCATCGACCGGCTCAGGAAGGAGTCGAAGGCCGCTGTCCGCCTCCTGGAACTCTGTTCCTTCTTCTCCGCCGAACCGATTTCGATGCGGCTCATCGGCAGCGATGCGATGCTTCAGTCGCTGCTGCCGTACGAC
Source organism: Streptomyces sp. NPDC050738 (assembly GCF_040654175.1). NCBI lineage: Bacteria > Bacillati > Actinomycetota > Actinomycetes > Kitasatosporales > Streptomycetaceae > Streptomyces > Streptomyces sp. NPDC050738. The sequence continues at coordinate 147,455 of NZ_JBFAHN010000013.1, read as the reverse complement.
CCTGACCTGCGCGAGCGGTACATGCTCGGGAAGGTCATCCAGGCGCTCAACAGGTTCGCGCTCGCCAAGGTAGACCCGGCCGACAGCAGCATCCAGGTGCACCGCCTCGTCCAGGCGGCGGTCCGCGCCGGGCTGAGCGCCGAGGAGCAGGAAAAGGCCAGTCACGAGGTGCATCTGATCCTCGCCGAGGCCCGGCCCGCGGAGGGAGTCGACCGCGACAATCCCGTCAACGACCCGAAGAGCTGGCCGAGTTTCGAGCTCATCTGGCCGCATCTGGGACCGTCCGGCATCGCGGACTGCGACGACGAGAAGGTCCGGCAGATCATGGTCGACCGCATCCGCTATCTGCTGAAGCGCGGGGAGCTCGAGAGCGCGCGATTACTCGGTACGCAGCTCAACACCATCTGGAGCCGGCAGCTGGGCGAGGACGATCTGCAGACCCTCAACATCCGCTTCGAGCTGGGCAACGCGCTGCGCGCGCAGGGCAAGTACGAAGAGGCGCGCGCCCTGGACGAGGACACCCTGGCCCGGCAGGTCCGGGTGCTCCACAAGGACCACCCCCACGACGACCACCCCAGCATCCTGATCACCACGGGAAGCCTGGCAGCCGACCTGCGGGCGCTGGGCCGGTTCGAGGAGGCGCTTGTCAGGGACCTCGCGATCTTCCGGGGTCTGCGTCAGATCTTCGGCGAGAACCATCCCCGGACTCTGATCGCCGCCAACAACCTGGCGATCGACTACCGGCTGAGCGGCGACAGCGAACTGGCGCGCAGGCTCGACGAGGAGACGGTGGAGCGCCGCAGCGCACTCCTGGGCGACGACCATCCCTTCACGCTCACCACCAAGGGGCATCTCGCCCGGGACCTTCGGGAGACGGGCGAGTACCGGGCGTCGGTCCAGGTGCTGAGGGAGGTCGTGGCCGCCTTCGAGCGGGTCCTCAACGCGGATGTGCCGGAAGTGCTGCGTACGGCCAAGAGCCTGGCGGTGTCCCTGCGCAAGGCCGGGCACCCGCACGACGCGAAACGGCTCACCGAGGAGACGTACAACCGCTACCGGGCGCGGTACGGGACCAAGGTGCCCGACGCCCTGGCCTGCGGGCTGAACCTGGCCGCCGACTTCTCCGCGGTCGGGGACAAGCAGGCTGCGCTCGACCTCGCCGGCCAGGTCCTGGAGGGGTACCGCGAGACCCTCGGCGACGACCACCCCTTCACGCTCGCCTGCCGCAACAACATCGCGATCTACCAGCGGGGGCTCGGGGCCGCCGCCGAGGCGGCGGAGGCGGGCGAATGGATCCGTACGTCACTGGAGGAAGCGCTGGGCGCGCGGCATCCCTTCACTCTGTGTGCGGCGCTCAACCTGGCCAACGCGTACGGCGACATCGGGGAACTCGCCAGGGCTGAGGCGTGGGAACGGGCCGCGCTGGAAGGGCTGTTGGAGAGGTACGGGCCCACGCATCCGGACGTGCTCGTCTGCCAGTCCAACCTCGCCATCACGCTCCGGGCGTCCGGCCGCAGCGAAGAGGCCCAGCAACTGCGGACCAAGGTCCTGGAACCCGCCGCACGTCAGCTCGGCGTGGACCATCCGATCACCGAGGCGGCCCGGGCCTGGAGGCGGCTCAATCGGGACCTCGAACCGCAGCCGGTCTGAGGTGCGGGGCGGCGGGGCGGCGGGGCGCAGACCGTTCACCGGGTGGCCCAGCTCAGCACCCGGGCGAGGACCCGCAGGGCCCCGAAGTGCGCCGCGCCGCGCTCCACGACCAGTTCGGCGCGCGGGATCCGTTCGGCCAGCCAGCGGGTGTGGGCCGCGGGGGCGAAGATGTCGTCCTCGCCGTGCCAGAGCAGCACCGGCGCGCTGATGTCCTCGGGCCGGAACTCCCAGTCGCTGGCGAAGGCCATGACGTCGTCGACCCAGCCGTCGGCCGAACTCCTCAGCCCCTCGGCGAAGTTGCGCACCAGCATGGCCCGGATCCCGGTGTCCGAGACGATGCTCCGGTCGGAATCGGAGAGGTCGCGGTGCATGTCGGCGACCAGTCCCGCCGGATCCGACCTGATCGCCACCGACCGGAACTCCAGCGCCGCGGTCAACTGGCTGTGCCCGGCAGCCGCGTTGATGTACTCGCGTACGTTGCCCTCCGTCATGCCGTCGAACCAGTCGAGCCCCTTCGCGTCGCGCGGCGCGAGCCCCACGAGCGCGGCCGCCCGGACGGCGCGGTGGGGCAGCAGAGCGGCGCAGGCGAGCGCGTGCGGGGCGCCGCCCGACCGGCCGACGACAGCGAACTCGGCCAGGCCCAGCGCGTCGGCGATGGTCTCCACGTCCGCGGCGGCGTGTGCCACCGGGCGGCCTGGCAGCCGGTCCGAATCGCCGTATCCCGGCCGGTCGAAGGTGATCAGACGCACCCCCAGCCGGTACAGCACGGCGCTGCGGGGGGCCGGTCCCAGCCTGCTGCCAGGGGTGCCGTGGAGCAGGAACACGGGTCTGCCCCGCGGATTTCCCTGGTGCTCGACCGCAAGTTTCCGGCCGTCCTTGGTGCGGATCACCTGTCCCACCTGACGCCTCCCCCGTGGTCCGGGTACGCGGCAAGTATGAGCGCGCACAGGCCGCCCGGTACATACCCGCACAAGACGAATGCGTGCTTCGTTCATCTCGTGTCAGTACGGGCGATGGGCCGGGAGCCACTTCTGCGCGAAGTCCACGGCGTCGGTGAGCCGGAACAGCCTGCTGTGCGCCGCACCGACCGGCCCCGATCGCGGAGTCCCGCCGCCGCTGTGCTCGAAATCGTCCCCCAGAGCGCCGAAGTCGCTGTCGTCCAGGGCGACGTCCTCGTAACTCCACCACGTACGCCCGCCCGGCGCGGAGATCACGCAGCGGTACGTGCGGCGGGGCGGCGCCGGCACCCGGTACTCACCGAGGTGGAAAGCGGTGCAGGTGTCGAACCCCGTCCCCAGGAACAGGACATGGGCGTCCGCGTCGTACAGGCGGGCCAGCGGCGAGTCCTCGCCGAGGTGGCAGTCGGGGCGGTGACCGGCCATGAGCTGTCCGGCGCGGGGGCCGAGCGCGGCGAACGAGGTCTGTGGGTGGGCGCTGCGCTCGGCTCCCGGGGTGCGGCGTACGGTCTCCGCGAGGATCCCCAGGGACGCCGAAGCGGGGGTGGCTGCCGGATCGTAAGGCGGCATGCCGGCCCGTACGGCGGCCGTGGCCTCGTCCCCGAGGCCCTGCACCCGCGAGCGGTAGGCCGGTGAACTGTCGGAGTTCTCCAGGGTGAAGACCGGCACCACCAAGGTCCCCGCCGTCCCGAGCGCACCGCGCAGGGCGCTCACCACGGCGTGGGCCCCACCGTCCACCGCGCCGACGGCGCGCAGCGAGGCGTGCACCATCAGGGTGCCGCCGGGCTGCACGCCCAACTGTGCCAGGTGGTAAGTCAGTTGCTGTGTGCTGTACTGCGGTCGATGCATGAAATCATCATCGATGATGATCCGTCAGTTGTGGGTGATCCACGTCCCCTTGGCGGCGGGCGCGCACGTCAGGCGGAGTAGCCCTTCGGCGGGATGAGCGTGGCCAGCTGGTCGAAGGAGAGCCAGTAGATCTGGTTGCCGCCGAAGGACGCCGGGTCGGCGATCAGGACGGTGCGGTCCGCGTCGTCGTATCCGATGACCGTGAAGTAGTGGTAGATCGTCTGGTCCGAGGGGTAGCCGGGGGGCTGGTTGCCGGGCGGGGCGACGATGTTGGCGACGATCGGGTAGTTGTTGTCGACGTCCAGGACGATGTCCCGCCACAGCAGGTCCCTCTGGGCCTGGGTGGGCGGGTCGTTCGGCATCTGCTTGGTCTCGTACCAGCCGGTGCCGAGGTTCGCGTTGAGTACGTTCGTGACCAGGCCTATGTGGTCCGTGCCGTTGACCGTGGTGCCGAGCTGTCCGGCCAGGTCGGCCTGGCTGGGCGGGGATGTACGGGCGGACAGGGCGATGCGGGTGGCGGCCGGGCCGCACCAGTAACCCGTCTGCTGTACCTGGTAGTCGATCTGGAGGGTGTGCACGCTCTCGGTGCGCGCACCGTCGACGTGCAGCTTGGTGCCCGGCTTGTTCTGGCCGCTGACGACGGCGGTTCCGGCTGACGAACCGTGGGCGAGTACCGATACGTTCGGTGCATGGGGGCGGGGCGCCGCCTGGGCAAGTCCTGGAGAGCTGAGGGCCAGGGCGGCGGTGGCTGCTATCGCGGCGGACACGAGTCTCTTGCGCATGAGGGCTCCTGAAGGGTTGGACCTCGCGACGGACGGGGCCAGCGTGAGTCCCCGCGCTCGTGGGGCGCAAGCGGCGAAAGTTCAGGGTTACCAAGGGAGTTGGCGCGCAGGAGCGGAGCGGTGGACGCGGCTCAGGCTCAGACCGTCCTGGTCGGTACGCCGGAGGGGACCTGCCCGTCCGCCGTGTCCAGCAGGCCACGCCCCTCGGCCGTCGCGACGTGCCAGGACCGGCCCGATCTGCGGACGGTGGTGACCAGTCCGGCCGCCCGTAGGACGTTCACGTGCTGGCTCACGGCGGGATGGGTGACAGTCAGGGCGCGGGCGAGTTCGACGGTGGAGCAGCCGGCGCGGGCCGCACGAAGGACCGCAGCACGCGTATGACCGAGCAGTGCCCCCAAGGAGTCGCCTGTTGCCGCGAGTTGGCCGCCTTCGGCGGACGGGCCTGCCCAGTCGGCGGTGTGATGGATGGGGTACACCAGGACGGGCGGCAGCTCCGCGTCGGCCAGGGTGAGCGGTGTCGGCCAGCAGAAGAACGACGGCTGCAGCACGAGTCCGCGGCCGCGCAGCCGGAGTTCCTGGTCCACGGGGTAGGCGACTTCGAGGACGTACGGCGGCCGCCAGCGGAACTGCGGTCCGAGCCCTGTCAGGAGCCCCTCCGTGCCGCCGTCCAGCAGGCTGCGTATCCGCAGCGCGCGGTCGACGTCGATGTGTGCGTGGACGCGCCGCCAGAACGGTGCGAGCGCGTCGCGCTGCCAGGCGTGCAGGGAGCGGCCGAGGCTGCGCAGGACGTCGGCGTCGCCGTCGGCCAGCAGGTGGGCCCAGGGCGGAAGCGGGCGCTCGGCCGCCAGCTGGGCCAGCTCCGAGCGCAGGCGCGGGCGCGGGGTGGACAGGAGGGTGTCGACGGCCGCCTGGAAGGTGCTGCGGTCGCCTGTGGTGGGGGTGAGGAAGTCGGGGGAGTAGCCACGCGGCGGCAGCAGGCCCGCCAGCGCCCGGGAGTTGCCGGTCAGGCGCGGCCTCGCCCACTGGCGCCAGGCTCCGAACTCCCGTGCACCATCACGGCGTTGCAGGGTCTGGACACTGTTGCTGATCTCCCAGAGGAAGTCGGGTCCAGGAGCGACACGCAGCCGCATCAGGTCCTCGTCGGTGAAATGGACCCTCAACATGGCTTCCTCCATCGAGGGGCCGTGGAGGGCCTGTCCGTGTCACCTTCCCCCACGGGTCCCGGGCGTCCGGAACAAGGGCAACGGCCCGTTCCTACCACGCGGGACATCAGGCATCACAGACGGCTGTGGGGTCCTGTGGCCGGAACGGGCCGTGCGGCGGCACCGGGGGAGCGCCGTCAGCCTAGGCGCGGGATTTCGATGGCGGGGCAGCGGTCCATGATCATGTCGAGCCCGGCCGCGTGGGTGCGGTCGTACGCGGCCTCGTCGACGACACCGAGCTGGAACCATACGGCTTTCGCGCCGATGGCGACGGCTTCGTCGGCGACGGGGCCGGCGAGGTCGCTGTTGACGAAGACATCGACCACATCGATGGGGAACGGAATGGAGTCGAGGGAGCTGTAACCCTGTTCTCCGTGCACCGTCTCGGCTTTGGGGTGCACGGGGACGATCCGTTTGCCGTAGCGCTGCAGGACCTCGGCGACCCTGTAGGCGGCACGTGCCTCGTTGGAGGACAGCCCGACAATGGCCCAGGTGTCACCGGTCTCTGTGAGGACCTTGCGGATCGTGCCTGGATCGGCGTACATGCTGGCTCCTTGCCGTTCGGAAGACTTCCTGTTCCTTGGAACCACAGGGCTCTCGTGGAGATTCCGGGATGCGTGGTGTTCCTCCTCGGTTCCCGCGCGTCTGCGCTGGTCGCGCTCCTCCGGCCCGCACGGTCAGGCGTGGGATGCGAAGCCTGATGCGAGCGAAATGGCGTTGTCCGGCTTCAGGAATGGTGGCTAGAGTTCCCAATCCACGACGTGTAGCTCAGTAGCCAGAGCGCCGGGCTTCGGACCCGGAGGGCGCAGGGGCGGAACCTGCCACGTCGGCTTATGAACGATGACGCTGAGCAGCAGCTTCCGACCGCGTCCGCTTCCCACCCCTACGCGCAGGCCCAGGCGGCCAAGGCCTTCGTCACCGCGCTGACTCACGCCGACGCCGAGACCAGGCAACGTGCCGAGGGTCGGGTGCGCGGCTGGCGCGCGGTGCTGTCCGGCATGGCGGACGGCAGCCTGAACGTGGGCTCGCGCACCCCCGTCGCCGATCTGCCCGTCTGGGCGACCCCCGAGGTTCTCCGCGGTGGGTTCGCCACCGAGGCGGCGAGCGCAGGGGGCCCGCTCCAGCCGTACGAGATCGAGGCGGCCCGAACGGCCGGGGTGCCCGCAGGGCGGCGCGCGCTGTTCGCGTACTGCCTGACCGAGCCCGGTATCGCCCGGCTGAACACGCTCCTCGACAGCGGACGCTACGAGGTGACCGTCCCCGAAGAGGCCGCACTGCTCACGGTGGCCTGGCTGGTTCGGGCCGGTGAGGTGGATGCGGCGGTCGAACTCGTCGGCGCCATCGAGCCGTTCGCGGACCAGCTGCGTTTCACCCCCAAACCGTCCGACGCACCCCCGCCCGACCCCGCTGCCGTACACCGGCGCACCGTCGCCGAGGCGGGGGCGAGCCTTGGGCGGCGGCGGCCCAACGCTGCCGTCGAAGCCCAGCGCGAGGCCGTCACGATCTGGCAGCCGTTCGGCGACGCACTGCTCGCCCACTGGCTGGAGACCGCTGGGTCCGGCCGGGTCCTCGACCGCGCGCCGGACGCCGCCTGGTATCGGCGCGGCGCCGAACTCCTGGACAACTACTGGACGTTGGCCGCCGAGCACACCCGCTGCACCAAGCACCACAAGCCCAAAGAGAACCTCGCCATCCTGCGCGGCGCCCTGGAGGAGACCCTCGCCGGGCGTCCCCTCGACGCGCGCAGGCTCGGCCTGCTGCGGCACGCCGTCGACTCCATGGTGCGCCGGCGCGGACTGCCGGGATCGGACCGGCACCGCGCGCTGCGCGAGCGGCACGCGACGCAGGCCGCGCTGCCCTCTCACCACGCGCTCGCCCAACTCGTTCTGCGCCGGCTCTCCGGCCTGCCTCAGGACGTGGGCGCGGAGGACGTCGCACCGCTGGTCGCGGCCGTGACCGTACGCGAACACCAGGACACCGGGCTGCCCGCGGACACGCCCGTTCCTGCCGCCGTGCGCCATGTCGTGGAGGCCTCCACGAGCGCTCCCCTCGGCGTGCTCGTCGAGCGCGGCGTCGTGCCTTCGGTCGAGGTCCTCGCCGAACTCGTCCCGCAGCTGGTCGCCGTCACCACCGCGCAGGCGTACGCCGACGAGACGCTGCGCACCCTGAGCGCCGCGCACTACCGCGCCTTCCGCAACCGCCGCTCGCTGCTCCTGCTCAACTTGGAGCGGCAGGTCCGGGTCGAAGAGCTGCCCTGGGTACGGGCGTTGGCCGCGCAGCACCGCGAAGGGGCGGCCGAGGAGACCGCGCACACGGCCCTGCGGCGGCTCGGCGAACTGGCCGTGCAGGGCTTCCCCAGCACGATCCTGCCCAACCCGCTGATCCGCGAACTCGCCGTACTCGCCCGCCAAGCCGAGCTCGGCGCGCCGCTGGTCGAGGAGCTGGCCGCCGACATCTTCATGGGTACCTTCACCCCCAAGTTCCTCACCGCGGCACGGGTCGCGGGCGAACTGCTCACCGGGACCCTTTACGAGCGCTACTACGGCATCGACTACACGGCCGTCCGTAACCTCGCGGTCCTGGAGGCGGGCGAGGGGCTGCTGCGCACGGGCGGCGCCCGTACCTCACCCGGCTTTGCCAAGCTGTGCGCGGCACGGGCCGGCTCGACGGGCGATGGCTGGTCGGTGGCGGCCAACGGCAAGGTGATCGAGCAGGCCCAGATCCTCACCACGCACAACCTGGCCACCCTGGTCCACCGCGTGGGCATCGCACCCGAACCCGGCTGGGACGACCTGGCACGGCGTGCGTTCCGTACGGTCTGCCGTCTGGTGGCCCGGGTGCACGGCAACCCCTGGCCGCTGAGCACCATCAAGGACGCGGCGTACGCGTGGCGCCAGATGCTGTTCTACCTGTCGCTGTGCCCGCCCGAAGCCCAACAGGCCTTCATCGAGCAATGGTTGGGAGAGGAGACGGCACACCACCCGACCCACGTGGCCACACGCCTCGCACCGGCCCTGGCCGGCCTGCGCCTCGTGGCCGACGGCGGTGCCTTCACGGAAACCGGAACGGGGGGCGACATCGTGAACGGCGCGGCTGATGCACTCCAGCCCCGCCGGTTCCTGGGCTGGACGACGGGCCGGCACTGGATGCTCGACGAGCCCAGGTGATCCCGTTGTGCGCTGGTGAGGTGATCGAGTCAGGAGCGCCCGTGTTCGCGGTTGATTTCGTGGTAGCCGCGAAAGTCGAAGAAGTGCAGGCCGTCGATCACCGCACCGGACAGGATTTCCGGCAGGGTCCATGGGTGGGTGGTGAAGTCATCCGTTGCTACGCCTCCATGCTCGAGCAGCAGAGCGATCATCTGGTGAACCTCTGCGGTGCCGTCAACGCGCCCGGAGATGTCGATCTGCACCGCCCAAGTGGGGTGATGCCCGATGGCCGCTTCGAGGATCGCCACCTCCCCAGGATCCCAGTCGGAGAAGAGGCAGCCAGTCTGCTCATCGTCGATGTCGATGTAGAGATTGCCGTCCAGAGTCCACGGATCGCCCTGCTCGGGCAGATGCCGATCGAGCGAGGCGACGGTCTCGGCTCGCTCACCTGCGGGAAACACGAAGACAGTTCGCATGGGTCGGAGCGTAGGCAGTTCCGGTTCGGCGGGTGCCTGATCACGTGCCGCGTTCCTCGGTTCACGCCTCTTCTGGGGCTTGGGAGAGGATCTGGTCCACGGTCTGGGCGGGAGTCTGCTCCGAGGTGTCGATCCACAGCCCGAGGCGGGGTGTCTCCTGTCGCAGGACGTGATCAAGCGGGTCGATCGTCCATGTGTCGTAGGCGGTCTTGGCCCTGGCGGTGTCGCGTGCGGCGACAGCCGAGGGTCGCGGGGCGAGAGCGATCACATGGAGGGGACGGTTTTGAATCTGGTTGATCATCTCGACAAGGTGGTCGCCGATGATGACGTCCTGGGCCACCACGGTGAATCCAGCATCGAAGTAACCGTCGATGACCTTCGCGGTCAACTGGTGCCGCAACCGGAGCTGTCGGACTGCTTCATCGGACGGGTCGGCAGTCATCTCGGCGCGGCCGTTGACCACCATCCGTCGGAACTGGTCGCCTCGCACGTGCACTGATTGTGGCAGTCGTTCAGCGAGCAGTTGAGCGATCGTCGACTTGCCGGCGGCGGGGATACCGGTGATGAGGTAGATCGCCTGGCGGGTCCTCGGTTCGGGAGGTGCGAGTCGATCGCGCTGCGGGCTGTGGCCGGCCGGCGGCGAGGTCATCGGACGGGTTCCTGCGTGGCCCGGTGGCTGATGTCGGCGGCCTGGTCGCCGATCGCGGCCCGCTGCCCGTTCGCTTCCTGGACACCGGATCGCGGCGGCGCCCCGAAGCGCGCCAGACAGTGCCACACCTTCTTGAGCGCCTGCTGGTCGTAGAGCCCGGTGCGTGCGGCGTCCCCGATCACGTGGGGATCGAGGTGGCCGTCGACGGCGATCTCGGCTCCGAGGTCGACGTACTCCTGCCCGCGGTAGTCCGGATGACGTCGGAGCTCTTCGACGGCAATCCGGAGTCCTGGGTGCCATTCGAGCGGGCAGGGCAGACGGCGGGCCGCGGCTTCCACCGCTGTTCCCCGATAGCTCGGGTCCAGGACCAGTGCCTCGACATCGCCGTCCAGAGCGAGTGGTCCGTGTACGTGTGCCTCGATGTAGTCGTCGAGTGCGTCCCGCTCGTCGGCGTCGGCCAGTTCGATGAGCGACATGCCGGCCGCGACACCGAAGGCCGACGGCTCGGTGACGCTGTCCGGGTAGCAGAACGTGGTGCGCGGGAGTGTCCCGGCGGTCAGTCGGAAGTGCGCGGAGCCGAACCGGGGCGCTCCACCGAGCGGCTTGCGCCGCACATTCAGCGCGCCGTAGACAGGCCGCGCGTGCGCGGGCGCGTTGTCATACGCGCCACCGAACATCCTGCTCTCCCAGCGCCACCGGTCACCGCCAGGATGGGCCGTCAAACCGCCGTTGCTCGTGCCTGTGACGAACTGCGAGTGATAGACACCATCCTCGGCCAGCGCGAGCAGGATCGGCCGACCGCGCGCCATGCGGTCCGGGTGAAAGTTCAGGGTCACGCGCAGGGCGGGGTCGACAGGGGCTCCGGACGACAGGGACGCGACCAGACGGATGGCCTCTTCCTGTGGCGACCTGGCTGTATCGGCGTTCATCAGCGCAGTGTGCCCGAACCCGATCAACTGGTGCACCTGGATTGGCTTTGCGGCCCGGCCCTGCGACCTTGCTGTCCACGGTTCTTGGACGGCGACTCGTCGCCGAGGGGATGTCCGGGGCGGCCTCCTGGGAACAGTCGCCCAGAGGCTTCACGACCCCTGCTCGAAGGCAACGGCCGACAACCGGGATGGATTCCCCGGTGCGGCGCGGCGCATAGGCTGGCGGGATGCAGGAGCAGTACCTGACCCTCGCCCGCGAAGGCGTGCACGAGACCGAGATCAACCGGTCGCGCTTCCTCTGCGCGCTCGCACCCGCGGCGACCGAGCAGGAGGCGCAGGACTTCGTCGCCCGTATCCGCAAGGAGCACCCGACCGCATCGCACAACTGCTTCGCGTACGTCATAGGAGCCGATGCCTCCGTCCAGAGGGCGAGCGACGACGGCGAGCCCGGTGGGACGGCCGGCGTCCCGATGCTGCAGATGCTGATGCGGCGGGAGGTGCGGTACGCCGTCGCCGTCGTCACCCGGTACTACGGCGGGGTGAAACTGGGTGCGGGCGGGCTCATCCGGGCGTACGGAGGAGCTGTCGGCGAGGCGCTGGACGCCGTCGGCACCGTCACCCGGCGCCGCTTCCGGCTGGTCACCGTCACCGTCGATCATCAGCGGGCCGGGAAGCTGGAGAACGATCTCCGTGCCACCGGGCGGGCCGTGCGCGACGTGCGGTACGCCGAGACGGTGACGATCGAGGTCGGGCTGCCGGACGCCGATGTGGAGTCGTTCCGCGGCTGGCTCGCGGACACCACCGCGGGGGCGGCGGTGCTGGAGCTGGGCGGCGAGGCGTACTCGGACGCCTGAGTCTCCCCGGAAAGCACGGATACGGGAGTAACCGCCCGTGATGTCAGACCCTCCGGTTAACCTCGGGGATCATGAGGCTCCTGCACACGTCCGACTGGCACCTGGGACGGTCCTTCCACCGGGTCGGACTTCTCGACGCCCAGGCCGCGTACCTGGACCATCTGGTGGCGACGGTCCGTGAGCGCGATGTGGACGTGGTGCTGGTGGCCGGGGACGTCTACGACCGTGCGGTCCCGCCGCTCGCCGCCGTCGAGCTTTTCGACCAGGCCCTGCACCGGCTCGCCGACGCCGGCGTGCAGACGGTCATGATCTCCGGCAACCACGACTCGGCGCGCCGGCTCGGCGTGGGTGCGGGGCTCATGGAGCGGGCCGGGATCCATCTGCGGACCGACCCGGCAGGCTGCGCCACGCCCGTGGTGCTCTCCGACGCGCACGGTGACGTCGCCTTCTACGGGCTTCCCTACCTCGAGCCCGCGCTGGTCAGGGACGAGCTCCAGGCGGAGAAGGCCGGGCACGAGGCCGTCCTCGCCGCGGCCATGCGCCGGGTGCGGGCCGATCTCGCGGGACGGGCCGCGGGCACCCGCTCCGTCGTCCTCGCCCATGCCTTCGTCGCAGGCGGTGAGCCCAGCGACAGCGAGCGCGACATCACCGTCGGCGGGGTGGCCGCCGTGCCCTCCGGGGTCTTCGACGGGGCCGACTATGTGGCGCTCGGGCACCTGCACGGCTGTCAGACGGTCACCGAGCGGGTCCGGTATTCAGGCTCTCCGCTCGCCTATTCCTTCTCCGAGGTCGATCACCGCAAGACCATGTGGCTCGTCGACCTCGGTCCTGGCGGGGAGGTCGACGCCGAGCGGCTCGACTGTCCGGTGCCGCGCCGTCTCGCCCGGATCCGGGGCAGGCTGGACGATCTCCTTCAGGATCCCGCGTTCGTACGCCACGAGGAGTCCTGGGTCGAGGCGACGCTCACCGACCCGGTGCGGCCGCCCGAGCCGATGGCGCAGCTCGCCGGGCGCTTCCCGCACGTGCTGAGCCTCCTCTTCGAGCCCGAGCGGGCCCCGGAAGATCCCCTCGCGTCGTACGCCCAGCGTCTCAAGGGCCGCAGCGACCAGCAGATCGCCGAGGACTTCGTCGCGCATGTACGGGGCGGGGCAGGCCCGGACGAGCGCGAACGGACCGTGCTGGTGGGCGCCTTCGACGACGTACGCGTGGACGACGGAGTGAAGGAAGTGGCCCGTTGAGACTGCACTCGCTGCACATCAGCGCCTTCGGCCCCTTCGCCGCACCCCAGACGGTCGACTTCGACGCGCTGTCGGCCGCCGGGCTCTTCCTGCTGCACGGGCCGACGGGGGCGGGCAAGACCTCCGTCCTCGACGCGGTCTGCTTCGCGCTGTACGGGGCGGTGCCGGGGGCCAGGCAGAGCCCGGGCGCCTCGCTGCGAAGCGACCACGCCGGCGACGCGCAGCTGACCGAGGTGCGACTCGAACTGACCGTGGGCGGACGGCGGTTGGAGATCACCCGGCAGCCCGCCCAGCCCCGGCCCAAGAAGCGCGGCACCGGATATGTGACGGAGAAGGCGCAGAGCCGGCTGCGCGAGTACGACCCGCAGGCCGGGAAGTGGGCGGCGCTGAGCCGCTCCCACCAGGAGATCGGGGAGGAGATCGGTCAGCTCATCGGCATGAGCAGGGAGCAGTTCTGCCAGGTCGTGCTGTTGCCCCAGGGTGATTTCGCGCGCTTCCTGCGCGCCGACGCCGAGGCGCGCGGCAAACTCCTCGGGCGGCTCTTCGACACCCGGCGCTTCGCCGCCGTCGAGGAGCGCCTGGCGGAGCTGCGGCGTGCCGCTGAGCACCAGGTGCGCGCGGGCGACGAGCGGCTGCTGACCCTGGCCCACCGGATGGCGGAGGCCGCGGGCAGGGCGGCGGCGGGGGAGTGGCCGCTGCCCGACGCGCAGCCGGGCGACCCCGGACTCGCCGAGTCCGTACTGGAATGGGCGGCGATCGCCCGCAGCGGCGCCCGCGAACGCCTCGACATCGCAGCACAAGCCGTGCGGGCGACCGAGAGCCGGCAGGCGGCCGCACAGCTCGCGCTGGACTCGGAGCGTGAACTGGCCAGGCTGCAGCAGCGCTACGCGGAGACCGAGCGTCGCGCCGGGGACCTGGCGGCGCGCCGTCCCGAGTACGAACGGCTGAAGGCACGTCTCGACCGGGCACGGAAGGCGGACCGGGTCGCGCCCGCGCTCTCGCTCCGCGACGAGGCCGAGCGCGCCCACGGTGCGGCGAGCGGCAGCCGCGAGAGATCCCGCGCACAGCTCCCCGCCGTGCTCGCGGACGCCGGAGCGGACCAACTCTCCGCGCTGGGGCGGACGTTGCGCCAGGAACTGGGCGGCCTGGAGGCCGCCCGCAGGGACGAGCGGCGCAGCGCGGAGATCACAGCGGAGCTGGCCGAGCTGGAGCGCGAGGCATACGGCGACGACGAACTGATCCAGGAGGCGGCGGGCTGGCTCTCCGGCTGGGAGGCAGGCCGCCGGCGCCTTCAGGACCGGATCGAGGCCGCACAGGAGGCGGGGACGCGGGCCGAACACCTCGCCGGGCAGCTGGAGCCTGCCCGTGGCCGGCTGACGGCCGCGCGGGAGCGCGACCGGCTCGAGGTCGAGGCCGCCGGCGCCGAGGACCTGCTGCGCGCGGCCCGCGACCGTGCCGGAGCGGCACACGAAGCCTGGCTCGACCTCAGAGAGCGCAGGCTCCTGGGCATCGCCGCCGAACTGGCGGCCGGACTGCGCGACGGCGAAGCCTGCACGGTCTGCGGGGCGACCGCGCACCCGTCGCCGGCGCGGGCCGGTGCCGGCCATGTGGACCGGGCGGCCGAGGAGGAGGCGTATGCCCGCCACACCCGCGCGGAGGAGGCCCGCGCCGAGACGGAGCGCAGGCTCGCGGGCGTACGGGAAGCGGTTGCCGTGGCCCGGAGCGAGGCGGGCGCCGCCACCGTCGCCGAACTGGCCGAACTGACAGGCCGGTTGAAGCAGGAGCACACCGAGGCGCGCGGCATCGCAGCCGGGATGCACGCGGCCCGCGAAGCGCTCGACCGGGCCGAGCGCGAGCACGCGGGACGCCTCGCCGCACAGCAGCAGGCCGAACTCCGCGCCTCGGGACGGACCTCACGGCGTGAAGCCCTGGAGGGTGAACGGATCGCGCTGGAAAAGGACTTGGTCAGGGCCCGCGCGGACGCCGGAAGCGTCGCCGAGCACGCCGCGCTCCTGGAGCGCCGGGTCCGGCTCCTCGAAGAGGCCGTCGATGCGGTACGGGCGGTCGAGACGACCGCGCAGCAGCTGAAGGAGGCCGACGACCGCCTCGCCGACGCGGCGTTCCGGGCCGGTTTCGACACCCCGCAGGCTGCCGCCGCCGAGCTCCTGCCGGAGGAAGGGCACCGCCGTCTCCAGCACCAGGCGGACGCCTGGCAGGCGGAGGAGGCCACCGTCGCCGACCGGCTCGCCGAGCAGGACGCGGCCAGGGCGGCCCGGCTGCCCCGGGCGGATCCTGACTCCGCACGCGACGCCTTCGACGGGGCGGAGCGTGCCGTACGGGAAGCGGGCTCGGCACTGGACGCGGCCCGCGAGCGCGGCAGCGCCCTCGCCCGCCTCTCGCGGCAGGCCGCCGACGAACTGCGGAGCCTGGGCCCCCTGCGCGAGGAGTACGACCGGGTGGCCCGGCTGGCCGGACTCACCGCAGGCACCTCCGCGGACAACGAACGCAGGATGCGCCTGGAGTCGTACGTCCTCGCCGCCCGCCTGGAGCAGGTCGCCGCGGCCGCCACCGTGCGCCTCCAGCGCATGTCGTCCGGCCGCTACACCCTGGTCCACTCCGATGCCCGCGCGGGAGGCCGCAGCCGCTCCGGACTCGGGCTGCACGTCGTCGACGCCTGGACCGGGCGCGAACGCGACACCGCGACGCTCTCCGGCGGCGAGACGTTCTTCGCCTCGCTCGCCCTGGCGCTGGGCCTGGCCGACGTCGTCACCGACGAGGCGGGCGGCACCCGGCTCGACACCCTCTTCATCGACGAGGGCTTCGGCAGCCTCGACGACCAGACGCTGGACGAGGTCCTGGACGTACTGGACTCACTGCGCGAGAGGGACCGCAGTGTCGGCATCGTCAGCCATGTCGCCGATCTGCGGCGCCGCATCCCCGCCCAGCTGGAGATCCACAAGGAGCGCGACGGATCGCGGGTGCGCCTGCGCGCCACGGGCCTCAGCGGCTGAGCGGGCGGCTCGGCAGCGGCGAGGAGTAGACGACGCTCGTGGTGACCGCGCCGAGCGTGGCGATCTTGCCGGAGACCTCCTCCAGATGTCCCATGGAGCGCGCCGCGACCTTGATGACGAAGCAGTCGTCGCCGGTCACATGGTGCGCCTCCAGGATCTCCGGCGTGACCGCCACCAGGTCGTGGAACGGCTTGTAGTTGCCGTTGGGGTAGCGCAGCCGGACATACGCGAGGATCGGCAGCCCCAGCCGGTCCGGGTCCACCACAGCGGCGTAGCCCGAGATGATCCCGGACTCCTCCAGGCGTCGTACCCGCTCGGTCACCGCGCTCGCGGACATGGAGACGGCCCGCGCCAGCTCGGCGAAACTGGCCCGTCCTTCGCGCTGCAGGACATCGAGAATGCGCCAGTCGGTGGCGTCCGGGGAATACTCGGTCATACGAGCCAGCAAAGCGTGAAAT
The DNA here is from genome assembly GCF_040654175.1 of Streptomyces sp. NPDC050738. NCBI lineage: Bacteria > Bacillati > Actinomycetota > Actinomycetes > Kitasatosporales > Streptomycetaceae > Streptomyces > Streptomyces sp. NPDC050738. Next base: position 131,258 of record NZ_JBFAHN010000013.1, on the reverse strand, counting down.
CCTCTGCCGATCAAGAGGAGTGCCGGGGAATCCCACTTCCGGCAAGGATCACCACACCGTAGATTTCTGGGCATGACAACACAGCTCACCGCCCCTGCCAACGCCGTTCTCCGCGTACCGCCGGCGTCCCCCGCAGCGGCCGCCGCCTACTTCTCCGCCAGCCTGGCCTTCCACGCGGACGTCTCCGACGTCGCCGCGGCGATCGCCGCCGAGGGCGACCCGGGCTTCGTCGTCATCGACTCGCGCTCGACCGCGTCCTGGGACCAGGGGCACGTTCCCGGCGCGATCCACCTGCCGACCGCGCTGATCGCGGAGCAGGCCGAGCGGCTCCTCGACAAGGCGGTGCCGGTCGTCACCTACTGCTGGGGCCCCGGCTGCAACGGCGGCACTCGCGCCGCGCTCGCCCTCGCCGAACTCGGTTTCCAGGTCAAGGAGATGCTGGGCGGCTTCGAGTACTGGGCCCGCGAGGGCTTCGAGTTCGAGACGTGGGAGGGCAGGGAGAAGCGCGACGCCGACCCGCTGACCGCTCCGGTCGACTCCGAGGACTGCGGCTGCTGAACGGAGCGGCACGCACAAAGGGCCGGGCCCGGGGCGATGCGCCCCGGGCCCGGCCCTTCATCCACGTACAACCACCGCTACAGCTTGGAGAGTTCGTCCACCAGGTCGTCCAGGCCGAGCGAGCCCTGCGACAGCGCCGCCATGTGCCAGGCCTTCGCATCGAAGGAATCGCCGTGCGCCGCGCGGGCGTTCTCGCGGCCCAGCAGCCAGGCACGCTCGCCCAGCTTGTAGCCGATCGCCTGCGCGGGCATCGACAGATAGCGGGTGAGCTCGCTCTCCACGAAGTCCGCGGGGCGCCCGCTGTGGTTGCCGAAGAACTCCTGGGCCAGCTCCGGCGTCCAGCGCTCGCCCGGGTGGAACGGCGAGTCCGCCGGGATCTCCAGCTCCAGGTGCATGCCGATGTCGACGATCACCCGGCAGGCGCGCATCATCTGCGCGTCCAGGTAGCCGAGCCTGCGCTCCGCGTCGGGCAGGAAGCCCAGCTCGTCCATCAGCCGCTCCGCGTACAGCGCCCAGCCCTCGACGTTGGCGCTGACCATGCCGATGCTCGCCTGGTAGCGGGAGAGCTGGTCGGCGACGTGCACCCACTGCGCCAGCTGCAGGTGGTGGCCGGGAACGCCCTCGTGGTACCAGGTCGACACCAGGTCGTAGACCGGGAAGCGGGTCTGGCCCATCGTCGGGAGCCAGGTGCGGCCCGGGCGTGAGAAGTCCTCCGACGGCTGGGTGTAGTACGGGGCCGCTGCGCCGCCGGGCGGGGCGATCCGCGACTCCACCTTCCGTACCCGCTCGGCGAGTTCGAAGTGGGTGCCGTCCAGTGCGTCCATCGCCTCGGTCATCACGGACTGCAGCCAGGCCTGGACCTCGTCGACGCCCTCGATGTGCGTGCCGTGCTCGTCGAGGTGGGCGAGCGCCTCCCAGGGGCCCGCTCCGGGAAGGATCTTCTCCGCCTCGGTCTTCATCTCCGCCAGCAGACGGTGGTACTCCGACCAGCCGTAGCTGTACGCCTCGTCCAGGTCGAGGTCGGTGCCGTTGAAGAAGCGCGACCAGCGGGCGTACCGCTCGCGGCCCACCGTGTCGGGGGCTCCGGCGACCGCCGGTGCGTACACGTCGCGCATCCAGTCGCGCAGTGCCGCGACGGCCTCGGTGGCGGAGCGGCCCGCGGTGTCGAGCTCCTTGCGCAATGCGTCGGGACCGTCCGCCGCGAAGTCCTCGAACCAACCACGCCCGGCGTCCCCGGGGCCCGCCCACTCGGTGAGCTGCTCGATGAAGGTCGCCGTCGGGCGCGGCCCGCCGAGCAGTCCGCGCTCAAGTCCGAGGGCGAGCGACTGGCGGTAGCCCTCCAGGGCGGCCGGTACGGCGCCGAGCCGCTCGACGACCGCGGCCCAGTCCTCCTCGGTCTCCGTCGGCGTCACCGAGAACACCTCGCGGATGCTGTGCGCCGGCGAGTGGATGTTGGAGACGGCGCGCAGCGCTTCGTCGCTCTCGTGCACGGCGAGTTCGGCATTGAGGCGCTCGCGCAGCAGCCGCCCGCAGCGCTTCTCGGCCTCGCTCTGGGCGTCCGGAAGCTGTTCGGCCGCGTCGAGTTTCGCGAGCGTCGTACGGGCGAGCGCGGCAAGACGCGCGGTGCCCGCGGGGGAGAAGTCGGGCAGGGCCGCGGAGCTCTCCTTCACTCCGAGGTACGTGCCGTTGATCGGGTCGAGTGCGATGAGCTCGTCGACATAGGCGTCGGCGACCTGGCGGGGCAGCGGGCTGCGGTGAGTCTCTGACATGCGGACATCCTCATACGAAAGAGGGGTCCGCGTCATCACTCTTCAGGACTTGACTCCTGACGCGGGCGGCAGCAGCGGCCCGCACTCCCACTGCTGGAAGATGAGCCGGGTCTCCACTCTGGCCACTTCCCGCCGTGCGGTGAACTCGTCCAGGACGAGCCGCTGGAGATCCGCGGTGTCGGCCACCGCCACATGGACCAGATAGTCCTCGGGCCCGGCGAGATGAAACAGCGCCCGCGACTCGGGCAGCGCCCGGATCCGCTCCACGAAGGGGCCGACCAGCTCGCGGCGGTGCGGCCGCACCTGTACGGAAAGGAGCGCCTCCAGGCCGCGCCCCAGCTTCCCCGGATCCAGCCGCAGCTGATGGCCGAGAATCACCCCCGAGCGCCGCAGCCGCGCCACCCGGTCCAGACAGGTCGAAGCGGCGACGCCCACCTCGGCGGCCAGCTCACGGTAGGTGGTCCGGGCATCGTTCTGCAGCAGGCGGAGTATGTGCAGATCGACCGGGTCCAGTGCGACGGATGTGGTCATCGGGCGAACGTAACACGGCAGTTGACGGCCACTGCCCGGAGGTTGTTCAGAGTACGGCCATGGACACCAACGCCTCGACCACACCCCGGGCCCTGGCCACCGAAGCCGTGCACGCCGGACGCGAAGACCTCGCCCTTCTCGGAGTGCACGCCCCGCCGCTCGATCTCTCGACGACCTACCCGTCCTACGACAGCAGGGCGGAGGCGGCCAGGATCGACGAGTTCGCCGCCACCGGTGCCCGCCCCGAGGGCCCGCCCGTCTATGCCCGCCTCGACAACCCGACGACCGGACGCTTCGAGACGGCCCTCGCCCGGCTCGAAGGGGCCGAGGGCGCGGTCGCGTTCGCGAGCGGCATGGCGGCGCTGACCGCGGTCCTTCTCCTACGGGCCGCTGCCGGCCTGCGCCACGTGGTGGCGGTGCGCCCGCTCTACGGCTGCAGCGACCATCTGCTCACCGCCGGGCTCTTGGGCACCGAGGTCACCTGGGTCGACTCGGCGGGTGTCGCCGACGCGATACGCCCCGACACCGGTCTGGTGATGGTCGAGACGCCCGCCAACCCGACCCTCGCGGAGACCGACATCCGGGCGCTCGCCCACTCCTGCGGGTCGGTCCCGCTGCTCGTCGACTCGACGTTCGCCACCCCCGTGCTGCAGCGGCCGCTGGAACTGGGCGCGCGGATCGTGCTGCACAGCGCGACGAAGTACCTGGGCGGGCACGGGGACGTGATGGGCGGGGTGGTGGCCTGCGACGAGGAGTTCGCCGGGAAGCTGCGCCAGATGCGCTTCGCCACCGGTGGCGTCCTGCATCCGATGGCCGGCTATCTGCTGCTGCGCGGCCTGTCCACCCTTCCCGTACGGATGCGGGCCGCATCGGCGACGGCCGCCGAACTGGCCCGCAGGCTGGCCGTGGACCCGCGCGTGGCACGGGTCCACTACCCGAAACTGGGCGGCGCGATGATCGCCTTCGAGGTGTACGGCGATCCGCACGAGGTCATCGCGGGCGTACGGCTGATCACCCCCGCGGTCAGCCTCGGCAGCGTCGACAGCCTCATCCAGCATCCGGCCTCCATCAGCCACCGCATCGTGGCCGAAGGAGACCGGCGCGCCGCGGGGGTCAGCGAGCGGCTGCTGCGGATGTCGGTCGGGCTCGAAGACGTCGAGGACCTGTGGAGGGACCTGTGCGAGGCCCTCAGCGCTCGGCCTGCTCGCTCTGCTCCGTTGGCGTCGAACGTTGCGACTGCTCGTACGGCAGACGCGACCGGACCGGCGTTGCGTCCAGCCGTGCGGTGACCACCAGGGTGCCGTCCTCGATCTGGTAGTCGAGCGGCAGGCCCAGGCCACGCATGGCCGCGACCATCCCGGTGTTGGAGGCCTGGGTCACGGCGTACACGCTGTCGCAGCCGGCCTCGACGGCCAGTGCGACGAGCCTGCCGAGGAGTTCGGAGCCGATGCCGCGGCGCTGCCAGTCGTCCTCGACGAGCAGCGCCACCTCGGTCTCGTCGCCGTCCCACAGGAGGTGGCCGAGGGCCACGATGCGTCCCGATGCGGTCTGTACGGCGAGGGTGCGCCCGAAGCGGGGGCTGAGGAGATGGTTGAGGTAGCGGCCCGCGTCGCCGACCGGACCGTGATAGCGCAGGCCCAGGGTCCGCTCGGAGCAGCGCTCCTGCATCGCGCGGGCCGCCTCGACATCGGCGACGTCGGCCCGGCGGACGGTGATCTCGTTGCCCTCGGGCAGGGTGAGGACGTCCTGGCTGCGCGGGATGCGCGGGCCGAGCCGCGCGTCGAGCTCGACGAGTGCGCGGGCGCGGGCGAACTCGGTGGGGGTGAAGGGGAGATAGGGCCGCTCGACGGTGATGACTCCGCCGGAGGGGTCGCGCAGCCGCAGGGAGGTTCCGTCCAGTACGCCTTCCACGGGGGCCGATTCGCCCGTCGGACGACCGGTGAAGGAGACGGCGGGCAGCGAGTGGATCGTGCAGCGGCCGAGCAACTGGCGCAGTGCGAGGGGAAGTTCGGCGGCGTCCAGTGCGGTACGGGTGGCGAGGCCGAGGACCCGGGTGGGTGTGTCGACCAGATCGTGGGCGTCGGCGCGCTCGATCCAGGTGTCCTGGCCGCCTGCCGCGGCGACCTCCCGGCTCAGCTGCGCCGCCTGCACGGTGGCGGGGGCCCTGAGGAGGAACTCGTCGACCGTTCCGTCGGCGAGCGGGTGGGTCTGCAGGGTCAGGATGTCCACGCGGTGGCGGGCGAGCGCGCTGCAGAGCACGCCGAGGGTGCCCGGTTCGTCCCGTACGGTCGTCCGCATCCGCCACAGGGTGGCGGGGGCAGCGCCGGTCGTGTCCGTATCCGCGTCGGGAACAGGCTCGGCGGCCGGTGGTGCATGGCTGTGGCGGCGTGCCCACCATGTGTGGAAGCCGGCCGTGGCGGCGAGTGCGACGGCCGAGAACACCAGGAGGTATCGGCCGTCGGGGCCGTGCGCGACGAGATTGGCGATCCCGTCGGCCACGGCGACAGCGGTGAAGAGCGCGGCGAGTTCGACGAGGTCCCGCCGCCAGTGGTGCGGACGGCGGGCGCTCTTCGAGGAAGTCACATCAGTCATGGCATCACTCTGGCAAAGCGGTGTTGCGTGATCACGAACGTTCTGTGACTGACGGGTTAAGTGTGGTTTTGGCTGTTTGGGTACCTTTTCCCGCCACGGATGGCGTGAAATGCCGGGTTCCCTTGCCGTTACTGCCCGACACGCCCGGGCTGCAGAACCTGGGTGAACAGCACGGTGCCGCCCTGTGCCCGCAGCCGTACCGTCAGCTCACCGCTGTCGCCGTCGATCTCGACCTCACCGTAGTACGGCGGATTCTCCAGCGGCGAGGCGTTGGCGACCGCGGGGGCCGCGACGAAGACCCGGTCAGGGCCGAAGGTGGCGTCCAGCGCGCTCGCCTGGAAAGCCCCGGCGGCCAGCGGGCCCGAGACGAACTCCCAGAACGGCGCGAAGTCCTTGAACTGAGCACGCTCCGGTACGTAGTGCTGCGCGGAGGTGTGGTGGACATCGGCGGTGAGCCACACGGTGCCGGTGATCCTGCGGTGCTTGACGTACCTGAGCAGCTCCGCGATCTGCAGCTCCCGCCCCAGCGGCGCCCCCGGATCGCCCTGCGCGACCGCCTCGAAGTTGGTCGCGCCGTCGGGTACGACCAGGCCCAGCGGCATGTCGGCGGCGATCACCTTCCAGGTCGCACGCGACCGCGCCAGCTCGCGCTTCAGCCAGGCCAGCTGCTCCGCGCCCATGATTCCGGTCGTGTCGTCGCTCTGCCGGCCGGGGGAGTTGGCGTCGCGATACGTACGCATGTCGAGGACGAAGACATCGAGCAGCGGGCCGTGGCTGACCACGCGGTGCACCCGGCCGCCGGGCCGGTCGGGGCGGAGCGTCGAGACGGGGAAGTACTCGCGGAACGCCTGCATCGACCGGGCGGCCAGCACGTCGACGTTCTTCTCGGTGTAGCGGACGTCGTCGAGGATCTGGCCCGGGTACCAGTTGTTGCGGACCTCGTGGTCGTCCCACTGGATGATCGAGGGCACCTGGGCGTTGAAGCGACGCAGGTTCCGGTCGAGGAGGTTGTAGCGGAAGTTGCCGCGGTACTCGTCGAGCGTCTCGGCCACCTTGGACTTCGCCTCGGTGGTCACATTGCGCCACACCCGCCCGTCGGGCAGCGTCACACTGGGCAGGATGATGCCGTCGGCGTAGATGTTGTCGCCGCTGCACAGGAAGAAGTCCGGGTCCAGGCGGCGCATTTCCTCGTAGACGGTGTAGCCGCCGATGTCCGGATTGATGCCCCAGCCCTGGCCGGCGATGTCACCGGACCACAGGAACCGCACCCCGTCGCGGCGGCGGGCGGGTGCCGTGCGGAAGGTGCCGTACACCGGCTCCGAGGTACGGCGCGGGTCGTGCGGGTCGGACAGGGTGACGCGGTAGTGGATCTGCTCGCCGGCCGGCAGGCCGTGCAGCGCCGTCGTACCGGTGAAGTCGGTCGCGGAGCCCAGCAGCGGTCCGTGCCAGGTGCGGGCGCGCCGGAAGGACTCGGTCGCCGAGGTCTCCACCGTCATCAAGGCCGGCCGGTCGGAGCGCGCCCAGATGGTCCCGGACGAGGTGGTGATGTCGCCCGCCTGGATGCCCCAGTCGGCGCGGGGGCGTCCGGAGAGCGCCTGTGCGGGTGCGGCCGCGAGGCCCGCGGGGACGGCCAAGGCGGCAGAGGCGGCGAACGAACCGCGCAGAACGGTGCGGCGGTCGGGTATGTGGATGCGGGGGCTGTACGACATCGATGCGCCTCCAGGGGCGGGACGGCCGGGTGTGCCGAGCCATGCCTACTGCCCGGCCGAGGCGCCCGGGCGAACCTCAAATGAACGGCAGGTGGCGTCAGTTGGCCTGCGCCAGCAGCCGCACCCCGCGGACGATCTCGGAGGGCGCCAGATGTGCGTATCCGAGGACCAGCCGTACGCAGCCGTCCTGCGGGCGTGCACTGCCGTAGTCGGACAGCGGGCGGACGGCGACTTTGCTGCGCTCCGCCCGCCGGAGGAAGCCGCTCTCGGGGCCGTAACGCTCCGGAAGGCGTGCGATGACGTGCAGTCCGGCGGCGATACCGCTCACCTCGGTGCCGGGGAAGTGCTCGGCGAGCGCGGCGAGAAGGGTGTCGCGGCGCTCGCGGTACAGGCGCTGGCAGCGGCGCAGTCGGCGGTCGTAGCCGCCTCCGGTGATGAAGGCGGCGAGGGTCGCCTGGTCGATGACCGGGTGGCCCAGGTCCAGGGTGCGTTTGCGGGCGACGATCTCGTCGGTCAGCCACCCCGGTGCGAGCAGCCAGCCCAGCCGCAGACCGGGGGCAAGGGACTTGCTCACCGAGCCGGTGTACGCGACGCGTTCGGGGTCGAGGCCCTGGAGGGCGCCGACGGGTGCACGGTCGTAGCGGAAGTCCCCGTCGTAGTCGTCCTCGACGATCAGGCCGTCCACCGAGCGTGCCCATTCGAGGAGTTCGGCGCGCCGGGCGGCCGAATAACCGATTCCGGAGGGGAAGTGGTGCGCGGGCGTCGTCTGTACGGTGCGTACGCCGCTGGCCGCGAGCGGGCCGATGGCGAGCCCTTCGTCATCGAGGGGGAGCAGGGTCGTACGCAGCCCGGCCGCCGAGAAGAGGGTGGCGTGCTCGGGGCTCCCCGGGTCCTCGACGCCGACCGTGTGCCGCCCTGCCGCGTTCAGCACGAAGCCGAGCAGCGTCATGGCCTGGGCCACCCCTGAGCAGACCACGATCCGCTCGGGGTCGGCGACCACCCCGCGGCGCCGGGTCAGCAACGCGGCCAGTGCGATACGCAGTTGGGGCAGCCCGCGCGGATCGGGGTAGCCGAGCGCGTGGTGCTCCAGGGTGTTGAGCACGGCGGTGTGCGCGGCCGCCCAGGCGGTGCGCGGGAAGAGCGAGAGATCCGGGGTGCCCGGCCGGAAGCTGACGAGGGCGTCGACCTGGTGCGGGGCCAGATCGCGCGTGCCACGCGCCGCACCGCGCACCGCGGCCCTCGCCGAATCGCCCACCCAGGTGCCCGCACCGCGACCGCTGCGCAGATAGCCCTCGGCGGTCAGCTGCTCGTACGCCTCGGTGACCAGCCCGCGCGAGACCCCGAGATCCGCGGCGAGTTCACGGCTGGCGGGCAGCCGGGTGCCCGCGGCGAGCCGCCCCGAACGGACCGCCTCGCGCAGTGCCTCCTGCAGTTGCCTGCCCCGGCTCCGGGCGGGAGCGGCGGCCGCGGGCAGCAACAGTTCCCAGGACGGTGAATTGGTCCCCGATGACTCCATGGAAGTGGACCTTAATACGGACCACTCCACTGCATAGCGTCATCCCCATGACCACAACGTCCCTGCGAGGAGCGCTTCTTGCCGCCTTCGCCTGCATCCTCGTCGGCGGCTCCTTCACCGCCAACTCCGTCCTCGGCGACTACCCGTACGCGGGCGGCCAGGCCCTGCGCTACGGACTCGCCTGCCTGCTGCTCCTGCCGCTGCTCGGACGCGGCGCGACGGCCCCGCTCCGTACCCTCGACCGTGCCCAATGGGCCCGGATCGCGCTCGTCGCCGCCATCGGCATGGTCGGCTTCAATCTGGCGGTGCTCGCCGCCGAACGCAGCGCGGAGCCCGCCGTCCCCGGCGTCTTCGTGGGCTGCGCGCCCGTCGTGGTCGCCGTCCTCGTCCCCCTGCTCGCGGGCAGGCGGCCCACCAGGCCCGTCCTCGTCGGCGCGCTTCTTGTCGCCGCCGGGGCCTTCACCGTCCAAGGTTGGGGCCGCACCGATCTCGCGGGGATCGCCTTCTCGGCGGGTGCTCTGGTGGGCGAAGTGGGCTTCGCCGTACTGGCGGTGCCCGTGCTGCGCCCGCTCGGCCCCCGGCTGCTCTCCGCGACCGTGTGCGGGGTCGCCGCTGTCGAGTCGGCGGTCATCGGGCTGGTCCTGGACGGGCGAGGTTTCGTACGCGTCCCCGATGCGGGGGAGGCAGCGGCGCTGATCTGGCAGGCCGCCGTCGTGACCGTCATCGGTTTCGTCTGCTGGTACATGGGGGTGCAGCGGATCGGCGCCGAGCGCGCCACCCTCTTCTCCGGGCTCATCCCGGTCGCGGCCGCGATGACCGCACCGCTGGTCGGCACGGGTACGTACGGCATCGCGCAGGGAGCCGGGAGCGCGCTGGTCGGCGTGGGCGTGGCGCTCGGCTCGGGGGTTCTCGCGCGCCGCCGTTCAGCGGCTGGTGTCGAGGATGACGCGCGCCACGGCCGCCGGGTCGTCGTTCATCGGGACATGGCCGCAGCCGGGCAGCCTGACCAGGCGGGCGCCGGGGATGGTGTGCTTGGCCCGGATCCCCTGGCGGCGCAGGAGCAGCCGGTCCTTCGTACCCCAGGCGACCGTGACCGGGATGCCGCTCACATCGTCGGTGAACAGGACGGACCGGCCGGCGGCGAGCGTCTGGTCGAAGCCGGTGGCCTCGCGCAGCGCGAGCGTCTCGGCGACGACGTCCTCGGGTGAACGGCGGGCGGGCTTGGCGTAGATGGTGCTGGTGAGCGCTGTGCGCCCGGCCGCCGAGCGCGACATCCGCTCTATGGCCGGGAGCGGCAGCAGATTCGCGATGGACCGCATGGCGGTGAGCGTCGAGAAGGCGTACCGGCGCTCGGCCTGCGTCCAGAAACCGGCCGGCGACAGGGCGGTCACCGACCGTACGAGCTTCTCGCGGCCCATCTCCAGTGCGAGCAGGCCGCCCAGGGAGTTCCCGGCGACGTGCGGGCGCTCGACATCGAGCGCCGCGCACATCGCCGCGAGGGTGGGAACCACCGTCGAGAGGCCGTACGAGAGCCCCTCGGGCAGCGCGGGCGACGCACCGAAACCGGGCAGGTCCACGGCGATGACCTCGCGCTCGGCGGCCAGGATCCCGACGACCGGGTCCCAGGCCTGCCGGTGGTGCCCGATGCCGTGCAGCAGCAGAAGGGGCTCGCCCCCGCCGGTGCGTTCGTACGCGACGGTGACCGTGCGGTTCCCCTGGGGGGACTCGACGGTGAAAGAGACCTGGGCGGCGGCCATGCTGCTGCTCCTGTTGTCGGGGACGGTGGTGAGACACCGTGTCAACAAGGATTACCCCTGAGTAGCTTCCACTTCAAGAGGCCGCCGCGATCCGGACGCGTACAGGCGCGTCAATGCGCCCGGCGGATCTCGTAGTTGAACGCCCCGTCGCCGAACCGCTTGTACAGATTGAGCCAGAGCGGCATCAGCATCTCCAGATCGCGCGCCTCCACGATGCCGCCCAGATCGAGCACCCGCCCGGCCGGCCAGCCGAACTCGCCGAGCAGCGAAACCGTCTCCGCCTTGGCCCCGGCGTCCTCACCGCACATGAACAGCTGGTGATCGCCCGGTACGCAGTCCGGATCGATCATCACGGCCACATTGACGGTGTTGAGCGTCTTGACCACCCGCGCCTGCGGGAAGGAGCGCTGCAGCAGTGCGCCCACACTGTCCGACTCCACCGGCGCAAGACGCAGCAGACCGTCCTCGAAAGCCATCGGATTCGATACGTCGACGACCAGCTTTCCCGCCAACTCGGTCTCGCCCGCGGCCTGCAGAGCGGCCGGCGCCACCCGGCCGTTGACCGCCACGATGATCCGTTCGCCGAACGCCGCGGCATCGGCGAACGTCCCGCTGCCCGCCCGCGGACCCGCGCCCTGTGCCCACTCCAGCGCCTGCGGATTGTCCTTGGTACGGGACCCCATCACCACCTCGTGCCCCAGCTCGACGAGCTTGCCGCCGAGCGCGGCACCCACCGCGCCTGTCCCCAGTACTGCGTAACGCATGGAAACCCTCCCCCTGTTGGGCCGCCACCGGGCGGCAGCCGCCCCGATATTGTGCGCTGTCGCACGCAGAATCCGCCTGGACAGCGGCAGACCCGTCGGCTGGGATGGGGGAGTGGCAGCTGACCTTGCAACCGACACCTTCGAAGAGCACCGCTCCGTACTGACCGGGGTGGCCTACCGCATGCTGGGGAGGGTCACCGACGCCGAGGACGTCGTCCAGGACACGTGGCTGCGCTGGTCCGCCGGAGAGCGCGACACCGTCCGCGAACCGCGCGCGTATCTCGTACGGATCACCACGCGCCTGGCCATCGACCGCCTGCGGCACATGCAGTCGCGGCGCGAGACCTACGTCGGACCCTGGCTCCCCGAGCCGATCGTCACCGAGTTCGCCGGCGCCACCCCCGACACGGCCGAGCGGGCGATGCTGACCGAGTCCGTCTCGCTCGCCGTCCTTGTCGTCCTGGAGTCGCTCTCGCCGCTGGAGCGTGCCGTCTTCGTACTGCGCGAGGCCTTCGGATTCCCGTACGGAGAGATCGCCGAGACCCTGGACCGGTCCGAGGCGGCGGTGCGTCAGCTCGCCGGGCGTGCCCGCAGGCACGTGGACGAACGCAAGCCCCGCTACGACGTCGATCCGGCCGAACGCCGCGACCTGACCGAGCGGTTCCTCGCCGCGGCGGTGGAAGGCGACCTGGAGGGACTGTTCGCGCTCCTCGCCCCCGATGTGCGGCTGGTGGGCGACAGCGGCGGCAAGTCCAAGGCGCCGCTGCGCATCATCGAGGGAGCGGACAAGGTCGGTCGCTTCCTGCGCGGTGCAGGCAGCAAGGGAGTCGACGACGTGTCCTTCCGGTTCGCGGAGCTCAACGGCGGGCCCGCGCTGGTGATCTTCTCGGGCCCGGTGGTGGACAGCGTCTTCCAGCTGGACGTCGCCGACGGGCGCATCGCTTGCGTGTACATCGTGCGCAATCCCGACAAACTCGCCCTGCTCGCCGTGGAGTAGACGGCCGATGACGCCACTGGGCCCCGCGATCCGTTCCGGACGCGGGGCTCAGTGCTGCGCGCACCTCACGGCCGTACGAACGTCCTGTGAACGCTCTGCGGCAGGCCTCGGTTTCGCTGCGTAACGGAAGGAGGATTGGTCTTGACCAAGGGGGAGCGCCGCCCTATGGTCGCAGAGTTAGTGCAGGAACCTTTAATAAACAAGGGCACGGAAAAGCCGCCGGGGACACGGCGATTGCGGAGGATCAGGGTGGGGACCACGCAGCTGGAAACGGCGCCGGAGCCGAAGTACTGGCACCTCAAGACCGTCCTCAGTGACGCTCTCGACTCGGATTTCGCGGTCGGTGAGATCCTCCCGAACGAACGCGATCTCGCAGCCCGCTTCGGTGTCGCGCGCGCCACTCTGCGCCAGGCACTCGAACAGCTGGAGCTGGAAGGGCGCCTGCAGCGCCGCCGCGGTGTGGGCACCACGGTCGCACCGCCGCGCGTCGGCGTGGACGTCTCGACCTCGCAGCATGTCTGGCCCGGAGCCGGCGACGACGCCTGGCAGCCGCTGGACTGCACGCTCGCGGCCCCGCCCCTCGCGGTGGCACGGATGCTGGACGTGGCCGAAGGCTCCGGCGACGCGGTGCACACCGTACGCAGGATCCGTATGACGCACGGTCAGGCGGTCGCGGCCGAGCTGCTGTACGTACCGGCCGGGTCCGTGCCCGAACTCTCCGCGATCGACGCCCCTTCGGGCGCCTCCCGTGCACGCGGTGTCCTGCGCGAACTGCAGCGTCTCGCCCTCGAAGGCCAGGACCGTTCCGTGGAACTCGGCTCGGCCCGCGCGGACGACGCCAAGGAACTCGACCGGCTGCCCGGCGCACCCGTCCTGGTCGTCACCACGCGCTACCTCGCCGGTGGTGAAACCGTCGCCGTATCGGTGGCGACCTACCGTGCGGACACCTGCCGGCTCACCTTCGGGGACTCCGGCGACCTGGAGATCAGTCACCAGGGCGAAGAGCGCCAGGCCTCCTGAACAAGCTTCGTCCCACGGCCCGTCGCCGAAGGTTCAGCGGCGGGCCGTCACCGTTCCCTCGACCGCGAAGAGCTGCTCCTCGACATGGTCGAGGGCCAGGCGCAGTGCACCCGTGGCCACGGCGGAGTCGCCGAGCAGTGAGAGCGCCACCCGCGGCGGCCGCAGACACATCCGCGCCAACTCCCCGCGCAGCGGCTCCAGTACGTCTTCCAACCCGGCCGCCCAGCCGCCGATCACGACCAGTTCGGGATCGAGCGCGAGCACCAGCGCCGCCACATCGTGCACCAGCCGCTGGATGAACCGCTCCATCGCGGCCCCGGACTGTACGTCGCCCCGCTTGGCATCGGCGAAGACCTGGGCCACCGCGAGCTCGTCGAGCGGGTGCAGCGGCTCGTCCGTCGTGGAGAGGAGCTTCTCCGGGGTGGCGCCGTGACCGAGCAGGTGCAGTGCGCCTATCTCGCCCGCCGCGCCTCCGTAACCGCGGTGCAGCCGTCCGCCGATCAGCGCACCGGCACCCGGGCTCAGTCCGGCGAGCACGAAGACGATGTCGTCGGAGTCGGTGGCCGCGCCCTTCCAGTGCTCGGCGACCGCCGCCGCGTTGGCGTCGTTCTCCACCAGTACGGGACAGCGGAACGAGCGCCGTAGCCGTTCGCCCAGCGCAAGACCTGTCCACTCGGGCAGCGCGGTTCCCAGTCGTACGGTGCCGTCCGCCTCCACGATCCCGGGACTGCCGACGCCGACCGCGCGCAGGCTGCTGCGGGCGACCCCGGCCCGGCGCAGCACATCGGCCACCGTCGTACGCACCCGCTCGAGACGCTCGTCCGCAGGCGCCGCCTCCGGCACCTCGCGCGAGCCGGCCCCGATGATCCGTCCGTCGAGCCCGGAGAGCAAGACGGCGACCCGGTGCGGTCCGATCTCGATGCCCAGCAGGTGCCCGGCCTCGGCACGGAAGCGGAAGCGCCGCGCGGGCCGTCCCTGCCGGCGTGTCTCGCCGTCCTCCTCGGGTGCGTCCTCGACGACGAGCCCGGCCTCCATGAGGCCCTCGATGACACCCTCCACCGTGGGCCTGGAGAGGCCGGTGATGCGGGTGAGGTCGGTGAAGGTCGGGAAGTCGGCGGCGCGCAGCGCGTGGAGAACCACCGCGGAGTTGATCCGCCGCAGCAGCGAGGGATCCCCGCCGGTCAGGTGCCCCAACGTGTCCTCCCAGCTCAGCTCATGCGTGTGTCTGCCGGATGCTACCGGCTGGTCCGGTGGACCGCAGCAGCCGGGCGTATTCGTCCGCCATTGTCTCGGCGGTCCAGTGCGCGTTGAGGCCGCTCGGATTGGGGAGCGCCCAGATCCGGGTGGAGCGAAACGTCCGGTCCTGCGGTCCGATCCGCGCCTTCGGCTCCCCGAAGGCCGTGCGGTAGGCGGTGATCCCGACGACCGCCAGCCACTGGGGCCGCAGCCGTTCCACCGTGGCGGTGAGGATCCGCCCGCCCTCGCGGAACTCCTCGGCGCTCACCTCGTCGGCCCGTGCGGTGGCCCGCGCGACGACATTGGTGATGCCGAGACCGTACGAGAGCAGTTCCTCCTGCTCCTCGGGCCTCAACTGCCGTGGCGTGAACCCCGACCGGTGGAGCACCGGCCAGAAGCGGTTGCCCGGCCGGGCGAAGTGATGGCCGGTCGCGGCCGTCATCAGCCCCGGATTGATCCCGCAGAACAGCACGCGCAAGCCGCCCGCGGCCACATCGGGAACGAGGCGGTCGCGGGCGGCTTCGAGCTCTTCGCGCGAGGGGAGCGTCAGAGGATCGATCCCGGCGTGTAACCGGCGGCTGCCGGGTGCTGCTTGGCGATCTCTTCGATACGGGAGACGACCGCCGCGACCTGGGCGCCCGCCGCACCGGTGAAGGAGAGCTTGTCCGCCATCAGCGTGTCCAGCTGGGCGCGGTCCAGCGGCATCCGCTCGTCGGCCGCCAGCTTGTCCAGGAGCTCGTTGCGCTCGGCGCCCTGCTCGCGCATGGCCAGCGCGGAGGCCACCGCGTGCTCCTTGATGACCTCGTGCGCGGCCTCGCGGCCGACTCCCGCCCGTACCGCACCCATCAGCACCTTGGTGGTGGCGAGGAACGGCAGGTAGCGGTCCAGCTCGCGGGCGACGACCGCGGGGAAGGCGCCGAACTCGTCGAGGACGGTCAGGAAGGTCTCCAGGAGACCGTCGAAGGCGAAGAACGCGTCCGGCAGCGCCACGCGGCGGACCACGGAGCAGGACACGTCGCCCTCGTTCCACTGGTCGCCCGCCAGTTCGCCGGTCATCGACGCGTAACCGCGGAGGATCACCATCAGGCCGTTGACGCGCTCGCAGGAGCGGGTGTTCATCTTGTGCGGCATCGCGGACGAGCCGACCTGGCCGGGCTTGAAGCCCTCGGTGACCAGCTCGTGCCCGGCCATCAGCCGGATCGTCTTGGCGATGGACGAGGGCGCCGCGGCGAGCTGCACCAGGGCGGTCACCACGTCGTAGTCCAGCGAGCGCGGGTAGACCTGGCCCACCGAGGTGAAGGCGTGCGCGAAGCCGAGGTGGGAGGCGATGCGCTGCTCCAGATCGGCCAGCTTCGCCTCGTCCCCGCCCAGCAGGTCGAGCATGTCCTGGGCGGTGCCGACCGGGCCCTTGATGCCGCGCAGCGGGTAGCGGGCGAGGAGGTCCTCCAGGCGTCCGTATGCCACGAGCAGCTCGTCGGCGGCGGTCGCGAAGCGCTTGCCCAGGGTGGTCGCCTGCGCGGCGACGTTGTGCGAGCGCCCCGCCATCACGAGCTCGGCGTGCTCCGCGGAGAGCTTGCCGAGGCGCGCGAGGACGGCGACCGTACGGCCCTGCATCAGCTCCAGTGAGAGCCGGATCTGCAGCTGCTCGACGTTCTCGGTGAGGTCGCGGGACGTCATGCCCTTGTGGACCTGCTCGTGCCCGGCGAGGGCGTTGAACTCCTCGATGCGGGCCTTCACATCGTGCCGGGTGACCTTCTCGCGCTCGGCGATCGAGGCCAGGTCGACGTCGTCGATGACCCGCTCGTAGTCGGCGAGAGCGGCGTCCGGCACCTCGATCCCGAGGTCCTTCTGCGCGCGCAGCACGGCGAGCCAGAGCTGGCGCTCCAGCTTCACCTTCTGCTCGGGGGACCAGAGGACGGCGAGCTCCGTGGAGGCGTAGCGGCCGGCCAGGACGTTGGGGATGCGAGGCTTTGCAGTCACGTAACCAGATTCTACTGGTGGTTTGTGCAGGCCAGAGCCCCGGCCTCGTTTGTGGCTTGCTACGAGAGCGGCTCGTTTTCGTACGGCAGCAGTTCGGCCCGCTTCGGCGCACGCCCGTCGCCGGAGGAACGGCCGGTCAGCCGCCGCCCGATCCACGGCACCAAGTGCTCGCGGGCGAAGCGCAGATCGGCGGTGCGCCGGGCGCCCCAGCCAGGTGCGACGGCGGGCGGCAGCAGGGACTGCCAGTCGTCCTCCACGTCCAGTCCCAGGGCCTGCCAGATGGCCTCGGCGACCCTGCGGTGGCCATCGGCCGTCAGATGCAGCCGGTCGACGTCCCACATCCGCTGGTCGCCGAGCACCTCGGCCCCGTACAGGTCGACGACCACGGCGCCGTGGCGCGCGGCCAGGTCGTCGATGAAGACGAAGAGCTCCTCCATGCGCGGACGGAAGCGCTCGAACACCGGGCCGTTGCGGCCGGGGCTGCGCATCAGCACGAGCTGCTTGCAGGACGGTGCGAGCCGCTCGACGGCCTCTTCGAGCCGACCGCGGACCATGTCCATGTCGCACTTGGGCCGCAGGGTGTCGTTGAGCCCGCCGACCAGCGTGACCACGTCCGCCTGCATGGCGGCCGCCGCGTCGACCTGTTCGTCGACGATCTGGGCGATGAGCTTTCCGCGTACGGCGAGATTCGCGTACCGGAAACCGGGCGTGCGGGCGGCGAGGCGGGCGGCGAGCAGGTCGGCCCAGCCGCGGTACGAACCGTCGGGAAGCAGGTCGGACATTCCCTCGGTGAAGGAGTCGCCGACCGCGACGAGACTGGTGTAATTGGCATTCAACTCCATGGCGGCGCAATTCTACCGTGGAGTAGGAACGTGGGATCTGTCGCCCGGGGCTTGAGAGCGGTATGCCGGGAGGAGACCGGGCTCACGGCCCCGGACCCGTCGTCCGAGAGCGAGCGAGCCATGTTCACCGCAGCCTTCTGGAAAGCGACCGCCGAGCGCGCCGTCCGCACCTTCGCCCAGTCGCTCGCCGCTGTCCTGGTCGCCGGAGCGACCAGCCTCATCGACGTCGCGTGGCCCGCCGCCCTCTCGACGGCGGGCCTCGCCACGCTCCTTGCCGTACTGACCGCGATCGGTGCCTCGGGCGTGGGCCGGCAGGGCCCCGGCCTGACCGAGACGACCGACCGTTAGGAGGCGACGGGCGGCTGGCCGACCAGCTCGCGCAGGACGTCCTCCATCGTGACCAGTCCGGCGAGCGTGCCCTCGTCGCCGAGGACGGCCGCCAGGTGCGTACGGCTGCGGCGCATCGCGGTCAGCACGTCGTCCAGCGGTGTCGCCGCCCGCACCCGTGCGATGGGCCGCATGTCGGCGGCCGGGAACGGTACGTCGCGCGGGGCGGCGTCCAGGGCGTCCTTCACATGGAGGTAACCCAGGATCCGCTGGGCGGAGTCGACCACGGGGAAGCGGGAGAAGCCGGACTCCGAGGAGAGCTGCTCCAGCTGTTCGGGGGTCGTCCCCAGACGTGCGTACACGACCTTCTCCAAGGGCACCACGACGTCGCGCACCGGGCGGCGGCCCAGTTCCAGGGCGTCGTGCAGCCGCTCGGTCGCCCGGTCGTCGAGCAGCCCGGCGATCTTGGCGTCGGTGACCATCCGGGCCAGCTCGTCGTCGGAGAAGGTGGCCGCGACCTCGCTCTTCGCCTCCACCTTGAGCAGCTTCAGCAGGAAGTTGGCGAAGGCGTTGATGGCGAAGATCACCGGGCGCAGGGCGCGCGCGATCGCCACCAGCGGCGGGCCGAGCAGCAGCGCGGTGCGCACCGGGGCGGCCAGCGCGATGTTCTTCGGGACCATCTCGCCGAAGAGCATGTGCAGATACGTCGCCACCGCCAGCGCGATGACGAACGAGATCGGGTGGATCAGACCGCCCGGCATGCCCACCGCGTGGAACACCGGCTCCAGCAGGTGCGCGATGGCGGGTTCGGCGACGATACCGAGCACCAGGGTGCAGAGCGTGATGCCCAGCTGGGCCGCCGCCAGCATGGCAGACACATGCTCCAAGCCCCAGAGGACGCTGCGCGCACGGCGGTTGCCGGCTTCCGCCTCGGGCTCGATCTGGCTGCGGCGCACCGAGATCAGCGCGAACTCCGCGCCGACGAAGAAGGCGTTGACGACCAGCGTCAGCAGACCGATGAGCAACTGAATCGCGGTCATCGGCCCGCCTCCTCTTCCTCGTCTGTGCCGGCCGGCAGCGGTTCATGGAGCAGCACGCGTGCCGCGCGCCGCCCGGACGCGTCCACCACGTCCACCTGCCAGCCCGCGGCCTCGAAGGAGTCGCCCTCTACCGGGATGCGACCCAGCTCGGTGGCGACGAGCCCTGCGAGGGTTTCGTACGGACCGTCCGGCACTCGCATCCCGATCGTCTCGAGCTGGTCGGTGCGGGCGGCGCCGTCGGCCGAGTAGACCGCGCGGCCGTCCGCGTCCTGCCCTGCCGGGGCGAGGTCGGGCGTCTCGTGGGGGTCGTGCTCGTCGCGTACCTCGCCGACGACCTCCTCGACGATGTCCTCGAGCGTGACGACACCGGCCGTACCGCCGTATTCGTCGATCACGACGGCCATGGTGCGCTTGCCGTACAGCCGGTCCAGCAGGCGGTCCACGGTCAGCGTCTCCGGAACGAGCAGCGGTTCGCGCAGCAGCTCGGAGACGGGGTGACGGGGCCTGCGGTCGGCGGGGACGGCGAGGACGTCCTTGATGTGCGCGACGCCGACGACCGTGTCGAGGCTGCCCCGATAGACGGGGAAGCGGGAGAGGCCGGTGGCGCGGGTGGCGTTGGCGACGTCCTCCGCGGTGGCGTGGACGTCGAGCGCGGTGACCTGGACCCGGGGGGTCATCACGTTCTCCGCGGTCAGATCGGCGAGGTTGAGCGTACGGACGAACAACTCGGCGGTGTCGGCCTCCAGGGCGCCCGCCTTGGCGGAGTGCCGTGCCAGCGCGACCAGTTCCTGGGGGGTGCGCGCGGAGGCCAGTTCCTCGGCGGGCTCCATGCCGAGACGGCGCAGCAGCCGGTTCGCGGTGTTGTTCAGGTGACTGATCAGCGGCTTGAAGAGAGCGCTGAAGGCGCGCTGCGGGGTGGCGACCACCCTGGCGACGGTCAGCGGCGAGGAGATCGCCCAGTTCTTCGGGACGAGCTCGCCCACCACCATCAGTACGACGGTGGAGAGGCCGGTGCCGATGATGAGGGCCACCGTGGACGCGGTGCCGGCCGACAGGCCGACGGATTCGACCGGGCCGCGGATGAGCTTCGCGATCGAGGGCTCGGCGAGCATGCCGATCACCAGGTTGGTGACGGTGATGCCGAGCTGGGCGCCGGAGAGCTGGAAGGTGAGGCTGCGTACCGCCTGCAGCGCGCTCGACGCACCGCGGTCACCGCGTTCCACCGCTTGTTCCAGCTCGCTGCGCTCGATGGTGGTCAGCGAGAACTCGGCCGCGACGAAGACCGCGCAGGCAAGGCAGAGCAGCAGCGCCACGACGAGCAGGAGCACTTCGGTCATCGGTTCACCTCCTGACCATGATCGGCCAGGGAGGGGAGGAGTGCGCGATGTCGGGTACTGGGAGGCTCGCCCATGGGCGGACGCTCACACCTTTCGGTCGTCGGAACAAGGTCCACCCATAGTAAAGGAAGGGCAAAGTGTGGACTCAGTCGGTCAGCGGCTTGACCCAGCGGGTCCACTGCTCCTGCGGACCGTAACCGGCTGCCTGCCAGGCGTGCTGCCCGCTTTCGTTGTGGTTGAGCACCATCGCGTCAGCGCGCCGTCCGCCCAGGGAGACGAACCGTTCCTCCGCTGCGGCGAGCAGTGCGGAACCGATACCACGGCGCCGCTGGTCCGGATGGACGGCGAGCCGGTACAGATGGCAGCGCCAGCCGTCGAAACCGGCTATGACGGTCCCCACGAGGAGGCCGTCGCGCTCCGCGAGGAGCAGAGCTTCGGGGTCCCGCTTCACGAGGCGGGCGACCCCGTCGTGGTCGTCGCTGATGCTCGTCCCCTCCGCGGCTTCGCGCCAGAACAGCAGCACGGCATCGATGTCCGAGAGGGCGGCGCTTCGTATGTGGAGATCGCTCATCGGGCGAGCCAAGCAGACTGCCGACCGGTTCGGCGAGCGGTTTTGCTGCCGGGAGAACGCTGGAGGGAAGAGGCCGGGTCCGGTGTCGAGCGCTGTTGGCGCTCCTTGCGCTCCTGGCCACATCGGACATGCGCGGCCGCCGGGTCAGTTCTGGTTCACCGGCCAGACCGCCGCCGGATCACAGTGGGCCGGGCACGCCAGCAGGTAGATCTCGTTGGAAAGGAACATCCCGTAGGTCTCGGCGCGGGTGCTGTAGGGCTGCTCCTGGGCTCCGGGACGGACTGCGAACTCCATGCCCTCCGGCACCTGGCAGAGGTACACCAGGTCGGCGCCGCACGCGCACGTGTAGGACTCGGGATCCTGTGCCCAGGACGGTGTGCCGCCGACCTTGAACGCCTGGGCTCCGAGCCCGCGACGGTCGGGGGTGTCGACGAAAGGCCGCAACGTCAACGGCAGGGCGCACAGTGATGGTTCGGCCTCCGCCGTCGGCAGCACGGCGTTGCGCTGGAGCAGGACGCGCCAGAACGGACGCGGGTAGGGCAACTGCGGAGCATCCCAGTAACCGGGCACGAGCCGGCCTTGTGCCAACTCCGGTTCGGCAGCGTCGTTGTGTGCACGGCAGTGGAAGACCAGCAGGTGGTCTCCGCGGAACGGTTCCAAGTCCAGGGGTATGTCGAGCTGGAAGAACAGAGGCATCCGCTCGCCGCAGAAACACTCGGGCCATTCCTGGGAGTTGTCGAGGAAAGGCCAGCCGCCCACTGAGTTCCGGGTCGGCCGGTCCAGGGGCTCGGTCCCGACGTCGATCGTGTGGGCCGGCAGCGCTGCTCGCGTCATCATGCTGCGCATGATCGCAGGCGCGGTGCGCCTCCACCGAGGTGTTCGGAGCGAGGAGTTGTCCTCCCTGCAGACCGGGCAGCCCCGGAAGAGTGCTGCGGCCACTGCGATGATGGCGATCAGCGTGCTTCGTTCCTCCTGATGTCCCGGCCCGCGCGGCCGGTTCACGCACTGGAGGTGGCGGAGGTGGAAAAGATTCAGCTCTGATGCGGTCAATGTCTGGAGGCGATGGTGATCGGAGTGGGTGCGCGGTGGCTCGCGGGAATTCTGACCGTGCTCTGCATGGTGCTCGTAGGACCCAGCGCACCGAACGGTGACCTCTACGACAGGCCGCTTCCCGATGTGACCGCCAGGGATGTCGTACCGAACCGGGTCATGACGTGGAACATCTGCAATCCCTGCCGCGGCCACGGGCAGAACCTCGGCCGGGCCGCGGAGATCGCCACGTACGCGCCCCAGGTCATCGGCCTGCAAGAAGCGTGCGTGCGTGACGTGGAGGAGATCCGGAACTATCTGGAGCACCTCTACGGGCTGGACTATCACGTCGAGTACGGGTCGGTCCTCCGGAATCGGGGCCGCTGCGGGGGAGTGCCGTGGCGCGCGGGGGGATTCGGGCAGGCGATCCTCTCGGCAGCACCGATGACCGACCGCGTGAACGTGGAGTATCCCGACGGCGGTTCGGAGGACCGCGGGTACATGGCGGTCACCACCCGGGTGGGCGGCCGATCCGTCCGCGTCTTCAACACGCACCTCGCCCAGCGGCGGCAGGAGGCGATCCGGGCAGGCCAGACCCCCGTACTCGCCGCAGCCGTCGCCCGGTACGACCGTGCGATCGTCCTCGGCGACTTCAACGCCGTGCCGGACGCCCCCGAACTCACCCGTATGTGGGCGCTGGCCGCCGACGCGGACCCCGGGTGCCGCCCCTCGTCGGGCGGCACCTGCGAGCCGACCACCGACTGGCAGAGCACGTTCGACTACATCTTCCTGCGCGGCATCGCCGCGCTCGGACACCGGGTGCATCCCAGCGCGTACTCGGACCACCACACGCTCCAGGCCGACGTGCGCCTCGACTAGGGCGCAGCCGTCGTGCGGTCACTCATGCGCGATGGCGGTCAGCACGTTCATCCGCGAGGCCCGCAGTGCCGGCAGGATCGCGGCCGCGAGGCCCACCACCACCGAGCCCACCACGACCGCGATCACCGTCGACCACGGCACCGCGAACGCGGTCAGCCCCTGCAGCGCCAGGACCTGCTGCATCGCCACGCCCCACACCATGCCGAGGACGAGTCCCAGCAGGGCGCCGAAGACGGCGATCACCACGGACTCCAGGCGGATCATCCGCCGCAGCTGTACCCGCGAGAGCCCGATCGCCCGCAGCAGCCCGATCTCCCGGGTGCGCTCGACGACCGACAGGGCAAGGGTGTTGACGACGCCGAGCACCGCGATGACGATCGCGAGCCCGAGCAGTGCGTAGACGAGGTAGAGCAGGACGGAGATCTGGTCGGAGATCAACTTCTTGTAGTCGGCCTGGTTGTTGACCTTCACCTGCGGATACGCGGCGAGGGCCCGCTCCAGGGACGTGCGCAGCGTCTGCTGGTCGGTGCCGCTCGACGCGTTGACGTAGACGACCGCGTCCTGGGCATCGGGAAGGTACTTCTCCGCTGTCGCCATCCCCATGAACAGGCCCGCGTCCATGCCGCCGCCGCCCGTGGACGGCATGTCCGTCAGCGCGGACAGCGTCAGGCTCGCCGTGGCGCCGCCGGGGAACGCGACCTGTACGGGGGAGCCGAGCTTCAGGCCGTGGTCGCGGGCGTAGTCGCGGTCCATGGCCACATGCCCGGGCGCCAGCGCCTGGGCGGAGGAGCCGCCGGTGTAGGTGAGATGCGCTACGTCGTCGAGCTGCGGGTCGTATCCCGAGGCTGTCGAGTCGATGTGCCGGCCGTCGGGAAGGCGGAGCTGGAGGGGGACGAACCGCTGCCGTACGACCGTGCCCACCCCGTCCACATCACGGATCTTCCGGGTGATCTCCTGGGGGAACGGGGTGAAGTTGCTGTTCTGCACGATGTAGTCGGCGCCCAGGGTGCGGTCGATCTGCCGGTCGAAGGACTTGGTCATGGAGGCGCTCGCCACCGACATCCCGACCACCAGGGCCAGGCCCACCATCAGCGCCGACGCGGTCGCACCGGTACGCCGCGGATTGCGCAGCGCATTGCGCTGGCTCATGCGGCCGACGGAGCCGAAGACCTTGGGGAAGGCGCCGCCCAGGACCCGGATCACCGGGCGTACGAGAAGCGGCCCCGCCACCACCGTGGCGATCAGCGTGAAGACGACGCCGAGTCCGAGCAGCGACGAGGAGGTCGAGGTCTTGGTGCTCGCCGCGCAGCCCGCGAGCGCCGCCGCACCGGCCGCCGCGAGGACGCCGCCCACCAGTGCGCGTACCCTCAACGGCCGCCCCACGCCCGCCACTTCGGCGTCCGAGAGCGCGGCCATCGGGGAGACCTGCGCCGCCCGCCTGGCCGGCAGATACGCGGCTACGAAGGTGACCCCGATGCCCACCAGATACGCGGCGACCGGCGTGGCCCAGCCGATCACGATCTCGGCCGCCTTCAGGTTCATCCCGAAGGTGCCCATCAGCGCGATGAGTCCGTACGCGAGACCGATGCCCGCCGCCAGCCCCAGCGTGGAGCCGATCGTGCCGAGCAGCAGCGCCTCGATCCGCACCGAGCGCTGCACCTGACGGCGGTCGGCGCCCAGCGCCCGCAGCAGGCCCAGCTCGCGGGTGCGCTGGGCGATGAGCATGGAGAAGGTGTTGACGATCAGGAAGATGCCGACCAGTACGGCGACACCGGCGAAGCCCAGCATCACATACTTGATGACGTCGAGGAAGGCGCCCAGGTCGGCGGCGGAGTCCTTGGCCTGCTCGGCCGCCGTCTTGAGCTCGTAACCGCCTCCGACCAGGGCGGTGACCCGCTGCTTGAGCACCGTGTCGTCGACGCCCTTGGCCGCCTCGACGGAGATCGCGGTCGCCGCGTCCGCCTTCCCGAGCAGCTTGCTCTGCGCGGTCGGGGTGTCCAGGAAGACCAGGGCCGCACCGGGGTTGGTCGTGGTGAAGGTGGCGATGCCCACGATCCGGACCTTGAAGGATCCGGGCTGGGCGAGGACCGTCAGCGAGTCGCCGATCCGCACCTTCTTCTTGTCGGCGGTGTCCTTGTCCAGGAGTGCCTCGCCCGCGCCCTGCGGCTCGTGCCCGCTGGTCAGCTTCACCGGACTGCGGTCGGTGACATACCAGTTGGTGGCGATGGTGGGGGCGCCGCTCGTCGGCCCCACGTTCTTGTTGTTGCGGTCGACGATGGTGATGTTCTCCACGGATACGTCGACCCACGCCTTGGAGACCCCGTCGGCTTTCCCGATCCGGTCGGCGAGCGAGGCCGGGACCGTCCGGGTGATGCCGGACGGAATCTTCTCGTCCACGTCCTTCTTCGGCTGGACCTGGACGTCCGCGGACGTGGAGGCGAAGAGCCGGTCGAAGGTGCGGCTCACCGTGTCGGAGAAGATCAGACTCCCCGCGACGAAGGCCACGGAAAGGATGATGGCCATCGCGGAGAGCAGCATGCGGCCCTTGTGGGCGAAGAAGCTCCGCAGAGTCGCTTTCAGCACGGCGTGCCTCTCAGCTCTTGCGGGTCGAGTCGAAGCGCTTCATCCGCTCCAGGACCCGGTCCGCGGTGGGCTCCGCCATTTCTTCCACGATCCGTCCGTCGGCGAGGAAGAGCACCAGGTCGGAGTGGGCCGCGGCCCCCGGGTCGTGGGTCACCATCACCACGGTCTGGCCCAGCTGGTCCACCGCGTCGCGCAGGAAGGAGAGCACCTCGGCGCCCGCGCGCGAGTCGAGGTTGCCCGTCGGCTCGTCGGCGAAGATCAGCTCGGGCCGGGAGGCGAGCGCCCGCGCACAGGCCACGCGCTGCTGCTGTCCGCCGGACAGCTGCGTGGGGCGGTGCTTGAGGCGGTCGCGCAGACCGAGCGTGTCGATCACCTGCTCCAGCCACTTCTCGTCCGGCTTGCGCCCCGCGATGTCCATGGGCAGCGTGATGTTCTCCGCCGCGGTGAGCGTGGGCAGCAGGTTGAAGGACTGGAACATGAAGCCGATACGGTCCCTGCGCAGCCGCGTGAGCTCGCGCTCCCGCAGCCCGGTGATCTCCGTCTCGTCCAGCCACACCTGCCCGGCGGAGACGGTGTCGAGCCCGGCCAGACAGTGCATCAGTGTGGACTTGCCGGACCCCGAGGGGCCCATCACGGCGGTGAAGCGTCCGCGTGCGATGTCGACGTCGACCGAGTCCAGGGCCAGGACGGTCGTCTCGCCGGTTCCGTACGCCTTGGTCAGCCCGCGGGCGCGCGCCGCCACCGGGGCCCCCGACACCAGGCCGTATGTGCGAGCAGTCGAAGGTGTGGACAAGGCCGCCTCCCCGTTTGTGGCCGTCCTGAATTCCCAACTCCCTTGCAGCTGCTGAGAGTAGAGGCTCGGGTGCCGCCTCCGGTATCCCCCGGAGGTCTGGTCCTCTTGCCGGTGCTAGCACATCGGCGCTAGCTTGGTGGGGTGGCCAAAACTCAGCTGAACGTACGCGTGGACGAGTCCACCGCGGAAGCCGCCAAGCGGCGCGCTCTCCAGCGCGGTATGAGCGTGAACCGCTACATCGAGGAGCTGGTGAAGCAGGACGCGGGCGAGGTGGGGCGCACCTTCGTCGACGCCGCGGCCGACTTCATGAAGCAGTACGCCTCGGTGTTCGCCGAGGAATTCGACGCCGAGCAGCAGCGCAAAGGCCACCGTTGAACCTCGAGATCGACCTGGCCTGGCTGCTGATGGTCGCCGAGCACAAGACCCCGGGCGATCCGCAGGTCACCGACTGGGGCGCGCTGGTCGCCGCGGTGTCCCGGCACGAGGCGGAGATATTCGGCATCCCGGTCTACAGCGACCCGCCCGCCCGCGCTGCCGCTTTACTCCAACTCCTCCTCCATGTACCGGCGTTGGAGCACTCCAACGCGATGTTCGCCTCGGCCGTCGCCTACGGCTATCTCGTCGCCTGCGGCCTGAAGGTGGCCACCTCGCCCGAACAGGTCAGGGATCTGGCCCGGCTCGTCAAACAGGACAAGGCCGATGTGCGGACCATCGCCGACGAACTGCGCCAGTGGAGCGTGTGATTCCTCGCCGCCCTCACTCCCCGGCGCGCTGTGGCCGGCGTGCCACGCCCAGCACGCAGGGCGAGGACGGGACCTGCAGCCCCTTCTCCGGAATGGTCAGGCGCCGGTACGTCACCACATCGAACCCGGCCGCCTCGATCGCGGCGAGCGTGTCCCGTGAGGTGTGGCAGCCGCCGAAGAGCAGCGGCCAGACGGTGCGGTCCACGACCCGCTGAGTCGTCGCCATCGCCCGCTGCGGCGCCAGCACATGCTCGAAGAACCGCAGCTCACCGCCCGGCCTGAGCACCCGCCTGATCTCGGCGAGGGCCCGCGGCAGATTCCGTACGGTGCACAGCACCAGCGAGGCCACGGCCGCGTCGAAGGCCTCGCTTTTCACCGGCAGTGCTTCGGCCGCGCCCGGGACCACATCCACCGGGACCTCGGCGTGCGCCGCGCTCTGCAGGGCCAGCCGGCGCAGGGTGCGCTCCGGTTCGATCGCCACCACCTCGGAGACGGCCGCCGGATAGTGGGCGAAATTGAGGCCGTTGCCCGCGCCGATCTCGATGACCCGCCCGGAGAGCCCGGCGAGCATTTCGGCGCGGTGGGCCGCGACCCCGCCCTTCAGATCGGCGGTCACGCTCAGGCGGGCGTAGACGCGCGCGAAGAGCGGGTGGTGCACGGCGTCCCGGGGAACCTTGGCAGGGCGGCGCAGGGGCATCACGGACCTCCTCGGGAGAACCCGGTCCGCCTCCGCACGGGCGGCTTGAGTGATTGTCCCCCCGTGCGGGCCGCCTGACCCCTTCAGCGCGCCCAGCTACCGCCGAAATCCGGCGCGAGCCAACTCGCCGCACGGGCGCGGAAGTCGACAGGGGCTAGCGATCCCGCACCCGCCGGCACCGAACCCATCAGCTCGGCCCCGGTGGCCTCAGGGAAGTCCTCCAGATTGCAGAGGGCGGCCAGGTCGGGGGCGGCGGGCCAGCTGCCGATCACGACCCCCGCGCACTCCAACTCCCTTACGCCCAGGGCCTCCACGGTCAGCGCGGTGGCATTGAGCGTGCCGAGTCCGGCCTGCGCCACCACCAGTACGGGCGCCCGCAGCAGTCGGGCCGCATCGGCGAGAGTCCCGCCCTCGTCGTCGAAGCGTACGAGCAGCCCGCCCGCCCCCTCGACCAGCACCAGATCGTGCTCGGCGGCCAGCTTCTCGGCGGCCTCGGCCACCTCATGGGGCCGCACCGGAGCCATCCCCGCGCGCCGCGCGGCCGTCGCGGGCGCCAACGGCTCGGGGAACCGGGCCAGTTCGAGCTCCGTCACGGAACCCGCAAGGCGTGCCACCTCCTGCACATCGCCGCGTTCGCCGGGGGCGAGCCCGGTCTGCGCGGGCTTGAGCACGGCCACCGACCGGCGGCGCGCCCGCGCGGTGGCAGCCAGAGCGGCGGTGACCACGGTCTTGCCGATCTCCGTGCCCGTCCCGGTCACGACGAGAATCGTCATCTCATGCCTCCTGTGCGACCGCGCGCACCGCACGGCAGATCTGTGCCAGGTCCGCGTCCCCGGTGACGTACGGCGGCATGGTGTAGACGAGATCGCGGAACGGACGCAGCCAGACGCCCTCGCGTACCGCGGCCCGGGTGGCCGCCTCCATGTCCACCTCGCGGTCCAGCTGTACGACCCCGATCGCGCCCAGCACCCGTACGTCCCGTACACCCGGCAGATCAGCGGCACCGGACAGTCCCTCGCGCAGACCGGTCTCCAGCCGCTTGACCTCCTGGCGCCAGTCCTGCCCGAGCAGCAGCTCGATGGAGGCGAGTGCGACAGCGGAAGCGAGGGGATTTCCCATGAAGGTCGGACCGTGCGCCAGCACGGGGACCTCGCCCTGAGCGATTCCCGCCGCCACCCGCTCCGTGCACAGGGTCGCCGCCATGGTCAGATAACCGCCGGTCAGCGCCTTGCCCACACACATCACATCGGGCGAGACACCCGCGTGGTCCGCCGCGAAGAGCTCGCCGGTGCGGCCGAAACCGGTGGCGATCTCGTCGAGGACCAGCAGCACGTCATGGGCGTCGCACGCCTCGCGCAGCACCCGCAGATACGCGGGGGAGTGGAACCGCATTCCGCCCGCACCCTGCACGACCGGCTCGACGATCACCGCGGCCAGCTCATGCGCATGGGCGCCGATGAGCTCCCGCAGATGCTCGGCGTACGCCTCGTCGAACTCCGTGGGCGGGGCGTCCGCGAAGACCTGGCGGGGCAGCGCGCCGGACCACAGTTCGTGCATCCCGCCCTCGGGATCGCACACGGACATCGGCTGCCAGGTGTCCCCGTGGTAGCCGCCGCGCCAGGTCAGCAGCCGCTGTTTGGCGCCGCGGCCGACCGAGCGCCAGTACTGCAGGCACATCTTCACCGCGACCTCGACCGACACCGAACCGGAGTCGGCGAGGAAGACGTGCTGCAGCGGCCCGGGCGTGATCTCCACCAGCTTCGCCGCGAGCCGGACGGCGGGCTCGTGGGTGAGCCCGCCGAACATCACGTGGCTCATCCGTTCCAGCTGGCCGTGGGCCGCCGCGTTGAGCACCGGGTGGTTGTAGCCGTGGATCGCCGACCACCAGGAGGACATGCCGTCGATGAGATCGCCGGTCCCCGCGACCCGCAGCCGTACGCCGGAGGCGGACTCCACGAGCAGCGGCTCCTGGCGTCCTGGCATCGGTCCGTACGGATGCCAGACATGGCGGCGGTCGAGTTCGAGCAGCTCACGCATTGGGCGCGAGGTCCGTTCCGGCACCCCGGCGGCGCACCGACACGAGCCCCTCGCGGTGCTCGGGCAGCGTCGTCTCCTCCGCGCCCTCCACCTCGAAACCGGCGTCCGCGATCATGTCCAGGTCGGCCTTGCCCGCCTGGCCCTCGCTGGTCAGGTAGTCGCCCAGGAAGATGGAGTTGACCAGGTGCAGGGCGAGCGGCTGCATGGAGCGCAGATGGACCTCGCGCCCGCCCGCGAGCCGTACTTCCGCATCCGGGCAGACAAAACGGACCATCGCCAGGATGCGCAGGCACCGCTGCGGGGTGAGGTTCCACTCCTCCGCGAGGGGCGTGCCCTCGAAGGGGATCAGGAAGTTGACCGGCACCGAGTCGGGGTCGAGACCGCGCAGCGCGAAGACGACGTCGACCAGGTCCGCGTCGCTCTCGCCCATGCCCGCGATCAGCCCGGAGCAGGCCGAGAGCCCGGCCGACTGGGCGTGCTGGACGGTCTCCACGCGGTCGGAGAACTCATGCGTGGAGCAGATGTCCTTGTATGTGGCCTCTGAGGTGTTGAGGTTGTGGTTGTACGCGTCTGCGCCCGCGGTCCGCAGCCGCTCCGCCTGTCCGCTCTTCAACAGCCCCAGGCAGGCGCAGACTTCGACGCCCTCGTTCTCGCTCTTGATGGCCTCGATGGTCTCCGAGACGCGGTCGATGTCGCGGTCGGTCGGCCCGCGCCCGCTCGCCACCAGACAGACCCGCTTGGCGCCGCCCGCGACACCGGCGGCCGCCGCCTGCGAGGCCTCGTCCGGCTTCAGCCAGGTGTACTTGAGGATCTCGGCCTTGGAGCCGAGCCGCTGGGAGCAGTACGAGCAGTCCTCGGGGCAGAGTCCCGACTTGAGGTTGACGAGGTAGTTGAGCTTCACGCGCCGCCCGAACCACTGGCGGCGCACCTTGCCCGCCGCGGCCACCACATCGAGCAGTTCGTCGTCGGAGGTCGCCAGTACGGCGAGCGCTTCTTCACGGGTCGGCAGCTCGCGCCGAAGCCCCTTGTCCACCAGCGTGGTCAACAGATCCATGGGCCTGATCCTGGCGTACGGCACCCTGCGCAGCCAAGGAGGAACTGCACAACAGACGGTGTGCGGGGTGTGTGTATTGCCACACCCTGACCTCCGGCAGCCGCCGCTAGGGTCTGTGGACTGCCTACAAAAGGAACGCCCATGCCGCGTGAGTCTTTCTCCGGGTTCGACTGGATCGACGAAGCGGCCCGTGGACGCGAGGCGGCAGGTCTGGTGCGCACCCTGCGGCCGCGGCCCGCGGAGTCGGATCTGCTCGATCTGGCGAGCAACGACTATCTGGGGCTCACCCGCCGGCCTGAGCTGACCGGGGCCGCGGCCGAGGCGGCCCGTCGCTGGGGCGCGGGCGCCACCGGATCCCGCCTCGTCACCGGCACGACCGAGCTGCACGCCGAACTCGAACGCGAACTCGCCGAGTTCTGCGGGTTCGAGGCCGCGCTGGTCTTCTCGTCCGGGTACACGGCCAACCTGGCCGCGCTCACGGCACTGTCCGGACGCGACTCGCTGATCGTCTCCGACGCGGGCAATCACGCGTCGATCGTCGACGGCTGCAGGCTGTCGCGCGCCGAGACGGCCGTTGTTCCGCACTGTGACCCCGAGGCCGTGTTCAAGGCGCTCCACGCCCATGGCGGCCGGGCGCTCGTGGTCACCGACTCGGTCTTCTCCGTCGACGGGGACGCCGCGCCGCTCACCGAACTCGCGGACGCCTGCTGTGAGTTCGGAGCCGCCCTGGTCGTCGACGACGCGCACGGCCTCGGCGTGCTCGGCGAGGGAGGGCGCGGGGCGCTCGCCGGCGCGGGGCTCGCGGGCGACGCGGATGTGGTGGCGACCGTCACGCTGTCCAAGTCGCTCGGCAGCCAGGGCGGCGCGGTCCTGGGGCCCGCCCGGGTCATCGAGCACCTGGTCAATGCCGCCCGTACGTTCATCTTCGACACGGGCCTCGCCCCTGCCGCGGCCGGGGCCGCCCTCGCCGGCCTGCGGCTGCTGCGGGCCGAACCCGCCCTCGCGGGGCGTGCCCGTACGGTGGCGAGCGCGCTGCACCAGGGGCTGACCGCGGCCGGGCTGACGGCACGTGAACCGCAGGCTGCCGTCGTCTCCGTACAGGCACCGTCCGCGGAAGCCGCGGTGCGCTGGGCCGCCGATTGCCGGAGTGCGGGTCTGGCGGTCGGGTGTTTCCGTCCGCCGTCGGTGCCGGACGGCATCTCGCGCCTCAGGCTCACGGCGCGCGCCGATCTTAACGACCGGCAGGTCAGGGCCGCGGTGGACACGATCATCGCGACCGCGCCCACCGGGTGAGGGTCAACCCAGGCTGCCGAGCGCCTCGTTGCGTACGGCGGCCAGGAAGTTCGTCCATGTTCCCGGCGTGAAGAGCAGTGCGGGGAACGCGACATTCTTGGAGTCGCGCACGGCCAGCCGGCCGCAGCCGAGCCGTGCCGCTTCGACACAGTTGTTCATTCCGGTACTGCGGCTGCTGCGCCGCCATTGCGCGCCGTGCAGAGAAGTGGAAGTGCTGGAAGAGGTGTTCGCGGGGCGCGCGGACATGGTGCCTCCCCTTACACGCCGTCACCGATCCCGGCGATGAGATCCAACGAGTGCTGTGGCGGAAGAGCGAGCGTCTGAATGGTGCGGAACGCGGCGCTGTACGCCTCAAGGTCTTCTTTCCGCTCAAGGTAGAGGCTACTCGTCAAATGGTCGAGAACAACCACATCCAGATCAGCAATGTTCGGAAAGGAGAAAATAATGAAAGGACTCGTCATTCCGACGTAGCCACCGACGACGAAGGGCAGCACCTGCAGCCGTACATGCGGCAGTTGGGCTGCCTCCCTCAGATGACGCAGCTGGCCCGCCATCACCTTGCGGCCGCCCACCGGACGGTGCAGCACCGCCTCGTCGACGACCGCGCTCAGCTCCAGCGGGCACTCCGTACGCAGGACTCCCTGGCGGGCGAGGCGCACGTCCACCAGTGAGTCGACCGTGTCCTTGGGGAGATGCTCCAACGAGGCGCGTGTGACGGCCCGGGCGTAATCCGGGGTCTGCAGCAGCCCGGGCACCGCCGCGGTCTCCAGGCTCCGTGCGGTCCGCGCCTGCGACTCCAGGCTGATGAAATCGCGGTACTGCGGCGGCAGCAGGCCGCGGTACGCGTGCCACCAGTGGGTGCTCTCGCCCTCGCCCGAACCCGACAGAGCCGTGAACAGCGCCCGTTGGGCGGGATCGTGCACCCCGTACGTATCGAGGAGCAGTTCCACATCGGCCGGCTTCACCCCGCTGCGGCCCGTCTCGATCCGGCTCACTTTCGACTGGTGCCAGCCGACCAGTTGTGCCGCCTGGTCGCTGGTGAGTCCCGCCCGCAACCGCAGATTCCGTAATTCCTCCCCCAGCTTGCGGCGTCGCACCGCAGGGCCGTTGCTCACGCGCCTCTCCTCACCTCTCCGCTCCGCCCCGTTCCTGCCCCGCGGCGATGGGCCAGTCTGCCGCCCAAATACGGTCTCGCGTAGCAGAGTTCATCACTTCGGGCGACAGATATATGCACATCTTGGTGGATCGGCGTCGAGGGCGGCACGATGAGTGGCACTCTGGCGCGAAGCACAGTCCGAGGCGGTTCTCGAAGGACTCCGCAATTCATCGGAGCCGGCCCCGGTGGGAAAGGGACAGCGACGCCATGGCAGACCACCAGGAAGCATCCGTCACTCTGCCGAGCGAGCCGGGCTCGGTATCCTCCGCCCGTCGCTATGTCGCCAACGTGCTGGCCGAATGGGGGCTTCCGGCAGACGCCGAGATCGCCGACACGGTCCGCCTGATCGTTTCGGAGCTGGCGACCAATGCCGTACAGCACACCTTCGGGCAGTCGCCCACCTTCACGGTCGACGTCCAGCTGGACCGCGACGAACAGCTGCGCATCGGCGTCACCGACAGCCACCCGAGATGGCCTCAGCGGCTGCCGGCCGCCGTACAGCAGGACAACGGCCGCGGCATGGTGATCATCCGCTGGCTGACCGCGGAGTGCGGCGGACGGCTCAGCGTCGCCCCGACCGCCGAAGGGGGCAAGACGGTCTGGATCGCGCTGCCTTGGCCGGCCGCCGTCGAGAGCTAGGGGTCACGCCCGTCCGAATCCGCCGCGGAGCAGCGCCCGCAGGGTGTCGGCGGCCGGGCTCTCCTCACCCGTCCGGTACGCGACCGAGATCGTACGGCGGTACGCGGAGGGCTCCAGCGGGCGTACGCCCAGCGGTGTCGCCGACATCGCCGCGACCATCTCCGGCACCACCGCCACGCCGATCCCCGCACTGACCAGCGCACACACCAGGGCGTACCCCGGCGTCTCGCACACCACGGCGGGCGTCGCCCCTGCCTCGGCGAGCGCCGACTCCACACCCTGGCGGGGCGGATGCGCGGGCGCGCTGCTGATCAGCGGCTGCCCGGCGAGGTCGGCCACCGGCAGCCGGCCCGTGCCGCCGGCCAGGATGTGCCCGGGCGCGGTCACCAGCACGAGCTCCTCGACCAGAAGCGTCTCGAGCGCCACCCCCGAAGGCGCCGCGGAAGAGGCGGCGGGCTCGTACGCATGGGTCAGTGCCAGATCCGCGTCGCCCGTGGCCACCGCGCTCACGCCGTTCGGCGGCTCGTAGTCGGCGAGAGTCAGCTCGACGTCCGGATGGGAGCGGCGGAAGGAGCTGAGCACCGGCGGCAGCAGATGGATGCCCGCGGTGGTGAAGGTGCCGACCTTCAGCCGTCCGCCGGAGAGTCCGGCCAGCCGGGACAGCTCGTGCCGGGCCCGGTCCATCTCGTCGAGCACCGTACGGGCCCGCGCCGCGAGGAGCTCGCCGGCCGCGGTGAGCCGGGCTCCGCGGTGGTGGCGTACGAGCAGGGTGGCGCCCGACTCCCGCTCCAGCTTGGCGAGTTGCTGGGAGAGGGCGGGCGCCGTGTAACCGAGGCGGGCGGCGGCCCTGGTGATCGAACCGGCCTCGGCGACGGCCACCAGTGCGGCCAGCCGCGTGGGGTCGTACATAAGCGTTCCTTTAGGCAGACCCAGAAGATTGCAAGTACACGTTAAGGCCTCGCGCAGTCCAGGCTGTACGTCATGGACGCTCAACTGCTCGCATTCACCGGGGTCGCCGCAGGCATGGTCGCGATGCCCGGCGCGGACTTCGCCGTCGTCGTGCGCAATGCGCTCGCCTCCCGCGGCTCCGGTGTCGCCTGCGCGGTCGGCGTGGCCGCAGGACTGCTGGTGCACACCGCGCTGGCGGTCGCGGGACTGGCGGCCGTCCTGGTCGCGGTCCCCGTCCTCTTCCGTACGCTCCAGATCGCGGGCGGGATCTACATCCTCTACCTGGGCTGCCGCGCGCTCCATGGTGTGTTCCGCCCCGCCCCCGTGGGCCCGCAGGACGAGGAGCAGGCGGCCGGCTCCATCGGGCGGTGCCTGCGCCAGGGCTTCCTGACCAACGTCCTCAACCCCAAGGCGCCGGTCCTCTTCCTCAGCCTGCTGCCCCAGTTCGTCCCGCACGGGGCGCCGGTCCTGCCGCGTACGCTCCTGCTGGCCTCGATCGTGGTGGCACTGGCCCTCGTCTGGTTCCCGGCGGTCGCACTCCTGGTGGACCGGCTCGGGCGCTGGCTGCGCAGGCCGCGTACGGCCAGGACGGTCGAGGGCGTCACAGGGACCGCACTGGCGGGACTCGGGGTCATTCTGGTGGCGGGCTCGGCTTCCCACTGAGCCGGCGACCGACCAGCCACGGCAGCAGCGCCCACAGCCCGCCGCAGGCGAGCAGCGTCCCCACGCCGGCGGCGATGCCCTCGGGCAGCCCGTGGACGACGTCGACGACCAGCAGCACCGACCCCGTCAGGGCCAGAGCCAGCGCCACCATCCCCGCTCCCGCGAGCCGCGAGGACACCGCCACGATCTGCTCCTTGGCGCCCTGGCCGAACAGGTAGCGGTGCAGGGCCGCGGGTGCGGTGAAGAGCCCCGCGGCCACCACGGTGAGCAGCAGGGTCGTCACATACGTCCCTCGCTCGAAGGTGTCGAGCGAGGGAAAGCGGCTGGTGAAGGCGAGGGTCAGCAGAAAGGCGAAGAGGAACTGCACGCCGGTCTGGACGACCCTGAGTTCCTGGAGCAGCTCACCGAAATTGCGGTCGGCCCGCTCCAGCCGCGTCTCGTTGCGTGTGGTGCCGGGGTCCACGACGGTCATGGCGGTACGTGTTGCCCGTCGGCCGAGGACCATGCTCCGGCCGACGGGACCGTGCGTATCCCAGCGCACGCGTCTCAGCGCACGCGTCCGTACCAGACGCTCTTGGTCCAGATCCTCTCCAGCTTGACCACGGAGCCGGTCTTGGGCGAGTGCCAGATCTTGCCGCTGCCGGCGTAGATGCCCACGTGGTAGACGCTGCGCCCGGAATGGAAGAAGACCAGATCGCCCTTCTGCCGGCTGCCCGACGAGATGTGGCGCACCTTGTTGTACTGCGACTGGGCCGTGCGCGGCAGCTTCTTGCCCGCCTTCTTGTACGAGTAGAGGGTCAGCCCCGAGCAGTCGAAACGGGACGGGCCCGCGGCCCCGTACCTGTACGGGGACCCCTTCTTCGATGCGGCGACATTGAGTGCCTTTGTCGCGAGCGTGGCCGCCTGGGCCTCCGATGCGGCGCCCGGCGCCAGCAGAGTGCCGCCTACGGCGGCGGCGGTGAGGACCGTTACGGCACCGGTCCTGGACAGCAGGGACGGAACACAGATCCGCGCAGTCATGCGCAACCCTTCGTCAACCGCCTGTGAAGGATGACCTGTCGGATTCGGACTGGCGAAGATGCCCGGCCGCCTGCTGGCGGCTTCACCCCAAGGGCCGACCCCACACTCGGATCGGACCCGTCTTGCCTGGGTCCTCCACTCCTGCCGATGCACTCCTGTCGACCAGACGTCCGGGACAGCGGCAGGACTCGGCGTCCGCCCGGACCGCCCCGCCGTGGTGGCGGGGGCTTGTCGTCTCAGGGATCTTGACCCATGAAGTGTCGGATTTTCGAACCTTACCGGCAGTATGTGAGGCTCATCACGACTGCCCTGTTCGGGTGGACAGAGCACCCTCGGTGTAGCGCGTCGAGCCCCCGACGACCGCCGTACCAGGCGCGGAATAGCGCATTCCGTACAGTGTCTAGGCGGGCTGCGCAAGTCATTTGGTGCTGAATGACTACGAATGTCTAGGCCATTCGAGGTACGCGGATCAACTCCCCGACGGGCGTGGCACGGTGACCCGTTCCGCGCGGCGCTCCCCGTCGAGCACACGCAGCGCGTTCGCCAGGGTCCCGGCGTGGAGACGGTCCTCGCCCCGCATGTGCATCAGCGTCAGCGCGTCCCGCAGCGCTCCCGCCCGCGCGACGAGCGCCTGCGCTGCCCGCAGGGCCCCGTAAGTGTCGTGCCCGCGGGCCGGGTTGATCCGCCCCAGCTGGTCGACGACGTCCAGATAGCTGTCGATGAACTCGCCCTCGGCGCGCGTCAGCGCCGGCAGCGGCTCCATTTCGGGCGGCAGCATCCCCGCTCACCGCTTGGTGACGACGTGGTCGACCAGTCCGTACGCCTTGGCCGCCTCGGCGTCGAAGACCTTGTCGCGCTCGATGTCCGCCGCGATCCGCTCCGGGTCCTGTCCCGTGTGCGTGACGAGCATCGAGACCATCGACTCCCGCATGCGCAACAGCTCCCGGCTCACGATCTCCAGATCGGACGGCTGCCCCTGTACGGGGTCCTCGATCGAGGGCTGCTGTACGACGATCCGCGCTCCCGGCAGGGCCGCCCGCTTGCCCGGGGCGCCTGCGGCCAGCAGCACGGCGGCCGTTGAAGCCGCCTGGCCCAGGCAGTAGGTGGCGACGTCGCAGCCGATGAGCTGCATCGTGTCGTAGACCGCGGACATGGCATTGACCGTGCCGCCGGGGGAGTTGATGTACAGGGAGATGTCCCGGTCCGGGGCGTCGTACTCGAGATGGATGAACTGCGCGATCACATCACTGGCCGCGGTGTCGTCCACGGCGGTCCCCAGGAAGATGACGCGCTCCCCGAGAAGCTTCGAGTACGGATCGAGGGTGCGGGTCCCCGTCGTGGTGCGCTCGGTGAACTCGGGCAGGACGTATCGAGCGGAAGGGCGGTACATGGACAGACCTCTCCTCGGGCGGCGCCTTTGTAAAAAATGTACAGGACGTACAGGGCGTTATGATGGGGAGCATGGCCTACGAGATTCCGGTGACGCAAGCCCGAGCCGAGCTTGCCGACTTGATCAACCGCGTCGTCTACGGCGGTGAACGCGTGGTCGTCACGCGCCACGGCAAGCCGCTCATCGCCCTGGTCTCTGCCGCTGACCTGGAACGACTCGAGAGCGAGGCGGAGGCCGGCGAGGAGCAGGTGATCAGCTCGGTCTCCTCCGTGCGCTCGATCTCGTCCGCTCCGGGCGAACGCGGCCGCAGCCGGTTCGGCATCGCCGCGGAACACCGCGAGCCCTGAGCGCCGCGCGCCCTGAACGGCGGTCCGTATACGGAGAACCGCCCCGCGAGTCTCTGTTCATGCGCGTTCAAAGGATCAGTTAACGCAACGGAAAAACTTCCGCCCTAATGTGCAATGCCTGGCCGCAGGGCCTGTCGTCGCACCTCAACGGAATGTTGAAGTTCGCTTACGGCCCCGCTGCGCCCAGCCGGGCACTGGGCCGCGAACTGTGAGGTGGAAGCGTGCAACTGACCCCGCATGAGCAGGAACGCCTGCTCATCCATGTGGCAGCGGATGTGGCCGAGAAGCGAAGGGCGCGCGGGCTGCGGCTCAACCACCCCGAGACGATCGCGCTGATCACCTCGCACATCCTCGAGGGCGCCAGGGACGGACGCACCGTCGCCGAACTCATGGCGTCCGGGCGCAAGGTGCTCACCCGCGACGACGTCATGGACGGCATCCCCGAGATGATCCACGACGTCCAGGTCGAGGCGACCTTCCCCGACGGCACCAAGCTCGTCACCGTCCACGAGCCGATCGCCTGACGGGGGAGCGACACCGATGATTCCTGGAGAGATCCTCCACGCACAGACGCCCGTGGCACTCAACGAGGGCCGCCCCGTCACCCGCCTCACCGTGCTGAACGCCGCCGACCGGCCCGTCCAGGTCGGCTCCCACTACCACTTCGCCGAGGCCAACCCCGGCCTGGACTTCGACCGCGCCGCCGCCCGCGGCCTGCGGCTGAACATCGCGGCGGGCACCGCCGTGCGGTTCGAGCCCGGCATCCCCGCCGAGGTCGAACTCGTCCCCTTCACCGGAGCGCGCGTCATCCCCGGCCTGCGCGGAGAGACCGGAGGTCCCCTCGATGGCTGAGCTCTCCCGCGCCGTGTACGCCGACCTCTTCGGCCCCACCACCGGCGACCGGATCCGCCTCGCGGACACCGACCTGCTCATCGAGGTCGAGGAGGACCGCTCCGGCGGACCCGGACTCGCGGGCGACGAGGCGGTGTTCGGCGGAGGCAAGGTGATCCGCGAGTCGATGGGCCAGGCCCGTACGACCCGTGCCGAAGGCGCACCCGACACCGTCATCACCGGTGCCGTGATCCTCGACCACTGGGGCATCGTCAAGGCCGACATCGGCATCCGCGACGGCCGGATCACCGGGATCGGCAAGGCCGGAAACCCCGACACGATGGACGGTGTCCACCCCGACCTGGTCATCGGTCCCGAGACCGAGATCATCGCGGGCAACGGCAAGATCATCACCGCGGGCACGGTGGACGCGCACGTCCACTTCATCTCTCCCACCATCGTCGACCAGGCCCTGTCGGCCGGGGTCACCACCCTCGTCGGCGGCGGCACCGGACCGTCCGAGGGCACCAAGGCCACCACCATCACCCCGAGCCAGTGGCACCTTGCCCGGATGTTCGAGGCGCTGGAGGAGTACCCGGTCAACATCGGGCTGCTCGGCAAGGGCAACACCATGTCCCGCGACGCGATGTACTCCCAACTTCGGGGCGGTGCGCTCGGATTCAAGATCCATGAGGACTGGGGCGCCACCCCGGCCGTCATCGACGCCTGTCTCAGGGTCTGCGACGAGACGGGCGCCCAGCTCGCCATCCACACCGACACGCTCAACGAGGCCGGGTTCGTCGGCGACACCCTCGCCGCCATCGCGGGGCGCTCCATCCACGCGTACCACACGGAGGGTGCGGGCGGCGGTCACGCACCGGACATCATCACGGTCGTCTCGGAGCCGTACATCCTGCCCAGCTCCACCAACCCGACCCGCCCGCACACCGTCAACACCATCGAGGAACACCTCGACATGCTGATGGTCTGCCACCACCTCAACCCGTCGGTCCCCGAGGATCTCGCCTTCGCCGAGTCCCGCATCAGGCCCTCGACCATCGCGGCCGAGGACATCCTGCACGACATGGGCGCCATCTCGATCATCTCCTCCGACGCCCAGGCGATGGGGCGCGTCGGCGAAG
This sequence comes from Streptomyces sp. NPDC050738, assembly GCF_040654175.1. Lineage (NCBI taxonomy): Bacteria > Bacillati > Actinomycetota > Actinomycetes > Kitasatosporales > Streptomycetaceae > Streptomyces > Streptomyces sp. NPDC050738. The sequence goes on along the minus strand of NZ_JBFAHN010000013.1, from coordinate 91,468 downwards.
TCGCCCTGCGCACCTGGCAGACGGCGCATGTGATGAAGAAGCGGCGCGGATCGCTGCCCGGCGACGGGCGCGCGGACAATCACCGGGCGCGTCGCTATGTCGCCAAATACACGATCAACCCGGCCGTCGCACAGGGTCTCGACCACGAGATCGGCTCCGTGGAGAGCGGAAAGCTGGCCGACCTGGTCCTCTGGGAGCCCGCGTTCTTCGGCGTCAAGCCGCAGCTGGTGATCAAGGGCGGGCAGATCGCCTACGCGCAGATGGGCGACGCCAACGCGTCGATCCCGACCCCGCAGCCGGTCATGCCGCGTCCGATGTTCGGCGCCAAGGGGCGGGCGCCCGCGGCCAATTCGTTCAACTTCGTCACGCAGACCGCTCTCGACGACGGCCTGGAGGAGCGGCTCGGGCTCGGCAAGAAGCTCATCCCGATCCGCTCCACCCGGGGAGTCACCAAGGCGGACATGCGGGAGAACGACGCGCTGCCGCGGGTCGCCGTCGACGCGGACACCTTCACGGTGACGATCGACGGGGTGGCGGTCGACCCCGCACCCGCCGCCGAACTGCCCATGGCCCAGCGCTACTTCCTCTTCTGATGGGGATGTGCCGATGAGCCGCGCAGCACTGCTCGTCCTCGCCGACGGCCGATTCCCCGCCGGCGGCCACGCCCACTCGGGCGGCGCCGAACCGACCGTACGGGCGGGGCGGATCCGCGACGCCGCGGACCTGGCCGCCTTCTGCCGGGGCCGGCTGCACACCACCGGGCTCACCGCGGCGGCGCTCGCCGCCGCGGCCGCGCTCGGACTCGACCCGCTCGGCCTCGACGAGGCGGCCGATGTCCGTACGCCCTCACCCGCCCTGCGGGCGACCGCCCGCAAACTGGGGCGCCAGATGATGCGGGCCGCCCGCGCCACCTGGCCCTCCCCGGAGCTCGACGCCCTCGCCGCGGCCCGCCCGCGCGGCGCCCACCAGCCCGTCGTCCTCGGGCTTGCCGCCCGCGCGGCCGGCCTGGGGGCCGAAGACGCCGCGCACTGTGTCGCGTACGAGACGGTCAGCAGTCCGGCGACCGCGGTCGTACGGCTGCTGAGCCTGAATCCCTTCGACGCGACAGCCGTGCTCGCCCGGCTGGCACCGGAGATGGACGAGGTCGCGCGGCAGGCGGCTCTGGCGGCACAACGCTGCCCGGGCGGCGGCGACTTCAGTGCGCTGCCGGCCGCATCCGCGCCCCTGCTCGACGTCATGTCCGAAGCCCACGCGGCCTGGCCCGTACGCCTCTTCGCCTCGTAGCCCGCACGCATCCAGGAGCCGCACCATGCACCTCGACCACACCCACGAAGGCCCCGCCGCCGTCAGCGCCGACGCGACGCGCCCCGACGGACGCAGGCGCGCCCTGCGCATCGGCCTCGGCGGCCCCGTCGGCTCCGGCAAGACGGCGACCGTGGCCGCCCTGTGCAGGACGCTCAGGGCCGAACTGTCCATCGCCGTCGTCACCAACGACATCTACACCCGCGAGGACGCCGAATTCCTGCTGCGCAACGCGGTGCTGCCGCCCGAGCGGATCCAGGCCGTGGAGACCGGGGCCTGCCCGCACACCGCCATCCGCGACGACATCTCCGCCAACCTTGAAGCCGTCGAGGACCTGGAGGACGCGGTGGGACCGCTCGACCTCATCCTCGTCGAGTCCGGCGGCGACAACCTCACCGCGACCTTCTCCAGGGGGCTGGTCGACGCGCAGATCTTCGTCATCGACGTGGCAGGCGGCGATGACATCCCGCGCAAGGGCGGTCCCGGCGTCACCACGGCCGATCTGCTCGTGATCAACAAGACCGACCTCGCCCCGTACGTCGGCTCCGACCTCGACCTGATGGCCCGCGACGCCGAGGCGCAGCGCGGTCAACTGCCCGTCGCCTTCACCTCGCTCAAGAGCGAGGACGGGGTCGAGCCCGTGGCCGACTGGGTGCGCGGGCAGCTCGCCGGCTGGACGGCATGAGCATCAGGGCCACCGCTCGCATCGCCGCGGTCCGCGGCCCGGGGGGCTCCACCTCGCTCCCCGTCCTGGAAAGCGACGGGCCGCTGGCGCTGCGGCGCACGCGCGCGCAGGGGTCAGGGGCCAAGGTGACCGTGGTCGGGGCGATGAGCGCACCGCTCGGCGGCGACCGGCTCGCGATCGAGGCCGAAGTGGCGGCGGGGTCGCGGCTGACGGTCGACGCGGCCGCGGCCACGATCGCGCTGCCCGGCAGGGATGCCGACCGGGCCCACTACGACGTACGCCTGACCGTCGGCGAGGATGCCGAACTGTCCTGGCTGCCCGAACAGTTGATCTCCGCCCGCGGCAGCGATCTGCGGATGCGCACCCGTATCGACCTTGCGCCCACCGCCCGGCTCGTCTACCGCGAGGAACAGATCCTCGGCCGGCACGGCGAAACCTCCGGCACCCTCACCACCCGGCTCACCGTCCACCGCGCCGGCCGCCCGCTCCTGGACCAGGAGGTGGGTTACGGACCCGGCGCACCCGGCGGCTGGGACGGCGGCGCCGTCCTCGCCGGACACCGGGCCCTCGGCCAACTGCTGGTCGTGGACCCGGTGTTCGAGGAGAAGAAGCCGGAGGTGAGGCTCCTCTCCGAAACGGCCGTGCTCACCCCGCTCGCCGGCCCCGCCGTCCTCGTCACCGCGCTGGCCCCGGACGCGCTCGGGCTGCGCAGGCTCCTCGACGACGTACTGCGGGACGAGGCGGCAGGGTGACACGGGCCGTCAGCTGCCGACGTACCAGCTGAACCCGCCGTTGGAGGCGGCCAAGGCCAGCAGGACTCCGAAGATCACCAGATCGACGATGCCGAGGATCAGCGCGGCCTTCGCCATCCCGCGACCGCCCTTGACGGCCGCCTGTTTCATGCCCACGGCGCCGAACACGATGGCCAGCGGTCCGAGGACGCTGCTGAAGAAGATCAGGCCGACGATGCCGCAGACGAGGCCCGCGACCGCCAGGCCGTTGGTGCGCGACTCACGGCGCGATGCGCTGGTTCCGTAACCGGTCATGAGCACTCCTTGAGTCTCGGGGAGATCCGGGTCACCCGTAATGTCCGTTCCATGCGCGGGAGTTGACGGAATTCCTCGGTGCACCGCTCAGCGGGGCCGCCGTATCAGCTATCGGATTGGTAAAGAAACAACCGTGCGACCTGTTGTCGGGACCCCTGCACGAGCGAGGATCCCCGGGTACGTACACAGACGCGCCGCCGCAAGCGGCGCTTCACGGAGGGGGAGGTACCACTTGAGACGCACCGCAGTGCTCGGCTCGGCCGGCGCGATTGCCGCAGCGGCCACGCTCATAGCGAGCGCCATGGCAGTCCCGGCGAACGCCGACGGCAGCCACCACGGAGGCCATGGAGGCAGCCACGGTTCGCAGGGCAGCGCCGAGGCGTACGGCGCCGCGGTCGCGGCCGCCAAGGCTGCGAAGACCGGCATCGACTGGACGGACTGCCCGGCGAACTGGGGCTTCTCGAAGCCGATCCAGTGCGGCTGGGTGACCGTCCCGGTCGACTACGCCAAGCCCAACGGCAAGAAGATCAAGCTCGCCGTCGACCGCGCGGTCTCCACCGGCACCGCGGCCGAGCGCCAGGGCGCGCTGGTCTACAACCCGGGCGGCCCCGGCGGCTCGGGCATGCGCTTCCCGAACCGCGTCGTCACGAAGAACCCGCTCTGGGTGAACACCTCGAAGGCGTACGACTTCGTGGGCTTCGACCCGCGCGGTGTGGGCCACTCGGCGCCGATCTCCTGCATCGACCCGCAGGAGTACGTGAAGGCTCCCAAGGCCGACCCGGTCCCGGACAACGAGGCCGACAAGCTGGCCCAGCGCAAGCTGGCCAAGGAGTACGCGGACGGCTGCGCCGAGCGCAGTGACAAGGATCTGCTGCCGCAGATGACCACGCCGAACACCGCACGCGACCTGGATGTCATCCGGGCCGCACTCGGTGAGAAGAAGCTCAACTACCTGGGCGTCTCCTACGGCACGTACCTCGGTGCGGTCTACGGCACGCTCTTCCCTAGCCACGTCCGCCGCATGGTCGTGGACAGCGTGGTCAACCCCGAGCAGTCGAACATCTGGTACGAGGCCAACCTCGGCCAGGACGTGGCCTTCCAGGGCCGCTGGAACGACTGGGAGGCGTGGGTCGCCAAGAACGACGCCGTCTACCACCTGGGCGACACCCCCGCGAAGGTCGAGGCCAACTGGCTGAAGCTGCGGGCCGCCGCGAAGAAGGCCCCCATCGGCGGGGTCGTCGGGCCGGCCGAGCTCCTCGGCTTCTTCCAGAGCGCCCCGTACTACGACTCCTCGTGGGCGCCCGTCGCCTCCACGTGGAGCAAGTACGTGGCCGGTGACACCCAGGCGCTCGTCGACGCCGCGGGCCCCGACATGTCGGACACCGCGGGCAACATCTCCTCGGAGAACGGCACCGCGGTCTACACGGCGGTCGAGTGCGCGGACGCCAAGTGGCCCACCAGCTGGAAGAAGTGGGACCGCGACAACACCGAGCTCGACAAGAAGTACCCGTTCCTGACCTGGTCGAATGCCTGGATGAACCTGCCGTGCGCCACCTGGCCCACCAAGCAGCAGACTCCGGTCAAGGTGAGGACCGGCAAGGGTCTCCCGACGGTCCTGATCGTCCAGTCCCAGCGTGACGCGGCCACCCCGTACGAGGGCGCCGTGAAGCTGCACCAGGCCTTCAGGGGATCGCGTCTGATCACCGAGAAGGACGCGGGTTCGCATGGAGTGACCGGTCTGGTCAACCCGTGCATCAACTCCAAGGTGGACAGCTACCTGCTCACCGGCAAGACCGACAGCCACGACGTGACGTGCACCCCGCACGCCACGCCCACGCCGTAGGCTGAGCCGCGAAGGGGCGGTCCCGGAGTGATCCGGGACCGCCCCTTCGTCATGCCGTCAGCGCGCGGCGAGCCAGGCGTCCTCGGCCGCGTAGTCGAAGAGGTCGAGGTGCGGATCGTACGTACGGGCCATGTCGGGGAAGGCCTCCCGCCAGTCCCTGCCGCGCAGCCGCTCGGCGAGCAGAGCGACGGTCACGGGCAGCGAGCCGGCGTACGAGGTCACCGCCCGGTACCCCAACTCCCGCTCGGCCGCGGCCATGTCGAGCACGATCGGGTGTTCGCCGCTCCACGGGGTCGCCCCGACCGTGCCGTCCGGCGACGCGCCTTCGAATGTGACCAGTTCACTGCGGACGCCTACAGCCTCGTCCACGGCCGCGCTGATCTCCGCCACCGTCGGCGCCTGCGGGTCTGCGGCGTTCAGCACCCTCGCACCGGGCTTCGCGGCGGCGAGCCTGACGAGCTCCGCCACATTGGAGGAGTGCACCGTCTGGAAACGGCTGAGGCCGTCGTACGCCAGGACCCGCACCGGCCGCCCGTCCAGCGCCCGCTTGACGAAGAACAGTTCACGCGGCGCCTTGCAGCCCGGGCCGTGGATCGCCCCCGCCCGCAGCAGCGTCGTCGGCAGGGCGCTCGCCAGCAGCCCCTGCTCCAGGGCGACCTTCCCGCTGTCCTCGGCGCTCAGCGTGGACTGCGTCTCGGCCATCGGCACCGGGTAGCGAGGGGCGCCGTCCGGTCTGCCCTGGGTGGCGAAGCTCCTGCCCTCGGAGTCCTCGTAGACCATCACGGTGGAGATCACCACGGCCGAGCCGACCCGGTCCGCAAGACCTGCCAGCTGCTGCGCGTGCTGCTTTCCGTAAGCGACCATGTCGACCAGGACGTCGCAGCCCTCGCCGACGGCCGCTGCGAGGGCCCCCTCCTCGTCACGGTCGACGGCGACCGTCCGCACGTCGCCGGACCAGTTCTCCATGCGGGTGCCACGGCGTGAGGCGGCCCGGACCTCCCAGCCGTCGGCGACGAGTGCGGGCACGGTGGCCCGTCCCAGCATCCCCGTCGCACCGACCACGAACGCGATTCCTCTGCTCATGGGGCGACGGTATGCGCGAAGTGATCACCGGTTCCAGGATGTTTCGCCGTCAGCTCAAGGGACGGCGCAGAAACTTCTTGGCCTCCTCGGCCTTCACGTCGGCCGCGTACCGGTCCACGTACTCCTGGCCGGAGAGCCCGAGGATCGCGTAGATGATCTCGTCCGTCACCGCCCGCAGCGCCGCCTTCTCGTTCTCCATGCCGGCATAGCGCGCGAACTCCAGGGGCTCGCCGAAGCGGATGGTGACCCGCTTGATCTTCGGCAGCTTCCGTCCTGGCGGCTGGATCTCGAAGGTGCCCACCATCGCGCACGGCACCACCGGCACCTGCCCCCTGATCGCCATCACGGCGACCCCGACCTTGCCCTTGTAGAGCCGCCCGTCGTGCGAGCGGGTGCCCTCGGGATAGATCCCCAGCAACTCGCCCTTGCCCAGCACCCCGAGCCCCTCGCGGACCGCCGCCTGACCCGCCTCCTTGCCCGACCTGTCCACCGGGATCTGTCCCGCGCTGCGGAAGAAGGCGGCGGTCAGCCTGCCCCTGACGCCGGGGCCGGTGAAGTACTCCTGCTTGGCGAGGAAGGTGATCCGGCGCTTCAGCACGACCGGCATCAGGAAGTGGTCGGAGAACGAGAGGTGGTTGCCCGCGACGATCGCCGCGCCGTCCTCCGGGATGTGCTCGAGCCCTTCGATCCTGGGCCGGAAGAGCACTCTCAACAGAGGCCCCAAAAAGATGTATTTGAGCACGTAGTAGAACATCGTGGCCCACCCTCCCCCGTGATCCGGTGCCGACGCAGAGTAGTCGCTGCACCGCCTCCTGCGGAAGCCGCTGACCGAGGGAGATGCCCAGCTCGTACGAGGGAGGACCGGCGTGGCCGCTTGCCGCGCGGCGACACGGGGCGGTGGCCTGGCCTCTCCCCGCGACACCACAACCGCACCACGACCCCCAGGAGCCACGGATGCGTATCCCCGCAACTCTCGCCGCCGCAATTCTCGTCGCCCTCGCCGCGGCAGCCCCCGCCCAGGCGGATCCCACCCCGCCGCGAGGGCTCTTCCTCACGGTCTCCGGCGACGAGAACACCTGGATGCGAGGCGTCCTGCTCCGGTGCCCGGCGGACGACACGAGCCACCACCCGGACGCCGAAGCCGCCTGCGCAGCGCTCCACGACGCGGCAGGCGACCTCGACCGGCTGCCCGCGGACCCGCACGCGTGCACCAAGGAGTACGCGCCGGTGACGGTCGGCGCGACGGGCACCTGGCTCGGCCGTCCCACCGCCTGGCACAAGACGTACGCCAACGCCTGCATGCTGGACGCGGCGACCGGCCCCGTCTTCCGCTTCTGACCCCGGTCAGTTGCCGCGCGAAGCGACCATCCCGAGGGTCGACAGCCCCAGCACCACCCAGCTGAACCACAGCCAGCCGTTGCTGCCGATCACCACGGTGTAGCCGGTCACCGTGACCAGCGCACCGACGGTCAGTACACCCATCGCCTTCGTGGAACCTGTCATGGAAAGGGCCCCCTCCTTCGACTGGAGGGGGCCATCGTCACCCGGAGCGTGCCCGCTCCGCTACTGCTCGCGCGTCTGCAGTGACGCCAGATAGGCGTTGTACGCCTGAAGTTCCTTGTCGCCGTCCCGGTCGGCGGCCCGGTCCGAGCGCCGTGCGATCCGCTGTTCCGAGCGGTACCACTGGAAGACCAGCGCGATCAGCACCAGCACCGAGGGGATCTCGCTGAACGCCCAGGCGATCCCGCCGGCCGCGCTCTGGTCGGCGAGCGCGTCGATACCGAGCGAGGAGGGCGGGTTCTTGTACGTGGAGATCATCGGCTCCGTCGCCATCATCAGCGCGATCCCGAAGAAGGCGTGGAACGGCATGCCCGCGAAGAGCTCCAGCATCCGCATCACATAGCCGGGCCGGTGCGGCCCCGGGTCCACGCCCATGATCGGCCAGAAGAAGACGACACCGACGGCGAGGAAGTGCACCATCATCGCGATGTGGCCGGTCCTGCTGCCCATCAGGAAGTCGAACAGCGGAGAGAAGTACAGCGCGTAGAGGCTGGCGATGAACAGCGGGATGGTGAACGCCGGATGCGTGACGATCCGCATGTACCGGCTCTGCAGCAGGGCGAGCAGCCACTCGCGGGGCCCCTTGCGCCTGCCGCGTCCGGCCACCGGCAGCGCACGCAGGGCGAGGGTCACCGGGGCGCCGAGCAGCAGCAGGATGGGGGAGAGCATGGAGATGACCATGTGCTGCACCATGTGCACGCTGAACATGACCATGCCGTAGTCGTTGAGCTTGGTGCACATGACCAGCGCGACGCTCAGCACGCCGAGCGTGAACAGGATGATCCGGTGCACCGGCCAGCTGTCGCCGCGTCTGCGCAGCCGCACCACGCCCCAGCCGTACAGTCCGAGCCCCGCCAGGCAGGCGATCAGGAAGAAGGGGTCCGCGGAGAATTCGAGCCCCCGCCCCAGCGTGAACGGCGGCAGATCCATGTTCATCATGCCGTGCCCGCTGTGATCCATTCATCTGCTCCTGATTCGTGCCATATGTATCCGCACCAGAGTAGAACTGCCCCCGGCCACAGCTGTGGCCGGGGGCAGTTCGCTCACGTATCGGACGCATCCAGGAGCGTCAGAGCACGCACTCGGCCTCGGCGTACCGCTCGGCCGGAACCGTCTTCAGGGTCTCGGTCGCCTCGCCGAGCGGAACCATCACGATGTCGGTCCCGCGCAGTGCGGTCAGCATCCCGAACTCGCCGCGGTGCACGGCCTCGACGGCGTGCCAGCCGAAGCGGGTGGCCAGCACGCGGTCGTACGCGGTGGGCGTGCCGCCGCGCTGGACGTGGCCGAGGATGACCGGGCGGGCCTCCTTGCCCAGGCGCTGCTCCAGCTCGACGGAGAGCAGGTTGGCCATCCCGGTGAAGCGCTCGTGCCCGTACACGTCCTTGACGCCGACGTCGAGGTTCATCGCACCGCCCTCGCGGGGCTTCGCGCCCTCGGCGACGACCACGATCGCAAACTTCTTGCCGGCCGAGAAGCGCTTGCCGACCAGCTCGGTGAGCTCTTCGATGTCGAAGGGGCGCTCAGGGACGACGATGGCGTGCGCACCGGCCGCCATGCCCGAGTGCAGTGCGATCCAGCCCGTGTGCCGGCCCATGACCTCGACGATCAGCACCCGCTGGTGCGACTCGGCGGTGGTCTTCAGCCGGTCGAGAGCCTCCGTCGCGACACCGACGGCGGTGTCGAAGCCGAAGGTCACGTCGGTGGACGCGATGTCGTTGTCGATGGTCTTCGGTACGCCGACGATCGGCAGCCCCGCCTCGGAGAGGAGGTTGGCGGCCTTCAGCGTGCCTTCGCCGCCGATCGGGATGATCGCGTCGAGGCCCAGGTCCGCGACGTGACCGCGGGCCCGCTCCACGCCGCCGCGCAGGTGGGCGGGCTGGACGCGGGAGGAGCCGAGGATGGTGCCGCCGCGGGCCAGGATTCCGCCCACCGCGTCGAGGTCGAGCTTGCGGTAGTCGCACTCAAGGAGGCCCTTCCACCCGTCGTGGAAGCCGATGACCTCGTCACCGTGGTCGACGACCGCGCGGTGAACGACCGATCGGATGACGGCGTTCAGGCCGGGGCAGTCGCCTCCGGAGGTGAGCACACCAATTCGCATTGCCCGCTATACCTTTGCAACGTGGGCCGATGACCGGACCACGTCGTCCGGTTGGATCCCCGCCACCCTACCGGCGCAGGGTGGCGGGACCGAACCGGGCGTCCGCCTGCTGGACTTCGCTCAGACGAGCGAAGTAGCCGTCATGCGGGCTGCGTTGCAGATGCAATGCGCTCGGCGCGCAGCGCCTCGTACCACCGGTCGTCGGTGGGCGGCAGTGCGTTCACATCGAGGGCCAGTTTCAGCAGCAGGTCCGCGATCTGCGGATTGCGGGCGAGAACGGGGCCGTGCATGTACGTACCGAAGACGGTGTCGTTGTACGCGCCCTCGGTGCCGTCGCCCGTGCCGTTGCCGTTGCCGAGGCGTACCCGTGCGAAGGGGCGGGCGGAGGGGCCGAGGTGGGTGATGCCCTGGTGGTTCTCGAAACCGGTCAGCGGCGGCAGCCCGAGCCGCTCGTCGATGTCGCCCAGTACGTCGCCGACGCACCGCTCGCCCTCGCCGCGGGTCGAGACCACATCGAGCAGGCCCAGGCCCGGCTCGCGCTCGCCGAGGTCGTTGATGAACTCGTGGCCCAGGATCTGGTATCCGGCGCAGACCGAGAAGATGATCGCGCCGTTGGCGGCGGCCCGGCTGAGCCCGCCGTCGCGGCGCAGCCGCTCGGAGGCCAGCCGCTGCGGCCGGTCCTCGCCGCCGCCGATCAGATAGATGTCGCCCGAGGTGGGCACCGGCTGGTCGCTGCGTACGTCGATGCGTGCCACGTCCAGGCCGCGCTGGTGGGCCCGGCGCTCCACGACCAGGGCGTTGCCCTGGTCGCCGTAGGTGGACAGCAGGTCGGGGTAGACCCACACCAGGCGCAGGCTGTTGTCGCTCATGCGTTCTCTCCTCACAGGGTCAGTTGCCGACTCGGCGGCGCACGTCCTGGAACGCGGTGTAGTTGGCGATGAGTTCGATCCGCCCGGGGGCCGAGTTCTGGACGGCCTCGTCCACGCTCTCGCAGACCCGGAAGTCCAGCCCGGCGACTTCGAGGCGTACGGCGAGGTCGAGCCTGCGGTCGCCGATCACGCAGATCGGGTGTCCTGCGAGGCGGGTGTAGTCGACGTCCCACAGCCAGGAGGTGTCCGTGCCGTCGGCGCCGCGGGCGTTGACGGAGAGGATCACCGGAGTGGGCGGCGGGTCGATCAGCGAGAAGGTCTCCAGCCAGCCGGCCGGGTTCTTCGCGAGCAGCAGGCGCAGGTCGCGGCCCTGGAACTGGACCACGTCATAGCGTCCGGCCACGGCCTGTACGGAGTACATCCGCTCCAGCGCCACCTGCGGCGGCACACCGAAGGTGGCCGCGACGGCCGCGGTGACAGCCGCGTTGGCCTTGTTGGCGCGGCCGGGCAGCTGCAGCCGGATCGGCCAGGCCGAGCCGTGCGGGTCCAGGACGTGGTCGCCGGAGAGCGCCCAGGTGGGCGCGGGGCGGCGGAAGCCGCACTCGCCGCAGAACCAGTCGTCGCTCGGGCGCTGCAGCACACCGCCGCAGGAGGGGCACGACCAGGCGTCGTCCTTCCACTCCTGTCCTGCCGCGACCCACACCACGGTGGGGGACGAGGAGGCGGCCCAGACGATCAGCGGGTCGTCCGCGTTGGCGATGACCACGGCCTTCGTGCCCGCGAGTCCCTCGCGCCACTTCTCGGCCAGCATGCGCGTCTCGGCGGCCCGGTCGAGCTGGTCGCGGGAGAGGTTGAGCAGTGCGATCGCCTTGGGGGTCACATCGCGTGCGACTCCGGAGAGGTACTTCTCGTCGACCTCGATCACGCCGTAGCGGGCGTCCGAGCCGCCGGCCAGGGCGGAGGTGATGCCTGCGGGCATGTTGGCGCCCAGCGCGTTCGACACCACCGGGCCGCTGGCCCGCAGCGCCTCGGCGATCAGCCGGGTCGTGGTGGTCTTGCCGTTGGTCGCCGAGACGAGGACGACGTCCAGATGCTGGGCGAGTCGGCCCAGCAGATCCGGGTCGAGCCTCAGCGCGACCTTGCCGCCGATCACCGATCCGCTGCCGCGCCCCGCGGCGCGGGATACCGCTGCCGCGGCCTTGCCTGCCGTCACGGCCAGCTTGGCCCGCGGCGTCAGCGGCTCCGTGTTGCCTGACATCGTCCCTGATCCTCCTTGCATCGGCGCGGGTCTCAGCCTATCGAGATCCGCATCGGGGCCCGACCTCGGCTCCACCGGCGGCGGCCCGCCCTGTACAGAACGTAACCTTGCCGCCATGCGAAACCGTCCGATCCCCGGCAGTTCGGGAACCGCGCAGGAGATGTCCCTGCTCGGTGACCCGGTGTTGCACGCGCCCTGCGAACCCGTGACCGAGTTCGGTCCGCCGCTCGCCCGCCTCGTCGAGAACATGTTCGCGACGATGTACGCGGCCCAGGGTGTCGGGCTCGCCGCCAACCAGATCGGCGTGGCGCAGCGGGTGTTCGTATACGACTGCCCCGACGACGAGGACGTCCGTCACCTGGGCCATGTGGTGAACCCGCGGCTGGTCGAGGCGGACGGCATCACCGTACGCGGACCCGAGGGCTGTCTCTCGCTTCCGGGCCTCGAGGCCGCCACCGCGCGCTTCGACCATGCGGTCGTCGAGGGCTTCACGGTGGACGGCGATCCAGTCCGGATCGCCGGGACGGGCTTCTTCGCCCGCTGTCTGCAGCACGAGTGCGACCACCTCGACGGGCTCGTCTACACGGACCGGCTCGGCGGCTGGCGCAAGGGCAAGGTGATGCGGGCGGCCCGCAAGACGGCCTGGGGCGCGAACGCCTGACGCCCGCTAAAAGCCGGGACCGCCCGCGCGGTTGCCCGCCGCGGCCAGCCTGCCCCAGAGCAGATCGGCCAGCGAGCGCACCAACTCGGCGCGCGAGCAGGGCCGTTCGCCCAGCCACCAGTCGCCGGCGGCGTGCATCATTCCTACGATTCCGTGCCCCCACACCCGCGCCAGCTGCTCGCTGCCGGGGCCGAGGTCCACGCGCTCGGCGATCACCTTGGCGAGTTCCTCGCCGAGCCGGCGCAGCAGCGGCGCCGAGTGCAGCCCGACGTCGAAGCCGCTCTCCGGGACCGCGGACTCGGGGGTGACCTCGGTGGGGTGCATCAGGAAGCGGTAGACCTGCGGCCTGGCCTCGATCGCCGAGAGATAGGTGTCGAGCGTGGCCTCGACCCGCTCGCGCCGCTCGGCCGGGGCGTCCAGGGCCGCACGCAGGGCGTCGAGGAGGGCGTCGGTGTGGCGCTTGGCCAGGGCGCGGTAGAGGCCGCCCTTGTCGCCGAAGTGCCGGTAGAGGATCGGCTTGGTGATGCCGGCCTCGGCGGCGATGGCGTTCATGGAGGCCTTCGGGCCGTCGCGGAGCACCACCCGGTCGGCGGCCTCGAGCAGCTGGCGGCGCCGGTTCTCCGCCGAGCGCTGCTGCGTGGCCTGTGTGGTCTCCATGGTGGTTCTCCCCGCCCGTCCGTACGATTCGATTCCCCGCCGAAACGTAACAGGTTGACAGACCCTACTTCCCAGTAACAGACTGCGGTTACCGCAAGTAACGCCCTGGAGAATCGCAGTACTGGAGGGGACATGGCCGAGTTCACGCTCGAGCTCAACGACGACCAGAAGCAGGTTCGCGACTGGATCCACGGCTTCGCCGCGGATGTCATCCGCCCGGCGGCAGCCGAGTGGGACGAGCGTGAGGAGACCCCCTGGCCGGTGATCCAGGAGGCCGCCAAGGTCGGCATCTACTCGCTCGACTTCTACGCCCAGCAGTTCTTCGACCCCACCGGCCTCGGCATCCCGATGGCGATGGAGGAGCTCTTCTGGGGCGACGCGGGCATCGCCCTGTCCATCGTCGGTACGGGCCTGGCCGCGGTCGGCGTCCTCGCGAACGGCACCGAGGAGCAGATCGGCACCTGGATCCCCCAGATGTACGGCGACGCCGCCGACGTCAAGGTCGCCGCCTTCTGCTCCTCCGAGCCGGACGCGGGCTCGGACGTCGCGGCGATGCGCACCCGCGCCGTCTACGACGAGGCCAAGGACGAGTGGGTCCTCAACGGCACCAAGACCTGGGCGACCAACGGCGGCATAGCCAACGTCCACGTGGTCGTCGCGGCCGTCGACCCCGAGCTCGGCTCCAAGGGCCACGCCTCCTTCATCGTCCCGCCGAACACCCCCGGCCTCTCCCAGGGCCAGAAGTTCAAGAAGCACGGCATCCGCGCCTCGCACACCGCGGAGGTCGTACTGGAAGACGTACGTATCCCGGGCCACTGCCTGCTCGGCGGCAAGGACAAGCTGGACGACCGCATCGCCCGCGCCCGCGAGCGCGCCAGGGCGGGTGGCGGCGAGCGGGTGAAGAACGCCGCGATGGCCACCTTCGAGGCCTCGCGCCCGGCTGTCGGCGCGATGGCGGTGGGCACCGCCCGTGCCGCGTACGAGGTCGCACTCGACTACGCCAAGACCCGCACCCAGTTCGGCCGCCCGATCATCGACAACCAGGGCATCGCCTTCCAACTGGCCGACATGCGCACCCAGATCGACGCGGCCCGCCTCCTGGTGTGGCGCGCCTCCTGGATGGCGAGCGCGGGCAAGCCGTTCACCTCGGCGGAGGGCTCGATGTCGAAGCTGTACGCCAGCGAGACGGCCAAGAAGGTCACCGCCCAGGCCATCCAGATCCTCGGCGGCAACGGCTACACGCGGGAGTACCCGGTGGAGCGGATGCACCGCGACGCGGCGATCTACACGATCTTCGAGGGCACGAGCGAGATCCAGCGCCTGGTCATCGCCCGCACCCTGTCGGGGATGCCGATCCGCTAGGGCGGTACCGCACCACGCACGAGCGCCCGCCCCCTCACCGGGGGCGGGCGTTCGCGTCGCGTCTCAGGCGGAGAGCTGGGCCTCGATCGCCGAGACGACCTCCGGCGCGTCCGGCTCGGTGCGCGGGCGGAAGCGGGCGGCGACCTTGCCGTCGGTGCCGATGAGGAACTTCTCGAAGTTCCACTGGATGTCGCCGGCCTCGCCCTCCGCGTCGGTGACCTGCGTCAGCTCCTGGTACAGCGGGTGGCGGTGCTCGCCGTTCACCTCGAGCTTCTCCAGCATCGGGAACGTCACGCCGTACGTGGCGGAGCAGAAGGTCTGGATCTCCTCCGCGCTGCCCGGCTCCTGGCCCCCGAACTGGTTGCAGGGCGCACCGAGGACGGTGAAGCCCTTCTCGCCGTAGGTCTTCTGCAGCTGCTCCAGGCCGGCGTACTGCGGGGTGAGGCCGCACTTGGACGCGACGTTCACCAGCAGCACGGTCTTGCCGCGGTAGTCGGCCAGGGAGGTGGGCTCGCCGGTCAGGGTGCGCAGCGGGATGTCGTAGAGGCTCATCGTCAGCTCCTGTCGTACGGATCTCGGATCTATGCCTACGCACTCTTTCAGGCCCGCCGCGCCCCCGCGTCAGCGCACCTCGAATGCCCTGACCATCGTCTGCGTCACCCGTGCACCCTTCGTGTCGACGAGCGTGACCCGCAGGTGCACGAACGTTCCCGCGGGTGCGTCACCCGCGAGCTGCGCCTGCCACCTGCCGTGGGCGGACACCGCGTGGACCGGGTGCCAGTCCGTGACCGCGCCGACGGTGCTCTGGTCGCCGTACGCGTACTCCACCTGTACGCCGTCGAGTGCGACCGGCAGAGGGGAGCCGTCGAGGACGGCGCCCAGGCCGATGGTCGTCGCCGTGCCCGCCGGCCGTGCGTTGCGCAGGTCGGACGGCACATCGAGCACCGGCACCAGAAGGCGTTGAGCGCCCTGGGCCGCCGCGTCGGTGGTGTAGGTCCACTCGGTGGCGTAGGCGAGACCCGTCCGGTCGAGGATGCCCGGGCGGCGCTGCCAGTTCTGACGGAACGTTACTTCCGCTCTGCCTTGCGGGAGTTCGTACATACCGGAGACCGGTGACTGCGGTACGCCGTCCACCAGCAGCTGACGGGTGCCGGAGTCGATGCTCGCGAGGGTGGAGTCGTGTCCGCCCGCGTCGCCCACGGGGGCCATCGCGTACGTGAGGCGGTTGCTCTCGCGCGTCATCAGCGACTTGGCGTAGGTGTTGCGCACCGGTCCGTACGGCGACTTGTACCACTGGGAGGTCGTCCGGCCCTCGGTCATCGCACGCGGGCCGTCATAGGCGGTGCCTCCGTACGGGCCCAGATCCCGGCGCATCAGGGTCGTCCACGTCAGGCCGTCCTTCCCGGACGGGGTGAAGTACTCGGTGCGCTGCTGCGGAGCACGCAGCGGCAGGGTGCTGCCGCCCGCCCAGACCGCGGGGAAGCCGGAGCCGCCGATCTGGACGTCCGACCAGTAGGTCGCGTCGTCGGTGCTCTGGACGTGGTAGCCGGCGTCGATCGCCGCAAGGTCCTTGTCGTGGACCCGCTGTGTGCCGGTGCGGATCGAACCGTGCGAGGCGTAGGCCAGGTTGTAGAGGTACGGGCTCTGTGCGGTCGGGGTGCCGGACCAGGACACCGAGGCACCGCCGTTCTCCAGTTCGGCCTGGATGGCCTGGGAGTCGGCCCAGGTGATCGTGGCCTGAGGAACCCCTTCCGGACCGGTCACCTGGAACCTGCCCGCGATGTCCGGGACCGCGGCCAGCACACCCGCGGCGCCCGCCGCCTTGGCCGCCGTCGCCCATCCGAAGGCATTGCCGCCGCCGACGCCCGCGTCGACGAGGGCGATCCGGCCCTTCAGGTCATGAGCGGCGAAGTTGGCGTCGGTGCCCTTGCCGATGTACGTGACGGGGGCCGATCCCCTGCCACCGAACTCGGTCGCCTTCTGCACGGGGAGCGGATCGAGGACCCGGCCGCCGGTGGTGGTGAACTTCGCGAGCGGCGCGGTCATCCGTGCGGAGGCCAGGAAGCTGAGCCGGTCGTCGCCGTGCACCGGCTCGGCGTAGACAGCCTTGACGTAGGAGGGGACCGAGGTCAGGTACCCGGCCTTGAGCTGACGGCTGTCGTCGAGCCCGACGGCCAGTCCGAGCGCGAAACCGGCGGACTGGGCCGGGCGGTCGGTGTCCCAGGAGATGCGCTTCGCGTCCCTGGCGTCGAGGGTGACCTCGGTGTCGCCGGAGACGCTCACGCGCTGCCGGTAGAGCTGACTGACGGAGTCGACGCTGCCGATGTTGCCCGGCTCGTCCCTGGTCATGATCAGACCGCTCAGCGAGTAGCTCCCGATCGGTACGCGCACCGTGGTGCTGCCTGCCTCGGGGTAGCCGAGGGTGTAGCGGGCGGCCGTGTCGTGGTGGTCGTCGAACAGCTGGAAGGCCGACGGCGAGAGCGTCGGGTCGCCGTGCCGGTCCAGGCCCTTGACGGTGAGATTCGCGGACGGCACCTCCATATGGACGCCGAACGGGACGACGACGCGGGTGCCGTGGGATCCGGTGGCGACCAGGCGGCCGGTGATCGTGCCATACGCACCGGAGGCGAGACGGACGCCCGGGTCGATGCGGACCGGGACTTCGGCGGTGCCGTTGGCGGGCACGGTGACCGAGGTGCGGTCCGGTGTCGCGAAACCGGACACCCGGCTTCCGTCGTCACCGCGCACGTCCTGGACCCGGAGGCGCAGTTTCACCTCGCGGCCGGTGAGGTTGGTCAGCGTGACCTGCTTCTCGACGGGGGCCAGATGCGCTTGCGGATACGCGAAGTCGCCCAGGAGAGGGGCCGGCGGGGCGGTGACCGGCTGGGTCGTCGCACGGGCCACGTCCATCGGTCCCGCACCCTGTTCGAGGACGGGCGCGTCCGTGGAGGCGGCCGACGAGGTGAGCAGGGCCTTGAGTCCTGCAGGGGTCAGTCCGGGCCGCTGCTGGAGCAGCAGCGCGGCGCCGCCCGCGACGTGCGGAGTCGCCATCGAGGTGCCGGACATCGTCCGGTACGCCTGATCGCCCCGGCCGCCGGAGTTGGCGGCGACGACGCCGACGCCCTGCGAGGCGATGTCCGGCTTCGCCGTGATGCCGTCCACCGAGGGGCCGCGGCTGGAGAAGGACGCGGTGGCGCCCGAGCGGTCGATCGCACCGACGGTGAGAGCGCTCGGTGCGCAGCCGGGGGTCGAGACGGTGCCGCGCAGCGAGGCGTTGCCCGCGGCGATCACGAACAGGGCCTTGTCGCTGAGGCGTTCCACCGCGTCGACGCCCGGTCCGCTGCAGCTCTTGTCGCCATCGGAGCCGAGCGACATGGAGACGACCTGGGCGCCCTGGTCGACAGCCCATTCCATGCCGTTGACGATGCCGCTGAGGGTGCCGGAGCCGTCGTCCCCGAGGACCTTGCCGATCAGGAGGTCGGTCTTGGGTGCCATGCCCGCGTACGTGCCGTGGGAGGCGGCGCCGGTGCCGGCGACGGTCGAGGCGGTGTGGGTGCCATGGCCGGTGCGGTCGCCCGTGTCCGGCGTACCGACGACGAACGACTTGGACTGCGCTATCCGCCCGACGAGGTCGGGGTGCCCGGCGTCCACGCCGGTGTCCAGTACGGCGACTTTGACGCCCGAGCCGTCGAGTCCCGCGCGGTGCGCGGTCGTTGCGCCGGTGAGGGGAACGGTCGGAGTGCCGAGATCGGACACGGCGGCGCCCTTGATCTTGGCGTCCAGCCAGATCTTGCCGACGCCTCCGGTGGACCGGGCCGCCTGACCCGATGCGGGGGCGAGGTCCCGCCAGACGGCGGCCGCGGACGTCTTGGTGACGGCGAGTCCGGCGCCGCCGATGGACTCCAGCGAAGCGGTGGTCCGGGTGCCAGGCACGGTGCTGCGGGGGGTCCGGCCCCCGGCGTACTCGACGACGACGGGCATGGTGTCGCTGTGCGCGTCGTCGTATCCGTCGGCGACGAGCCTGCCGATGTCGAAGAGGGAGGCGTCCACCAGTCCGGCGTCCACCAGACGCTCCGTGCCCTGCGGGAACACGTACGTACGGGAGCCGTCCTGCCAGGTGGCGGAAGCATGATCGGTGCCGTCGCCGTTGCGCAGAGCCGCCGACAGCACCCGGCCCGCGGCGTCGACGCGGGCGTCGACGACATCACCGGTGATCAGGGTGATGGTCACCGCCCGGCCGGCGTCGGCGGAGCCCGTGATCGGGGCCGGCGTCTCGTCTCCCGCGTCATGGGCGACGGCCAGGGGGGATCCGGCGGCCAACAGGGCGACAGCGGCGAAAGCGGTCGCCGTCCTGCGCCATGGCCTGGTGCGTCTCATCGATGTTCTCCAGGGGAGTGAAGTGTCCGGTGAGCAGCAGCGTGGCCAACTCGGCTGCCCGGCGGGGCCCTTGGCGGTGGCGAGTGACCGCCATGACGTAATCCCGACACTCCTGGCGGCTGGAGCCCGTACCCGCGGCGCAGGAATCCGCGCAGCTCCATGTCGCTTTCGAGGGGGGCGTTTTGAGGACTGATCCACTCGATACGACACTTGAGCCATGTCGTCCGAATCCCGCATACCATCGCCCTCCGTGCGTTCGTCCTTGACCAGGCTGCAGGACGACCTGCGCCGGGCTGAAGACTCGCTGGCGCTCCTCCTCGGCCAGTGGCGTCCCGATGCCGCCGGGGAGCCCGAGCAGCTCATCGAGTTCTGGGAGGGCAGGGAGGCGCAGGCCCGCCGTCTGTACGAGCTGGAGTACGGGGCCCGCTCGTCGCTTCTCGTGTTCCAGTCCGGGGCCAACAACGTCGCGCCCGTCCCGTCCACGCTGATCAAGCCGGCGGACACCGAGGAGGAGCTGGAAGAGCCGGAGGAGCCGGAGGAGCCTGTGCTGCGCAAGGAAGGGAATCCGGCGGCCGCCTACCGCGTCGTCGTCGACCGCGACTTCCTCTCCGAGCCCGCGGCCCTGCGCGCGCTCGACGAACGCCTGGCGGCCGGACATCAAGTGAGGGTCGTGGACCAGCCGTTGATCAAACTTGTCATCGCCGACGGCGAGACCGCGATGGTCCAGGTGGAGGGCGGCCGGTCGATGGTGCTGGGACCGCCCGTGGTGCTCCTGGCGGTCGAGCTGTTCGAGTCGGTCTGGCGGCGCTCCCGGCCCTATCTGCGCGAGGACGGCGATCTGAGCCCGATGGACCGCCGGCTTCTGCAGCTGATGCTGTCAGGGCTGACGGACGCGGCGACGGCCCACCAGCTCGACACGTCGCCCCGTACGGTCCAGCGTCGGCTGCGCGCCCTGATGGACGTGGCGGCCGTCTCCTCGCGCGTTCAGCTCGGCTGGTACGCCATGCGCAACAACTGGGTCTGAACGGCCCGTTGCCGGGGTGCCGGCAGGCGGCACCCCGGGCGGTGGGTCACATCAGGTGCGCGTAGTCCTCCAGGGTCCTGCCGTGCAGCTGCTTCACCGGATCGGTGACGCGGTCGGACATGGTGTTGTGCCGCAGGTAGTTCTGCACCACCCAGTGCAGGTCCCGGGCGTCCACCGTGCCGTTGTGGTCGATGTCGGCCGCCCGGTTCGCGGTGCCGCGCGACGCGTACACGGCGGCGGCGTCGCGGACGTCGATGACGTCGTCTCCGTTGACGTCACCTGCGACCAGGGCCGCCTGGGACGAGCCCGCGGTGCCGGACACGGCCCCGTATCCGTGCAGCCCCAGATCGATGTCCTCGGACCAGGTGAAGTGGCCGGGCACCTTGACCTCGAAGCGGTACGGCTTCTCGGTCGGAGTCAGGGCGTCGGCCGACATCTTGCCGAGCGCGTCGCCCGTCAGGATCCGCCGGGTGCCGTCCGGTGCGGTCAGGGACGCCTCGATGCCGTCGAGACGGTAGTCGCGCCCGGCGTCGAAGGCCTGGCCCTCGGTCAGCAGCGCCTGGGCCGCGGGCCGCGCACCGAAGGTGGACTGCGGGTTCAGCATGCGGACCGAGCCGTAGTACTGCGTGAGCAGCTGCACCTTGGCGCCCGCCGTGTCGACGGCGTACGTCGAGCCGGTGTTCAGCCCCGCCGAGGCCGTCCAGTGCTCCCCGGACACCTCGTACGTCACCTTCAGCAAGGGCATCGAGTCACCGCTCAGCCCCGCCGCTTCGTCGACGTCGAATCCGATGGTGCTGTACGACAGCGCCCCGTTGGACACATCGGTCCTGCGGATCGCGGATGGGCTGTGCGCGGCCAGTTCGGCGGTGGGCTCGACGCCCACGAGCTTCACATTGCGGTCGTCGTAGCGGATCTGGGAGGTGAACGACTTCCACTGCTCGAGGTCGTGCGCGGTGAGGGTGTACGTGACCCGATCGCCATCGCGTGCCGCCGCGACACTCGCGTCCCCGACGGCGTACGGCACCCCCGCCTTGATCACATTCACGATGCGGACGCCGCCGATGTTGCCCGCGGCGTCCGTCGGCCACAGCTTGAGGTACGTGGTCGGCGGGCCCGCGGAGATCGGGACCTGGAGGTTCACCTTGCCCTGGGCGTCGGCGTTGGTGTGGCCGGTGGGTGCGTTGGGGCTGTAGGTGGAGTAGTAGAGCTGGTTGTCGTCCTGGCCGATGTCGAGTCCGGACGCGTGGATCGCATCGGTCTCCTTGTCGAGCAGCGTGCCGGTGACGGCGAACGAGGTGGCGTCGGCCGGGCGTTGGACGACCGTGGGGCGGGCCGGGTCCCAGGCGCCGTAAGCGTCGTCGTAGGACGGTGCGTGGGAGTCCACATAGATGTCCCGCAGTTCCGTGGACGTGCCGCCGTGGGCGTCGGTGCCCACGATCCGCAGCCTGTACGAACCGTCGTCGGCCCAGCGGCCCCGTGGGTCGACGGGGGTGGCCTTGCGTCCGGTCAGCGGGTGGTACCAGCTGCCGACGGTCACCGGACCGTAGAGGACGCCCTCGGTGAGACCGACCGTGCTGACGCCGCCGATGTATCCGAGATCCTTGCCGTGGGCGTCGGTGAGGAACACGTCGACGCTGCGCAGCTGCCCCGCCATCCGCAGGTCGAAGGTGGCCGTCCCGCCGTTGGCGGAACCGGCGTCGGAGTACTGGTTCGTGGACATCACCGACTTCGTCATGGTGATCTCGTCGAAGCCGGACTTCGCCACGCGCAGCCCGAAGGGCATGCGGATCGTCCGAAGTGCCTTGCCCTGTACGGGAGTCAGCGTCACGTAACCCTCGTAGTAGCCGGCCGGGGCACTGGCAGGCACCCGAAGGGCGGTGCGCACCGTCGTCCGGCCGTGGGCCTTCACGTCGACCCGGTCGTCGGTGCTCAACGTGATGTGGGCGGCCTCGGCATCCCCGGAGGCGCCGCTGCCCCGGGTGAACTCGACGCGTGCGGCGTAACGGCCCTTCGTGTCAGTGCTGTTGACGAGACTCAGCCGCTGTTCGGTCTGCACCGCCTTGCCGAGCGGGAGCACACCGAGGTCGAGGGCGCCCGTATGGCGGTCCAGTTCGGTGGTAGTGCCGTCGAGCGCGACGAAAGGCGTGCGGGCCGCGGCCTGGAGCGAGGCCGTGGCGTGCGCGGCGGCGTACGGGTCGATGCCGCCCGCGCCCGCGTCGAAGACGCTCACCCGGCCGGGCAGCGGGCGCGCGGTGTTCATCAGCGCTGTCTTGATGGCGTCGGGGGTGAGTCGCGGGTCGCGCTGGAGCATCAGGGCCGCTGTCCCCGCGACGTACGGAGAGGCCATGGAGGTCCCGCTGAGGCGTGCGTACGCGTACGTGTAGTCCCCGGTTTCCGGGGCGACGACGTCCGCCGGGACGGACGACAGCACGCTGACACCGGGAGCGGTGATCTCCGGCTTGATGTCGCCGGTGCCGTACACCGGGCCGCGCGAACTGAAGTCGGCCAGCGCGCCGTTGCCGAGCTGGAAGGTCCCGTGGGCGGCGAACGACAGCCGCGCGGTCCCGTCGGCGGTCCTCTCGGCCAGCGCGGCGCCGTCGGCCGCTGTGAGGGAAAAGGCCGGGACGTAGGCCGGGCTCTCACCGAGGTAGGCCGGGATGTGGCCCTCGGTGGCGTTGTCGTTGACGAGGAGCACGGCCGCGGCGCCCTTGGTCCGCGCGCGCCGCACCTTCTCGTCGAGGCTGATCCCGCCGCGGCGCACCAGGACGGCCTTTCCCGTCACGTCCTTGCCGGTGTACCCGGCGGCGGTGCCGGTGGAGACATCGGCCACGGGCCAATTGCCCGAGACGAGCTTGTCCAGCGCGTCACCGAAGGGCTGTGCGAGAAGCCTGCTCTCGCCCGTGCCGCCGCCGGCCTCCAGCGTGAACTCCGGCAGGGTCATCGGCTCGTCGTGCGCGCCGACAGTCAGCGGCAGAGCGGCGGCACCCGGGCTGCCGAGGGTGTTCGCAGCCGGTCCGCTGTTCCCGGCGGCGATGACCGTGGTGACTCCGTTGAGCACGAGGTTGTCGGCGGCTATGGACGTCGGGCTGAGCGGGTCGTTGATCGCCGCGCCGAGGGACATGTTGACGACGTCCATGCCGTCGTCGGCGGCGCGGTCCATCGCGGCGACGATGTCGCTGGTGCGACCGCTGCCGTACGGGCCGAGCGCCCGGTACGCGTACACGGATGCGCCGGGTGCGACTCCGTGAGCGGCGCGCTCCTTCGAATCCGCACCGCGGCCCGCGACGATTCCGGCGACGTGGGTGCCGTGCTCGGTGTAGTAGGTCGATCCCTGGTTGGTCTCGGCCAGGCCGGAGGCCTTCCAGTCGGCGTACGTCGTCTCCATCGGGTCGGAGTCGTCGTCGACGAAGTCGTACCCGCCCGCGTAGGCAGCCTTCAGATCGGGGTGGTGGTAGTCGATGCCGGTGTCGATGATGCCGACCTTGACGCCCTTGCCGGTGATGCCCTCGGAGTGCAGCCGGGCCACCCCGTCATCGGTGTCCTGCTCGGAGCCGGAGGCAGGGGTGTCGCGCGCCGGAGCCTCCTGGGCGAGCGCCTTGACCGTGGTGTCCGGCCAGACGGCGGTGACCTGTTCGTTGTCCAGCAGATCGGCGACGCGGTTGCCCGGCAGCCTGAGGCTCACACCGTCGAAGCTGTGGGTGAAGGTGCGCCCCGGCCGTGGGGCGGCCTCCTTCTTCGCCGACTTATTGCTGTCCGCCGCTGCGAACATGTCGTCGAGCCCCGAACGGAACGTGTCCTGAGCCTTCTTCACCGCGTCGCGCGCCTCGGCGTCGCTGACAGTGCGTCCTTCGGTCGCCGCCAGGAGACGGGCGGTCCGGGCGGGTGGCGTGCTCAACTGCACGATCACATCGACCGGCGCGGTGCTGCGCAGCGCGGCCTTGTCCGTGATGTGCAGGCCGCCGACGTCCAGTCCGGCCATACGGTGCAGGGCCTGCGTCTCCTGGTCGTCGAGTGAGGCGAGTACGGCGTGGGCACTCGACGGTCCGGCGGGTTCCGGCGCCGCGACCGCGGCGGGAGCCGTGGCCGTCAGGGTGGCGAGCACGGTGGCGGCCGCGGCCATGGCGCGGTGTCTGCGCCCCGGGGCATGCGTCATGATTCCTGGCTCCGCTCTGGGCAGGGACGGGGCCTCCCCTCTCCTTGTGGGCGACGGGAGGCGGGCAATCGCATGATCATGAGGTGTCGGCACGGTCGGCGGGAAGAGCTCTCCGCTGGCGAGATTGCGTCAGTCGGCAAGTCGCCAGCCCTGCGCCTGCTTTGGGCTTGTATGCGGCGCCTTGCCGCAGCGGCGGGCTGTGGCGAGTTGACGCCGTGGCGAACAGTTGCCACCCGGATCGCGTGCGCCGGCCGTCGTCGACTCGGTAGACCGTGCCCATCAACATCCGCCGTCGCCCACGGTGTTGGCGGATGTCATCGACGAGGTCCCGGTACCACCGGGCTCCACGCCATGCGAAAGGGCACCCATGTCCCGCCTCATCACCCGCCACAGACGGCGGTTCACCGCCGGCGTTCTGGCGGTCGGCCTGACGGGCTCGCTGCTGAGCCTGTCGGCCCTTCCCGCCCAAGCGGCCGATGTGCCACACCCGTTCGGCACAGCCGTGCCCAAAGCGCCGAAGAAGGCGCTGACGTCCCAGCGGGACAGGCTGGGTTCGCACGACCGCACGTTGCTGCAGCAGGCCGAGAGCAAGAAGAGCAAGACGGTGACCGTCATGCTGGCCACTGGGGAGGGCGACACCGGGACGCTGCGCGCCAAGGTCGCGGAACTCGGCGGTCATGTCGTCAAGGCGGACGACAAGCTCGGTTACGTACGCGCCACCGTGCCCACCGGGAAGGTCACCGCGCTCGCCGCGCTGACCTCGGTCCGCGCCGTCGACCTGAACGAGACGTACAAGATCCCCGATCCTTCGCCGGTCACCACCGAGGACAAGAAGAACACCAAGGGCACGGGGTCCGCCGGCTCCACCACCCCGGCCGCGCCCGGCAAGAACACCCCGGCGGACAACCCGTATCTGCCCGTGGCCGAGACGGGCGCCACCGACTTCACCCAGAGCCACCGTTCCTGGGACGGCCGCGGAGTGACCGTCGGCATCCTGGACACCGGAGTCGACCCGTCCCACCCGGCCCTGCGCACCACCACGACCGGCAAGCCGAAGATCAAGGACTGGGTGACGGCGACCGACCCGGTCAGTGACGCCGACCCGACGTGGCTGGAGATGCGCCTCAAGGTCACCGCCACGAACGGCGCTTTCCGCTACGGCGGGGTGGACTACAAAGCCCCTGACGGAACGTACGAGTTCCAGATCTTCCAGGAGCAGGTGACGTGGGGCAGCGAACTGGGCGGCGACGTCAACCGCGACGGTGACTACACCGACAAGTTCGGTGTCCTGTACCGCAAGTCGGACCACCGGGTGTGGGTCGACTCCAACCTGGACGCGACGTTCGGCGACTCCGATGTCGTCGAGCCGTACGCGCAGAGCGGCACCTGGGGGACCTTCGGCACCGACGACCCGGCCACGCCCGTCGTCGAGTCGATGCCCTTCACCGTTGAGTCCCGCGACGACGTGGACCTCTCCGCGCGGGGCGGCACCAGCGTCGGCAAGACCGCCGACTTTGTGAACATCGGCATCGTCTCCGGCGCGCACGCCACCCATGTCGCCGGAATCACCGCAGGCCACGGGCTGTTCGGCGGAAAGATGGACGGCGCCGCGCCAGGCGCGCAGATCGTCTCCGAGCGGGTCTGCCTCTTCGCCTCTGGCTGCACCACCTACGCGCTCACCGAAGGCATGATCGACGTCGTCGTCGACAAGGGCGCCGACGTGGTCAATCTGTCGATCGGCGGGCTGCCCGCGCTCAACGACGGCAACAATGTGCGCGCGGTCCTCTACAACCGCCTCATCGACGAGTACGGCGTGCAGATCGTCTCCTCGGCCGGCAACGACGGTCCCGGCATGAACACCGTCGCCGACCCGGCGATCTCCGACAAGGTCATCGCGGTGGGCGCCTCGGTCAGCAAGGACACCTGGTGGGCCGATTACGGCTCCCGGGTCGAGGACCGCCAGTCGCTGTTCCCCTTCTCCGCGCGCGGTCCGCGCGAGGACGGCGGAATGAAGCCGGAAATCATCGCCCCCGGTGCCGCCGTGTCGTCCATACCGACGTGGCTGCCCGGCGAGGGCGTCCCGCAGGCAGGGTATGAACTGCCCGCCGGTTACGGCATGTTCAACGGTACGTCGATGGCATCGCCGCAGGCCACCGGCGCCGTCGCCCTGCTGCTCTCCGCGGCGGCCGACACCGGCGTCAAGGCGACGCCCGCCGCGCTGCGCACCGCGCTGACCAGCTCCGCGACGTACCTTCCCGGCCGGCCCTCGTACGCGCAGGGCGCCGGACTGATCTCCGTCCCCGCGGCATGGAAGCGGCTGGCGAAGAAGACCCAGCCGACCGCGTACGCCGTCAAGGCGCCGGTCTGCGGAGTCCTCGCGGGACTGCTGGCCACCCCGAAGTCCGGCACCGGTGTGTACAACCGCTGCGCTCCCGGCGACGGCGGGCAGGAGGTCCACCACGCGAAGAACTACGCGGTGGAGCTGACCCGGACCGGATCCGGCAGCAGCACGACCGAGCTGTCATGGCTCGGCAACGATGGTACGTTCAGCGCTCCGCGCAGCGTCAGGCTGTCCGAGGGCAAGGCCACCACCATCAGCATCCGGGCCCAGGCGAAGAGCACGGGCGCACACTCGGCACTCCTGCGCGTCGACGACCCGGCAACGCCCGGTGTCGACCGTCTCGTTCCGGTCACCGTCGTGGCCGCCGCCGCGCCCGCGAAGCCGTCGTACGCCGTGTCCGACAAGGGCTCGGTCGACCGCAACGGCACCCGGTCCGTCTTCGTGGCGGTCCCCGAGGGCTCCGCGGCGCTGAAGGTGGACCTGTCCGGCGTCGCCGACGACAGCCAGACCCGCTTCCTGGCGATCGACCCCCAGGGCAAGCCGGTGGAGGACACCGCCGTCAGCCGCTGCTTCACCCACTTCTCGGACGCCGAGGACTGCGCTCCCGGTTCGCGTACGTACGCCCAACCGATGCCCGGTGTCTGGGAGTTCGAGGTGGAGGCGCGCCGCACGTCGCCCGTGCTGGAGAACCCGTACAGGCTGACCGCCACCGTGCAGGGTGCCGTGCTCGACCCGGCGTCCTCGGTGATCGACGAGGCGGCGGTCCACGCGCCCACCGAGAAGTCGTTCACGGCCGTCAACCGGTTCGCACCGGTGACCGCTCACGCGGTGGGCGGCCCGCTCGGCGCGCTGTCCCAGGCGCACCCGACCGTCGCCGACCAGGACATGACCGGCAAGCAGATCACGGTGCCGAGGGACGCGACGCGTCTTGAGGTGTCGATGGGCAACGCCTCCGACGAGAACGCCGACCTCGACCTGTACCTGGTCGCCCAGTCCGGGACGCTCATCGCCTCCTCCACCAACGGCGGGTCACGCGAGTCGATCGCGCTGAACCACCCCACGCCCGGCTACTACCTGCTCTTCATCGCCGGTACGGACGTGCCCTCGGGCAGCACCACATTCGACATCCAGGACACGATGTTCTCGACGTCGCTCGGCACGACCACCGTGGACCAGGACACGCCGCAGCGCCTGGGCACGGGTGAGTCCGTCAAGGTGCGTGGCCGTCTCGTCGCGGACACCGCGCCGCCGGCGGGGCGCCGGCTGGTGGGCCGGTTCTCGCTGGCCACGGACGCGAACACCACGCTGGGCAGCGCCGACGTACTGCTCGGCAAGGTCACCAGTCCGCACGTGGACGTCACGGCCTCGTTCGGCCCGGCGATCGGCTTCAGCCTGGACGACAACGGGCGCGTATCCGGATCCCAGCAGATCTCCGGCAGGAGCCGGGCGATCCGCTGGGACGCGCAGAACGGCGTCACCCTGCTCGACAACGGGGACGCACGCGACGGTCACGCACTGAACCAGAGCGCGACCACCGGCTACGCCACCGGGCAGCTCACACTGACCCAGGGCACCCGGGCCGTCCTGTGGGACGCGGACGGGAAACTCACCGCCCTGCCGCTGCCCGACTGGGCCGCGTACCGCTTCGCCCGCGGATTCGCCGTCAACGACGCGGGAACGGTGGTCGGCAACGCCACCGGCAGCGTCACCGACCCGGCGACGGGGCGCAACGTCGAGGTGAACGAGGGGTTCGCCTGGACCGCGAAGGACGGTTTCCGCAAGCTGCCGCACCTCACCGACAGCCGGAACCTGACCGAGCCGATCGCCATCAACAACTCCGGTGTGGTGGTCGGCCATTCGTCCAAGGAGGGCAAGCGCCGCGCCGTCCGGTGGGACGCCGACGGTGCGATCACCGACCTGGGCACGCTGCCCGGCATGGCCGACAGCTACGCCGAAGCGGTCAACTCCTCGGGCGAGATCGTCGGCACCAGCGGTGACGACGCGTTCGTGCTCAAGCCCGGCGGCACGATGACCCGGCTGCCCGACTTCGGCTTCAGCGCCAAGGCGCTGAAGGTGAATGACGCGGGCTGGATCGTGGGCAACGCGGAGGTCGCTCCCGACTCCGACCATCCGGTCGTATGGGACCCCGAGGGCCGGATGTACGACCTGAGCGCGATGATCGACTCTTCGCGCTGGGTGCCGACCGAGGGCATCGGCATCAACAACCGGGGCCAGGTGGCGTTCTACGCCATGGACCGCGAGGACGGAGGCTCGACCAAGGTTGTCCTGGCCGCGCTGCCCAGCGCGTCCTGACACCTCGCGACTCCACCGAATGCCGCCCCCGGCCCGCACGTCCGGCGCTCCCGCCGGTCCACGGGCCGGGGGCGGCACGCGTCCCGCACACCGCGCCGCGATCGCGCCGCAGGCGGTGACGTCAGGACTGGGGCTTTGCCGCGCCCGTGTGCCGTACGTCCATCGGGCGGAACAGACCCTCCTGGACCACCGACACCAGGAGGTTCCCCGCCCGGTCGTAGATCCGGCCGCGCGCCAGGCCACGGCCGCCCGTGGCGATGGGGGACTCCTGGTCGTACAGGAACCACTCGTCCGCGCGGAACGGGCGGTGGAACCACATCGCGTGGTCCAGCGACGCCATGTCGAAGCCGCGCGGGCCCCACAGCGGTTCCACGGGGATACGGACCGCGTCGAGGAGCGTCATGTCGCTGGCGTACGTGAGGGCGCAGGTGTGCACCAGCTGGTCGTCGCCGAGCGGGCCGACCGCCCGCATCCAGACCGCACTGCGCGGTTCGGCGCCCTTGATCTCCTCCTGAGTCCAGCGCAGCGGGTCGACGTAACGGATGTCGAAAGGCTGGCGGCGGGCCATCCGCTCCAGGGCGTTGGGGAGTTCGCCCAGGTGCTCGCGGACCTCCTCGGCGATCGTCGGCAGCGACTCCGGGTCGGGGACCTCGCGGGCCGGGGGCAGCTGGTGCTCGAAGGTGCCCTCTTCCGGCTGGTGGAAGGAGGCCGTCAGGTTGAAGATCGTGCGGCCCTGCTGGACCGCGGTGACCCGGCGCGTGGTGAAGGAGCGGCCGTCGCGCATCCGCTCCACCTGGTAGACGATCGGGACGCCGGGGCGGCCCGGGCGCAGGAAGTACGCGTGCAGGGAGTGGACCGGGCGGTCGCCCTCCGTCGTACGCCCGGCCGCGACCAGCGCCTGGCCCGCGACCTGGCCGCCGAAGACCCGCTGCAGGGACTCCTGCGGAGAGCGGCCGCGGAAGATGTTGACCTCGATCTGCTCCAGGTCGAGCAGGTCGACGAGGCGCTCGGCGGGGTTCGTCATGGGTGATTCTCCCGTGAAGTCGGAGGGGTCAGAGCTGGCCGACCGCGGTGACGCGGACCACCGCGCGGGCCTCTTCGTCGGAGGCCGCGAGATCCACCTCCGCGCTGATGCCCCAGTCATGGTCGCCGTTCGGGTCGGCGAAGATCTGGCGGACACGCCACAGGCCGTGCGCGGTGTCCTCCTCGATGATCAGCAACTTCGGGCCGCGGGCGTCCGGGCCCGTGCCCAGCTCCTCGTACTCGTCCCAGTACGCGTCCATCGCCTCGCTCCACGCGTCCTGGTCCCAGCCGGACTCGGCGTCCAGCTGGCCCAGGTCGTAGACGCGGTCGAGCGCGGCCAGCTCCACGCGGCGGAACATCGCGTTGCGGACCAGGACGCGGAAGGCGCGGGCGTTCGCCGTGACCGGCTTGACCTGGTCGGCGCGCTCGGCGGCCTGCTCGGCCGTCTCCACCTCGGGGTTGGCGAGCTGCTCCCATTCGTCCAGGAGGCTGGAGTCGACCTGGCGGACCAGCTCGCCCAGCCAGGCGATGAGGTCCTGGAGGTCCTCGGACTTGAGGTCGTCGGGAATGGTGTGGTCCAGGGCCTTGTACGCGCCCGCGAGATAGCGCAGCACGATGCCTTCGGTGCGCGCCAGCTCGTAGTGGGAGGTGAACTCCGTGAAGGTCATGGCGCGTTCGTACATGTCGCGGATGACGGACTTCGGCGAGACCGGGTGGTCGCCGACCCACGGGTGGCTCTTGCGGTACACGTTGTACGCGTGGACCAGCAGCTCTTCCAGGGGCTTGGGGTACGTGACGTCCTGGAGGAGCTCCATCCGCTCCTCGTACTCGATGCCGTCGGCCTTCATCTGGCCCACCGCCTCGCCGCGCGCCTTGTTCTGCTGGGCGGCCAGGATCTGCCGGGGGTCGTCCAGCGTCGACTCGACGACGGAGACCATGTCGAGGGCGTAGGAAGGGGATTCGGGGTCGAGGAGGTCGAAGGAGGCCAGCGCGAAGGTGGAGAGCGGCTGGTTGAGCGCGAAGTCCTGCTGGAGGTCGACGGTCAGGCGGATGATGCGGCCCTCGGCGTCGGGTGTGTCGAGCTGCTCGACCACGCCGCCGTCCAGCAGCGAGCGGTAGATCGCGATCGCGCGGCGGATGTGGCGCAGCTGCGCCTTGCGCGGCTCGTGGTTGTCCTCGAGGAGGTGGCGCATCGCGTTGAAGGCGTTGCCCGGGCGGGCGATCACCGAGAGCAGCATGGTGTGTGTGACCCGGAAGCGCGAGGTCAGCGGCTCGGGGTCGGCGGCGATCAGCTTCTCGAACGTGGCGTCCGACCAGCCGACGAAGCCCTCGGGGGCCTTCTTGCGGACCACCTTGCGGCGCTTCTTCGGGTCGTCTCCCGCCTTGGCGAGGGCCTTCTGGTTCTCCACGTCGTGTTCGGGCGCCTGCGCGGCGACGAAGCCCGCCGTGTCGAAGCCGGCCCGGCCTGCGCGGCCCGCGATCTGGTGGAACTCACGGGCGCGCAGGGTGCGCACCCGCGTCCCGTCGTACTTCGTGAGCGCGGTGAACAGCACCGTACGGATGGGGACGTTGACGCCGACGCCCAGGGTGTCCGTACCGCAGATGACCTTCAACAGGCCTGCCTGCGCCAGCTTTTCGACCAGGCGGCGGTACTTGGGGAGCATCCCCGCGTGGTGGACGCCGATGCCGTGGCGGACGTAACGCGACAGGTTCTGGCCGAACTTGGTGGTGAAGCGGAAGGCGCCGATCAGGTCGGCGATCTTCTCCTTCTCCTCCTTCGAGCACATGTTGATGCTCATCAGCGACTGCGCGCGCTCGACGGCGGCCGCCTGCGTGAAGTGCACGATGTAGACCGGGGACTGCTTGGTCTCCAGGAGCTCGGTGATCGTCTCGGTGATGGGGGTGCGGCGGTACTCGTAACTGAGCGGGACCGGGCGGGTCGCCGAGCTGACCACCGACGTGGGCAGGCCCGTGCGGCGGGTCAGGTCCTCCTCGAAGCGCTTGACGTCGCCGAGGGTCGCGGACATCAGGATGAACTGGGCCTGCGGGAGCTCCAGGATCGGGATCTGCCAGGCCCAGCCGCGGTCCGGCTCCGCATAGAAGTGGAACTCGTCCATCACGACCTGGCCGATGTCGGCGTGCTTGCCGTCGCGCAGGGCGATGGAGGCCAGGATCTCCGCCGTACAGCAGATGACCGGGGCGTCCGCGTTGACGGAGGCGTCGCCCGTCAGCATGCCGACGTTCTCCGTGCCGAAGAGCTTGCAGAGGTCGAAGAACTTCTCCGAGACCAGCGCCTTGATGGGGGCGGTATAGAAGGTGACCTTGTCCTGGGCCAGTGCGGCGAAGTGCGCACCGGCCGCGACCAGGCTCTTTCCCGACCCGGTGGGGGTGGAAAGGATCACGTTGGCCCCGGAGACCACCTCGATCAGCGCCTCCTCCTGGGCCGGGTAGAGAGTGATGCCCTGGCCCTCCGCCCATGACGAGAAGGCCTCGAAGAGGGCGTCGGGGTCGGCGGTCGGCGGCAGCTGATCGATAAGGGTCACACCCCCATCTTGCCTGCCGGAGAGACGGATCAGGGAACCGGACGGCCGGACGAAGATCACGAGCGATACGCTCATCCCTCAACTGGCTTCACCACAACGGCAATGGGGCGGGAACGACCATGATGGGACCGGCACACTCTCTGTCAGGAGCGGCAGCCTGGCTGGGGGTGGGGGCGGCTGCGGCCGCCAAGGGTCACCCGATGCCGTGGCCCGTGCTCGTCGTCGGAGCACTGATCTGCGCGGGTGCGGCCCTCGCGCCCGACCTGGACCACAAGTCCGCGACCATCTCGCGGGCCTTCGGCCCTGTCTCCTGGGCGCTCTGCGAGATCGTCGACAAGATCTCGGCCGGCGTCTACAAAGCGACCCGCGCCAAGGGCGACCCGCGCAGGAACGGCGGCCACCGCACCCTCACGCACACCTGGGTGTGGGCGGTGCTGCTCGGCGCGGGGATCTCGGCCACGGCCATCTTCGGCGGCCGGTGGGCGGTCCTCGGCATCCTCTTCGTCCACCTGGTCCTCGCGATCGAGGGCCTGCTGTGGCGGGCGGCGCGCGGCACCAGCAGCGACGTACTGGTGTGGCTGCTCGCCGCGGCCGGCGCATGGATCCTCGCGGGGGTCCTGGACAAGCCGGGGAACGGCGCGGACTGGCTGTTCACCTCTCCCGGCCAGGAGTACATGTGGCTGGGTCTGCCGATCGTGCTGGGCGCGCTCGTGCACGACATCGGGGACGCGCTCACGGTGTCGGGATGCCCGATCCTGTGGCCCATTCCCATCGGCCGCAGGCGCTGGTACCCGATCGGACCGCCGAAGCTGATGCGGTTCAGGGCCGGCAGCTGGGTGGAGCTGAAGGTGCTGATGCCGGTGTTCATGGTGGCGGGCGGGGTGGGCTGCGCCGCGGCGCTCGGCTACATCTGAGGTTCCGGTGCCGGTGGGAGCGCCCTGACCAGCGCTTCCAGAGCCGCACCGTAGGCATGCTCGGGCGGGGTGGCGTATCCGACGACCAGTCCGTCCGCGGCGGGCATTGTGGCGGCCGGGTGGCGGAAGCCCGCGAGCCCGTCGAGGGCGAGACCCTGCCAGGCCGCGGCCTTGAGCGTGGTGCGCTCCGTACCGGGCGGCAGCCGCAGCACGGCGTGCAGACCGGCCGCGATGCCCGTCGGCGCGATGTGCGGGGCGCCGTCCGCGAGTGCGGCCAGCAGGAGGTCGCGGCGGGCCCGGTAGCGCTGCCGCATCCGGCGTACGTGACGGTCGTAATGGCCCGAGGCGATGAAGTCGGCGAGCGTCAGCTGGTCGAGGATGCTCGCCGAACCCTCCCTTTCCCCCTTGGCCTGCAGCACCGGGGCGAGCAGCTGCTCGGGGAGGACCATCCAGCCCAGCCGCAGTGCGGGGGTCAGACTCTTGCTGGCCGAGCCGATGTAGAGGACGCGTTCGGGGTCGAGGCCCTGGACCGCGCCGACCGGTTCGCGGTCGTAGCGGAACTCCCCGTCGTAGTCGTCCTCCAGCAGCACGCCCCCGGTGGAACGCGCCCAGTCGACCGCGGCCGCCCGCCGGTCCGGGTGCAGCGGACCGCCGGTCGGGAACTGGTGGGCCGGGGTGAGGAGCGCTCCCCGTACGCCCTTGAGAGAGCTCAACTCCTCGGTGCGAGCGCCGTGTTCGTCGAGCGACAAGGGGATCGTACGGACCGACGCGGCATCCAGCAGCGAGCGGTGGAAGGCGAGGCCGTACGACTCCACGGCGAGGGGACCGCGCAGCACCCCGCCGCCGTACAGCAGCCGCAGCGCGTGGGCGAAACCGGAGCAGACCACGATCCGGTCCGGGGTGGTGCGGACCCCGCGGGCCCGCGCCAGATAGTCGGCCAGGGCGCTCCGCAGCTCAAGGCGCCCTTGCGGGTCGCCGGGGCCGAAGGCCTCGTTCGGGGCGGCGTTCAGGGCGCGCCGGGAGGCTGCCAGCCAGGCGGTACGGGGGAAGGACGCGGCGTCCGGCCGGCCCTGTTGCAGGTCGTGCGCGGGCGCGGCCGGACGCCCCGGCGCCTTCTTCGGGACGCGCGCGGGGCGGACGGGCTCGGCACGCCTGGCCACCTCGGTGCCGGAGCCCTGCCGGGCGGTCAGCCAGCCTTCGGCGACCAGCTCTGCGTAGGCGTCGGCGACGGTGTTGCGCGCGATCCCGAGGTCGGCGGCGAGCGAGCGGTACGGGGGCAGCCGGGTCCCGGGGGCCAGACGTCCTTCCCGTACCGCATCACGCAGAGCCCCGATGAGCACGGCACGGCGACTGCCGGGGCCCGACAGGTCCAGATGCAGATCGCTGCCGATCCGCTCCGCCGAATCGACCCACTCGCCCGTCATGAAAACGCACCCTAGCCGAGGTCGCCCCGGGGTTTTCTATCCGTGCCAGGACCGCCACAGCGCCGCGTACGCACCGTCCGCCGCGACCAGTTCGTCGTGGCTGCCCAGCTCGCTGATCCGGCCCTCCTCCACCACCGCGATCACGTCCGCGTCGTGCGCGGTGTGCAGCCGGTGCGCGATCGCGACGACCGTACGGCCGTCGAGGACCCGCGCCAGGGACCGCTCCAGATTGCGGGCCGCCCGCGGGTCCAGGAGAGACGTCGCCTCGTCGAGGACCAGCGTGTGCGGATCGGCCAGTACGAGACGGGCCAGCGCGATCTGCTGGGCCTGTGCCGGGGTGAGAGCGGTGCCGCCCGAGCCGACCTCGGAGTCCAGGCCCTCCTCCAGGGCGCGCGCCCAGCCGTCCGCGTCGACCGCGCCGAGCGCCGCCCACAGTTCGGCGTCCCCCGCCCCGGTCCGCGCGAGCAGCAGATTGTCGCGCAGGGAGCCCACGAAGACATGGTGCTCCTGGTTGACCAGTGCGACGTGCTCACGCACCCGCTCCGCCGGCATCCGGGACAACTCGGCGCCGCCCAGGGTGACTTCACCCGTACGTGGTGCGTAGATCCCGGCGAGCAGCCGGCCCAGCGTCGACTTGCCCGCACCGGAGGGGCCGACGAGCGCCATCCGCGTTCCCGGCGGCACGTCCAGGGTCACCCGGTGCAGGACGTCGACGCCCTCCCGGTAGCCGAAGTGCACATCGTCGGCGCGGACCGCGCGCCCGTCGGGCCCGATCCGCTCGTCGCCGGCGTCCGGCTCGATCTCCCGTACGCCCACCAGCCGGGCGAGGGACACCTGCGCCACCTGCAGCTCGTCGTACCAGCGCAGGATCAGGCCGACCGGGTCGACCATCATCTGCGCCAGCAGCGCGCCCGTCGTCAGCTGGCCGACCGTGATCCAGTCCTCCAGGACGAACCAGCCGCCGAGCATCAGCACCGCCCCGAGGATCGTGGCGTACGTGATGTTGATGACCGGGAAGAGCACCGAGCGCAGGAACAGCGTGTACCGCTCCCAGGCCGTCCACTCCTCGACCCGCTGGTCGGAGAGCGCCACGCGGCGCGCTCCGAGGCGGTGGGCCTCGATGGTGCGCCCGGCGTCGACGGTCTCGGTGAGCATGGCGGCGACCGCCGCGTACCCGGCAGCCTCGGAGCGGTACGCCGACGGCGCCCGCTTGAAGTACCAGCGGCAGCCCACGATCAGCACCGGCAGCGCCACCAGCACGGAGAGCGCCAGCGGCGGCGCGGTCACCGTCATCGCGCCGATCAGCAGCGCCACCCACACCACGCCGATGGCGAGCTGCGGCACGGCCTCGCGCATCGCGTTCGCGAGCCGGTCGATGTCCGTGGTGATACGCGACAACAGGTCGCCGGTGCCCGCCCGCTCCAGGACGCCCGGCGGCAGCCCGACCGCCCGCACGAGGAAGTCCTCGCGCAGATCGGCCAGCATCTCCTCGCCGAGCATCGCACCGCGCAGCCGTACCAGCCGCGTGAAGACGGTCTGGACGAGGAGCGCGAGCCCGAACACGGCTGCGGTGCGCTCCAGATGGAGTTCCTTCGCCCCGTCCGTCAGGTCCTCGATCAGGGAGCCCAGGAGGTACGGGCCCACCATCGAGGCGATCACCGCGATCGCGTTGACACCGATCAGCAGGGCGAAGGCCTTGCGGTGGCGTCGTATCAACTCGGCCACATAGGTCCGTACGGTCGCGGGCGTGCCGACCGGCAGGGTGGTGGCGGTCTGGGGTGCCGCCGGGTCGTACGCCGGGGGCGCCACGCCGATCATGCCGACTCCTCGATCTCTGCGAAGGCTTGGGATTCTTCTTCTGTCTCGCGGGTGACGACCGCGCGGTACAGCGGCTCGGTGTGCACCAGCTCGCGGTGCACACCCACCGCGGCGACCGCGCCGTCGTGCACGAACACCACCCGGTCCGCGTGGTCGAGCAGCAGCGGCGAGGAGGCGAGGACGACGGTCGTACGCCCGGTGCGCAGCCGCTTGATGCCCGCCGCGACCCGCGCCTCGGTGTGCGAGTCGACGGCCGAGGTCGGCTCGTCGAGGACCAGCACCTCGGGGTCGGTGACCAGCGACCTGGCCAGCGCGAGGCGCTGGCGCTGTCCGCCGGAGAGCGAGCGGCCGCGTTCGGTGATCCGGGTGCGCATCGGGTCCCCGCTGTCGTCGGCGGACGCCTGCGCGAGCGCGGCCAGCACATCGCCGCAGTGCGCCGCGTCGAGCGCTTCCTCGGCGCTCACCTCACCGGACGAGGGAACGTCGAACAGCTCGCGCAGCGTGCCGGAGAGCAGCACCGGATCCTTGTCCTGTACGAGAACGGCCCGGCGGGCCGCGTCCAGTTCCAGGTCGTCGAGCGCGATGCCGCCGAGCAGGACGGACGGCACCTTCTCCTCGGCCGCCGCGTGCCCGCCGAGGTGTTCGGCGAGGACGCCTGCGGCGTCCGGGTCGCCGCACACCACGGCGGTGAAACGGCCCGCGGGCGCGAGCAGTCCGGTGGCCGGGTCGTAGAGGTCCCCGGACGGGGTGGCCGACACGGTCGCCTCGGTCTCGTACGACGTCCGCTCCAGCGACAGCACCCGCGCCGCGCGCTTGGCGGAGGGCCGGGAGAAGGAGTACGCCATCGCGATCTCCTCGAAGTGCCTGAGCGGGAAGAGCATCAGCGTCACGGCGCTGTACACGGTGACCAGCTGGCCGACCTCGATCGTGCCCTCGGAGGCGAGCTTCGCCCCGTAACAGACCAGGCCGATCAGCAGCAGCCCCGGCAGCAGCACCTGGATCGCCGAGATCAGCGCCCACATACGGGCGCTGCGCACGGCGGCCTTGCGGACCTCCTGCGAGGCGCGGCGGTAGCGGCCGAGGAAGAGCTCCTCGCCGCCGATGCCGCGCAGGACGCGCAGGCCCGCGACGGTGTCCGAGGCGAGCTCGGTGGCCTTGCCCGCCTTCTCGCGCTGGATGTCGGCGCGTTGGGTGGCGCGGGGGAGCAACGGCAGTACGGCCAGGGCCAGTACGGGCATGGCGATCGCGACCAGCACGCCGAGCGACGGCAGGTAGAAGGCCAGGCCGACGCAGATCAGCACCAGCGCGGTCGCGGCGGCGGCGAAGCGCGACAGTGCCTCGACGAACCAGCCGATCTTCTCCACATCGCCGGTGGAGACCGCCACGACCTCGCCCGCGGCGACCCGCCGGGTCAGCGCCGAGCCCAGTTGGGCGGTCTTGCGCGCCAGCAGCTGCTGGACACGGGCCGCGGCGGTGATCCAGTTGGTGACGGCGGTGCGGTGCAGCATGGTGTCGCCGAGGGCGGTCATCAGGCCGCACAGCATGATCAGGCCGCCGGAGACCACCAGACGGCCGCCCGAGCGGTCGATGACGGACTGCACCGCCATCCCGACGGCGAACGGAAAACCGGCGATGGCGCACTGGTGGAGCAGACCCCAGGCGAGGGACTTGAGCTGTCCGGGCAGCTGGTTGCGGCCCAGCCAGTACAGGAAGCGGGGGCCTGACCGGACGTCCGGATCGCCGGGATCTGAATACGGAAGATCGCGAATCTGCATGACGTCCCAGAGATCGATGGTTGGCGCAAACCGTGCAAGGTTCGCGCTCCCACC
The DNA here is from genome assembly GCF_040654175.1 of Streptomyces sp. NPDC050738. Classification (NCBI taxonomy): domain Bacteria; kingdom Bacillati; phylum Actinomycetota; class Actinomycetes; order Kitasatosporales; family Streptomycetaceae; genus Streptomyces; species Streptomyces sp. NPDC050738. Next base: position 53,285 of record NZ_JBFAHN010000013.1, on the reverse strand, counting down.
ACCTTCAGGGCAATCGATTTTCTGCGCTCCGACCCAGAATGAGCCATCCTGCGCCGGGTGCCCGAGGGTCAGCTGCGCCGCAGGTAATCGGGTCCGGGACGGGTCGCACGCTCCAGTTCCAGGAGTACGGAGAAGTAGCTCCGGCCCGTGGCGTGGTCCATGCCGACCTCGCACATGCGGTTGGCCGAGAGATGCACCTCGAAGTCCCTGGCGGTGACCTCCGCTGCCTCCTTCGCGGTGGCCGACGCGGTGAGCTCCTTGTGGAGCATGCCGCGGTCGCCCGCGAAGGCGCAGCAGCCCGCGTCGTCGGGGACCACGACCTCCTCCGCGCAGGCCTCGGCGACGGTTTTGAGCTGGTCCTCGTCGCCCAGGTGCTGCATGGAGCAGGTCGGATGCAGGACGGCCGAGCGCGCCTTGCGGACCATGGTGAGCTCGGGGAGGAGCTCGTCCGCCGCCCAGACGATCGAGTCGACGATCCTCAGCTCCCGGTGGAGTTGGCGGTTGTCGTCGGTGAGGTACGGGACGACCTCGTGCGCGATGCCGAGCGTGCACGAGGAGGCGTCCACGACGAGGGGCAGCTTTCCGCCCCCCGTCCATCCCCAGGCGGCCTCGACGATGCGGTTGGCCATGACGGTGTTGCCCTCGTCGTACCCCTTGGAGTGCCAGATGGTGGCGCAGCAGGTGCCCGTGACGTCCTCCGGGATCCATACGGGCTTCCCGGCGCGCTCGGCGAGCAGGACGACGGACTGCGGGAGGGAGGGGCCGCGGTATCCGTCGGGCTCGCCGAAGATGCGGTTGACGCACGCGGGGTAGTACACGGCGGTGGCGCCGGAGCGGGCCGTGCGGGGGAGTGCGCGGGCCGCCGCGCCCGGGATCTCGGGCAGCCACTCCGGGACGAGGTCGGGGCGAATCGCCTTGCGTGCCAGGCCTGTTACGGACCCCAGGAGCTGGTCGCTGATCCGGTCGGCGGCCGCCACGGCGAGGCGCGCCGACTTCTCGACCGTCTTGAAGTTCTTGGCGGCCAGCGCCGCGATCCGTTCCTCGCGCGGAGTGTGGCGCCGGTGGCGGAAGTCCTTCATCATCGCGCCCGTGTCGATGCCGACCGGGCAGGCGAGTTTGCAGGTGGAGTCCCCGGCGCAGGTGTCGACGGCGTCGTAACCGTACGAATCGAGCAGACTCTCCTCGACCGGTGAGCCGCCCGGTTGGCGCATCATCTCGCGGCGCAGCACGATCCGCTGGCGCGGGGACGTGGTCAAGTCATGGCTGGGGCAGGTCGGTTCGCAGAAACCGCACTCGATGCAGGGGTCGGCGACGAGCTCGACCTTGGGGATGGTCTTGAGCCCGCGCAGATGGGCCCGGGGGTCACGGTCCAGGACGATGCGGGGCGCGAGGATCCCGGCCGGGTCGATGATCTGTTTCGTACGCCACATCAACTCCGTTGCCCTGGGGCCCCATTCGAGCTCCAGGAACGGTGCGATGTTGCGGCCGGTGGCGTGCTCGGCCTTGAGCGAGCCGTCGAACCGCTCGACGGTCAGGCGGCAGAAGTCCTCCATGAAGGAGGCGTACCGCTCCACGTCCTCGGGCTTCGCCGCGTCGAAGGCGAGCAGGAAGTGGAGATTGCCGTGGGCCGCGTGACCGGCGACCGCCGCGTCGAAGCCGTGCCGGGTCTGCAGTTCGATCAGGGCGGTGCAGGCGTCGGCGAGCTGGGAGGGCGGTACGGCGAAGTCCTCGGTGATCAGCGTCGTACCGGAGGGGCGGGCGCCGCCGACCGCCGTGACGAAGGCCTTGCGGGCCTTCCAGTACCCGGCGATGGTCTTGGCGTCCTGGGTGAACTCATTGGTCACCGAGGCGACGGGGGTGATGAGTTCGAGCCCGGCGACCGTCCGCGCCGCGGCGTTTTCGTACGCGCGGCGGCCCTCCTCGTCGGGTGCCCGGAACTCGACCAGGAGCGCGGTGGTCTCCTTGGGCAGCCGGGCCCAGTCGGCGGGCACACCCTGCACGCTCACCGAGGCGCGCAGGGTGTTGCCGTCCATCAACTCCACCGCGATGGCGCCGGCCTCGTTGAAGAGCGGCACGGCGGCGGCCGCGGCGGGCAGCGAGGGGAAGAAGAGCAGCGCGGAGGAGACCAGGCGGTTCAGCGGGAGGGTGTCGAAGACGACCTCCGAGATGAAACCGAAGGTGCCTTCGGAGCCGACCATCAGGCCGCGGAGGATCTCGGCGGGCGTGGATCCGTCGAGGTAGGCGTCGAGGCGGTAGCCGTTGGTGTTCTTGATCTCGTACTTGGCGCGGATGCGCTCCGTGAGGTCGGTGTCGGCCTCGATCTCGGCCTTGACGGCGAGCAGACCCGCGCAGAGGTTGGGTTCGGTCCCGGCCAGATCGGCGTCGGCGGTCGGGGACGCGGTGTCCACGACGGTGCCGCTCGGCAGGACGAAGGTGAGCGAGGCGAGCGTCCGGTAGGAGTTGCGGGTGGTGCCCGCGGTCATGCCCGATGCGTTGTTGGCGACGACGCCGCCGAGCGTGCAGGCGATGGCGCTGGCCGGGTCCGGGCCCAGGATGCGGCCGTGACGGGCCAGGGTGGCATTGGCCCGTACGACCGTGGTGCCCGGCTGGATGCGGGCCCGTGCGCCGTCGTCGAGCACCTCGATCCCGGCCCAGTGGCGGCGTACGTCGACGAGGATGTCCTCGCCCTGGGCCTGCCCGTTGAGGGAGGTCCCGGCGGCCCGGAAGACGACCTCGCGCTTTTTGGTGTGTGCGTACGCGAGGACCGCGGAGATGTCGGCGACGGTCTCGGCGATCACCACGACCTGGGGGAGGAAGCGGTAGGGGCTGGCGTCCGATGCGTACCGTACGAGGTCCGAGACCTTGGTCAGCACCTTCTCCGGGCCCAGGAGGGCCGTCAGGTCGCGGGCCAGCGGCTCAGGGGTGCCGGCCGCCCGGTCGTCGGTGACCCGGTCGGGTGAAGGCCCCTCGCTCGTCGTCGGGCGGAGAGCGCCTGGTTTCGGCTCGAGCAGCGGCATCTGGGCACAGTCCCCTCAGCATTTGCGCTCCAGTGCACCGTCGACCAGAGCGGACAGCAGACCGCCGAGCACCTCGCGCTGATCGGCGGACAGTGGTGCCAGGATCTCCTCTGCGGCGCCCCGGCGCGCGTTGCGCAGGGCGCGCAAGGTGGTGCGGCCGTCGTCGGTGAGCTCGATGCGCACCACCCGGCGGTTGGTCGGGTCGGGGACGCGGCGGACCCTGCCGGACTCCTCCAGGGCGTCGACCAGGCTGGTCACGGCGCGCGGCACGACTTCGAGACGGGCGGCGATGTCGGCCATCCGCGGGGGCTCGGGGTAGTGCGAGACGGTGCGCAGCAGGCGGGACTGCGCGGGGGTGATGCCGACGGGCTCCAGATGCTGCTTCTGGATGCGGTGCAGTCTGCGGGTGAGGCGCAGCAACTGCTCGGCCAGCACGCCGTCGGCGTCGGCGTTGGGAATGCTCATACCGGGAACAATATCAGGACCTGGTTCATTGTGAGTATAGGTAACAATGAGCTATGCTCTCAAAGTCTTGAGATCTCTCACCCCGATGAAGGAGCCCATGAAGCCCGATCAACCCACGTGGACACCCCCGCCCCGCGACGGAGACCAGCCGCCCGCAGAGGTGCGCCGCATTCTCCGTCTCTTCCGCCCCTACCGCGGCCGCCTCGCCGTCGTCGGCCTGCTGGTCGGCGCCTCGTCGCTGGTCTCGGTGGCCTCCCCGTTCCTGCTGCGCGAGATTCTCGACGTGGCGATCCCGCAGGGCCGTACGGGACTGCTGAGCCTGCTCGCCCTCGGCATGATCGTGACCGCGGTGGTCACGAGCGTCTTCGGCGTCCTGCAGACCCTGATATCGACGACCGTCGGCCAGCGCGTCATGCACGACCTGCGCACCGCCGTCTATGCCCAGCTGCAGCGCATGCCGCTCGCCTTCTTCACCCGGACGCGCACAGGCGAGGTGCAGTCCCGTATCGCCAACGACATCGGCGGCATGCAGGCGACGGTCACCTCGACCGCGACCTCGCTCGTCTCCAACCTCACCGCCGTCATCGCCTCGATCGTCGCGATGCTGGCGCTCGACTGGCGGCTCACCGTCGTCTCGCTGCTCCTGCTGCCGGTGTTCGTGTGGATCAGCCGCCGGGTGGGCCGCGAGCGCAAGAAGATCACGACGAAGCGCCAGAAGCAGATGGCCGCGATGGCCGCCACGGTCACCGAATCGCTGTCGGTCAGCGGCATCCTGCTCGGCCGCACCATGGGCCGCGCGGACTCGCTCACCAAGAGCTTCGCCGAGGAGTCCGAGCAGCTCGTCGACCTCGAAGTGCGCTCCAGCATGGCCGGACGCTGGCGGATGTCGACCATCGGCATCGTCATGGCCGCCATGCCGGCTGTCATCTACTGGGCTGCGGGACTGGCTCTGCAGACCGGCGGCCCCTCGGTCTCGATCGGTACGCTGGTCGCCTTCGTCTCTCTCCAGCAGGGCCTGTTCCGCCCCGCCGTGAGCCTCCTGTCGACCGGCGTGCAGATGCAGACCTCGCTCGCCCTCTTCCAGCGGATCTTCGAGTATCTGGACCTGCCGGTGGACATCACCGAGCGCGCCGACCCGGTCCGGTTCGACCAGGCCAAGGGCGAAGTCCGGTTCGAGAACGTCGAGTTCCACTACGAGGAGAAGACGGGCTCGACGCTCCAGTCGATCGACCTCACCGTCCCCGCGGGCGGCAGCCTGGCCGTGGTCGGCCCGACCGGATCGGGCAAGTCCACCCTCAGCTATCTGGTGCCGCGGCTGTACGACGTGACCGGCGGCAGGGTCGCCCTGGACGGCGTCGACGTACGCGACCTGGACTTCGACACCCTGGCCAGGTCCGTGGGCGTCGTCTCCCAGGAGACCTACCTCTTCCACGCCTCCGTGGCCGACAATCTGCGGTTCGCCAAGCCGGACGCCACCGATGAAGAGCTCGAAGAGGCGGCCAGGGCGGCGCAGATCCATGACCACATCGCCTCGCTGCCCGACGGGTACGACACCCTGGTCGGCGAGCGCGGCTACCGCTTCTCCGGCGGCGAGAAGCAGCGCCTCGCCATCGCCCGTACGATCCTGCGCGACCCGCCGGTGCTCATCCTCGACGAGGCCACCAGCGCGCTGGACACCCGTACCGAACACGCGGTGCAGCAGGCCATCGACGGGCTTTCCGCGGGCCGTACGACCATCACGATCGCGCACCGCCTCTCCACCGTCCGCGATGCCGACCAGATCGTCGTCCTGGATGCCGGGCGCATAGCCGAGCGGGGCACGCACGAGGAACTCCTCGCGCTGGACGGGCGGTACGCAGCTCTGGTGCGGCGCGACAGCGAGCTGACCCGAGCAGCGTGACCGCACACGGCAGCGCCGCCGCTCCCGTGGGACGGGGAACGACGGCGCCGGTCGGAACTACGGTCAGACGAGCCAACCCACGAAGTGGACGATTCCGGCAAGCAGGTTGGTGAGGAAGTTCATGGTGGTGCGTTCTCCTTGTGCATGATTCATCAGTGGGACTGCGCAATCACGGTCTGCAGCCCGTCGCTTGCGCACCGTAAGCATCATGCGCAGCAGGGGAGTTGGGCAATGGATTCCGGGACGATCACGCGTTCTGGCGAACATCCGATCGCCTGTTCGTCTGTTCGCCGTGACTCCGCCGGGGTCGCCGGCTGCCGTAAACGGCCGGTATGGCGGGATAAGTTGCCCGCATGCCGAACGACAAGCCCCGTTTCACGCGCCGCGGCCGACTGATCCTCCTCGCGGCCGCGGTGGTCGTGGTGGCGGGCGGAGTGCTCACCGCGATTCTGCTCGGCAGCGGCGACAGCGGAGGGACACGGTCCTTGCTCATCCCGGAGGGCTGGCGTGCGAGTCAGGTCTATGCGGCAGCGGACAAGGCGCTGGACGTGCCGCCCGGCACGACACAGAAGGCCGCCGCGACGGCGGATCTGAAGCTGCCGCCGGAGGCCAAGGGCAACCCCGAGGGCTATCTCTTCCCCGCGACCTACCCGATCGACGGGCAGACGTCCCCGGCCGGCCTGCTCACGTACATGGTCAACACGGCCAACCAGCACTTCGGGGCGGATCACATCGCCGCAGGGGCGAAGCGCAACGGCGTGACGGTCTATCAGACCGTCGTCATCGCCTCCATCGTGCAGGCGGAGGCGGACACCACCGCCGACATGGGGAAGGTGTCCCGCGTCATCTACAACCGGCTCGCCCAGGGCATGCCGCTGCAGATGGATTCGACTCTCAACTACGCGCTGAACCGCTCCACCCTGGACACCACCACCGGCGACACGAAGATCGACAGCCCCTACAACACCTATGAGCGCAAAGGGCTTCCGCCCACCCCGATCGGCAACCCGGGGCAGGACGCCATGAATGCGGCCATCGCCCCGACGCCGGGGAACTGGCTGTACTTCGTCACCGTCGCACCGGGGGACACCCGCTTCACCGACGACTACAGCGAGCAGCAGAAAAACGTCCGGGAGTTCAACGACAACCAGAAGAGTGCGCGCGGTTAGCCGCTTCAGGCGAGGGAGGGTGCGCGCTCCAGCAGTCTCCGGATGTCGTGCACCGCGGCCCGCCCGGCCCGGTTCGCGCCGATCGTGGAGGCCGAAGGGCCGTAACCCACGAGGTGGATCCGCTCGTCGCGGACGGCCTGCGTCCCCTCGACGCGGATGCCACCGCCCGTCTCGCGCAGCTTCAGCGGCGCAAGATGGTCGATCGCCGCACGGAAGCCGGTGGCCCACAGAATGACGTCCGCCTCGACCGTGCGACCGTCGTCCCAGGCGACCCCGTGCGGGGTGATGCGGTCGAACATCGGCAGTCGGTCGAGCACGCCCTGCTCGCGGGCGCGGCGCACGGCGTCGTTGACCGGCAGCCCCGTCACGGACACCACGCTCTGCGGCGGCAGCCCGCGCCGCACCCGCTCCTCGACCATCGCGACGGCGGCCCGTCCCGCGTCCTCGCCGAAAGGGCCCTCGCGGAAGACGGGCGGCCGCCGGGTGACCCAGGTGGTCCCGGCGGCGTACGGGGCGATCTCCATCAGGTGCTGGGTTCCGGAGGCCCCGCCGCCCACCACGACGACGCGCTGCCCGGCGAAGGCCTCGGGCCCCGGGTAGGAGGCGGTGTGCAACTGCCGCCCCAGGAAGGTCTCCTGGCCCGGATAGCGCGGCCAGAACGGCCGGTCCCACGTCCCCGTCGCATTGATCAGCGCATGGGCGGCGTAGTCGCCCTCAGAGGTCTCGACGAGCAGCCGCCCGCCCGCACCCTCGCGCACGGCGCTCACCTCGACCGGCCGGTGCACCCGCAGGTCGAAGGCTTCCTCGTACGCGGTGAAGTACTCCATGATCACCTCGGAGGACGGCCGCCGCTCGTCCGCGCCCGTCAGCTCCATCCCGGGCAGCGCGTGCATCCCGTGCACCTTGCCGTACGTCAGCGAGGGCCAGCGGAACTGCCAGGCGCCCCCGGGGCGCGGCGCATGGTCGAGCACGACGAAATCCCGGTCGGGCTCCAGGCCCGCCCGCCGCAGATGAAAGGCGCCGGACAGGCCGGCCTGCCCGGCGCCGATCACGACCACGTCGATGTCTCGCACCCCGAAGTTGTTCACGGTTCTACCAACGCGGGCGCGGCCCCGGATCTTCCCGTACGGGCGGCTCAGCCGGCGGGCAGCAGCCCGCGGGCCGCCAGCTCGGGCCGTACGCCCTCCCCGAACCAGTACGCCTCCTCCAGATGCGGATAGCCCGAGAACACGAAGTGCTCGACGCCGAGCGCGTGATACTCCTCGATCCGGTCCGCCACATCGCTGTGGCTCCCCACCAGCGCCGTCCCGGCCCCGCCGCGCACCAGCCCCACACCCGCCCACAGGTTCGGCGCGATCTCCAGCTTGTCCCGCGACCCGCCGTGCAGGGCCAGCATCCGCTGCTGCCCCACCGACTCGCTCCTGCCGAGCGCCTGCTGCGCGGCCGCGACCGTCCCGGCGTCGAGATCGTCGAGGAGCCGGTCCGCGGTCGCCCAGGCCTCGCGCGCGGAGTCCCGGGAGATGGTGTGGAGACGAATGCCGAACCGGACGGTCCGCCCCCGCTCCTGCGCGAGCCCCCGGATCCAGTCGATCTTCTCCTTCACCTGGGCGGGCGGCTCGCCCCACGTCAGATACACATCCGCGTGCTGGGCCGCGACGGGCCCGGCGGCAGCCGACGAGCCCCCGAAGAAGATCTCCGGCAGCGGGTCCGGCGGCAGCGCGGTCAGCCCGCCCTCCACCTGGAAGTGCTCCCCGTCGAAGTCGTACGGCTTCCCGCCCCAGGCGCCCCGCACCACCGACAGGAACTCCGCGGTGCGCGCATAGCGCCGGTCGTGGTCGAGATGGTCCCCGAACCTCCGCTGCTCGGTCGCGTCCCCGCCCGTCACCACGTTCAGCAGCAGCCGCCCGCGGGTGATCCGCTGGTACGTGGCCGCCATCTGCGCGGCGAGCACGGGCGAGATGACCCCCGGCCGGAACGCCACCAGGAACTTCAGCCGCGAGGTGTGCTGCGCCAGCGCGACGGTGGTCAGCCAGGCGTCCTCGCACCAGGTCCCGGTCGGCGTGAGCACCGCCTCGAACCCCAACTGCTCGGCCGCCTTGGCTATTTGGGCCAGGTACTCGATGTCGGGAGCGCGCACCCCGCCGGTGGGGGTGATCTTCGAGCGGGTGATCCCTCCATCGGTGTACGCATGGCGGTCGACGAGGGTGCGGCCGTCACCGCCGGTGGGCAGGAACCAGTGCAGATGCACGGACATGGCGAAGCCTCTTCCGTAGAAAGGGAAGACAGGGGAGGGGCGAAGCGAAAAGGCGGAAAGGCGTCAGAGCCCGCGGCGACAACACGCGGCAGAGGCCACCCGCAGCAGGTCGATATGACCGCGCGTGGTGAGCAGCACTGAACGCAACATGGCGCCGAAAGTAGCGAGCGGCCACGATCCGGTCAATGGTGTCTCGCCCCCTGGACGAGCGCCGGCCGCGCGAGAATGGGCCGCATGTCCGACACCTTCACCACCCGCGTCCTGCACATCGCCACCGGCCGGTCGGAGACCGTGACCGATCTGACCGCTGACTGCGAGGAGTTCCTGCGCGAGGCGGCGGCGGGCCGCGACGGCCTGCTCAACGTGTTCGTACCGCATGCGACGGCCGGGATCGCCGTCCTGGAGACCGGCGCCGGCAGCGACGACGACCTGCTCGCCGCACTGCGCACGCTGCTCCCGGCCGACGACCGCTGGCAGCACCGCCACGGGAGCCCCGGCCACGGCAGGGACCACGTACTGCCCGCGCTCGTACCGCCGCACGCCACGCTGCCGGTGATCGAGGGCCGGCTGGAACTGGGCACCTGGCAGTCGGTCTGCCTGGTGGACACCAATCAGGACAATCCCCGTCGCCAGGTTCGACTGTCGTTCCTTGCGTGACGAGAGTGCCGACCGCAGGTCTGCGGTTCGTCCGGTGCGGCACGCACCGGCGCCGGTGCGCGTCAGCCGATGGAGGAGATGCCGCCCTCGGCGCCCTCGCGGGCGTCGAGCAGTTCGTCCCAGTGCTCGGCCGCCCATTGGCACGAGGCGGCCAGCGGCTCCAGCACGCTGCGGCCCAGCGGTGTCAGCGCGTACTCCACCCGCAGTTTCGGGTCGGCGTGCGCCGTGCGTGACACGAACCCGTTCCGCTCCAAGCCGCGGAGCGACTGGGTGAGCGACTTCGGGGTGACGCGGCTCAGTGGCACGCGGAGTTCGGAGTATCTGCGCGGGCCGTCCTCCAGGCAGAGGAGGACCATGGATGCCCACTTGTCACCGAAGCGGAAAGGCAACAGCGAGGACGGGCACAGCTCGTCGAACAAATCGGGTGGCAGCGCCGGACGTTGCGTCATCGAAAGTCTCCCGTCTCCGGTCTTGGTATCCAGCTGGTGACCGACCTTCTGGATATCTTCCGGAGCATCGAGTCAACGGCAGGTATTCCGACCTGAAAAGGTAAGGCAGGACACTATGCGTGCAGCCCGCTTCCATGAATACGGCGGAGCGGAGAGCCTGGTGATCGAGCAGGCCCCCGACCCCCACCCCGGACCCGGTGAGGTCCGTGTCCGCGTCGCGGCGGCCGGCGTCAATCCCATCGACTGGAAGCTGCGCGCCGGCGCCCTGCGGCAGCTGCTTCCTGTGGCGCTGCCCGCCATTCCCGGGCGCGACGCCGCCGGGGTGGTCGACGAGATCGGTGACGGGGTGCAGGGGGTGAGCATCGGCGACCGCGTCTTCGGGCTGGGCGGTGTCACCGGCGCAACCGCGGAGCTGGTCATCCTCTCGGCCTGGGCCCACGCCCCCGACACCTGGAACGACGGGCAGGCCGCGGGCGCCGGTCTCGCGTCCGTGACCGCGATGCGGGGCCTGAACGCGCTCGGCTCCCTCGCGGGGCGCACCCTTCTCGTCGAGGGCGCCGCCGGAGGTGTGGGCAGCGCGGCAGTCGAGATTGCTGTGGCGCGAGGTGCCACCGTGATCGGGACGGCCGGCGAACGCAACCACGAGTTCCTCACCTCTCTCGGCGCCGTTCACACCACCTACGGCCCCGGTCTCGCGCAGCGTCTCTCCGCTCTCGCTCCGCACGGCGTCGACATCGCGCTCGACACCGCGGCCTCCGGATCCCTGGACGACCTCGTCGCGATCACGGGCGATCCGACGCGCGTCGCGACGGTCGCCGACCACGCGGGCGGGCAGCGCCTGGGCACGCATGTGGTCAACGCGGAGAACGACTCTACTCTCCTGTCCGAGGCCGCGGAACTGGGCCGGCAGGGCCGCTACACACCCCGTATCGAACAGAGCTACCCCCTGGAGCGGATCGCCGACGCCCACGCGCACGCGGAGCGCGGACGCACACGCGGAAAGATCGTGATCTGCATCTGAAGCGGGGGCATCAAGCGGTGAGGAACGGCTTCAAGAGGCCGAGAAGGGGCTCGGGGCGGTGAAGCGGGATGATGTGACCGCAGTCCTCGATGATGTGGCCGACGAGGTCGTCGGCCAGGGGTCGTAGCTGCTGTTCGAGCGCCGTCCCCACCGGGTGGGCACCGATGGCCATGGTGGGCACAGTGAGGCGGCGGGCGGCGGCTTCCTGGATCTGGCGTGCGCTCGTGGGCAGTGCGCGGTAGTACGAGAAGGCGCTGTGCAGGGCCGCCCTGCCGGTGTATGCGCTGATGAATGCGTCACGGATTTCGGGGCGGAGCCCCTGCCCGTGGGTGCCGGAATCGAGGAACCAGTCGATGTACTGCGCTTCGTGGCCCGTCAGTACGCTCTCCGCGAGGCCGGGCACCGAGTGGAAGCCGAACCACCACGGCGCTCCGTCCGCAAGGAATCCTTCGGCGCCCGGGAGCCTTCCCAGGAGCGATTCCATGACCACCAGCCGTCGCACGAGGTCGGGGCGGCGCATGGCCAGCAGGAAGGCCGGCGGGGTGCCCGCGTCGATGCCGACAACGGCTGCGGAGGTCTCACCGAGAGCATCCAGGAGGGCTTCGGCGTCGGCGGCGAGGGTCCCGGCGTCGTAGTCGTCCGCCGCTCGCGTGCTGGCGCCGAGGCCGCGCAGGTCCGGGGCGATCACCCGGTGCCGTTCGGACAGCGGGCCCAGAATATCGGTCCACAGGCGCCAGGTGTGCGGGAAGCCGTGCAGCAGCAGGACTGCGGGGCCCTCTCCGGTGATCGCCACGTTGAGTTCCACGCCGTTGGCCGTGACGCGGCGCAGCTCTGTTGCGGGCCACTGGGACATGAAGACCTCTTCCTGTTCCTGGTTACCAATGGTGACAACCCAACGGTAGGTAACTACCTTGGGGAGGCCAAGACCGCACATTCGCCACAGGTGGTGAGCTTCAAGTGACCTCCCCCGCACCGCGTACGCCAAAGGGCGCACGCGGTGATCTCTTCTCCCCGCAGTGCCCGACCCGGCGTCTGCTCGATCGGATCGGCACGAAATGGACGTCGATGGCCGTCAAGGTCCTTGCGGAGGCTTCCCCGGGCGAGGTGCGCTTCGCGGAACTGCAGCGCCGGATGGCGGGCGTCTCGCAGAAGATGCTGTCGGTCACTCTGCAAGGACTGACCCGCGACGGGCTGGTCAGCCGGAGGGTGGAGCCCACGGTGCCGCCCCGCGTGCACTATCGGCTCACCGAGCTGGGCCTGTCCCTGGAGGGCCCCCTGGCCATGGTCCGCAACTGGGCCGAGGAACACATGGCCGAGATCGACCGCGCCAATGAGCTCAGCCGGGAGGGACCCCAGGCGGGCGACCTATAGTCGGTCTCATGAGCCGTTGGACGGAACTGACCGGGAAACCGACCGGGGAGGACTACGCCGCACGCTTCGCGTCGCTGACCCTCGGCGGCGAGGACATGCACGGCGAGGCACGGTTCTGTGCGGCCCTCGTGCCTGCCGGAGCGCGGGTACTGGACGCCGGGTGCGGTACGGGACGGGTCATGATCCGCCTTGCGGAACTCGGCTACGACTGTGTCGGGGTGGATCTTGACGCGTCGATGCTGGCAGTGGCGCGGAAGCTGTCGCCGGAACTGCCTTGGTTCCAGCTCGATCTGGCCGAGTTCGAGCCCGGCCTGCTCGGCATCGCGGCGGGCTTCGACCTTGTCGTCGCCGCGGGCAATATCTTCCCCTTGCTCACCCCAGGCACCGAGAACACGGTGGTCGGGCGACTGTCAGCGGCCCTGCGCCCGGGCGGCCTGCTGGTCGCCGGTTTCGGCCTGGACGAAGCCCACCTGCCGGTGCCGCCCAGCCTCACACTGCCGGAGTACGACGATGGCTGCGCCGCGGCCGGCCTCACCCTCGTCGACCGCTTTGCCACGTGGGACGCCGACCCTTACGACGGCGGCGGCTATGCCGTCAGCGTCCATCGTCGGTGATGGTGTTCAGGCCGTGCCTCGCACCGGCGGCCCGCCCACGACCGTGAGCAGGTCCACGACGAAGATCAGCGTCGAGCCCGCCGGGATCAGAGCCGAGGGCGACTGCTTGCCGTAACCGAGACGCGGGGGAACGATGATCTCGCGGCGGCCGCCGACCTTCATTCCCCGCACTCCACGGTCCCAGCCCTTGATGGCCCTGCCACCGCCCACGGCGAACTTGAACGGCTGGTCCCGCTCCCAGGAGGAGTCGAACTCCTTTCCCGATGCGAACGTGACTCCTACGTAGTGAAGTTGGACGACCCTGCCCGGCTGTGCTTCAGGTCCGTCCCCGACCACGAGGTCCCGGACCGTCAGCTCGGTGGGCGCGTCACCCTCCGGAACCTCGATTGCGGGCTTCGTCAGTTCGCTCATCGCGGTCCCATCGCTCGCCACCGGATTCCCCGCACGGGCCGGCCGTACGCATGGACACTCCATGCGCCAGTCGATCACGCTACCTGTTCTCGGGGAACGTCCACACCGCGTGGCTGCCAGGGCCGACGACGAGCTTCGAGTGGCCGAGCGTCTCCGTGTGGCGCGTCCTCACCGGGTGGTTGAGTGACATCTCGATCTGCCGCAGGCCCGCCTCCGCGCGCGGCACGGCGTCCAGCCGGATCGTGGTGCCACCGCCCTGTGCGAGCGCTCCGCCTCCCGGCAGGGTCTTGACGGCGAACCCGCCCGCCCTCAGCAGCGGCACCGTGTTGGCGAGGTCGCGCGGGGTGACCGCGAGGCGCACCGACGTCACGTCGCGCATCAGGTGGTTGCGGTACTCGTCGTTCTGGTAGCGCTCGCGGCCCATGTCGCCGGGGAAAGAGGCGGGTTCGGTCTTGCTGCGCGGGTCGGCGAAGTACTCGGGCAGGTACTCCATCCCCCAGGCGCCGAAGGCGTCGTACTGCTCCGTGGTGAAGACCGCGTCGAACCACGGCACCGGAACACCGTCACCGAAGTCGCGCGTCTGGCGGAATTCGAAGGGGTTCGGGTTCCCCTGGTCGCGGAGTCGCTGCTTCACCGTGGCCAGATCGCCCGCGCGCTCGACCGAGACGCCCATCCCGGCTGCGCCGAGTTCGCCGTCCTTGCCGGGTACATCGCCCACCCCGAACAGCTCGAAGTAGGTCTCACGGCCCATCAGATAGCGCCCGGTCCAGGTCTCCCCTCCGCTCCCGGTGGTGGTTCTGACCTGGAAGTTGGCGAACTGGGGGAGATACGCGGAGTGTTCGATGGCGTCGGCCGTCTCGCGGTCGAACACCCCGTAGGCGTGGTTGTAGAACAGCAACTGCCGCCCGTCTTCCATGCTTTCCCTCGGCCCCTCCGCGGCTCGCGCCGTGCCGGTGAGGACCATCGCGAAAGCGAGGGCGACAGTCATCGCGAGGATCATGGGCATACGTAACGTCCGGCGCAGCAGCATGCGGCGATCGTAGGACGGGGGACCGGAATGTTCCGTTGTTTTCGATGAATCCGGTCGTTTTCGATACAACCGCGAGGGCCGCTTCCGCTCAGTGTTCGCAGAGGGAGAACTCTCGCTCGTAGAGCTGCTCGTTGTGTTCATCGACGAAGAACTTGCGTTCCTGCATGAGCTGTTCGCGGTATTGCTCGGCCTCTTCGAGCGTCATGGTCGAGTGGTCCGACCATGGTTGCTGCGGTGGTACGTCGGATGTCGAGACGATCTTTTCCGACGGGTCGACCAGGAAGAACGCGAGTATTTTGCGATGTCCGGGAAGGGTGGGGTCAGTGAGGCGGAACGAGTCGACCCGGTGCTGCAGGATGTTCGGGAACGCCAGGCAGCGGCCCGCCGGGGTCGATGTCGATCCCAGTGTCTGGTTCAGTGCGTCCTCGTCCTCCAGGCCGTAGACCTCACGCACGCCGTTGTCGTCGTTCTGTTCGTAGTCCGGGTCGTCGAGTACGGCCCGGAAGCCCAGCCGGCTTTCGGTGATGTTCTCGCTGTCCCAGTAGTAGATGCCGGTCGAGACGATCCGCTCGTTCAACATCCCCTCGACATGCCAGGATCCGCCGGCGTACTCGGGCTTTTCCGGGGTGAGATGGATGGTGGCGAGCTTGGCGATGACCTGCAGACGACGGCCGCGCAGGTCGACCCGGGCGGATCCGTCGGGCAGCTCGGGCGGGGTGAAGTCCGGTGCGTCGGGGACGACCGGGCGGCGGGTCTCCCACCAGTCCTCGTGTGCCTGCTCCCATGCGCGGAGGGCTTCCGCGTGGGCCGCATCGTCGCTGGAGGAGGATTTGCGCGGGTACTCCGGCTCCGATGCGTACCACCCGTAGGGATCGGCCTCGATCCGCAGGGGCCGCGGATGGCGCAGATCGGTGAGCACGTTCTCCAGCAGGGGGCGCAGGCGTGCGAACAAGTCCGGGAGGACAGAGGCCAGTTCGTGATGGGTCCCGGGGTGGACGTTGTTGATGTACGAACGGAAGACGACAGCACCATCGGCACTGACGTCGACGTCCGTGGGCAGCCACTGGAATCTCTCCGAGAACTCGTACTTCGAGTGGTGGTTCGTCGGGTTCTGCCACGCCTGCTCGGGCGCACCGCTCGCTTCTCTCACCAGACAGAACAGTGAGGGATGAACCAGATCCAGTACCTGGCCGTCGGATCCCGGATGCCAGTCCTGCTCCTCTTCGGGGACCTCTTCCAGAACCAGGACCGCCTTGCGCAGACGGGACCTGAGCCGGTCGTCCACCAGCGTGTCCGACTGCCAGACCCCGTCGACGGCGGACATCTCGATACCGGTTCGTCCGTCCCGCAGCGCCGCGTAGTGCGCGAGTTCGGCAAGGACATACCGAACCTGCGCCTCGGTGAGCCCCTGAGAGACTGCTTCCTGCGTCCACCTGGCGACGATGTCGGGATCGTTCATCTTGTCGAACCACTCCGGCTTCGCGCGGATGTGCGCGCTGCACCGCATCATCTGGAGTTCCCGCAGCGTCCGGGGTGTCGCGAACGATATGGAACGGGAAGCCTGAAACGGCAGCGGGAAAGCAGACAGGCCAGTCAACTCTTCTGATCCTCCCAGTCGGTGTGCGGTGGCGGGAAGACTACGTCAGAGGACTGACACCGCCGCCGTCACACCTCGCCCGCGCCGGTGCCGCCCTGAGAAGGGGTTCGGGTGCGAAAGGTGCGGCGGTAGGCGTCCGGGGGGACGCCGAGGGTGCGATTGAAGTGGCGGCGCAGGGTGGTGGCGGTGCCCATTCCGGTGGCGGTCGCGATGGCGTCGATGCTGTCGCTGGTCGTCTCCAGGAGTTCCTGGGCGTGGCGGATGCGCTGGGCGAGCAGCCATTGCAGCGGGGTGGTGCCGGTCGCGGCGCGGAAGTGGCGGCCCAGGTGGCGGGAGCTCATCCGGGCCTGGCGGGCCAGGTCTTCCACGGTCAACGGCTCGTCGAGCCGTTGGATGATCCACGGCAGCAGGGCGGTGAGGGGGTGGTCGTCGTGCTCGGGTACGGGTGCGGTGACGAACTGGGCCTGCCCGCCGGAGCGGTGCGGGGGGACCACCAGGCGGCGGGCGGTGGTGTTGGCGATGGCGGAGCCGTGGTCGAGGCGGACGAGGTGCAGGCACAGGTCGAGTGCGGCGGCCTTGCCTGCGGAGGTGAGTACGCGGCCGTTGTCGTTGTCCACGTAGAGGACGTCCGGGTCGACCTCGACCTGGGGGTAGCGGGCGGCCAGCGCGTCGGTGTGCGCCCAATGCGTGGTGGCGCGCCTGCCGTCGAGGATGCCGGCGGCGGCCAGGACGAACGCGCCGGTGCACAGGGAGACCATCCGGGCGCCCGCGTCATGGGCGGCCCGTATCGCGTCGATGAGGTCCGCGGACGGGGCCACGTCGGTGTCGGCCCAGCCGGGGACGATCACGGTGTCGGCGTGCTGGAGGTGGTCGAGGCCGCGTTCGGGTTCCAGACGGAAAGGGCCGAAGGAGACGGTCGCGGGTCCACAGAGCGTCAGGTCGTACCAGGGGACGGTCACCGCGGCCGGAGCGGAGCCGAACACCTCATGGGCGACGGACAGTTCGAAGTGCAGCATCCCGTCGGTGACGGCCAGCGCGACAGACCTCATGTCCGAAAGTGTACGGGGCGTGTCGTTCCAGACGCTCACGATTGATGGTTCAACCAGGCCAGGATGGTCGCAGTCGAGCAGTTGGTCGCATCGAACACAGGAGAAGGACATGACAGCGGGGCAGACGGTCACGGTGTACGGCGCATACGGGCACACCGGCAGGTTCGTCGTGGCGCAGCTGCGCGAGCGCGGGTTCGTCCCCGTCCTGGCAGGGCGCGACGCCGACAAGCTCAAGGCGCTGGCACAGGATTACCCCGGTCTCGAGATCCGCCCGGCATCCGTCGCCGACCCGGACTCGCTCGATACCGCCCTGGCGGGCTCCGCGGCGGTCATCAACTGCGCGGGTCCCTTCGCCACGACGGCCGCCCCGTTGATCGAGGCCGCCCTGCGGGCCAGGATTCCGTACGTCGACGTGGCGGCCGAGATCGAGGCCAATGCCGACACCTTCGCGCATTTCACGGACCGGGCCCGCGAAGCAGGCACGGTGATCGTGCCTGCGATGGCCTTCTACGGCGGCCTCGGCGACCTGCTCGCCACCGCTGCGATGGGCGACTGGACCGCAGCCGACGAGGCGCACATCGCCTACGGGCTCAACAGCTGGGAGCCCACGGAGGGGACGCGGGTGGCGGGCAAGGTCTCCGCCGATCGGCGCGGCGGTCGCCGTGTCCGTTTCACGAAGGGGCAGTTGGAGTACCACACCGATGAACTCCCCACGGTGCAGTGGCCTTTCCCCGATCCGATGGGGCCGCGGGCCGTCGTCGGCGAGTTCACGATGGCCGACGTCATCACCATCCCGAGCCATCTGTCCATCCCCGAGGTCCGCACCTATATGGCGACGGAGGCGGCCACCGGCATCGCGTCCCCGGACACCCCGACCCCCACCGCCGTCGACGAACAAGGGCGCTCCGCACAGACCTTCCTCGTCGACGTGGTCGTACGCTCCGGTGACACCGAACGGCGTGCCACGGCAAGCGGTCAGGACATCTACGCCGTCACCGCACCCCTCGCGGTCGAAGCGGTCCACCGCATCCTGACCGGACAGACCCGCACGACCGGTGTCGCCTCCGCAGGCGAACTCTTCGATGCCCCCGACTTCCTCCGCGCCCTGTCTCCGCACATCGCTCTCGCGCTGCACCCGTGACCGGTGTCAGTGGCGGCTGCCACCATGCACACATGAATACGGACAGCAAGGAGAAGAAGGTCCTGTCGGCGTACCTCGCGGCGCAGCGAACCAGCGTGCTGGCCATCCTCGACGGCCTCGACCCTCAGGCTCTGACCACGTCGGTCGTGCCCTCCGGGTGGACGCCTCTCGGGCTCATAGAGCACTTGGGGTACGCGGAGCGGCACTGGTTCCAGGAGGTCGTCACCGGGGAAGCCGAGCCGTTGGTGTGGCCCGACGACCACGACCCATCGACGACACCGCGACCGCCCGAGATGGTCTTCGCCTTCTACGAAGACCAGTGCCGGCGCTCCGACGCGGTGATCGCCCGCACGCCGCTGTCGGCGCCCCCGCAGGGGTCTCACCCCGGCATGGTGGACGACGAAGTCGCCGACCTGCGGGGGATCATCATGCACATGGTGGAAGAGACGGCACGTCACGCCGGCCATCTGGACATCGTCCGCGAACTCCTCGACGGGCGCACCGGACTCGGCCCCCGCTGATTCACCGGCTACGCGGTGCGCGTGTCAGCGGGTGTATCGGCGCATGCGGTAGCGCAGCCCTGAGGTCGAGGACTGCCAGCCTTCGTCCTCGGAGACCTTCCAGCTCGGGTCCGGTGTCGGGGCGTAGGTGTCGCCGTCGATCGTCGAGTCGACTTCGGTGACCGAGAGCACCGTGGCGTGGGGCATGGCGGCGCGGTAGATTTCCCCGCCGCCGATCACCCATGCCTCAGCGGGGGCAGCCGGCCCCGACGCATCGGCTGCGAGTTCCAGAGCGTCGGCGATGGACCCGGCGCGTTCCGCGCCTTCGGCCGCCCACCGCGGATCGCGCGTCACCACGATGTTGCGCCTGCCGGACAGCGGGCGGAATCGCGCAGGCAGCGAATCCCATGTCTTGCGCCCCATCACCACAGGGTGGCCGAGGGTGGTCGCCTTGAAGTGCGCCATGTCCTCAGGTACGCGCCACGGAATGGCGTTGCCCGCGCCGATCACGCCGGCAGGCGTCTGCGCCCAGATCAGCCCGATGTTCACACTGCGACCGGGGCTTTGATGGCCGGGTGGTGCTGGTAGTCGTGCACTTCCACATCGGAGTAGGCGTAGTCGAAGAGAGAGCCGGCTGCGCGCAGACGCAGCTCGGGGAACTCGAACGCGGTGCGCGAGAGCTGCTCGGTGACCTGCTCGACGTGGTTGTCGTAGATGTGGCAGTCGCCGCCGGTCCAGATGAAGTCGCCCGGCTCGAGGCCGGTCTGCTGCGCCACCATGTGTGTGAGCAGGGCGTAGCTGGCGATGTTGAAGGGGACGCCGAGGAACAGGTCCGCGCTGCGCTGGTACAGCTGGCAGGAGAGCTTGCCGTCGGCGACGTAGAACTGGAAGAAGGCGTGACACGGCGCGAGCGCCATCTTGGCCAGCTCTCCCACGTTCCAGGCGGAGACGATCATCCGGCGGGAGTCCGGGTCGCTGCGCAGCGTTCCCAGGACATCGCTGATCTGGTCGATGTGCTTGCCGTCCGGGGTGGGCCAGCTGCGCCACTGCGCGCCGTAGACCGGGCCGAGTCCACCGTCCGCGTCGGCCCATTCGTCCCAGATGGTGACGCCGTGTTCCTGCAGCCAGCCGACGTTCGAGTCGCCGCGCAGGAACCACAGCAGTTCGTACACGATGGACCGCAGGTGCACCTTCTTGGTGGTGACCAGCGGGAACCCCTGCGAGAGGTCGTAGCGCAGTTGGTGCCCGAAGACACTTCGGGTGCCCGTGCCCGTCCGGTCGGCTTTGGCCGTTCCGGAGGTGAGCACTAGCCGCAACAGGTCTTCGTACTGGGTGTCCGCCACAGCCGACGAGTCTACGTCAGTGATGGTCAAGGCCTGTGGAGGGGCGCATCGATCCAGCGGCGATAGGCGTCCGGATCGACGTTGCTGCCGCACACGATGGTGGCCACGTGTCGGCCGGCGAAGCGCTCGGGGTCTTCCAGGATCGCCGCGATGCCGAGCGCGGCCGACGGTTCGACGACGAGGCCGGCGTGGTCGAGGAGCATCCGCATACCGGCGATGATCGACGACTCCCGGACCAGGACGGCGTCGTCGGCCACCAGGAGGAGGTCGTCCAGGACGGCCGCGATGGGACGCCGGCCTGCGACACCGTCGGCGATGGTGTCGGTCGCGTCGGTGGTGACGACGCGGCGTTGGTGCCATGAGTACGTCATCGCCGGTGCGCCCAGGGGTTGGACGCAGATCACCTCGACTTCGGGGGCCAGGGCCTTCAGTACATGACCGATGCCGGTGGCCATCGCTCCGCCGCCGAGAGCGATCAGGACGGTGTCGAACGAGGGCGGGGCGGCGACCAGTTCCAGGCCAATGGTCGCCGCGCCTTCGCAGGTCTCGATGTCCAGGCTGTCCTCGACCAGCCGGATACCGTCGCGGCGCGCGATGGCCGCCGCCCGGTCGCGGGCCGTCTCGTGGTCCCCGTCCACCAGTTCCAGCCTGGCGCCCAATGCGCGGATACCGTCGAGTTTGGTCGCAGTCGCGAAGCGGGATGCCACGACCGTGACGTCGAGCCCCCGGCCGCGACCGGACCAGGCGAGGGCCTGGCCGAGGTTGCCCGCGCTGGCGCACACCACGGCGCGCGAGCCGGTGCCGGCGAGCAGGCTCGCCACCACCTCGGTGCCGCGGGCCTTGAAGCTGCGGACCGGGTTCGCCGTTTCGAGCTTGATGCTCACCGTGCATCCGAGGCCGGGCTCCAGTGCCTCGCAGCAGTACAGCGGAGTGTCGAGATACATCGGGTCGATGACCCGGCGAGCCGCCCGGATCCGGTCGATGTCGAGGCGCGTCTCCTGCACGGCACAGCAGCGTAGCGCCGCCGCACCCAGGGCGGCGCGGCCCTGTTCAAGATCGTCTGCGCCGCTCCGCGCAATCCCCTTGCGCAATGGTCAAGAAACGTTGACCATTGGACGCATGTCAACCGATGATCTTCCCGAGGCGTTTCACGTCACGACGGACGAGCAGCTGCGCGCCGTCTCCAATCTCACGCGTCACCGGATCATGGCCGTGCTCCGTTTCGAGCCGGCGACGATCACGCAGATCGCCGGGCGGGTGGGCCTCGCGAAGGGGAGCTCCAGCTACCACGTACGACTGCTGGAGCGGGCCGGCCTGGTCAAGGTGGTGCGGACGCGGAAGGTGCGGGGGGTCACCGAGCGGTACTACGCCATGGCCGCGCGGTCGATCGTGCTGCCGGATGCGGGGGTGGGACAGCCCGACCTGCTGATGCGCCATGCGGTGGCCGACCTGGAAGCGGCGCCGGCGGACAGCGAGCGGCACGTGCGGATGGCGCATCTGCGGCTCACCGACGAGCAGTTCGCGGAGCTCGGGGCGCGGCTGGGGGCACTGGCGGACGAGTACCGCGAGCTGTCCGATCCGTCACTGCCGGACGTGTCGCTCGCCTTCGCACTGTTCCGGCCTGCGTCGGGCGAGCAGGCCGAGGGGGAGTCCAAGTGACCTTGGATACAGGGAAGTCGACGTTGCCGTCCGGGTTCGGTCGGCTGTGGACCGCGCAGACGGTGTCCTCGTTCGGCGACGGGGTGATGCATGCCGCGCTGCCGCTGCTCGCCCTTGCGCTGACCCGGGATCCGATGGCGCTCGCCGTCGTCACGGCCGCCGGGACGCTGCCGTGGCTGCTCTTCGGGGTGCTCGGCGGTGCGCTGGTGGACCGCTGGGACCGCCGGCGCACGATGTGGGTCGCGGACGTGGCGCGTGCGGTGCTGCTCGCGATACCGGCGGCGGCCGCCGCGCTCGACGCGCTGAGCATTCCGCTGCTCGCGGCCGTCGCCTTCCTGCTCGGCCTCGGCGGACTCTTCTTCGACACGGCCGCCACGGCCTATCTGCCGGATCTGCTCGGCCGAGACCCCGCATCCCTGGAGCGCGCCAACTCCCGCCTGCACGGCGCCCAGACCGCGATGTCCGGCTTCGCCGGGCCGCCCGCGGGCAGTGCGCTGCTCGCGCTCGGGCGAGCGGTTCCACTGATCGCCGACGCGGTGTCGTTCGTGTTCTCCGCGCTGCTCGTGCGGTCGCTGCCCGACGCGCCCCGGCCCGAACCGGCGGCCCGCGAGTCGCTGCTCCGGCAGGCGCGGGCCGGGGCCTCGTACGTCTTCGGGGACCGGTTGCTGCTCGGACTCGCGCTCCGTCCGGCGGTCGGCAACATCGCCTTCCTCGCCGTGGAGACCGTGCTCGCCCTCTTCGCGCACGAGCGTCTGGGCATCGGCAGCTTCGGCTTCGGCCTGCTCCTCACGGCGGAGGCCACCGGCGGCCTGCTCGGCGCGGGCATCGCCTCCTTCCTCGGCCGGCGACTGGGCACCGGCACCGCGCTGACCTGCACGGCCGCGGTCGAGGGGCTTGCCATTCTGGGGCTTGCCGCCGCCCCGAATCCGTACGCGGCCGGGCTCGCGCTCGCCGTCTGCGGGGCGGGGATGGGCGCCACGATGGTGCTCGGGCCCTCGCTGCGGCAGGCGATCGTCCCGGCCCATCTGATGGGCCGGGTCGCCTCGACCTCCCGCATGCTCGCCATGTGCGCCGCCCCGTTCGGCGCCTTCCTCGGCGGCTGGCTGGCGACCACGTACGACATCCGCACCCCGATCTACGCCGCCGGCGGTCTCCTCCTCGCCATGACCGCCGTCACGGCGAGCATGACCGACAACCGCCGGGTCGAGGCGGCGCTGCGTGGCACCGTCCCGACCGGCGGTTCGGATCACCTGGAATCCGCTGAACTCGATGCACCGGCTGAACCCGCGCGCGAGCGCGTGACTTCATAGGCCCATGCAGGCGGTCAGCGCAGTCCGGCGAAGAGGTCGTTCTCGGGCACGGCCGCGCCGGTGGTGTCCTGGACCCGTACGAAGGTCTCCACGCCCATCAGGTCGGTGAACTTCTCCTGGCCCATCTTGAGGAAGAAGATGTTCTCGCCCTGGCTGGCGTGCGCGGCCAGCGCGTCGAATTTCTGGCCGCCGAACGCGCTGGTGTCCACCCAGGTGGTGATCTCCTCGTCGGGGAGTCCGATCTTGGCCATCGCCTCGGCCTCGGCCGGATCCGGCTCCGGGAAGTCCTCCCCGAGCTCGCGCAGGACCTCACCGAACCGCTGCATCATCGAGCGCGGCGCCGTCGTCCAGTACACCTTCGGCGTCTGCGGGACCAGCTCCAGCGCCGCCATCGTGATGCGGTGGGCCTGGATGTGGTCGGGGTGGCCGTAGAAGCCGTTCTCGTCGTAGGTCACGACCACATCGGGCTCGTAGCGCCGGAAAAGCTCCGCGAGCCGCGCCGCACCCTCCTCCACCGGGGTCCGCCAGAACGACCCGGGTGCGTCGTTGCTCGGCCAGCCCATCATTCCGGAGTCGGCGTAGTCCAGCGTCTCCAGATCGCTGATCTTCAGGACGTCACGGCTCGCCTGGAGTTCCTGGCGCCGCATCGCGGCGACGGCTGCCGGATCGTGCCCGGGATCGCCCGGTTTGATGCCCCCCGGTCCATCGCCGCAACCGCCGTCCGTACACGTCACGAGAACGGTGCGGATTCCTTCTGCCGCGTACCGCGCGAGGACGCCTCCCGTGCTGGTCGCCTCATCGTCGGGGTGGGCGTGGACCGCCATGAGCGTCAAGGTCCCGTCCTTCATGAAACGTCCTCCTGTGGGAAAAGGTCTGGGTACGGTTCCGCCCCTTCCCCGTGCAACATCGCCGCTCCGGCGGCTGTTCCCGGCACGGCAGGTCACCGCCTCGAGCGCCTCGGCAACTTCGTTGACCGCGGCTGAGCGGCCGTGCGACGGTGAGAGCGCGTTGCCCCTCCTGCCTGTCCCGGGCCCGCGCGATCACGGCCCGCCTCGAGAACTGGAACCGGATCACTGTGACGCTCGGACACGTTCACTCCCGTCAGGCCATGGACCGCAGTCTCACCCCCGCGCAACTCGAGTTGTTCGAGAAGGAGTTCGCCTCCCGCGCGGCGAACCGGCTGATGCAGAACGCCGTGACCCGGACACCTGTGGACGAGATCGCCCTTGACCGGCGGATCGTGACTGCCGCCGACCACTCGGTCTCCCACCACCTGGACGACTGGAAGGTCACCAACCAGAAGAAGAGCGGCCGCTGCTGGATGTTCGCCGGGCTGAACCTGCTGCGCGTCGGCGCCGCACGGAAGCTCGGCGTCAAGGACTTCGAGTTCTCGCAGAACTATGTGCTCTGGTGGGACAAGTTCGAGCGGGCGAACCACTTCCTGGAGAGCATCGTCGAGACCTCGGGACGCGACGCCGACGACCGCACGGTGGCGCACCTGCTCGGGGACCCCATCAGTGACGGCGGCCAGTGGAACATGTTCGTGGCGCTGGTCGCCAAGCACGGCCTGGTGCCGAAGTCGGCGATGCCGGAGACGGACAGCTCGTCGGCGACGGGGCCCATGAACCGCGCCCTGATGAGTCTGCTCCGCCGGGGCGCCCGCGATCTTCGCCGTATGGCATCGGAGGGCGTCGAGGCACAGCGCGTGCACAAGGGCGAGGTGCTGGCCGCCGTCCACCGGGTGCTCAGCATCCATCTCGGCACGCCGCCGCAGCGGTTCCTGTGGCAGTGGCGGGACGAGAAGCAGGAGTTCCACCGTGAGGGCTGGATGACGCCGGCCGAGTTCGCGGCCGCGTATGTGCAGATACCCCTCGACGAGTACGTGTGTCTCGTCCACGACCCGAGGGAGTCGAGCCCGGCCGGCCGGACCTTCACCGTCGAGTACCTGGGCAATGTGATCGAGGCTCCGCCGGTGGTCTATCTCAATGTGGAGATGGACCTGCTGAAGCGTCTCAGCATGGACTCCGTCGTGGGCGGCGAAGCCGTCTGGTTCGGCTGTGACGTCGGCCGGATGATGAGCGGGGACGTGGGGCTCTGGGATGCGGCGCTCTACGACTACGAGGCGGTCTACGACGCGTCGTTCGAGATGGACAAGGCGGCCAGGCTCGTCCATCGCGAGACCCAGATGACGCACGCCATGCTGTTCACCGGCGTGGATGTGGTCGACGGCGCTCCGCGCCGCTGGCGGGTCGAGAACAGCTGGGGCGACGAGAAGGCCGACAAGGGCTTCTGGACGATGAACGACTCGTGGTTCGGCGAGCACGTCTTCGAGGTCGCGGTACGGCGTTCGGCGCTGCCGCCGGAGCTCGCCGCCGCCCTCGGCGAGCCGCCGATCGTCCTGCCGGCCTGGGACCCCATGGGCGCGCTCGCGCGGTGAGAACCTACTCCTCGACCTCGGTGCGGTAGACGCGCAGGCCCCGGCTCCGGTAGTTGAGGAGCGCGCTCGGGTGATCGTTGGAGTTGGTGTGCAGCCAGACCCTGCGCACGGCCCCCGCTTCCAGCGGTTCGGTTGCCCAGGCCTGTCGCAGCGCCAGTGTCAGGGCATGCCCGCCGAGCCCCCGGCCCACGTACTCCGGCAGGAGTCCGAAGGTGCGGATCTCCACGACCCCACCGGGCTGGGGCTCCAGCGCGGCGATCCCGGCCGTCTCGCCCGCCAGCTCGATCAACCAGTACTGGCGGTTCGGGTGCGCGTGCGCCAGCTCCTGCCACTCCTGCTCGGAACGCGTCGAGCTCCGCCACCCGTAGGCCGCTCCGACCCGGGCCTGCACCGAACGCGCGGACTCCGACAGCCCCGCCTCGCGGCGCAGCGCCAACGAAGGCACGACCCGGCCGGGCTTCAGCTCACCGGGATCGGTCATCTCCAGATACGTGACGGTCTTCACGGTCTTCTCCATCCCCGGCACGCTACCGGGGCCCTCCGTGCCGGTCCCACTCGGCGCCGAGGGCGCTGTGTGGCCGCGCCTCCGTCCCCCGTACGGTTCCAAGATCCCCGGGCGACCGCTTGATCGTCGCCCGGTGGGGTAGCGGAATGTCATGGCCACCGACAACACATCCACTGCTGCGAGCGGTTATGTCCAGCCCGAGATCGACGTCCCGGCACTGACCGGGCTGCTCGACGGTGAGTACGCCGGGATCCGCGATCTCGTCCGCACCAACCTGGTGACTCACGCCTCCGTGCTCGACGAGGCCGACGAGCTCGGCACCGACGCGTATCGCGAGCGGGTGCGCGAGCTCGTGGTCGAGATGGCCGCGACGGGGCAGACCGGGATGGGCTTCCCGGACAAGTACGGCGGGGGCGGCGACATCGGAGCGTCGATCGCCGCGTTCGAGACGCTCGCCTTCGGCGACCTGTCGGTGCTCGTGAAGGTCGGTGTGCAGTTCGGGCTCTTCGGCGGCGCGATCCTGCATCTGGGCACCGAACGCCACCACGACGCCTATCTCCCCGACCTGATCACCGGTCGGCTGATGGGCTGCTTCGCGATGACCGAGACCGGGCACGGTTCCAACGTCCAGGCGCTCGGCACCGTGGCGCGGTACGACGCCGCACGCCAGGAGTTCGTCCTCACCACCCAGGGCGACCAGGCGCGCAAGGACTACATCGGCAACGCGGCCCGCCACGCGGAACTGGCCGTCGTCTTCGCCCAGTTGGAGGTCGAAGGGAAAGCTGAGGGCGTGCACGCCTTTGTCGTACGGATCCGGGAGGGCGGCGAGGTGGTGCCCGGCGTCCGGATCGAGGACGCCGGACGCAAGATGGGGCTCAACGGCGTGGACAACGGCCGCATCTGGTTCGACGGCGTGCGGGTGGAGCGCGAGGCGCTGCTCAATCGCTTCGCCGACGTCACCCCCGAGGGCGTCTACGAGAGCCCGATCGACAATCCCGACCGGCGCTTCTTCACCATGCTCGGCACCCTGGTGCAGGGCCGGGTCAGCGTCGGCGGCGCCGGGGTCGGCACGGCCAAGGTCGCCCTGGCGGTCGCCACGAAGTACGCGGTGCGGCGCAGGCAGTTCGCGGCGGCCCCGGACACCGAGGAGCAACTCCTCCTGGACTACGGGCTGCATCAGCGCCGGCTGCTGCCGCTCATCGCGCGTACGTACGCGCTGCACTTCGCGCAGGACGTCGTCCGTACGCAACTGCACGAGGTCTTCTCCGGCATCAAGGACGATCCGCACGCGCGCCGGCAGCTGGAGTCGCGGGCCGCAGGCACCAAGGCACTCGCCACCTGGCATGCCACCCGGGTGGTCCAGGAGTGCCGCGAGGCGTGCGGCGGCGCCGGCTATCTCACCGTGAACCGCTTCGCCGCCCTCAAGGGCGACAGCGACGTCTTCACCACCTTTGAGGGCGACAACCACGTCCTGCTGCAGCTGGTGGCGAAGGGCCTCCTCACCCACTACGCCGGCGAGTTCGAGGACCTGGACCAGCTCGGCATGGTCCGCTACGTCACCGGCCTCGCCGTCGAGACGGTCATAGAGAAGACGTCGGTCCACAAGCTGCTGGAGCGGGTACGCGACCTGCTGCCGGGCGGCGAGGAGTGGGACCAGGAAGCCGGCCTGCTCGACTCCGACTACCACCTCGCCATGCTCCGCTACCGCGAGGAGCACATGCTGGCCGGCGTGGCCCGCCGGCTCAAGCGCGGCATCGACCAGAAGCGCAGTCCCGGGGCCGTCTTCTCGCAGGTCCAGGACCATGTCATCGCGGTCGCCCACGCACATGTCGAGCGGCTGGTCCTCGAGGCGTTCGTGGAGCGGACGCGCGCGCAGCCCGAGGGCGACAACAAGGTGGCGCTGGGCCTGCTGTGCGATCTCTTCGCCCTGACGACGATCGAGGCGGACCGGGCCTGGTTCATGGAGCACGGGCGGCTGACCGTCCAGCGTTCCAAGGCGATCAGCCGTGAGGTGAGCGACCTCTGCCGCAAGGTCCGGCCCCTCGCGGTCGACCTCGTCGACGCCTGGGGGATCCCGTCCGAAATGCTGCGCGCACCCGACCTGGTGGGCTGAGACGAGCTAGCGCGCGGAGAGCCGGTCCATCAGGGCGGCGCTGCGCGCCAGCACGTCCCGCTCCTCGGCGGTCAGTTCGCTCTCGATGACCTGCGCCAGCCAGCCGGCCCTGCGGCCGCGCTCCTCTTCCAGCGCGGCCCGACCCGCGCTGGACAGCTCCACCAGGGACTTGCGGCCGTCGGTGGGGTGCGCCCGGCGGGCGACGAGCCCCTGCTCCATGAGCAGCCCGACCGCGCGCGCCATCGACTGAGGACGTACGCGCTGGTCCGCCGCGAGATCGCTGGTGGTCATGGCCCCGTCGCGGTCGAGGGTGCCGAGCACGGAGACCTGACCGTGCGGGATCCGGTCCTCGTGCTTCACGCGCCGCGAGAGCTTGCCGATCGCGGTACGCAGTTCGGTGGCGACGGCGGCGGGTTCCGGGGTGGGCATAGGGCACTTTAACCGGTGATCGCCAGCGAGGCTGCGTACCTCACCTGCACAGCTGCACTGCACAGCCGAACTGCGCAGCTGAGCTGAGCAGCACAACTGAACAGCTGAACTGAACAGCCTTGCTGTACAGTCTGTTCTGTCGCGGCACGCGCCAGCGTTGTCGCAGCAGGGCCGCGGCGTGCATCGACGAGAAGGACCTCCCATGGCTTCCAAGGCAGTTGAGCCCACCGCCATCCGCTCCGTCACCGCCCGGCGGATCATCGACAGCCGGGGCAACCCCACGGTCGAGACCGATGTCCTCCTCACCGACGGGTCGCTCGGCCGCGCCGCCGTCCCGTCCGGTGCCTCCACCGGAGCCCGGGAGGCCGTAGAACTGCGCGACGGGGACCCCGCGCGCTGGCACGGCAAGGGCGTCGACCGTGCGGTCGCCCATGTCAACGCGGAGATCGCGGCGGCGGTCGTGGGCCGTGACGCCGACGATCAGGCGGGACTCGACGCCGCGCTCGTCGCGCTCGACGGCACGAGCGACAAGTCCCGCCTCGGCGCCAACGCGCTCCTCGGCGTCTCCCTCGCCACGGCCAAGGCGGCCGCGGCGGCCCACCGCCAGCCGCTCTACCGCTACCTCGGCGGCGCCGACGCCCGCCTTCTCCCGCTGCCGATGATGAACATCGTCAACGGTGGCGCCCACGCCGACAACCCGCTGGACTTCCAGGAGTTCATGATCGCGCCGATCGGTGCGGAGACCTTCGCGGAAGCCGTACGCATGGGTTCCGAGGTCTTCCACACGCTCCGCCGCGACCTGCTGTCCGCCGGGCACTCCACGGGCGTCGGGGACGAGGGCGGCTTCGCGCCCGCGCTCCGTACCGCCGAAGAGGCACTCGACTTCGTCATGGCGGCCATCGACCGCACCGGATACCGCCCCGGAACGGACTTCGGCCTCATCATGGACCCGGCTTCGTCGGAGTTCTTCGTGGACGGTACGTATGTCTACGCGGGCGAGGGTGTGCGCCGCTCTCCCGCCGAACAGGTCGACTACCTGGCCAAGTTGATCGACGCGTATCCGATCGTCTCCATCGAGGACCCGATGGCCGAGGACGACCTGGACGGCTGGCGCGAGCTGACCGCCCGCGTCGGCGACCGCTGCCAGCTCACGGGCGACGACGTGTTCTGCACCAATGAGGGCCTGCTGCGCGAGGGCATCCGTACCGGCGTCGGCAACTCGGTCCTCGTCAAGGTCAACCAGATCGGCACCCTGACCGAAGCCCTCGACACGGTCGCCACCGCGCACCGTGCGGGCTGGACCGTCGTCATGTCGCACCGCTCCGGCGAGACGGAGGACACCACGATCGCCGACCTGGCGGTGGCGACGGGCTGCGGCCAGATCAAGACCGGCTCGCTGTCGCGGTCCGACCGCACCGCGAAGTACAACCAACTCATCAGGATCGAAGAGGAGTTGGGTGCATCCGCCCGGTACGCCGGCGGATCGGTGCTGGACCGGACCTGATCACGCCGTCCGCTCCGTCCCGCGGTGTCTTTTCCAGCCAAGAACCCCGGGTAACAGTGACATTGCGCTGTCGATCCATAGCGTTGTGTCGTCGTCGCCACACCAGGGGCACAGGGCCCCTCGGGACTAGCGGCGGCTAAGGACGGCTCTCCAGCCGTGAGCATTGCAACGACAGAGACAGCGACATCCCCCCGTACCTTCACCACCGACTGCTACACCCCGCACTGTGAGGTGATCCTCGCCGACCGCGATCACGCGGTGATCGGGGTCTCGCCGGGCAACAGCTACTTCTCCGCCCAGCGGGTCAACGATCTCGCCCTGTGGGGCATCGAGCACTTCGACCGCGTCGACTTCGTCTATACCGACCTGCACGTGGCGGAGATGTACGAAGCCCTCGGATACGGCGCGGAGGACGCCCGCCGCAAAGCGGTGAAGAACCTGCGCGGAGTACGGGCCAAAGTGACGGCCGCCGTACGGGACCTCGATCCCGGCGGTGGCCGGCTCCGTGGACAGCCCATGTCGGCCCTCACGGACAACCCGGCCTACCGGCGCATCCATCAGCACATCCAGACCCTCCTGACGGCGGACCCGGACTTCCGCGCGACGTGCGACGCGCTCGTGGACTCCTTTCTCCGCTCCAAGGTCCTGAACGGAGAAGCCGCCACCCCGCTCCAGCGCGAGGTGTGCCGCAGGTACGTCTGCGCCGAGGCCCCGCTCTTCCTGGACACCCCGGCCATCCTGGGCGTGCCCTCCTCGCTCAACTGCTACCACCAGCTCCTGCCGATGGCGGAACTCCTCTACTCGCGCGGCTCGGGGCTGCGCGCCTCCCGCAATCAGGGCCACGCCGTCGTCACCCCCGCCGAAGGAGACTCCGATGTCCGTTGAGACGCTGCCCGACACCACCACGGACGGTCTCGTGGACTTCCCGTTCTCCTGGCGCGGCGACCGCATCCCTCCGGAGACGGAGGCGCTGCGCACCACCAGCCCCGTGCGCCGGGTGCGCACCATCGCCGGGGACGAGGCCTGGCT
Source organism: Streptomyces sp. NPDC050738 (assembly GCF_040654175.1). NCBI lineage: Bacteria > Bacillati > Actinomycetota > Actinomycetes > Kitasatosporales > Streptomycetaceae > Streptomyces > Streptomyces sp. NPDC050738. The sequence goes on along the minus strand of NZ_JBFAHN010000013.1, from coordinate 22,311 downwards.
GGTGTCCTCGTACGCCCTGTGCAAGCAGGTGCTCGAGGACAGCCGGTTCAGCCTCAAGGACACCTCGGCCCCGGGGGTGCCGCGCCAGTACGCGCTGACGATCCCGCCCGAGGTCGTCAACAACATGGGCAACATCACCGGCGCCGGGCTGCGCAAGGCCGTGCTCAAGGCGCTCAACCCGAAGGCCCCGGGCCTGGTGGAGTGGTTGCGTACGCACGCGGCGCAGCTGGTCGACGGGCTCATGGCACAGGGCGCGCCCGCAGATCTGCGCGGCGGGTTCGCCGACCCCTATTCGGCCGGCATGCACAACCGGATCCTGGGGATCCCGCAGGACGCCGCGCCGAAGCTGATGCGCAGCCTCGACATCGCGTTCATGAACTCCGCCTGCCCGATCAGCGGTGCACGGCTCAACTGGGACCGCGACATCGCGTACATGGCCGAGCGGCTGGACGATCCGGCCACCACCGGGCTCATGGCCGAACTCGCGGCGCTCCGGGAGGACCCGCAGTACGGGCATCTCACGGACGAGATGCTCGCCACGGTGGGGGTGACGATGTTCGGTGCGGGGGTCGTCTCCACCTCGGGCTTCCTGACCATGGCGCTCGTCTCGCTCATGCAGCACCCCGAGCTGAAGGCCGAACTCCTCGCCGACCGGAGCAAGATCCCGGCCGCCGTCGACGAGCTGCTGCGGATCAATCTCTCCATCGGAGACGGGCTGCCGCGCCTCGCCCTCGACGACGTACGACTTGGTGAAGTGGACGTCAAAAAGGGCGAGTTGGTCCTGGTGCTCGTGGAAGGAGCCAACTTCGACCCGGAGGTCTTTCCCGACCCGCACCGAGCCGATCCGGGCCGGGAGAACAGCACGGCCCATCTGTCCTTCGGTGGCGGGCAGCACTACTGCCCCGCCACCGCGCTGGGCAAGAAGCATGCGGAGATCGCCCTGGAGACCCTGCTGGAGCGCATGCCGCAGCTCGAACTCGCGGTACCCATCGAGCAGTTGGTGTGGCGGACCGGGTTCATGAAGCGGATTCCGGAGCGGCTGCCCGTCCTGTGGTGACCTGAATCGCCGCCCGGAGGGGCGCCGGTCCCCGGCCTGGGACCGGCGCCCCTCCGGCCATGGGGCCGTCTCGACAGCTGACATCGTCGTGTCCGCCATACGGGACGTGGTTGTCGGGGCGTGCCGTCCGCGGTCAGGATGCGGGCATGACCCCCGCCCTTGTCTCGCGCCGACACGTGGATCTCCAGCGTGTCTCGAGCATGCTCTGTCGGGTCAAGTCCAGCCCTCTGTCCGGCTGCTGACACCCCTTTCTGCTCTGCCTCTCCGCAGCCCGTTTTCGTAACGGGCCGCCGTCGCGCGCCGCCACAGTCGATCCCACCCGACTTCCCTGCTGCCATCGAGGTTTCGTCATGCCCGAAATCAATCCATTGCTGCACTGGTTCCTGCCCACCGGAGGCGACGGCCGCGACCCCGGCGGCGTCACCTCCGTCCAGGGCAGGACCGGTTCCGCCACGCGCAGGACCGCGGACATCGGATACCTGGCGCAGGTCGCGCGCGCCGCCGAACAAGTGGGTTTCCACTCGCTGCTGACGCCGGTCGGGCTCGGCTGCGTGGACCCGTGGATCCTCACCGCCGCACTCGCCCAGCACACCGATCGCATCGGCTTCCTGGTCGCCTTCCGGGCCGGCTTCGCCAGCCCCACCCTGCTGGCCCAACAGGCCGACGCCTTCCGGCGGTTCGCCGGCGGCAGGCTCCGGCTCAATGTGGTGACCGGAGGGGATCCGGCGGAGCAGCGGGCCTATGGGGACCACTTGGCGCACGACGAGAGGTACGCCCGTACCGACGAGACCATGGCTGTGCTGCGAGAACTGCTCGACGGCAAGCGCGTCGACTTCGACGGGGCGCATGTGCACGTCGAAGGCGCGCACCTCGTCGACCCCGCCGTCCAGCATCCCGTCCCGCTGTACTTCGGCGGAGCCTCGCCCGCCGCCGAAGAGGTCGCCGCCCGTCGCGCCGACGTACAACTCCTTTGGGGCGAACCGCCGGCCGCCGTCGCGGAACGCATCGCACGGCTGCGGGCCAAGGCTCCCGCCCTGCGGTACGGGCTGCGGCTGCACATCATCAGCAGGGACACCGCGGCCGAGGCATGGGGCGAGGCCGACCGGATCCTGCGCGGTCTCGACCCGGCCGCGATCCGCGCCAGCCAGCAGCGGTTCGCGCAGATGGACTCCGCCGGGCAGGCCAGGATGACCGCACTGCACGACGGCTCCGGCGAGGACACCGCGAAGCTCACCATCGCCCCCAACCTCTGGGCGGGCATCGGGCTCGTACGCGAAGGCGCGGGCACGGCACTCGTCGGCTCGCACGACGAGGTCGCCCAGCGACTCCACGAGTACCGCGCGCTGGGCGTCGACGAGTTCATTCTCTCCGGCTACCCGCACCTCGAAGAGGCCTACCGGGTCGGCGAAGAGGTCGCCCCCCGACTGCACGCGCTGATCGCCGAAGAGAGCGCGCGATGACCGTGCTGGAGAAGACCGCCGCTCCCGCGCGGATCGCCGTGCGCGAACGGCGCGCGCCGCGCGCCGGGGCCCTGCGGTGGCTGGCGTTGCGGGCGGTCGCGCTCGCCGTGCTGCTGACGGCCTGGCAATTGGTGGTCACGGCCGAGGTGTGGCCGCGCGTCCTGGTGCCGTCGCCGGGCGAGGTGTGGCACCAGTTCGTGCTGACCTCGACCGTCCATGACGGCGTACGGGGCTACGGCGGTCATCTCCTCATCGAGCATCTGGGCGTCAGCCTGCGCCGCATCGGCATCGGCACCGGATACGCGGCGCTGGTGGGGATCCCCCTCGGGCTGCTGATCGGAGCGGTCCGGCCCGTCGCCGTCGTACTGGAGCCTGCGGTCACCTTCCTGCGGACGCTGCCTCCGCTCGCGTATCTCTCCCTGCTCGTCATCTGGTTCGGCATCGACGAGTCCCCGAAGATCTGGCTGCTGGTGATCGCCGCCCTCCCGCCGATCGCGGCGGCCACGGCAGCGGCGGTGCGCACGGTACCGGCCGGACTCGTCGAGGCGGCACGGGCTCTGGGCTCCGGCCGCATCACGCTGCTGCTCTCCGTACGGCTGCCGGCCGCGCTTCCGGAGATCCTCACCGGTGTTCGGATCGCGGTCGGCGTCGCGTACACCTCGGTCGTCGCGGCCGAGACCATCAACGGAGTTCCCGGTATCGGCGGCATGATCCGCGACGCCCAGCGCTACAACCAGACCGCCGTCGTCATCGTCGGGATCATCGCCATCGGGCTGTCCGGGATCGTGCTCGACGCGCTGCTGAAGTGGGCCGAGCGGGTCCTGGTGCCCTGGCGCGGCCGCGCCTGAACGGCCCCCGCAGCACGCGCCCGTCGCTTTTCCTCTTTCTTCCTGTTCGACCTTTCGAGTCCTGGAGATGTCCTCGTGTCCGTACGCCGTGCCGCCCTGCTGGCCGCCGCCACCCTCACCGCTTTCGCCGCGACCGCCTGCGGCGGATCCGGCTCCTCCGACAGCGGCGGTGGAAAGACCGCCGTGCGCATCGCCTATCAGGCGATACCCAACGCCGACCTGGTGGTGAAGGACCAGAGACTCCTGGAGAAGGCGCTGCCCGACGCCGACATCAAGTGGGTGAAGTTCGACTCGGGCGCCGATGTGAACACCGCGGTGATCGCGGGCTCGGTGGATCTGGGCCTCGCCGGTTCGAGCCCGGTCACCAAGGGGCTCTCCGCACCGCTGAACATCCCGTACAAGGTCGTCTGGATCCACGACGTCATCGGCGACAACGAGGCCCTCGTCGCGAAGAAGGGCATCAACGACTTCAAGCAGCTGGTGGGCAAGAAGGTCGCCGCCCCCTTCGGTTCCACCTCGCACTACTCCCTGCTCGCGGCGCTGGAGGACGCCGGAGTCGAGCCCTCCGCCGTGAACATCATCGACCTCCAGCCGCAGGACGCGCTCGCCGCCTGGACGCGCGGCGACATCGACGCCGCCTACGTCTGGACACCGACCCTCGGTGAACTGGAGAAGGACGGCAAGGTGCTGATCACCAGCCGTGAGCTCGCCGCCCAGGGCAAGGCCACCGCCGACCTCGGCGTCGTCACCGACGCCTTCGCCGCCAAGCACCCCGAGATCGTCAGCGCCTGGCTCAAGGCCGAGGACCAGGCCGTCGGCCAGGCCAAGTCGGACCCGGCCAAGGCCGCCGCCTCCATCGGCAGAGAACTCGGCCTGTCCACCGCGCAGGCCAAGGCGCAACTCGCCCAACTGGTCCTGCTGACCGCCAAGGAGCAGGCCGGTCCTCAGTACCTCGGAAAGCCCGGCGCACCCGGCGAGCTCGCGGTGAATCTGCACGACGCGGCCGTCTTCCTCAAGGGCCAGAAGGCCGTGGACGCGGTGCCCGACAAGACGGTCTTCCAGAAGGCCCTCGCCGTGAAGGAGCTGGCCGGTGTCGCCGCAGAGTGAAGAGGCCGTCGTCCTCGACGGCATCACGGTCCGGTACGGGAAGGGCGGCTCGGCCGTCACCGCGGTGGAGGATGTCTCGCTGACCGTGCGTGCCGGAGAGTTCGTGGTCCTGGTCGGGCCTTCGGGCTGCGGAAAGACGACCCTGCTGCGCATCGTCGCGGGCTTCGAGCGTGCCACCTCGGGCACCGGCGTGGTGCAGGGGGCGCCCGCAGCGCCCGGTCGTGGCACCGGAATCGTCTTCCAGCAGCCCCGGCTCTTCCCCTGGCGCACGGTCGGCGGCAACATCGGCTTCGCACTCGCCCGCCACGGGGTGCCGCGCGCGGAACGCCCCGCGCGGATCGCGTCGCTCCTCGACCGCGTCGGGCTCGGCGGCACGGCAGGGCGCCGCACCTGGGAGCTGTCCGGCGGACAGCAACAGCGCGTCGCCATCGCGCGGGCACTTGCCGCTGAGCCCCAAGTCCTGCTGATGGACGAGCCGTTCGCCGCCCTGGACGCGCTGACCAGGGAACGGCTTCAGGAGGAGGTACGTGCGCTCGCCGCGTCCCTCGGCACCACGGTGCTCTTCGTGACGCACTCCGCGGAGGAGGCGGTGCTGCTGGGCACCCGGGTCCTGGTGATGGCGGCGGACCCGGGCCGGATCGTCGCGGAGGTGGATGTGGACCTGACCCGGGACTCCGCCACGGACCCCGCTGCACTGCGCGGCAGTGCTGAATTCGCCAGGCTGCGCGGTGAGTTGGCGGACATCATGCGCGAGGCCGCGACGGCGGCCTGACCGCCGGCGTGGAGCCCGCGACCAGCAGCCAGCCGCGGTGCGGGAGTTCCTGGTCGAGGGTCAGGGCCGTGGCCGATGCGGTCAGCGTGGCCTGGGCGGGGGCGGCGAGCGGGTGGAGCAGCGTCGCCTCCGCCTCGGCCGGCATGGAGGGCAAGGTGATACGGGGGCGGGCCGGGTCTGCGCTGCCGTTGGCGACGGCGAGCTGCCAGCCGTTCTCGGTGCGTGCCAGGCGGGGGATCAGATACGGTCCGCCGCTGACCAGGGGGAGCGTGGGCGTACCGCCCTCCAGATAGCGCACCGTCGCGTGCAGGAGTCGCTGGCCTTCGTCGTCGTACGGCAGCAGCTGAGGTGCTGTGGCGGCGAGGACCGCGACACGGCCGCCGAGTGCGTTGGTGAAGAGGCAGCGGCCCGCTCCCCACTGCTGCAGGTCAGGGGTGAGGATGCTGGTCCGGACTTCGGCTCCGGCGGAGGGGAGCAGCCGGGCCAGGGCCGGTTGCATGTTGACGCTCAGGTAGACGTCGTGGCCCGCGCCGTCCGCGGACCTGTGGACCTGTTCTATGGCGTACGGACCCGGCGCGGCCCGATCCTGCCGGTCGACGATCTCCGGCACGGTGACACCGAGCAGTTCCCCGAAACCGCGTTCGCTCAGGATGTACGCGGCGAGCCCGTCGACGAGGAGCCCGCCGGAGAGCATCCGCCGCAGCTCCGCGTCGTCGAACGACCAGGCGGCCTGGCCGCACAGCACCCGTACCGGCGCCTCTTCGGCCGTCACCGGCACCCCGTAGTGCAGCAGGAACTCCGCCGCGGGGCCGGGGTCGACGGCCAGGTCCGCGAGATTCCCTGTCCGGGCCGTGCGGACATGCGCCGAGCCATCCGGGAGGACGGGAAGTCCCACGCCACAGGTGCCGAGTTCGCCGAGCCGGCGTTCTGCCGCGAAGTCCAGTGCCGGCCGGGATCGCTTCAGGAGATCCGCGACGCGCGGATGGCGCAGGGCGTGGCCGGACGGGACGGGCAGGACATTGAGGAACATCGCGTCCGCGCCGGACAGCTGTGCGGTCACCATCTCCGACCAGGTCTGGGTGTCGGACTTGGACCAGGCGGTGTGCGGCCAGTTCTCGATCTCCGGTTCGGTGCGCACGGAGGCGGGCCGCAGGCTTCGCTGGACGTCCAGCATCCAGACGGAGCGGCTCAGTTCACGGCCCGGGACATCGCTGTACGGAGCGAAGTGGGGCCGGTGGACCGTCTCGCCCTCGATGGCGAGCGTGTCGAAGAGGGCCTGCCAGTCGCGGCCTTCGATCGCGTGGGCGCCGGGGCCCGAGCTCATCAGACCGAGCCGCGAGCGGCCTGCCGAGTGCTTCGCGACGGCTTCGGCGACCAGGGCGGCGACCTCGAGCTGTGCCGTACGCCAGGTCTGCCGCAGCAGCGCGCGCCAGGGGTGCGGGGTGCCAGGGGCCGTCACGGCCGCCACCACTTCCTCGCGCGTCACGGGAGCGCCGATGAGGTCCGCGAGGCGGTCCAGCATGAGCGGTTCGAACCCGCCGCCCCACTCCAGCGGTGCGTGGTTGTGATAGCGGAAGTCGTCCTCCAGCCAGAGGACGCGGAAGCCGAGCCCGGCGAAACGGGCGTAGTGCGCGGCGATCCAGGCGCGCCAGCGTGGACAGGCGAAGGACGCCTGCTCCGTGGCGGACCGGCCGTCGGGCCCGACCATGGGGGCGAAGCCATGGCGGTCGTGGCGGCCGCGATCGGCGTGCCCCGCGGTCACCCACGGATTGAGGCTGACGTCGAGGCCGGCCTGCCGCAGGATGGCGGCGGCGGTGGCCGCCGTGTCGTACAGAAGGTCCTCGTCGCCGGGTGAAGGGTGTCCGCTGGCGAACTCCTCGGCGGCGAGCAGCAGGACGACCTCCTCGACGCCCGACTGGCGGCAGAACTCGGCCAGTTCGGCGGCCTGACGGCCGGCGGCCGCAGTGGGGTGGAGCTGGAATCGCAGGTGGTACCGGGCGGGCACGCGGGGCCTCCAAGGTGTGGATCGGGTGCAGGGCGGGCCCGCCCGGCGCGGGTGTCAGTGGCCGTGGTGGGCAGCGCCTGTGGCGGTGAGCGTGAGCATCTGCTCCGCGGCACTGCGACCGCTGCCGACCTGGCCGCCGGTGGTGTCGGTCCACGCACGGGTGGGCGTGGTCTCGGCGAGGCGCCCCGCGGTGGCCGAAAGCCCGATGACGAGACCGCTGTAGCGGTTCACCAGCCGGTAGGTGCCGGTGGGCTTCGCGCCGACGGTGGTGTTGGCGACGACGAACCACTGCTGGCCGACGGTGGGTCCGCCGGCTGGCGCGTCGGTCGCGGTGGGCTTGGCCGCCCAGGCGCGCCCCGCGTTGCTCTTCGCGTCGACGCCCAGGAGCCGGTGCGTGGACGCGTTGGCGATCCGGTACGAGCCGTCACCGTTGGGGGTGAAGATCCACTGTCCGAGGGCGGAGGCGCGGGAGGAGGCCTGCGAGGTGGTCGCCGTACTGCCCCGCACCTGGGTGAGGACGCGGCCGGTGCCGCCGGCGATCGTGTAGGCCGTGCCCGGATCGACAGGCGCGGCAGGGGAGTTGGTGTCGATGACGGTGTCGTAGTACTCGCCGTCGGCGCCTTCGGAGCAGAAGAACGAGCAGTACGAACGGAACTTCTTGCCCACGATGGTGGAACCGGTCCTGTTCACCGAGTCCAGCAGCCAGCGGTACCAGGACCCTGATGTGTAGTCGCCGGAGTCGCCGACCAGCTTCCACTTCTGGGTGGCGAGGTTGTCGGTGACGTAGAAGCGCTGCTTCTCGGTACCGTCCTGCTTGACGGTCTCGGGCTCGCCCACGTACAGGCCCAGGTAGGCGTTGTAGGCGATGTTCATGGTCAGCAGGTCGGACTTGGCGGGCAGGGTGCCGGCCGCCTGCTGCTCCTGGACGTTGCCGGGGTTAGCCGGGTTGTAGTCGTGTGCGACAGGGGTGTAGCCGGTGGTGTGGGTCGCGTCGACCGGCTCCATGTTGCTCTCCAGGCCGCCGGTTCCGGGCTGGGACCAGGAGCCGTCGTACCACTTCTTCCATGAACCGGGCGTCATCTTCCCGGACATGGGGGCGCGGGCCACATGCCCGCGGCTGGCGGAGGTCCAGCCTCCGGGGACGCCGCCCTTCGGGATGACGCGCGAGTTGTAGTAGACGTAGAAGTAGCCGGACGCGGTGTCCACGAACAGGCGCGCGTCGCCGTTGCCGTAGTGGTACGTCTCGTGGGGGAACGCCTGGTTGTCGCCGCGTTTGGTGCTGTACGGCGAGGTCAGCACGTGGTCCTTGATCGCCCAGGTCCTGCCCTGGTCCTTGGAGACGGCGCGGTCGATCGCGTCGTAGTGCAGTCCGTCGCCGTGGGGCTGCGGGGTGAATTCGTTGTGGACCAGGCCGTACCAGTCGCCGGTGTCGGGGTCCACCCAGACGCCCATCAGGTCGCAGTAGTTCTTCTGCGCGTAGCCGGAGGTGTCGGGTGCGTACGTGGCCTCACGGCCGGTGGGGCTGTTGTTGCAGCGCCATGTGGTGTCGTTGTTGCGGTCGTCGGCGTTGGCCGGGTTCACGGCGTCGCTGAGTGCGGCGGAGCGGGTGGCCGAGTCGAAGTCCTTGCCGGTGTAGAACGTCCACTTGCGGGGGTCGTTCGCGCCGTACAGGGCGTGGGCCGACTGGTAGTAGAACGCGCCGTTCTTGTCGATGTACGTGGCCGAGGGGGTGTCGTCGGGGTTGGTCCAGGGTCCCTTGGCACCGATGGATACGGAGTACTCGGGGGACGCCGGGGCGGCGGTGGGGGACTGGGCCGTGGCCGGGGCGGTGGCCAGTGCGCCGAACAGGAGGGCGGCGGTGGCGGCGAGCGTGCCGGCGGTCCTCGTTCTCGTACGGAATGACACTGATACTCCTCATCTGGTGCGGAGCGCGGGTGTTCACAGCGGCGTGGAGATTAGTTCGGCTAGAATCCTAATTAACTGAAAGGCTGTCAAGGCTCATCACCGGGATCGGCCCGGGCCTGACGCCGGGCACCGGGCTTGCCATCATGAGTGCCCTGGCAGCACCGCCCAGAGATGAGGACGCAGTGACCGATCTTCGTGCGGCGACGCTTCCGTACGCCGCCCCCGCCGGGTCCTCCCGGCCCCGGGACCGGAGTTCCATCCGGCGCACCAACCTCGGTGTGGTGCTGCGGATCCTGCGTGACGCGGGACCGCGCTCGCGCGCGCAGATCGCCACGGACACCGGTCTGCCCAAGCCGACCGTCACCACGCTCGTCGCCGAACTCGTCGCCAACGGCCTGATCAGCGAAGGATCCGCGCAACGCGAAGGCGCCGTGGGCCGCCCCGGCACCCTGGTGCGGATCGACGGCCGTGGCCTGTGCGGCATCGGCGTGGAGATCAGCACGAGTTACGTGCACGTCCTCGCGCTGACTCTGGGCGGGGACAGCGTCTACGAACACCGCGTCGCCGTCGCGGTCGCCGAAGCGGGCACGGAGGAGGTGCTCGACCTCACCGCGCAGGCGATCCGCGCCTGCTTCACCGCGCTCGGCCGCGACGGCATCCGCCCCGTCGGCCTCACCCTCGCCGTACCCGGCGTCATCGACACCGCGGCCGGCACGGTCGAGTACGCCTCCGCCATCGGCTGGCGCAAAGTCGCTGTCGCGGAAGGCCTCCGCCGGCGCCTGGGACAGCCGTTGCCGCACCTCACCGTCGACAACGACGCGAAGCTCGGCGCCCTCGCCGAATACGTCCAGACGGAGGGCTCCGACGTACACGACATGGTGTGCATCACCGGCGAACGCGGCATCGGCGCCGGCATCATCAGCGACGGCCGGCTGCTGCGGGGTTCCACCGGCTTCGCCGGCGAGGTCGGCCACATGCCCCTCGACCCGCGGCGCACCCCCTGTGCCTGTGGCCGGCGCGGATGCTGGGAGACGATGGTGGGCCTGGACGCGATCCTGCGCCTGGCCGGCACGGGCGACGGCGACTGGATCCACGACCCGGCCGTCGAACTGGAATCCCGCCTGGGCGAGGTGCGCCGCCGCGCCGATGAAGGCGACGTGCGGACCCGCGAGGCACTGGCGCGCGTCGCAGAAGACCTCGGCCTCGGGCTCGCCCTGCTGGCCGATGTGCTCAATCCCCGGGTGGTGGTCCTGGGCGGGTACTTCACCCACATCGGGCATCTCATGCTGGACCGGATCCACGAGGTGCTCCGCGAACGCGTGATGGCGCCGGACGCGGGTGGCTGCGAAGTACGCCTGTCCGCACTGGGATTCGCCGCCGCGGCCCGGGGCGGCGCCCACCTCGCGCTCGACGCGGTGTACCAGGACCCCGGGGCCGTCTGAGCTAGGGGCGAGGTGCGCCGTACCAGCGCCAGGTGGTGAGGCGGGGGTGACCGGGCAGCTCGGCGCGGCCGGTGGCCCACAGCAGTGTGGTCCAGGGGTCCGTGTCCGACGGCGCATCGGGAAACAGCCGGGCCAGGACCCGCGCGCACAGGTCAGCGGGCGGCGCCCAGGCCAGTCCGAGCCCCTCGGCCAGATCATGGGTGTGCACCAGCGTCTCCACGATCCCCATCGCGGCGAAGCCCTCGGGGTCCGAGACGCCGAAGACGTGGTGCGCACGGACCTGCGGGGACGTCGTACGCACCATGGCGATCAGCAGCGCGCCGCTCGCGTCCAGCACCTGCAGCAGGCCGGCAGCTCCCGCCGCGCGGTTGGCGTGCACGGTGTTCTTGGGGCCGCCGGGCCTGCGGCTCTCGTAGACGAACGGGACCTCGCTGTCCAACGGCGGCTGCTTGGGGCCCAGTTGGGCCGCGTACGCGAAAAGGTCGTCGCTCAGGTGCTCGACGGTCTCCCAGCAGTCCCACTCCAGCGAGCCGGCCTTGGACTCCCAGGCCGTCGAAGGTGCCTCCCTGAGCGTGGCGAGGGAGAGCTGGACGGCCTGATCGAGGTCGTCGGCGGTGACGGGCAGCGGTTCAGCGGTTGATCGAGGCATGGCAGGCACCGTAGCGCGGCGGGAGCGCTCACCGGAGCGACCAGCCGAGTGCGAAGCCGACCGATCCGACGGCGGCGAACAGGAACGAGAGATGGACCTCGGCGAGATCGCGTGGATCCGCTCCCGGACCGCTCCCTTCCAGTACGACATCGGGCAGATCGCGCGGTTCCCCCGGACCCCGGCGCTGCTCGGATGCGTACTGCCTGGCCCGTATCGCGGTGTGCAGCACACCCAGCGCCCGGCGGCGGAAGAGCAGACGCGACGGCGGCGAGTGGCGCTGCCGGGCGCCCGCGAGGACCGAGCGCATGACGATCGCCTCGATGGCCTCGTGCAGCGGTGGGGGCGCGTCCGGGTGGAGCAGGACGTCCCGCAGATACCGGAAGACGAGAAGGTTCCCGGCATCGGGCCAGACGTTGCGGGGCGCGAGCCGCTCCGCGATCAGCGCCGGGAGTCCGGCCCGCGTCGCGTCGAGATGGCGGCGGACGAGCGCGCGCGCCGAGCGGCCGATGCGGATCTGGGCGGCGCGCGGTCCGAAGACCCCGCCTCGTACACGGAAGAAGTCCGATGTCCCGGCCACGGTGGCGTGCCGGTTGCCCATCACCGCCCGGGCGGCTTCCGGACCGGCGACGCACACCGTGCCGGCGGCCGAGCGCCACACGTCGTGGACGCCGTCGAACTCCGCGGTCAGCAGGCCCAGCAGGTCGCCGCGGCGGGCGCGTGGAACGGTGCCGCGGGGAGTGCGGGCATGGTCACCCGTCCCGTCACGCGTCGCCGACAACCCCATGGTGTCCTCCTTGGAGACCGCGGGAGCCCGGTGCACCGACGAGGTGCGGGCCAGGCGCCCGGCCAACGAGAACAGCCTGCTGACGCGCGACCGGCCTGTCGTGTGCTGTGCCGCTGAGCGGAACAGCACACAACAGGCCGTCAGTTGGCCGGACACCCCCTATGCGGTGGCCACGGCGAAGATGTGGATCACACCGCCTTCCGTGGTGGCGGGCAGTGTCACGCTCGCGAGCTGCTTGCCCGCTTGAAGGGCGATCGGAGCGGTCGCGAAGACCTCCGTGCCCACCGGGTCCGTACCGCCGCCCTGGACGTCGCGGTACGTGGTGTGGACCGCGACCGTGTTCCCGTACGAAGGCTGCTGTGTGCCACCGCCCAGCGTCCAGTCGCTGAAGCCGATCCCGGCCTGCTGCGTGGTGCCGTCGGTGTACGTCAGCGTCGCCTGTCCGGAGGCCGTGCCCTCGGCCGCGCTGCCCAGCAGGCTCAGCTTCGTGGCGCCCGCCGCCGACGGGACGTTCAGCACCTGGGGTGCGGTGCCGGCCACCTCGATGTTGTCCGGTTCGCCCGCGCCGACCTTGGGCCAGACGAAGTCGAAGCCGCCGGAGGACACCGTCCCGCCGGGTGTCGTGCCCGCGGCGGCGAGTGCCTTCGCCGAGTAACTCCAGCCCTCACCGTCGAAGTTGGCCTGCGGATTGTCGTCGTCGGTGGAGATGGCGGTGCTGTTGCGGTTCCACAGCATGCTGTTCTTCGCGGCGACCGTCACCGCGGCGGACGTCTTCGGAAGCTCCGCGCCGGTCGACGACGTCAAGGTCACCGGGACCGCATAGTGGCCCTCGGCCGTGTCCGCGGCGGCCGCCACGGTGAGCTTCGCGCTCGCCGCACCACGCGCCGGGACCGTGAAGTCGCCTTCCGCCGGGGTGACGGTGACACCGGCCGGTGCCTTCGCCGACCAGTGGACGGTGGTGGCCTTCGTCTCCAGGGTCTGCACCTTGACGGTCGTCTCGGCGCTCCCGGAACCGGGCTCGACCTTCAGCTGGTCCGGCGAGGCACCGGTGAAGTACTTCACGCCACCGCCCGGGAAGGACGGCGGGGCATCGGCCTCGGCGCTGCCCCAGGACGTGTCCGCCGTGGCGCCCAGGGTGTAGTCCAGGGTGCCGCCGTGCGTGACGAGCGAGGCGGGGACCCACGGCTTGCCGGACGTCCTGCCGTCGACCTTCAGGCCGTGGATGTACGTGTTCTGAGCCGAAGCGGCCGGTGCGTTGACCGTGATCGTCTTCCCGCGCCCGGTGTGCACCACGGCGCGGGGGAACAGCGGTGCGGAGAGAGTCAGATCGGCGCGGCTCGGGTTCTGCGGGTACATGCCGAGCGCCGAGAAGACGTACCAGGACGACATGGTGCCCGCGTCGTCATTGCCCGGGATACCGCCCGGAGTGTCGTTCCACAGCTGGTCCATCTCCGCGCGGACCGTTTCCTGCGTCTTGTACGGCGCGCCCAAGTAGGCATAGAGATAAGGGGCGTTGATGTCCGGCTCATTGGTCGCGTCGTAGCGCGTCGCGTCCTTCGCCGAGAAGTCGAACTTCCCGTCCGGCGTACGGAAGAAGGCGTCGAGCCGCTTCACCGCCGTCGCGTCGCCGCCCATCGCGCCGGCCAGCCCCGCCACGTCCGAATACACCATCCAGGTGTAGCGCGCGCTGGATCCCTCGACGAAGCCGCTGCCGGTGCCCGGCGTGAAGGTGCCCGCCCAGGTGCCGTCGGCCTTGCGGTCGCGGATGTAGCCGCCCTGCGCGGTGGCGTTGGCGTCGAAGACGTTCGTCCAGTTGCCCGAGCGGTCCAGGAACTTCTTCGCGTCGGCGGTGTTCCCGGTCTGCCGGGACAGCTCGGACAGGCCGTAGTCGGCGGCCGCGTCCTCCAGCGTCTCGGCTGCGCCTCCCCAGCAGTGGCAGTTGTCCGCCGGTACGTAACCGAGCTCCAGATACTTGTCGAGCGCGGGCCGCTGTCCCACGCATTCGACATTGCAGCCCGAGCTGTCGGAGTCGTTGGCCGTCGGTACGGTCGCCGCCGTGACCAGCGACTTCAACGCACCCTTGACGTCGAAGTCATGGCCGCCGAAGGCGTAGATCCCGGCGAGCGCCGCGTCGGAGGGATCCCCCGACATCACACTCGTCTTGCCGTTCTCCAGCAGCCAGCGGTCCCACTCTCCGCCGCGCTGACTCGCGTAGTTGTAGAGCGACTGCGCATAGTCGCTGCCCGCCCGCGCGTCGAGGAGCGTCATCAGCTGCACCTGTGCGCGGTACTGGTCCCATCCGGAGAAGGTGCCGTACTGCGCCTTCTGCCCCTTGGCGAGCCGGTGCGGCGCGCGGTCGGCGCCCAGATAGCGGCCGTCCACGTCGCTGGTGAGGGTGGGCTCCAGCATGGAGTGGTAGAGCGCGGTGTAGAAGGTCGCGCGCTGGGCGTCGGTGCCGCCACCCACCTCTATGGACTTCAGCGCCTTGTTCCAGGTCTGCGAAGCATGCGCCCGTACGGAGTCGAAGCTCTCGCGGGGCCCGTTCTCCGCAAGGAGGTTGGCCTCGGCGCTCTGCGGGCTGACGTAGGAGACGGCGACTTTCACCTGGGCGCTGGTGGTCCCGTCGGCGAAGGTGATGTATCCGCCCGAGCCCTTGCCCTCCACGGCGTTGCCCGACGCGCTGTAGCCCGTACCGCCGGAAGCAGACGTGGAGTTGGGCGCGACCGTGCCGTCCGTCCAGGTACCGATCTTCGCGAACGCCTTGTCGAAGTGGGCGGTGAAGTACAGCGTGTAGAGATCCTTGCGGTTGTTCGCGCTCTGCGGCCCGCAGAAGTTCCCCGCGGTGACGGAGCCCGTCACGGTCCGCTTCGCCGCGTCGATCTTCACCGTGGCGCCCGTACTGCCGCTCTCCGAGTTCGACGTACGGAAGAGCATGGTGGCCGGCTTGTCCGCCGGAAAGCCGAACTGCCCTGTTCCCGTACGGGCGGTGGTGGTGAGCGCGGCGGACGCGCCACCGGCCAGGCCGACCTTGTAGTAGCCGGGCGAGGCGGTCTCGTCCGCGTGCGCGAAGGTGCTCGCGTACTTCGCGTCGGTGGTGTCCGAACTGGGCGAGGAGTCGACATCACCCGCGTACGGCATGATCGGGATGTCACCGTTCGCGCCGGAGCAGCCGACCCCGTTGAGGTGCGTGAGGCTGAAGCCGCGGATCTTCGTCGCGTTGTACTGGTAGCCGCCGGGTGCCGGCGTCGAGACCTGCTTGCCCTTCGAGTTCTGCGGACTCCAGGCCAGCATGCCGAACGGCTGCACCGCGCCGGGGTAGGTGTTGCCCGCATTGGACGTGCCGATGAGCGGATTCACGTACGACACCGGGTCCTTGACGGTGTTGTACGAAGGTGCCGCCGAGGCGGGGGAGGCCGCGTCGGCCAGCCCCAGTGCGGCCAAGGCGGCCACCGCGAGCGAGCTGACAGCTCTGAGCCGGGTGCGCGTGTATGACACCGTTCCTGCCCTTCGGACGTATGTGACGGAGCAACTCCGACAACGTTGTCAACGACGAAGGGATGCTCCTCCTGCCGGTTCGAGGTGTCAAGGATTCCCGGAATACCCGCGTCCGGAGCGGGTGCTGACGGTGCCTCGGCAACCAGCGGGGGAGCGGACTTACGTCACCCGCGGGAGCAGTCCGGGCAGAGTCCCCGGAAGGTCATCTGGACCTCGGAGACGGCGAAGCCGAACCGTTCGGAGGCAGGCAGCTGCTCCAGCGGGTCGCCTCCGGGGTGGACGTCCCGGATCGCTCCGCAGCCCGAACACACCAGGTGCTGATGCGGGTGATGGGCGTTCGGGTCGTAGCGCTTGGCCCGACCGTCGGCCGACACCTCGATCACCTCGCCCAAGGCGACGAGTTCACCGAGGGTGTTGTAGACGGTGGCGCGGGAGATCTCGGGCAGGCGCACGGTCGCGCGCGCGAGCACCTCGTCCGCGGTGAAGTGGACATGTTCACCGGCCAGTACCTCGGCGACCACCCTGCGTTGGGCTGTCATACGCCAGCCGCGTCCGCGGAGTCGTCTCAGCAGGTCGCTCATGCCCACCAGTCTTCCTGTGCGCCGTCTGACGAATGACTCGTACGGGTCTGTCTGTCGTATTGACTTGGACTTAGTCCATCGTAGGATCGATTCCGGCCGACAGCCAAGGGTCAGGACAACAGCAGGGGAAAACGCGTGACTTCACGGGACGCGCTGTTCCACCGCCCTCAGCTCCTGAGCAGTGTGATCCGCCCCGTCCGGAAGGATTCCCATGACTGAGAACCACGACGCGATCGTCACCGACCCCAAGCCGGAGGAGACATCCGGCTGCCCCGTCGCACACGAGCGCGCACCGCACCCGACCCAGGGCGGCGGAAACCGCCAGTGGTGGCCCGAGCGGCTCAACCTGAAGATCCTCGCCAAGAACCCCGCCGTGGCCAACCCCCTCGGTGAGGACTTCGACTACGCCGAGGCCTTCAACACCCTCGACCTCCCGGCCGTGAAGCGGGACATCGCCGAGGTATTGACGACCTCGCAGGACTGGTGGCCCGCCGACTTCGGCAACTACGGCCCGCTGATGATCCGGATGGCCTGGCACAGCGCCGGCACGTACCGCATCAGCGACGGCCGCGGCGGCGCCGGAGCCGGTCAGCAGCGCTTCGCGCCGCTCAACAGCTGGCCGGACAACGGAAACCTCGACAAGGCCCGCAGGCTGCTGTGGCCCGTCAAGCAGAAGTACGGCCAGTCCCTCTCCTGGGCCGACCTCCTGGTCCTCACCGGCAACGTGGCCCTGGAGACGATGGGCTTCAAGACCTTCGGCTTCGCCGGCGGCCGCGCGGACGTGTGGGAGTCCGAGGAGGACGTCTACTGGGGTCCCGAGGTCAACTGGCTCGACGACGAGCGCTACACGGGCGACCGCGACCTGGAGAACCCCCTCGGCGCGGTCCAGATGGGCCTCATCTACGTCAACCCCGAAGGCCCCAACGGCAACCCGGACCCGATCGCCGCGGCCCGCGACATCCGTGAGACCTTCCGCCGCATGGCGATGAACGACGAAGAGACCGTCGCCCTGATCGCCGGTGGCCACACCTTCGGCAAGACCCACGGCGCGGGCCCGGCCGAGAACGTCGGCGACGACCCCGAGGCCGCTCCCCTGGAGCAGCAGGGCCTGGGCTGGAAGAACGCGTACGGCACCGGCAAGGGCAGCGACGCCATCACCAGTGGCCTCGAAGTCACCTGGACGAGCACGCCGACGAAGTGGGGCAACGAGTTCTTCTCGAACCTCTTCGGCTACGAGTGGGAGCTGACCCAGAGCCCGGCCGGCGCCAACCAGTGGGTGGCCAAGGACGCGCAGGCGACCATTCCCGACGCGCACGACCCGTCGAAGAAGCGCCTCCCCACGATGCTCACCACCGACCTCTCGCTGCGCCTCGACCCGGTCTACGAGCCGATCTCGCGGCGCTTCTTCGAGAACCCGGAGGAGTTCGCCGACGCCTTCGCCCGCGCCTGGTACAAGCTGACCCACCGCGACATGGGCCCGGTCGTCCGTTACCTCGGCCCCGAGGTCCCCTCCGAGACGCTGCTGTGGCAGGACCCGCTGCCAGCCCGTACGGGTGAGCTCGTCGACGCGGCGGACATCGCCTCCCTCAAGGAGCAGATCCTCGCCTCCGACCTCACGGTCTCCGACCTGGTGTCGGTCGCCTGGGCGTCGGCCTCCTCCTTCCGCGGCAGCGACCTGCGCGGCGGAGCCAACGGTGCGCGCATCCGCCTGGAGCCGCAGCGCAGCTGGGAGGTCAACAACCCGGACCAGCTGGCGTCGGTGCTGCGCACCCTCGAAGGCATCCAGGAGTCCTTCAACGCCGGTGGCAAGAACGTCTCGCTGGCCGACCTGATCGTGCTCGCCGGCGGCGCCGCCGTCGAGGAGGCGGCCAAGAACGCCGGTCACGACATCGAGGTCCCCTTTACGCCGGGCCGGGTCGACGCCGTACAGGAGCAGACGGACGTGGAATCGTTCGCCGCGCTCGAGCCGGCCGCCGACGGGTTCCGCAACTACCTGGGCAAGGGCAACCGCCTCCCGGCCGAGTACCTGCTGCTCGACAAGGCGAACCTGCTGACGCTGAGCGCCCCCGAGCTGACGGTCCTCGTCGGTGGCCTGCGGGTCCTCGGCGCGAACCACCAGCAGTCGAAGCAGGGCGTGCTCACCGCGACCCCGGGCAAGCTGACCAACGACTTCTTCCTCAACCTGCTCGACCTGGGCACGGAGTGGAAGTCGACGTCCGAGGCGCAGGACGCCTTCGAGGGCCGCGACCCGGCCACGGGCGCGGTCAAGTGGACGGGCAGCCGAGCCGACCTCGTCTTCGGCTCGAACTCCGAGCTGCGCGCGCTCGCGGAGGTCTACGCGAGCGCCGACGCGAAGGCGAAGTTCGTGAACGACTTCGTCGCGGCCTGGGTCAAGGTCATGAACCTGGACCGGTTCGACCTCGTCTGACGGTGCTGTCCGGGCCGGCCCTCACCGGCCGGCCCGGACGCCCCGCCGATACCGGTCAGGAATCGAGAAGCGCGGGTTCCGGGCCCTGCGTAGCGTCGTCGGCATGACCTCCATCGCATCCCTCACCCTCGACGTGGCCGACCCCAAGGCCGCCGGCCGCTTCTACGCCGACGCCTTCGGCCTCGACACTCAGCTCGATCTGCGGGCCTCCGAGGCGCCCACCTCCGGCTTCCGCGCGTTCACGCTCTCGCTCACGGTCTCCCAGCCGGCCACCGTCAACGCCTTCGTCGACGCGGCCCTCGCCGCCGGTGCCACCTCGCTCAAGCCCGTCAAGAAATCGCTGTGGGGCTTCGGAGGCGTCGTCCAGGCCCCCGACGGCACGATCTGGAAGGTCGCGACCTCGGCGAAGAAGGACACAGGCCCCGACACCCGGAAGATCGACGACATCGTGCTCCTGCTCGGCGTCGCGGACATGGCCGAGAGCAAGAAGTTCTACGTCGACCGCGGCTTCGCCGTCGCAAAGAGCTTCGGCCGCAAGTACGTCGAGTTCGCCACACCGTCGAGCCCCGTGAAGCTGGGGCTGTACGGGCGCAGCGCCCTGGCCAAGGACGCCGGCGTCGACCCGGACGGCAGCGGATCGCACCGGATCGCGATCGTCAGCTCCGCCGGACCCTTTACCGACCCGGACGGATTCGCCTGGGAGGCCGTCTCCCCGGGCCCGTCCGCGGACTGATCCCCTTTTCTCAGCGCAGCACCACAGGAGGAACCATGGCCGCCGGCTTCAGGACCGTCATAGAGGTGGGCCCCGGACATCTCGAACAGGCCCGGGCCATAGGGCAGTTGTTCCAGGAGGCGATCGCCCCGGCGACCGTCAACTTCGACTTCGGCCACATCCGCGACGCTGCGGCCGCCCTACCCGACAGCGACACGGTGAAGATGGTCCGTGGCTGGGGGCTCCAGGAGCACGCCCCGGTCATGGTCATGGTGCTCTCCCTCAAGGAGGCGGTGCGCCAGGCCCTTCCGGATACGTTTGCCGACGCCGACTTCTGGGACACCATCGAGCGGGAACTGGTGCGCGCCTTCACCGGGCTGGCGGCGCAGGAGGGCGAGCCGGGGCTCTCGTACTACGACGAAGGCGAGGACCGGACCAGTTACTACCGCGATCTGTTCTTCGCGCTCCAGGACGAGGAGACAGGAGAGCACATGTACGCGATCGCCTGCTGCATCGATGTGACCGTCGGCCTGGAGAAGGAGAGGGCGACCGCCCTGGAGATCTCCGACGTCGTCCCGTTCTCGATCCGGCTCGACGCGATCGTGGTCCGCCAGCAGCTGCGGGTCGCGGCCTGACCGCATCGTCGCTGCTCAGAGCCGTACCGGGCCCGGTGTGCATGATCGAAAGAGCGTGCGGCTAGCATATGAGCGCCGCCTAGCTCGAAAGATAAACCTGTGACTGTCAATGACGACTCTTTCACCAACTGGAAGATCCGCGAGGAGATCGCGGAGGCGATGATCCCGATCATCGGCACGATGCACCGGGAGAGGGACGTCACCGTCCTGCTGCACAGCCGCTCCCTGGTGAACAAGTCCGTGGTCAGCATCCTCAAGACCCACCGGTTCGCCCGTCAGATCGCAGGGGAGGAGCTCTCGGTCACCGAGACGCTGCCGTTCCTGCGGGCCCTCGCCGCCCTCGACCTCGGTCCGTCCCAGATCGACCTCGGCATGCTCGCCTCCACGTACAAGACCGACGACCGCGGTCTCTCGGTGGAGGAGTTCACCGCCGAGGCCGTGGCCGGTGCCACGGGCGCCAACAAGGTCGAGCGGCGCGAGTCGCGTGACGTGGTGCTCTACGGGTTCGGCCGCATCGGCCGCCTTCTCGCCCGCCTGCTCATCGAGAAGGCCGGCTCCGGAAACGGTCTGCGGCTGCGCGCCATCGTGGTCCGCAAGGGCGCCGGGGACGACATCGTCAAGCGCGCCTCGCTGTTGCGCCGCGACTCCATCCACGGGCAGTTCCAGGGCACGATCACCGTCGACGAGGCGAACAGCACGATCATCGCCAACGGCAACGAGATCAAGGTGATCTACTCGAACGACCCGACGGCGGTGGACTACACGGCGTACGGCATCAAGGACGCCATCCTCATCGACAACACGGGAAAGTGGCGCGACCGCGAGGGCCTCTCGCAGCACCTGCGCCCCGGTATCGCCAAGGTCGTCCTGACCGCGCCGGGCAAGGGCGATGTCCCCAACGTCGTCCACGGCGTCAACCACGACATGATCAAGCCGGACGAGCAGATCCTGTCCTGCGCGTCCTGCACCACCAACGCGATCGTCCCGCCGCTGAAGGCCATGGCGGACGAGTACGGCGTCCTGCGCGGTCACGTGGAGACCGTCCACTCGTTCACCAACGACCAGAACCTGCTGGACAATTACCACGACTCCGACCGCCGCGGCCGCTCCGCGCCGCTCAACATGGTCATCACCGAGACCGGTGCCGCCTCCGCCGTCGCCAAGGCGCTGCCCGACCTGAACGCGCGGATCACCGGCAGCTCGATCCGCGTTCCGGTACCCGACGTCTCCATCGCGATCCTCAGCCTGAGGCTCGCCCGCGAGACCACCCGCGAAGAGGTGCTCGACTACCTGCGCAATGTGTCGCTGACCTCGCCGCTCAAGCGCCAGATCGACTTCACCAGCGCGCCCGACGCGGTGTCGAGCGACTTCATCGGCTCGCGGCACGCGTCGATCGTGGACGCCGGGGCCACCAAGGTCGAGGGCGACGACGCGATCCTCTACCTCTGGTACGACAACGAGTTCGGCTACTCCTGCCAGGTCATCCGTGTCGTCCAGCACGTCTCCGGGGTCGAGTACCCGACGTACCCGGTACCCGTGCTCTCCTGACGCCTGGAAGCCTGGGCACAGCCCGACGGCCGGGCCCCCGCCATTGCGGCGGGGGCCCGGCCGTCGTGGTTCCGCTCAGCCGCTCAGGCCAGCAGCTTTTCCTTCGCCTGCTGGAACTCCGCGTCGCTGAGCACGCCCTTCTCCTTGAGGTCGGCGAGCTTGGTGAGCTCGTCCACGCTCGACCCCGGCGTGCCTCCCGACCCTGAGCCGGCGGCATCGCGTACGTACTCCTTGAACGCCGCCTGCTGGGCCTCGGCCTGCTTGAGGTCCCGTTCGCCCATCGACTTGCCGCGGAAGATGACGTACAGGAGCACACCGAGGTACGGCAGGACCAGCGCCACGATCAGCCAGCCGGCCTTGGCCCAGCCGCTGAGGTCGTGGCTGCGGAAGATGTCGCCGATGACCTTGAAGAGGAGGAACAGCCACATCATCCAGAGGAAGAACCACATCATGGTCCAGAACAGGTTGAGCAGCGGATAGTCGTCCATGACCTTCTCCTTGGCGCCGTCGGGCCGCGCACTTGTGCGCTTGCGCTAGAGCCTGGTGCGCCGAGCGGTGCTCGGCGACGCGAGAGGTCCGAACAGGTGACGCTGTGCCTGGGGGCTCAGCCCTTGCGGGTGTTCACTTCTTCGGTGAGTTGGGGGACGACCTGGAAGAGGTCGCCGACGATGCCGTAGTCGACGAGGTCGAAGATGGGGGCTTCGGCGTCTTTGTTGACGGCGACGATGGTTTTGGAGGTTTGCATGCCGGCGCGGTGCTGGATGGCGCCGGAGATGCCGTTGGCGATGTAGAGCTGGGGGCTGACACTCTTGCCGGTCTGGCCGACCTGGTTGGAGTGGGGGTACCAGCCGGCGTCGACGGCGGCGCGGGAGGCGCCGACGGC
>NZ_JBFAHN010000012.1:0-252950 GCF_040654175.1 Streptomyces sp. NPDC050738 | reverse complement strand
CGGCCTTTTTGTTCTCGTGTCTTTCGGACGGGCCGCCATCATAGTGGCGTGCCCCGCACCGGGTGTGCTTTTTTTGGGGGGGGGGGGGGCGGGCCGGGGGTCGGACCCCGGACCGCCCTCAAGCGCCGGAGGGGCTGAGAATTACGCCTGTTCGGCGTGCAGGCTCATCGGTCCGTAGATCTTCGTCGTGTCCTCGAACAGGACCACCTGGTCCGCGCCGCCCTCGAGGAGCTCCTTCCACGCCTCGCCGATCCACGACTCCGCATCCCCCTGGGTGGTGAAGTCCTCGGGCTGCACCGCCGGCTGAGTCTCCGTCCCGTCCGTCTTCTCGAACCGCCACGTCCACGCCATGTCAGCCTCCTGGATTACGACCCGATCTGCTGCTGGCAGCGTAGCCGGGCGCGCAGCACCTGCGGTGACGCGGGAGGATCGTCCTGTGGAACTGACTCTCCTGGGTACCGGCGCCCCCGACGGACTGCCCCGTCCCGACTGCCCCTGCGCCGCATGCGCCACGGCCCGCGGGGACCGTGCGCGCGCGGCGACCGCGCTGCTGCTGGACGGCGCGCTGCTGCTCGACCTCACCCCGGGGGCGGCCTTCGCGGCCGCACGCGCCGGGCAGTCGCTCACGGGCGTACGGCAGGTCCTGCTGACCCACCCGCACGACGGTCCCGCCGTCGAGCTGCCTCCTGGGCTGCCGCCCGCCGCCCGTATCCCGGACGGGCGCGTGCTCTCGCTGCTCGACGGGCACCGGGTGCGGGCCGTGGCCCTGGACTCGCCGGGTACGGGGTACGAGGTGACCTCCCCGGAGGGCGAGCGGCTGCTGTATCTCCCGCCCGGTGGCTCCCCCGCAGGTCTGGCGGACGGCAGCCCGCACACGTACGACATGGTCGTCGCCGACGTGCTCGGCCGCCCCGACGCGCTGGCCAGGCTGCGGGCCGCGGGTGCGATCGGCGCGACGACGGACATCGTCGCCGTACACCTGGGCCATGACGTGCCGCCGGGGCCCGAACTGGACCGCAGGCTCGCCGCCGCCGGTGCGCGGGCCGTGCCGGACGGGACGACGCTGGTCGTCGGCGAGTACCACGCCGTGCCCGATCTGCCGCGCCGCACCCTGGTCCTCGGCGGTGCGCGCTCGGGCAAGTCCGTGGAGGCCGAGCGGCGTCTGGAGGCCTTCCCCGAGGTCGTGTACGTGGCGACCGGCGGCACCCGCGAGGGCGACCCGGAGTGGGCGTCGCGGGTGGGGCTGCACCGGGAGCGCAGGCCGGGGTCGTGGCATACCGAGGAGACGTGCGATCTCGTGCCGCTGCTCGGGGACGACGAGGGGCCCGCGCTGCTCATCGACTGTCTGTCCCTCTGGCTGACCGATGCGATGGACCAGGTGGACGCCTGGGACGATGCCAAGTGGGCGGCCGACGGCGAGCGCGCGCTGCGGGCGCGGGTGGACGAGCTGGTCGCGGCCGTACGGGCGACGCGGCGCACCGTCGTCGCCGTGTCCAACGAGGTCGGCAGCGGGGTCGTCCCCGCCACCGCGTCGGGGCGGCGCTTCCGCGACGAACTGGGGCGGCTCAACGCGGCGTTCGCCGGCGAGTGCGAGCACGTGCTGCTGGTCGTCGCAGGGCAGGCGCTTGCGCTGCGCGGGTGACTGTCCGCCCGTGGCTGCTTGCCCCGGGGGCGTGAGCGGCTAGGGGTACGGGAGTGACCATCACTTCAGAAGCAGACGAGAAGGTACGTCCCGAGCTCGACGGGGTCCCCGAGACCCTGCTGTGGACGCTCTACAACCGGGCCTGCGAGGCGCGGCGCCCCGATGCCGTGCTGCACGATCCGATGGCCGTCGAGCTGATGGACGCGCTGGACTATCCCTTCGAGGAGCGGCTGGGGGCGCCCAGTGCGCTGTTCTCGCAGGTGCAGGGGTTGCGTTCGCTGACGTACGACCTGGCGGTGCGGCGGTACATCGGGCAGAACCCGGAGGCGACCGTCGTCGCCCTCGGCGAGGGTCTGGAGACCAGTTTCTGGCGGGTCGACAACGGGCGGCTGAAATGGCTGTCGGTGGAGCTGCCCGAGGGGGCCGAACTGCGCTCGCGGCTGCTGCCCGCGCACAGCAGGGCCCGGGTGCGTGCGGGGAGCGCCACCGATCTGGGGTGGCTGGACGAGGTCGCCGATCCGCACAAGGGCGTCATCGTCACCGCGCAGGGGCTCATGATGTATCTGCGGCCCGGTGAGGTGCGGTCGATTCTCGCGGCGTGCGCCGAGCGGTTCCCCGGCGGGGCGATGGTGCTCGACTCGATGGCGCCGTGGGTGACCCGGCTGACCCGGAAGGGTCTCGTACGGATGAACGACCTGCCCGTACCGCCCATGAACTGGTCGATGGCCGGGGAACACCGCGACCTGCTGCGGACCGCTCACCCGGGCATCACCGGGGTCCGCGCGCTGACCATGCCGCCGGGACGCGGGCTGCGGGGATCCCTGATCCACCATCAGCACCGCATCCCGGTGTTCCGCTCCATCTCGCCCGCCGTGACCCAACTGGGCTTCGCGGACTGATCAGTTGCGGCGCGCGACGATCCGGTAGGCGTTGGAGAGGGAGGTGCGGCGCGCGAGGGGCGCGGCCAGCCGGTCGACTGCGTACGCCGCCAGGAAGAGCGGGATCGCCAGCCGGAACAGGGCCTCGCGCAGCCGCAGCCGGCTCTTGCTGGGCACCTTCGGGAACCACGGGGCGTTGCCGCGCGGCACCTTCTCGCCCATCCAGAGCGCGAGTGCGGCGACGAGGTCGGCGGGGATGTGCGGGTCGCGGCGCTCCACGGCGACGACGGTGAAGCCGGTCTCCTCCAGGGCGCGGCGGATGTTGCGGCGGGTGATGAAGTTCAGGTGCTGCGGCTGGAACCAGCAGATCCACCAGCGGCCGAGCACCTTGCCCATCAGCGACTCCGGGTCGGGCACGTCGATGACGAGGTGCCCGCCCGGGCTCAACGCCTCGTGTGCTGCCGCGAGTTCGGCGCGCGGGTCGATGGTGTGCTCCAGGTAGTGGAACATGCTCACGGCGTCGTACTGGCCGGGCATCGTGGAGGCGAGGTCGGGGAAGAAGCCTCGGTGCGCGGTGTCGACACGGCCCTCGCGCCGGGCGATCTCCACGCCGTCGCTGACGTCGAGGCCGTCGAAGACCGTGGCGGGGAGGATCTTCTTCGCCTCGGCGCAGAAGTGGCCGTGCCCGGTGCCCACGTCGAGCCAGCGCTCGGGCTGGGCGAAGCGGGCCACGGAGGCCGCCCGGCCGCGGTACGAGGTGGTCGATCCATTGCCGTTGAAGATCTTGGCGGTGGCTTCCTCGCCGAGGCCGTCGTAACAGTCGCGGTAGTAGAACTCCAGCCCCTCCGGGGTCAGTTGGGGGTTCTGGAAGGAGTGTCCGCAGTCGTCGCAGCGGTCGATGACGAAGACACCCGGCTTGTGCTGGACCAGGTCCGTGGTGCGGATGTGCTCGCTGAGCCGGGGCGACTCGCACCAGGAGCAGGTGGTGCGGCGCGGCATGAAGAAGCGGTCCAGGCCCGGAAGCGGGGGCCGGGGGCTCGGCTGCGGCCGGGGTGCCTCCGTCGATCCTGGCCCGCAGCCAGTCGGCGATCGCCGCGGCCGTACGTGCCCGTGTCAGCTCCTCCAGCTCCGCGTCCGGCAACGACCGCAGATCCATGCCGGTGTCACCGAGCCGCTTGCCCAACTCTCCGGCAATCTCAGTGCGCTTGATGGAGTCGACACTGAGATCAGCCTCCAGATCCAGATCCGGCTCGATCATCTCCACCGGATAACCCGTACGCTCGCTGATCACCGCCAGCACCACCTGCAGCACATCCACCTGCTCGGCAACGGCAGGTACGGCCGTGACGACAACGGGTTCCGGCTCGACGGCAGCCACCGGTTCGACCGCGGCCACCACCGGTGCCACGACCGGAGCCACCGCACCGGCCGCCCCGAAGTACGTCATCAGCACGTCCCGCTGCGCCGCCACCATCTCGCGGCTCGTGCGCAGGAACTCGTTCAGCAGGGCGTCCGCGTCGGACACAGTCGTCTCCCGATCCTGATTCAGGCCGATGTCGATGCGCCGGGCCGGCTGCAGCGCCCCCGCCAGGAGGCCGCCGTCCGCCGTGCGGACGAGCTGGCCGTCGACGGTCCAGCCGGGTTTCCTGGGTACGGAGGCCGGGTCGGCCACCACCGCGTCGCGCCCCGCGAAGAGACGGGCCGCGGCGACCGGCACACCTGCCGCCGCCAGCCGGGCGAGGGCCTCCAGGTGACCGCGCAGGCCCGCGTCGGGACGCGGTTCGAAGGGGACGGCGACATGCGGGCGGTCGCCGAGGATCTTGCCGACCAGGCCCGTGAGAACCGAGCCGGGGCCTGCTTCGACGAAAACGCGCGCCCCCGCCTCGTACATCGCCTCGATCTGCTCGGCGAACCGCACGGGTGAGCCGATCTGCCCGGCGAGGTGCTTCCATACCGCGCCCGAGTCCGCCGGGTAGCGGGCCGCCGTGAGGTTGGCCCAGACCGGGAATTCGGGGCTGCGCACCGGGTAGAGCGCCAGCGTCTCGGCAAACCGGTCCCCGGCGGCAGCGACCACCGGGCTGTGGAAAGCACAGGCGACAGGCAGCCTTTTTGCCGACAGGCCCGCGTCGGCGAGCACCGCCACCGCCTGCTCGACGGCCGTCGTGGGGCCCGAAATCACCGTCTGGGACGGTGCGTTGCGGTTGGCGGCGACCACCCGGCCCGCCAGTCCCGCCGCGCCGAGGACCGCCTCGACCTCGGCGGCGCCCGCTCCGACGGCGGCCATCGTGCCGGGGTCGTCGCCCGCGGCCTCGAGGATCGCCTCCGCACGCCGGGCGCTGAGTTCCAGGAGCGCGTCGGGGGTGAGTGCACCGGCTGCACACAGTGCGGTCAGTTCGCCGTAGGAGTGACCGCCCGCCATGTCGGGGCGTACACCGAGGGAGGTGAGCACGTCGTACACGGCCAACGAGACCGCGACCCCGGCAGCCCCTTCGCGCACCGCGGCCCGCGCCTCCTGCGCGGAGCGCACCTCGGCCAGCACCTCGGGGACTTGTACGTGGGCGATCCGCCACGGCGCGTCCGGCGCGAGCAGCACCGTGTGCGGCCCGGTCCCGTCGGGGGCGTTCAGCTCGTCCGGGTGCAGCGTGCAATCCGCGGCGATCCGCACCCCGAAGGCGCCAGGCGCCCACCGCCGGGCGAGCGCCAGGGCCTCACGGGCGGGGCGGCCGCCCGCACCGAGGTCGAGCACGCCGAGTCCGCCTGCGCGGCCGACGGCGGCGGCGAGGCGGGCGTTGGGGCGGTGGAAGGGACTGACGCCGATGACGGTGTGCGTCACAGGAGAGGCTCCATCTCTGCGGATCACTGCGGGCGGGAGACAGCAATACGACAATCCGATACAAAGGGGAACGTAAGGCACCATCCCTGAGGCTGCAATCACTCCCCGCGCATGATCGGTCACATGGCGTAACTGGGCCTTGATTCCCCCTGATATCCCGTCAGGAGGGCTGCCGGTACTGTTCGGCGAATGAGCGCGCTGAATCTCGACGACTTCTCCGATCTGATCGAACGCCCCGACAGCGGCGTGCGGCGCGACGCCGAGGAACGCCGGGAGAGGCTGGCCGTTCCCGCCGGCGCGCTCGGCCGCCTCGACGAGCTGGGCGAGTGGCTCGCGGTCGCCCAGGCCGCCGTCCCGGTCAGGCCCGTCGCCCGGCCCCGCGTGGTGCTGTTCGCGGGCGATCACGGGGTCGCGGGCCTCGGCGTCTCGGCCCGTGAGGCCGGGAGCGCGCACGCTCTCGTACGGGCGGTACTGGAAGGCGCCAGCCCTGTCTCGGTGCTGGCCCGCCGCCTGGACGTCCCCGTGCGGGTCGTCGACGCGGGGCTCGACTGCGACCCGGAGCTGCTGCCCGAGGACGTCGTACGCCACCGGGTGCGGCGCGGCAGCGGCCGTATCGACATCGAGAACGCCCTCACCACCGAGGAGGCGGAGCAGGCCGTCCGGCTCGGCATGAAGATCGCCGACGAGGAGGCCGACTCCGGCACCGACCTGGTCGTGCTCGGCGACCTGAGCGTCGGCGGGACCACCGCGGCCGCCACCCTCATCGCGGCCCTCTGCGGAACGGACGCCTCGGTGGTCACAGGGCGCGGCGGCGCTCCCATCGACGACCTGGCCTGGATGCGCAAGTGTGGGGCCGTACGGGACGCACTGCGCAGGGCCCGCCCGGTCCTGGGCGACCTCCTGGAGCTGCTCGCCGCGGTCGGCGGCGCCGACCTGGCCGCGATCACCGGCTTCCTGCTGCAGAGCTCGGTCCGCCGGATGCCGGTGATCCTGGACGGGGTGGTCTCATCGGCCTGTGCCCTGGTCGCCCAGCGGGCCGCCTTCCGCTCCCCGGACGCCTGGCTCGCAGGTCAGCTCAGCGGTGAGCCCGCCCAGGCGAAGGCCCTGGACCGGATGGCACTCAACCCCCTGCTCGACCACGGCGTCACTGTGGGAGAAGGAACAGGGGCGCTGCTCGCACTTCCGCTCGTACAAGCCGCGGCCGCTCTGGCGGCCGAGCTGCCCGAGCGCACGGAGGAAAAGACGGTCTGACACCACGCGTCGGGGCCGCCGGGACATCACCGGCCGCGACGTAGGGCCGTCATGAAGCGCAATGCCCCATATCATCGCGTTTCATGGGAGAAGTCCGTTTGTCCATCGATGGAGCATCCGACCGGTCCACACCGCTGTCCCGCAGAAGTGCGGGATTCGCCGTCTGGTACCTGCGGGTCGTCACGTTCATCAACCTGCTCAGCGCCTTCTGGGTCTCCTTCGGGCAGGACATCAAACGGCACAACGTCGACGACTTCTTCACCCCGTACCTGCTGACGGCAGGCTTCGCCTCGGGTGCCTTCACGATGTTCCTGGCGATCACGATGCGCCGGCGCAAGCGCGCGGCATGGATCATGAACTCGGTCATGGCCTGGTTCTTCCTGCTGCTGTTCGCCCTGGCGATGGCCGTCGACGCCGCGTTCCGCCGCTACGCCCAGAACTGGGTCTCGATCGCCCTGACCGCCGCGTTCGTGGCGGCCCTGGTGCTCGGCAAGCGGGAGTTCTACGCCAAGGGCGACCGCTCCAACCCCAAGCTCGCCACGGCCGTCGCCGCCGGCGGCCTGCTGATCTCCTCGCTCCTCGCCGCCCTCCTCGTCTCCGCCACCAACAGCGCGAAGGACGGCTACAAGGCGGACTTCCTGGACCTCTGGCGCTACGGCGTGATGCGGCTGATCTCGCTGGTCCCCAACGACTCCCACATCCATGGCGTCCACACGCCCGGCTGGGTCAACGTCATCATCAACATCGTCTCCACCCTGCTGCTGCTCGCCGTCCTGTACGCGGCCTTCCGCTCGCGCCGCGCCGTCGACCCGCTCAGCGAGGAGGAAGAGGAGCAGCTGCGCACCCTCCTCGACAAGAACGGGGACCGGGACTCGCTCGGCTACTTCTCGCTGCGCCGCGAGAAGAGCGCCATCTTCTCGCCCACCGGCAAGGCGGCGGTGACGTACCGCGTGGTCGGCGGGGTCTCCCTCGCATCCGGTGACCCGATCGGCGACCCGGAGGCCTGGCCCGGCGCGATCGAACCCTGGCTGGCCGAGGCGCGCGAGCACGGCTGGATCCCCGCGGTCATGGGCGCCAGCGAGGAGGGCGGCACGATCTTCGCCCGGCACGGTCTCAACGCGCTGGAACTCGGCGACGAAGCCATCGTGGAGATCGACGAGTTCACCCTGGAAGGGCGCGCGATGCGCACCGTCCGCCAGGCCTACAACCGGGTCAAGCGCGCGGGCTACACCGTGAACATCCGCCGCCACGAGGACATCCCCGCCGAGGAGATGGACACGCTCCTGGAGCGCGCCGACGACTGGCGGGACGGCGCCACCGAACGCGGCTTCTCCATGGCACTCGGGCGGCTCGGCGATCCTGGCGACGGACGCTGCGTCATGCTGGAATGCTCCGACGGGGAGGGGCAATTGCGTGCCGTGCTGAGCTTTGTGCCGTGGGGGCCGAAGGGGCTCTCCCTCGACCTGATGCGCCGTGACCGCGACTCCGAGAACGGCCTGATGGAGTTCATGGTCATCGAACTGCTGCAGCGCGCAAAGGAGATCGGGATCACCCAGGTCTCACTGAACTTCGCGATGTTCAGGTCTGTCTTCGAACGTGGCTCGAAACTCGGCGCCGGACCGGTGCTGAGA
The DNA here is from genome assembly GCF_040654175.1 of Streptomyces sp. NPDC050738. NCBI lineage: Bacteria > Bacillati > Actinomycetota > Actinomycetes > Kitasatosporales > Streptomycetaceae > Streptomyces > Streptomyces sp. NPDC050738. The sequence continues at coordinate 244,715 of NZ_JBFAHN010000012.1, read as the reverse complement.
CTGTGGCGCTCACTGCTCAGTTTCTTCTCCCGCTGGTGGCAGATCGAGTCGCTGTACCGCGCCAACGCCAAGTACCGGCCGATCTGGGAGCCACGATTCATGCTCTTCGAGAAGAGCGCAGACCTGCTGCGCATCGGGATCGCCTCGGCGCGCGCCGAAGGTTTCCTTGAGGCCCCCGGGCTGCCCAAGTGGCTCCACCGCAGGCACCTGGGGAGCAAGAGATGAACCTGCGCCCGGTGCGCACCTTCGTGCGCCGTGAGTGGGGGCCCTTGTTCGGAACCGTCTGGATGGTGCTGCGCGCCGAACGGTGGCGGGCGATCCCGGTGACCATCACCGCGGTCTGCCTCACCGGGCTCTTCCAGATCGTGCAGAACCAGGACTGGGGCTTCGAGCCGGTCCAGAACATCGGATTCGTACGCGCCGAGGACTCGCTCTGGCTCGCCCTGCTCCGTACGCCCCTCTCGCTCTTCGTGCCGGCGCTCGACCTGCCCGTCTGGGGTGCGCTGGCGCAGATCCTGATCGTCTTCGGGATCGCCGAGATCTGCATCGGCTGGAAGCAGACGATGCTGATCGCCTACCTCACCACCCTGGCCGGGACGATGTACGCGCGGATCGGCATCGCCCTCGGCCCCGACGGCGTCTTCGGGCTGCCCGCATCCGACGCACAGATCGTCGACACGGGGCCCTCGGCCGCGGTCGTGGGCCTCGCCGTGTACGTCTGCTGGCGCTACCGCGCCTACTGGACGGCGGGCGTGGTGATCGCCTCGATGATCGGCGAGGTGCTCATCAAGAACAATCTGGCGGGCCGGGAGCACATCGCGGCGATCGTGGCCGTACTGCTGGTGATCGCATGCACCGCGCGGTACGACCGCCGTCGTCAGCTCCGGTCGCCGGACGAGCCCCTGCCGCGGAGCGAGACCCGGTCAGGGGCCCCGCCGATCAGGTCCTGAAACTTCCGCCGGGGCGACGCCCAGCGGCGGTCGTGGCGGTAGGCCCGCAGCATGGCCCGCGCGCGACGGCGGGGGTGGCGGCGGTAGAAGCGGCGGGCCCAGGGAGAGACGGGGCGGGCGAGGCGGATCGCGCCGATCAGGGCGACGAAGGGCACCACCGCGCCGATGAGCGCGGTCCGCGGCTTCCCCTTGGCCAGGGCGAGCAGCGCGAAGAGGAAGTTCAGCATGGTGTTGCTCGCCACGAGCCCTCTGTCGTGCTGCTCCTTCGGCGAGAGCCCGTCGACCCCGAAGGGCAGGAAGCCGCCGAGGACCAGGCCCACCAGCGCGGCGGTCAGCACCACGATCTCCACGCTCTTGCGGCCCTGTTCGCTCCAGTAGACGTCGTCGAGGTGCAGAAGCAGCGCGAACTCGTCGAGGACGAGCCCCGCGCCCGTACCGAAGAGGACCGCACAGACCGCGGCCCCGAATCCGTGCCGCCCGCTGGTCACCGCGCCGAAGCCGCCGACGATGGTCAGGACGACACCGGGCACCACGTGGTGCACATGCAGCCCGCCGGGGGTGATGTTCCTGAAGGGCCCGCGGCCCGCCCGGATCAGCCGGGCGATCGTGCGCACGACGATGAAGGACAGCACGAAGGAGACCAGGGCGAGGAGCAGCGGCAGCTTGCCCGGTTCCAGGATGTCGCGCTCCCACCAGTGACCCATGCCACCCGCTTCCCAATTGCCGGTTATGCGCACTTCAGTGTCGGTCGGCTGCGGCTAATCTGCGCGCCATGGACGGCATACGTTTCGCCTTCGGCACCCTCACGGTCCTCCCGGTCAGGGTGACCCGCTGGGACCGGGACGCGGCCCGCTCGGGAATGCTCTGCGCACCGCTGGCCGGGCTGGTCGTGGGCCTCGCGGCGGCCGTGGCGGGCGGGGCGTTCCTGCTGCTCGGTTCGGGTCCGCTGCTCGCGGCGGTCGCCTCGGCAGCCGTACCCGCGGCGCTCACCCGCGGTCTGCACCTCGACGGCCTGGCGGACGTGGCCGACGGTCTGGGCAGCGCCAAGCCGGCCGAGGACGCGCTGCGGATCATGAAGCAGTCGGACATCGGCCCGTTCGGCGTGATCTCCCTGCTCTTCGTCCTGATGGCGCAGGTCGCGGCCCTCTGCCAGCTGTACGAACAGAGCTGGGCGCACGGAGCGATCGCAGCCGCCGTCTCCGCCGTCACCGCCCGCCTCGCGCTCACCCTCGCCTCCCGCGCGGGCGTGGGCGCGGCCCGCCCCGAGGGCCTGGGCGCCGCGGTCGCCGGAGTGGTGCCCGTGCGGTCCGCACTGACCGTCGCAGCCGTGGCCATCGCCGCCTGCGCGGGCGCGGGTCGGGCCTTCGGTCCGTACAGTGCGATCCATCATGCGCTGGCCGCGGCGGCCGGGCTCGCAGCGGCCCAACTCCTGCTCCGGCACTGCCTGAAGCGGTTCGGCGGGGTGACCGGCGATGTGTTCGGCGCACTGGCCGAAACGGCGGCCACCACCGCAATGGTCGTACTGGCGTGGAGCCGGTAGTCGTCACCGAGCGTAGGCTCTCGACGGGGCGGCCCCATCCGTCGGCCACCAACGAACTCAACGGAAGCGAGATTTCACCACCGTGACTGCTCTCACTCTCAGCACGGCCGGCGCGGCCACCCTGCGCGCCGATGCCATCGTCGTCGGCATCGCCAAGGGTCCCAAGGGCCCTGTGGTCACCCCGGGCGCGGAGGCCGTGGACAAGGCGTTCGACGGCAAGCTGGCCGCCGTCCTGGAGACCCTGGGTGCCTCGGGCGCCGAGGGCGAGGTGACCAAGGTTCCCGCGGCCAACGGCCTGAAGGCCCCGCTGGTGCTGGCCGTCGGCCTCGGCTCCGTACCGGAGAAGGACGAGGCGTACGCCGAAGAGGCGCTGCGCCGTGCCGCCGGTTCCGCCGCGCGTGCCCTGCACGGCACCAAGAAGGCCGCGTTCGCGCTGCCGGTCGAGGCCGCCGAGGACGTCGCCGCGATCGCGGAGGGCGCACTGCTCGGTGCGTACGCCTTCACCGCTTACCAGGAGAAGGCCGACGGCGCCAAGGGCCCGCTCGCCGAGGTCGCCCTGCTGGGCGCCAAGCCGCGCGACAAGGCCCACAAGGCCGCCGCCGAGCGCGCGACCGCCGTGGCCGAGGAGATCAACCGGGCCCGTGACCTGGTGAACACCCCGCCGAACGACCTCTACCCCGAGTCCTTCGCCGCCGTGGCCACCGCCGCGGGCAAGGAGCACGGCATCAAGGTCCAGGTCATCGACGAGAAGGCGCTGATCAAGGGCGGCTTCGGCGGCATCCTGGGCGTCGGGCAGGGCTCGGAGCACGGCCCGCGCCTGGTGAAGCTCTCGTACACGCACCCCAAGGCCGTCAAGTCCCTCGCCTACATCGGCAAGGGCATCACCTACGACTCGGGCGGCATCTCGCTCAAGCCGGCCGGCCACAACGAGACGATGAAGTGCGACATGGCCGGTGCGGCCGCCGTCTTCGCGTCCGTCGTCTCCGCCGCGCGCCTGGGCCTGCAGGTCAACGTGACCGGCTGGCTGGCGCTCGCCGAGAACATGCCGTCGGGCAACGCCACCCGCCCGGGTGACGTCCTGCGCATGTACAGCGGCAAGACGGTCGAGGTCCTCAACACCGACGCCGAGGGCCGTCTCGTACTGGCCGACGCGCTCGCCAAGGCCGCCGAGGACAAGCCGGACGCGATCATCGACGTGGCGACCCTGACCGGCGCCATGGTGATGGCGCTGGGCAACCGCACCTTCGGCATCATGGGCAACGACGAGTCCTTCCGTACGGCCATCCACGAGATCGCGGAAGAGGTCGGCGAGCAGTCCTGGCCGATGCCGCTCCCGAGCGACCTGCGCAAGGGCATGGACTCCCCCACCGCCGACATCGCCAACATGGGCGAGCGCATGGGCGGCGGCCTGGTCGCCGGTCTGTTCCTCCAGGAGTTCATCCCGGCGGACACCGCCTGGGCGCACCTGGACATCGCCGGTCCCGCGTTCAACGAGCAGGGCCCGTTCGGCTACACGCCCAAGGGCGGCACGGGCTCCGCGATCCGGACGCTGGTCCGCCTCGCCGAGCGCACGGCCGCGGGCGACCTCGGCTGAGCCAGGTTTTCCGCTGTACGGCCCCGGGTGCGCCCGGGGCCGTACGCGTTCATGCTGAACGCATGCCACCGGAACTCGGGCAGGACCAGGGATCGAGCCTGGCCGACAACATGGGCTGGATCGTCTTCGCGGGCGTTCTCCTGGTCTGGTTCGCGGTCAGCAACCTCATCGGCGGATGGCCGCACTGGGTCATCGGGATCGGCGCCGCCGTCGGGCTGAGCCTCTTCGGCAAGCGGCTGCAGCGGCGGCTGCGCGAGTGATCCGGGGCGTTCGCCCTGGACGAAATTCCCTCCCCGGTGCGGCCGCGACAGGCGTATGTGCTGTGCCACACTCCGGCCCCGCGTCTCGCTCGCCGCCGACAAGTGCGAAGATGGGTTCTCGGCAGGACAGGGCCCCCACCACAGGGCCGAAGACACAAGCGGCCGTAGCCCGCCGCCGACCGGTCAGGCAAGACCGCCGGCGCACCATGCATGGAGGACGTGACGTGGCGAACGACGCCAGCACCGTTTTCGACCTAGTGATTCTCGGCGGCGGTAGCGGCGGTTACGCCGCGGCGCTGCGTGCATCGCAGCTGGGTCTGGACGTCGCCCTGATCGAGAAGAACAAGCTCGGCGGCACCTGCCTGCACAACGGCTGCATCCCCACGAAGGCCCTGCTGCACGCGGGCGAGATCGCCGACCAGGCCCGCGAGAGCGAGCAGTTCGGCGTCAAGGCGACCTTCGAGGGCATCGACATCGCGGGCGTCCACAAGTACAAGGACGACGTGATCGCCGGCCTGTACAAGGGCCTGCAGGGCCTGGTCGCCTCCCGCAAGGTGACCTACATCGAGGGCGAGGGCCGCTTGTCGTCCCCGACCTCCGTGGACGTCAACGGCCAGCGCATCCAGGGCCGTCACATCCTCCTCGCCACCGGCTCCGTACCGAAGTCGCTGCCGGGTCTGGAGATCGACGGCAACCGGATCATCTCCTCCGACCACGCGCTGGTCATGGACCGGGTCCCCGAGTCGGCGATCATCCTGGGCGGCGGCGTCATCGGCGTCGAGTTCGCCTCGGCCTGGAAGTCCTTCGGCTCCGAGATCACCATCGTCGAGGGCCTCAAGCACCTCGTGCCGGTCGAGGACGAGAACTCCTCCAAGCTGCTCGAGCGCGCGTTCCGCAAGCGCGGCATCAAGTTCAACCTCGGCACCTTCTTCCAGAGCGCCGAGTACACCGAGAACGGTGTCAAGGTCACCCTCGCCGACGGCAAGACCTTCGAGGCCGAGGTGCTGCTGGTCGCCATCGGCCGCGGCCCGGTCTCCGCGGGTCTCGGTTACGAGGAGCAGGGCGTCGCGATGGACCGCGGCTACGTCCTGGTCGACCAGTACATGCAGACCAACGTCGCGACCATCTCGGCCGTCGGCGACCTGGCCCCCACGCTCCAGCTCGCGCACGTCGGCTTCGCCGAGGGCATCCTGGTGGCGGAGCGACTGGCCGGTCTCAAGACCGTTCCGATCGACTACGACGGCGTGCCGAAGGTGACGTACTGCCACCCCGAGGTCGCCTCCGTGGGGCTCTCCGAGGCCAAGGCCAAGGAGATCTACGGTGCGGACAAGGTCGTCACGCTCAAGTCCAGCCTGGGCGGCAACGGCAAGAGCCGGATCCTGAAGACCACGGGCGAGATCAAGCTCGTCCAGGTCAAGGACGGCGCCGTCGTCGGCATCCACATGGTCGGTGACCGTATGGGTGAGCAGGTCGGCGAAGCACAGCTGATCTACAACTGGGAGGCTCTGCCTGCCGAGGTCGCGCAGCTCATCCACGCGCACCCGACGCAGAACGAGGCGCTCGGCGAGGCCCACCTGGCGCTCGCGGGCAAGCCCCTGCACTCCCACGACTAGCAGCACCCGGTAGCCCTCGGGCTGCGACGACCACAGACTTCCGTACTTTCCGATAGGAGCAACTGAAACCATGTCGGTTTCCGTAACCCTGCCGGCGCTCGGCGAGAGCGTCACCGAGGGCACCGTCACCCGCTGGCTCAAGGCCGAGGGCGAGCGCGTCGAAGCCGACGAGCCGCTGCTCGAGGTCTCGACCGACAAGGTCGACACCGAGATCCCCGCGCCCGCGTCGGGCATCCTCGCGTCCATCAAGGTCGCCGAGGACGAGACCGTCGAGGTCGGCGCCGAGCTGGCCATCATCGACGACGGTACGGGCGAGGCGGCCCCGGCCGCCGCGCCTGCCGCCGAGGCGCCCGCAGCCCCGGCCCCCGCCGCCGCCGAGGCCCCTGCCGCCCCGGCTGAGGCTCCGGCCCCCGCCGCCCCTGCTGCCGCCCCCGCGGGCGGCGCGTCCGGCACCGACGTCGTCCTTCCCGCGCTCGGCGAGAGCGTCACCGAGGGCACCGTCACCCGCTGGCTGAAGGAAGTCGGCGACGAGGTCGCCGAGGACGAGCCGCTGCTCGAGGTCTCGACCGACAAGGTCGACACCGAGATCCCCGCGCCCGTCGCCGGTGTGCTGCTCGAGATCGTCGTCGCCGAGGACGAGACCGCCGAGGTCGGCGCCAAGCTCGCCGTCATCGGTGCTCCGGGCGCTGCCCCGGCCGCCGCTCCGGCCCCGGCCGCCCCGGCCCCCGCCGCTGCTCCGGCTCCGGCGCCCGCCGCCCCGGCCCCGGCTGCTGCTCCGGCCCCCGCGCCGGCTGCTCCCGCTGCCCCGGCTCCGGCTGCTCAGGCCCCCGCCGCTCCGGCACCGGCTCCGGCCGCTCCGGCTCCCGCCCCCGTCACCCCGGCCCCGGCTCCTGCCGCGACCTCCGGTGACGACGGTGCGTACGTGACCCCGCTGGTCCGCAAGCTCGCGTCCGAGAACGGTGTGAACCTGTCCTCGGTCAAGGGCACGGGCGTCGGCGGTCGTATCCGTAAGCAGGACGTCATCGCCGCCGCGGAGGCCGCCAAGGCCGCCGCCCCGGCGCCCGCCGCCGCCGCTGCTCCGGCCGCCTCCTCCAAGGCGCCGAAGCTGGAGGTCTCCCCGCTGCGCGGTCAGACCGTCAAGATGACCCGCATGCGCAAGGTCATCGGCGACAACATGATGAAGGCCCTGCACGGCCAGGCGCAGCTGACTTCCGTGGTCGAGGTGGACATCACCAAGATCATGAAGCTGCGCGCGGCCGCCAAGGACTCCTTCGCCGCCCGTGAGGGCGTCAAGCTGTCCCCGATGCCGTTCTTCGTCAAGGCCGCTGCCCAGGCGCTGAAGGCCTACCCGGTCGTCAACGCCCGGATCAACGAGGACGAGGGCACCATCACCTACTTCGACACCGAGAACATCGGTATCGCGGTGGACTCCGAGAAGGGTCTGATGACCCCGGTCATCAAGGGTGCGGGCGACCTCAACCTCGCCGGTATCTCGAAGAAGACCGCGGAGCTCGCGGGTGCGGTGCGCGCCAGCAAGATCACCCCGGACGAGCTGTCCGGCGCGACCTTCACGATCAGCAACACCGGTTCGCGCGGTGCGCTGTTCGACACGGTCATCGTGCCCCCGAACCAGGTCGGCATCCTCGGTATCGGTGCGACCGTCAGGCGTCCCGTGGTCATCAACCACCCGGACCTCGGCGAGACCATCGCGATCCGCGACATGACGTACCTGGCCCTCTCCTACGACCACCGCCTGGTGGACGGTGCCGACGCGGCCCGTTACCTGACGGCCGTCAAGGCGATCCTCGAGGCCGGCGAGTTCGAGGTCGAGCTCGGCCTGTAACCAGCCTCACCAGCGACGCCCCCGTCCGGAGCACCTTTGGACGGGGGCGTCGCCGTATTGTCTACGGTGTCAACTCGGCCCGAAGGAGCACGACATGAGCGCGCCCGTCGTCCACTCGCTGCGCGAACAGATCCGCGAGCACATCGTCGAGGGGATCGTCAGCGGCCGCTGGAAGCCGGGCGAGCGGATCGTGGAGCGCCGGATCGCGACCGAGCTGGAGGTCAGCCAGACGCCCGTACGTGAGGCGCTGCGCGAGCTGGAGTCGCTGCGGCTGATCGAGTCGGCGCCCAACAAGGGCGTACGGGTGCGCAGCCTCACCGCCGCCGACCTGGAGGAGAGTTACCCGGTCAGGGCCGGTCTGGAGGCGATCGCCGCCGAGCTCGCCGCGGAGCGGCTCGCGGAGGACTGCTCGGCGCTGGAGCCGCATGTGGCCGCGCTCTATCTCGCCGACCGGGAGGCGGACGGGACGGGGCAGGTGCGGCACACGGTGGGCTTCCACCGGGAACTGGTGCGGGCCGCCGGGAACTCCGTGCTGCTGCACACCTGGGAGGGGCTGGGGATCGAGGTGTTCACGGCGCTGTCGATCCGGTGGCTGGGGACGGTCCAGCAGTCGTACGCGGAGGAGCACGAGGAGCTGGTGGCGGCGTTCAGGCGCCGGGACCCGGCGATCGCGGAGCTGGTCAAGGCCCACGTACTGGGCTGCGCCCCGAGGCCGTGACGCGGGGCCTTTCCCCTTTCGGGGCTCCACCCCCGGACACCCCCGCCTGAGCCGCCCCGCGCTCACCCGTGCGCTCCGACCTGCACCAACGCCCCAAATCACGGCACCGCGTGTCCGATTTCATGGCACCCTGTGCCGACTTCCGCTCTCCGCAGAAGTTTTTCCATTCAACCCTTTGATCGATCATCGATCAGGGGTCTACAGTCGACGACGGACTTCACCCAGTCCATCGCCCTGTCCTGCCAGACCTGGGCAACCCCCTCCCCTTCGACTCCGGAAGGCGGCCTTCGTGACCGACCTCGCAGCCAAGTCTCCGAGCGAGCTCGACCAGCTCCCGGACCGTGACACCGAAGAGACCGCCGAGTGGGCGGCCTCCCTCGATGCCGTCACCAAGGCCGCCGGCCCGCACCGCGCCGCGTACCTGATGCGCCGGACCCTCCAGCACGCCGAGGGCGCCGGTCTCGCGCTGCCCAAGCTGCTGGAGACCGACTACGTCAACACCATCCCCACCTCCGCCGAACCGTCGATCGACGGCGACGAGGAGATGGAGCGGAAGATCACCGCGTGGAACCGCTGGAACGCGGCCGCGATGGTCACCCGCGGCGCCAAGCACGGTGTCGGCGGCCACATAGCGACCTTCGCGTCCGCTGCCTGGCTGTACGAGACCGGCTTCAACCACTTCTTCCGCGGCAAGGAGGGCGACGGCTCCGGCGACCAGCTCTACATCCAGGGCCACGCCTCGCCGGGCATCTACGCCCGCGCCTTCCTCGACGGCCGCCTCTCCGAGCAGCAGCTCGACAACTTCCGGCAGGAGTCGGCGGGCAACGGTCTGCCCTCCTACCCGCACCCGCGCCGCCTCCCCTGGCTGTGGGAGTTCCCGACCGTCTCCATGGGTCTGGGCCCGCTCTCCGCCATCTACCAGGCGCGCTTCAACCGGTACCTGACCAACCGCAACATCAAGGACGTCTCGAACTCCCACGTCTGGGCGTTCCTCGGCGACGGCGAGATGGACGAGCCCGAGGCGACGGCGGCCCTCGGACTCGCCGCCCGTGAGGGTCTCGACAACCTGACCTTCGTCATCAACTGCAACCTGCAGCGCCTCGACGGTCCGGTCCGCGCCAACTTCAAGATCGTGCAGGAGCTGGAGGGCCAGTTCCGCGGCGCCGGCTGGAACGTCGTCAAGTCGATGTGGGGCAACGCCTGGGACGAGCTCTTCCAGCTCGACACCCAGGGCGCGCTCGTCCGCCGCCTCCGCGAGGTGCCGGACGCGCAGGTCCAGACGTACCAGACGCGTGACGCCGCCTACATCCGCCAGGACTTCTTCGGCTCCGACCCGGCGCTCGTCGAGATGGCGAAGCTGCTGAGCGACGACAAGATCCTCGAGTGCTTCCACCTGTCGCGCGGCGGCCACGAGCCCCGCAAGGTCTACGCCGCGTACAAGGCCGCCGTGGAGCACAAGGGCGCGCCGACCGTCATCCTGGCGCAGACCGTCAAGGGCTACACCCTCGGTGAGGGCTTCGCGTCGAAGAACGCGAACCACCAGATGAAGAAGCTCTCGGTGGACGAGTTCAAGAACATGCGTGACCTTCTCGAACTCCCCATCAGCGACGCCCAGTTCGTCGACGGCGTCGTTCCCTACGGCCACCCGGGCGCGGATGCCCCCGAGGTCCGTTACCTCCAGGAGCGCCGCGCGGCCCTCGGCGGCCCCGCCCCGGCCCGCCGCTCGCAGCCTCTCGCCCCGCTGCCCGCCGCGGCCGACAAGTCCTTCGCCGCCTTCGACAAGGGCTCCGGCTCGCAGTCAATGGCGACCACGATGGCCTTCGTACGCCTGGTGAAGGACCTCATCCGCGACAAGGAGACCGGCAAGCGCTGGGTCCCGATCGTCCCGGACGAGGCCCGCACCTTCGGCATGGAGTCGCTGTTCCCCTCGCTCGGCATCTACTCGCCTAAGGGCCAGACGTACGAGCCGGTCGACCGCGACCAGCTGATGTACTACCGCGAGGCCAAGGACGGCCAGATCCTCAACGAGGGCATCACCGAAGCCGGCTCGATGGCCGACTTCATCGCCGCCTCGTCCGCGTACTCCACGCACGGCGAAGCGATGATCCCCTTCTACATCTTCTACTCGATGTTCGGCTGGCAGCGGACCGCCGACCAGATGTGGCAGCTCGGCGACCAGCTGGGCCGCGGCTTCCTGGTGGGTGCCACCGCAGGGCGTACGACGCTGACGGGCGAGGGCCTGCAGCACGCGGACGGCCACTCGCCGATGATCGCGGCCACCAACCCGGCGGCCCTTTCGTACGACCCGGCCTTCGCGTACGAGATCGCCACCATCGTCAAGGAGGGCCTGCGCCGTATGTACGGCGAGGCGCTCCCGGGCGAGGACCGTGACGTCTTCTACTACCTCACCGTCTACAACGAGCCGATGCCGCAGCCCGCGAAGCCGTCCGGCATCGACGAGGGCATCATCAAGGGCCTCTACCGCTTCAACACCGCGGAGTCGGCCGGCGTCACCACCCCCGCCAACGCCTCGCGCATCCAGCTCGTCGGCTCGGGCACGGCCATCCACTGGACCCTGAAGGCCCAGCAGATGCTCGCCGCCGAGTGGGGCGTCGCCGCCGACGTCTGGTCGGCGACCTCCTGGACCGAGCTGCGCCGTGACGCCCTGGAGGCGGACGCGGCACTGCTGCGGGGCGAGGAGCGGATTCCCTTCATCCGTACGGCACTTGAGGGCGTCGACTCGCCCGTCCTCGCGGTCTCGGACTACATGCGCCAGGTCCCCGACCAGATCGCACAGTGGGTCGAGCAGGACTACACCTCGCTGGGCGCGGACGGCTTCGGCCTCTCCGACACCCGTGACGCGGCCCGCCGCCACTTCGGCATCGACGCCGAGTCGATCGTGGTGGCCGCCCTCGCGCAGCTGGCGCGCAAGGGTGCGGTCCCGGTCACGGCCGTGAAGGAAGCGCGCGAGCGCTACGGCCTGTAGGACCTCGTACGTGGTGCCCCGTCCCGATTGCCGGGGCGGGGCACGCGTGCGTGAATGGGGATTTGGGGGCAGCCGACCTCGTCAGGAGCCCACGATGATCCACAACAAGCCGTCCACGCCCACCTGGGCCGACCTCTCCACCACCGACATCGCCGCCGCGAAGACCTTCTACACGGGGCTCTTCGGCTGGTCGGCGGGCGACGTACCGATGGAGGACGCCAGCGGCTACGGCATGTGGATGAAGGGCGAGGACTACGTCGGCGGGTACGGACCCTGCATGGCGCCCGGCCAGCCGCCCGCCTGGATGGCGTACTTCGGAACCGCCGACATCGAGGCCACGACCGCGGCCGTGACCGCCAACGGCGGGACCGTCGTCGCCGGCCCCATGGACGTCTTCACCTCCGGCAAGCTGGCCGCCTGCACCGACCCCGAGGGCGCGTTCTTCGGCCTCTGGCAGCCGCTGGAGCACCAGGGTTTCGGGCGGGTCGAGGAGCCGGGCGCGTTCGCCTGGTTCGAGCTGCTCGTACGGGACACGGAGAAGGCGAAGGCGTTCTACACGGCGGTCTTCGGGTGGGACGGGGACACCCATCCGTACGGACCGACCTCGTACACGGAATGGTCCATCGACGGCGAGAAGTTCAGCGGCATGATGCCCATCGACGAGAACTTCCCGGCCGAGGTGCCCGCGCACTGGATGGTCTACATGGCCGTCGCGGACTGCGACGCGGCCGCGGCCAAGGTCGGTGAACTGGGCGGAAAGGTCCTCGTGCAGCCGACGACCATCCCGCCGGGGCGTTTCTCGGTGATCAGCGACCCGCAGGGCGCGCTGCTCGCGGTGATCGCGCTCAGCCCGGACCGGCGGTAGTCAGCGGTAGTCGGACGCGGGCGCCTGCTTGCCGCCCTTGACCACCTCGGTGATGTACGCGAAGGCGTCCGGGACCGAGCCGTCCACGTCCGTGAAGCCGTACTCCCTGGCCAGCTGCACGCTGGAGAGCGACTGCCCGCTCCAGCGCGCCGCTTCGGGATCGGCGGCCAGGGCCGCCACCGCGCGGCCGATGAACCGCGGGGTCTCGGAGATCGCGAACGCCGGTTCCTGGGCGATGGCGTCCTGCCAGGTCTCCTCGGTGACCTTGAAGGCGGTGTCCAGCATCGACTCCGAGCGCAGGAAGCCGGGGGTCAGACAGACCGCCGTACCGCCGTACTCCTTCAGCTCCTCGGCCAGTGCCCGTGCCATCCGCAGCGGGGCCGCCTTGGCGAGGTCGTAGAAGAACGTCTCGCGGTAGTCGCGGTTGAACTCCTCGGTGCCGTCGGTGATTTCGACGACCAGGCCGCCCGGATTGCGGACCAGGAGCGGCAGCGCGAAGTAGCTGGTGTTGAGGTGCGTCTCGACGCCCAGGCGCAGCATGCGCATGCCCTCGTCCAGGTCCAGCTCCCAGAGCTTCTTGCCCCACTGCTTGACCAGGAGGTGGTCACCGCCCCAGATGTCGTTGACCAGGATGTCGAGGCGGCCATGGTCGCGGTCGATGCGCGCGACGAGGGATTTCAGCTGCTCACGGTCGAGGTGGTCGGTGGGTACGGCGATCCCCGTGCCGCCCGCCGCGTCGATCAGTTCGGCGGTCTCCTCGATGGTCTCGGTCGCGCGGCCGACCTCGCTGACCTGCGTGCGGGTGGTGCGGCCCGTGGCGTAGACCGTGGCTCCCGCGCGGCCCAGTTCTACGGCCATGGCGCGGCCCGCGCCCCGGGTGGCTCCGGCGACCAGCGCGATCCTGCCCTGCAGAGGCTGCTGTGAAGTAGTCATGGATCCAGGCTGACATCGAAAGGAGCCATCCTCTGTCGTGATTTCCTGGGGATATGCGCGCTGCCCGCCTGATCAAGATGGTTCTGCTGCTCCAGTCCCGGCCCATGATGACCGCCGCCGAGCTGGCCCAGGAGCTCGACGTCTCGGAGCGCACCATCACCCGGGACGCCCAGGCCCTCTCCGAAGCCGGAGTCCCGGTCTACGCCGACCGGGGCAGGGCCGGCGGCTACCGGCTGATCGGCGGCTACCGTACGCGGCTGACCGGGCTCGCCCGCAGCGAGGCCGAGGCCCTGTTCCTGTCGGGGCTGCCGGGCGCGCTGCGCGAGATGGGCCTGGAGGACGCCGCCTCGGCCGCCCGGCTGAAGGTCTCCGCCGCCCTGCTGCCCTCGCTGCGCGACGCCTCCGCGTCGGCGGCCCAGCGCTTCCACCTGGACGCGCCCGGCTGGTACCAGGAGCCAGAGACCCCTGCCCTGCTGCCCGCGCTGGCCGAGGCGGTCTGGGACGACCGCAGGGTCCTGGCCCGCTACGGGCGGCGCGACGGGGCTTCCGTGGAGCGGGAGTTGGAGCCGTACGGACTCGTGCTCAAGGCCGGCACCTGGTACGTGTGCGCCCGCGCCGACGGCGACTTCCGGGTCTACCGCATCGACCGCTTCACCGCGGCGGAGGTCACCGAGGAGCGTTTCGAGCGCGACGAGGACTTCGCGCTGCCCCCCTTCTGGGAGGAGCGGGCGGCCGGCTTCGCCCGGTCGATCCTGCAGGCGGTCACCGTCGTACGGGTGTCGCCGGACGGCGCCCGCCGCCTTCCGTACACGGTAGGCCGCCCGGCCGCCGACGAGGCCCTGGCGGCCGCCGGGGCCCCCGACGGGGACGGGTGGCTGACGCTCACGCTGCCCGTCGAGAACCTGGACATCGCCTTCGGCCAACTGCTGGCACTGGGACCCGAGTTGGAGGTGCTGGAACCGGCCGAACTGCGGGACCGGGTCCGGGACGCGGTGGTGCGGACGGCCGGCCTCTACGCCTGAGGGGTCAGTTCAGCGCGGCCAGGGTGTCCCCGGTCGCCAGCTTCGCCCTCAGGTCGGCGTGGGCCTCCTTCCCTGTCCGTACGGCCATCGTCGTGCCGTTCGCCTTCGCCCGTACGCCGCCGGTCGCCTCGATGGAGCGGACCAGCCGGCTGCCCGCGGCGAGCAGATACCACTGACCCGACCCGGCCTTCCAGCTCGCGCCCGCCAGGACGTGCTGGCCGAAGCGGCTGCACGCGGCGGTGTTGCGCGCGCGGGCCACCACCGGTGCGCTGCCCGGGAGTTGGAGCTGGATGGAGACATTGCCCGGGCCCTGCCAGGTGTCGGCCCTGGTGCACACCCAGGAGGCGCGGCCGCCGTTCTCGGGGAGCTGCTGCTGGGCGTACTCCCAGTTGTTGACCGACCGCACGCCCTGCCCGCGCATCTCCCCCAGCGAGCAGGCGGTGCGCGCCCAGTTCAGCAGCGCGGGGCCGCCCGTCGCCTCGCGCGGCTGGCGGGCCGGCGGGGCCGTGGTGCTGGGCGGCGGAGTGTAGGTGAGGTGGACGGGGTTCACGTCGCCGAGGTCGGTGAGGAGGAAGGCGTGCTTCTCGACGATGCGGGTGGAGGAGCGCAGCTGCAGGGCCGGCCAGGACGTACAGCCGGCGCCCGAGGCCGCCGAGGGGCGGTCGACCGGGTCCGTCACCCCGTCGTCGCCGACCTTCAACTCCTTTGCCGGGGCGTTCGGTCGGAGCAGGTCGCGGGTGGTGGACTCGGCGATCCAGGGGGCCAGCAGATAGCGGGCGGCCTCGGCGGTGCGGCTGACGACGAGCGCGGCTCCGGTGGTGACGTCCGCGTCGTCGGTCCGTACGAAGTCGAGAGTGGGCGCGCCCTTGCCGTCGGCGGGCTCCGCATACCGCACGACCCGCAGCCCCTCGTGCAGGAGCACCACGACGCTGCCGTCGGACTCGCCCGCGTACAGCAGCCGCGGCGGCTTCTCCGGCGGTACGGTCCCGGTCCCCGGCGTCGCGGTGATGCGGACCGTGCGCGCCGGGTTGGCCCAGACCCGCAGGGCCCGGCCGAGCAGCGCCTTGTCGCCGGTGCGCGAGCCGCGCGCGGGCCACACGCTGTAGTCGACGCGGGAGGTGTCGGCCCACTCCTGGGCGGGGGCCCGCTCCAGCAGCGAGGGGTTCAGCGCCTTTGCGCCCACGGTCGTACGGACCGCGGGGCCCGTGGCCTCGACGACCGGTGCGGGCGCGGAGCCGTCGCCGCCCGCCGTGACCAGAACGGCGGCCAGCACGGCCGTCACCGCGAGGGCGCCCCAGACGAGCCTGGTCCGCTGTCTGCGGCGCAGGAGGTCGGTGGGGCGGGTGTGGACGAGGCAGGGGTCGAACTCGTCCGAGGCGAGCAGCCCTTCGGCACCCCGGTCGGCGACCGTACGGGCCAGCCGGTGGGCGGTGCGCAGCGCGGGGCCGGTGTCGGTCGCCCCCGCCTCGGCCAGCAGCGCCCGTACCGCGGCGTCCTCGAGCCCTTCCACCCGGTGGAGCACGAGGGCCGCGCGGGCGGTGGCCGTGGTGCCCGACAGTGCCTGTTCCAGGGCGAGTTCATCTGCGCCGCCGGAGCGGGGGAAGAGGCGCAGCCCGTGCACGTACGGCAGCCCAGGCCGCAGGGCGCGCGGCGCGGGGAGCGCACCGGGCCACCAGGCGGGCCTGCGGTCGTACGCGAGGACCGCGGTCAGCACCCTGAGCCTGAGCACCGCGTACCCACCGCCCGGACGGTCGTCCGGGGTCCGCTGGGCGGGCACGAGCGCCCCCTGGCCCGGCAGGGCGCGCTGGACCGCGGCGTGCGCGGCGAGCACCCTGCGGTGGCGGCCGAGGGACGGCGGGAGCGTTATGTAGGCGAGTCGCACCAGGCGCGGGTAGTGCTCGACCAGCGCTGCTTCGGCCTGTTCCAGGTCCACGTGAGCCTCAGGGGTGAGTGATCGGAATCAGTACACCCTTCAAACGAGTGAATCATCGGACGGTCACACCGCCTGGTAACGAGAGAGGCACCGCTTCGGCGCTCCGCGTGCGTCACGCCCCGCCAACCACGATGCTTGACCCGTGATGGACGAAACGGAGTTCTGGGAGATCATCGACAGCACCCGCGCGGCCGCCGACGGCGACCCCGAGGACCATGCCGATCTGCTCATCGAACGGCTGCTGCAGCGCGACCCCGAATCCGTTCTGGACTTCGCCAGACACTTCGAGGCGCGCTACAACCGCGCCTACCGCTGGGATCTGCGGGGTGCGGCCGCCGTGCTCCTGGGCGGGGCGGGCGACGACTCCTTCGACTACTTCCGGTGCTGGCTGATCGGCCAGGGCCGTGAGGTGTTCGAGGGCGCGCTGCACGACCCGGACGATCTCGCCGGTCTCCTCGACGAATTCGACGAGGAGGTCGACGGGGACGGCGAGGAGCTGGGGTTCGCCGCGGACGAGGCGTACGAGCAGCTCACCGGGGCGGTCGCACCGGACCTGGGTATCACTGCGCAGGCCCCCGAGCCCGAGGGGACGGCCTTCGACCTGGAGGACGAGGCGGGTCTCGCGGACCGCTATCCCCAGCTCTGGGAGCGCTTCGGGGACTGAGTCCGCTCAACCGGGTCCGCTCAACCGGGTCCGCTCAGAGGGGGCGCGCCATCAGCACGTCGTCGACGTACGCACCGTCGAGCAGGAACTCCCCCCGCAGTACGCCCTCGACCGCGAAACCCTCGGAGAGGTACAGCGCCCGGGCGGGCGCGTTGTGCCCCAGGACGCGCAGCGTGATGCGGCGCGCCCCCTGGCGGCGCGCCTCGTCGAAGGCGGCGTGCAGCAGCGCACGCCCGATGCCCTTCCCGCGCGCGGAGTCCGCGACGGCCAGCCCGTTGATCTGGCGCACGTGCGCGTTGCAGGCCAGCGGGGTGGCCGGGGTCATCCTGAGGTAGCCGAGAAGCGTTCCGTCCCCGCCCTCCGCGACGAGGTGGTCGGCGGGGCTGCTGCTCAGGTCGAAGAAGGGCTTGTACGGGGGCTCGGGCCGCGGCTGCACGGCGTGCAGCACGGACCAGGTCTCCCGGTCCAGCCCGGCGAGCGCGTCGCCGTCGGCGAACTGTGCGGGACGTACGCGGGGAGCATCCATGGGCCCCACTGTGCCAAAGACGGTCCTGCGGCAGGATGGGACGTATGCGAATCGTGATCGCCGGGGCGTCCGGACTCATCGGCAAGGCGCTGACCCACTCCCTGCGCGCGGACGGGCACGAGGTGGTGCGGCTGGTGCGCCGGAGCCCGGAGCGCGCGGACGAGATCGAGTGGGATCCGAAGCGGCAGTACGTCGACACCGAGGGCCTGTCGGGCTCTGACGCGGTGGTGAATCTGGCGGGTGCCGGGGTCGGCGACCACCGGTGGACGGACGCGTACAAGAAAGAGCTCCGCGACAGCCGGGTGCTGGGGACGGCGGCGCTCGCGGAGGCCGTCGCCTCGCTCGACGTTCCGCCCCGGGTGTTTCTGTGCGGCAGCGCGCTGGGCTTCTACGGCGACACCGGCGACCGCGCGGTGGACGAGGACGCGCCGCCCGGCGACGGCTTCCTCGCCTCGCTCTGTGTGGAGTGGGAGGAGGCGGCGCTGCCGGCCGAAGAGGCGGGCGTACGGACGGTGTTCGCGCGCACCGGTCTGGTGGTGGCCCGCGAGGGCGGCGCCTGGGGGAAGCTGTTCCCCCTGTTCAAGGCGGGTCTCGGCGGGCGGCTCGGCGACGGACGCCAGTACTGGAGCTTCATCGCGCTGCACGACGAGGTCGCGGCCCTGCGCCACATCCTGGACACGGAGTCGCTGTCGGGTCCGGTGAACCTGACGGGTCCCGATCCGGTCACCAACCGCGAGGTCACCGCGGCGATGGGGCGGGCGCTGCACCGGCCGACTCTCGCGGCAGCGCCCGCCTTCGCGCTGAAGATCGCGCTGGGCGAGTTCGCGGGCGACGTACTGGGCAGCCAACGGGTGCTGCCCGCCCGCCTGTTGGAGTCGGGGTTCTCCTTCGCCTTCCCCTCGGTCGACGACGCGATCGGCGCGGCCCTGCGCTGAGACACCGCGCCCTGCGGCCTACTGGACGTCGAACTCGTTGCCCTCGGGGTCGGCCATCGTGACGTGACTGTCGCCGGGCTCCTGCACGACGCGCAGCACGGTCGCGCCGAGCTCCTCCAGGCGCTTCACCTCGGCGTCGCGCCGCTCCGGGCCGAAGTGCAGATCGATGTGCAGCCGGTTCTTGCCCTGCTTGGGTTCGGGGACGCGCAGGAAGAGGATGCGCCGGCCGAGCCCTGTGCCGGTGGCTTCGTCGTACGGGTCGTCGGGGTGGCGTACGGCGGCCGCGTGGTCCCAGACCTTGTGCCCGCCCGCCTCGGTCCACTGGTCGTCGGTGACGGCGCCGAGCCCGATCAGCTTCTCGATGAGGGCGCTGTGGTCCTCGATCTCGTAACCGAGGGCCGGTGCCCAGAACCCGGCGATCGCCAGCGGGTCGGCGCAGTCGACGACGAGCTTCCATTGCACAGCCATGTGCGGACCTCCGGTGACGGCTTCGTTGCTGGTTCTGCGGATGATACGGACCCGCCCGTGCGACCCCGTGCCTCCGTACCCGGTGTCGTGCGCGAGGGCCGCGGAACCGGAGCTTCATACCATCGTCCCGAACTCGGGTATTTCCACGGGGAGTTGGGGAAGTAGCCCACACCCGCACCGCACCGACCTCGGGGAGGGGCACGTGCTGACCACCGCACACCACGCGGACGTCGTGATCGTCGGAGCCGGACTCGCAGGGCTCTCGGCGGCGCACCGGCTGACCAGCGCCGGGGTCGACGTCACGGTTCTGGAGGCCGCCCAGGATCCCGGCGGCCGTATGTCCACCGCATCGGCGGACGGGTTCCGGCTCGACCGTATCGGCCAGATCCTGTGCACGTCCTACCCGGAGCTGCGGCTCACCCCGGGACTGGACGAGGTGGAGCTGCGGCCCTTCTCGCCGGGGGTCCTCGTGCACAGCGAGGGCCGCCTGCTGCGTACGGGCGAACCAGGTAGCGCGAGGGGCGCACTCAAGGCGGCGCGCGCCCTGGCGAGCGCCCCTCGCTCCCCCCTCAACAACACCCTCGACCGCGCCCGCCTGGGCGCCGCCCTCGGCCGTCTCGCCACCACCCCCGTGCAGCGTCTCCTGGCCCGCCCCGAGCAGCCCGCGCTCACCGCCCTGCGCGAGCGCGGACTCCCCCCTCGTACGATCGACGGATTCCTCAGGCCGCTGCTCTCCGCGCTGCTGTGCGACCCGGCCCTCACCACGTCCAGCCGCTGCGCCGACCTCGCCCTGCGCGGCTACGCCCAGGGCCGGCTGTGCATCCCCGCGGGCGGCGCCTCCGTCCTGCCCGAGCGGCTCGCGGCCGCTCTTCCGGCCGGCACCGTACGGACCGGGGCGCGCGTGAAATCCGTCGCGATCAGCTCCGTCACCACCGAGGACCACGGCGAACTCGGCTGTCGCGCCCTGCTGTTGGCGACCGGCGCCCGCGCCGCCGCCGAGCTCATGCCGGGGCTGCGCGTCCCCGCCTTCCACCCGGTGACCGTCCTGCACCACACGGCCCCCGAGCCCCCGCTCACCGACCCGGCGCTGATCCTGGACGCCGAACGCACGAGCCCCGTCTCGCACACCGCCGTGATCAGCGCGGTCGACCCGTCGCGCGCACCGGACGGCAGGACCCTGATCTCCACGACAGTCCTCGGCACCCCGCCCTGCGAACTCACCGGCCTGGACCGCATCGTCCGCGCCCGGCTGGCCACCCTGTACGGCACGCCCACCGACGACTGGGAGCTCCTCGCCGTCCACCACGACCCCGAGGCGGTCCCCGCCATGAACCCGCCGCACGACCTCCGCCGCCCGGTCCGCCTCCTCGCGGGCCTGTACGTCTGCGGCGACCACCGCGACACCAGCACGGTCCAGGGGGCACTCCACTCCGGCCGCAGGGCCGCCGAGGAGATCCTGCGCGACTTCGGCATCGCGCCGGGCTACGCGGCCGACACCGCAGCCGCGGCCGCCTAGCCGAACGCAGCGACGCGGTCGCGGTACCCCCGTACCGCCGCCGCGTCGCGATAGGGCTCCAGGCGCCGCTCGAAGTCCCTCACGTACTCGACCGCCCGCGCGGAGCGCATCTCCCCCGCCTGCTGCGCCGCCTCGGCACCCAGCGCACACGCCTGGTCCAGCTCGCCGAGACCCAGGCGCGCCGACGCCAGCACCACCCGGCAGAAGAGCCGGGAGCGCGCGAAGGAGGGCGAGCGCATCTGCAGCGAGCGCTCCGCGTACTGCGCCGCCATCCTGAACTGCTGCAGGTCACGGTGGCAGTGGCCGAATTCGTCCGCCAGCTGCGCCTCGTCGAAGAACCGTGCCCAGTGCGGCACTTCGTCCCCCGGGCGTGCCGCTTCCATGGCGCGCTCGGCCCGTACGAGAGAAGCCGTGCACGCCCGCACCTCCCCCAGCACCCCGTGCCCGCGCGCCTCCACCGCGTGCAGCATCGCCTGGACGACGGCGGGCGCCGAACTCCCCACCCCCTGCTGGGCGACGCGCGCCAGCTGGACGGCCTCGCGCCCGTGCCCGAGGTAGACGGCCTGCCGGCTCATCGTCACCAGCACATAGCTGCCGTACGCCCGGTCCCCCGCCGCCTGCGCGAGCCGCAGCGCCTGGACGAAATAGCGCTGGGCGAGACCATGGGCGGCGATGTCGTACGAGGTCCAGCCCGCGAGCCGGGTCAGATCGGCGGCGGCCGCGAAAAGCCTGCGCCCCGTCGCCTCGCCATAGGTGCCGCGCAGCATCGGCTCCGCCTCGTGTTCCAGATAGCGCACCAGGGCCTGCCTGGCATGCCCGCCGCCGTACGCCTGGTCCAGCGACCGGAAGAGCTCCCCGACGGAGCGCAGCGCCGCGATGTCCCCGGACCCGACCCGCTGGCCGGGCCCCCGGTCGGTGCTCCGCTGGCGCGGCACGGACAGTGCGGGGGCGCGCCCCTGCGCCGGGATACGCGCGCCGTTGACCGCCGCGGGGTCGCCGCGGCCCACCCGGTCGTCGGCCCGCCCGATCAGCCAGTCCCGGCTGGGCACGACGAGGCCCGCGGGCGTGAAGGCAATCTTCCGCAACTCCGCATGGCTCCCGGAGTCCTTGCGCCAGAGCCCGCTGACGATGTCGACGGCCTCCTCCGGCGTACCGGCGAATTCCAGCCCCGCGTAGACGGGGGCACACGCGTCGAGCCCCAGGTCCTGCGCCGAGAGCCGGCGGCCGAGGCGCCGGGTGAACACCTCGGCGATCAGTGCGGGGGTGGTGCCGCGCGGCTGCTGGCCGCGGAGCCACCGGGTCACCGAGGTCTTGTCGTACCGAAGGTCGAGGCCGTGTTCGAGCCCGAGCTGGTCCACCCGCCGGGCGAGCCCGGCATTGGAGAATCCGGCTTCGGCGATGAGCGCGGCGAGCTGGCGGTTGGGCGTGCGCTGCGGAGGTCGTTCCGACATCAGCTGTACGGTCTCCTGCCTTCCGGGCCAGGGATCAGCCCTCATGGAACGGCGTGAATTTAGCGGCCCTCACCGCCGCTTCCCGCACCTTCGCCCCACGTTCATCCGATCGTGTGAGGAGGTGTCGTTTCTGCCCGCCGGATGTGCTTGTTCGATGCGGTCGTACAGTTACTGAGGCGCGATATCAGCATGCGATGAGGAGCTGCCGTGAGTGAGCTGCGGTTTGACCGGCTGGGATTCGGCGACTTCGCCGTCGAGTACCGGGAGGCCTGGGACAAGCAGCGCGAGGTGCACGCGGCCCGGTTCGCCGACGAGGTCCCGGACACCGTGCTGCTCCTGGAGCACCCGCCCGTCTACACGGCGGGCCGCCGCACAGCGGACAACGAGCGGCCCCTCGACGGCACCCCCGTCGTGGACGTCGACCGCGGCGGCAAGATCACCTGGCACGGGTACGGACAGCTCATCGGCTACCCGATCCAGAAGCTGCCCCGCCCCGTCGACGTCATCGCGCACCTGCGCCGCCTGGAGGAGGCCCTGATCCGGGTCTGCGCCGACTTCGGCGTCGCCACCAGCCGGGTCGAGGGCCGGGCGGGCGTCTGGGTGCTCGGCGACCCCGTCGAGGAGCGTCCGGCGCTCGGCGGCCTCTCCCTGGACTTCGACCCGCGCCTGCAGGACGAGGAGTTCGACCCCCGGATGAACGGCCCCGAGTACGCGCCCTCCAATGCGGGCCAGCGCCGCGAGGACCGCAAGATCGCCGCCATGGGCATCCGCGTCGCCAAGGGCGTGACGATGCACGGCTTCGCGCTCAACTGCAATCCGGACACCACCTTCTTCGACAAGATCGTTCCGTGCGGCATCCGCGACGCGGGTGTGACCTCGCTCTCGTACGAACTGGGCCGCGAGGTCACGATCGCCGAGGTCCTCCCGTCGGTCGAGAAGCACCTCCGGGACATCCTGGAGGGCGCGGACCTGGCGCCGCGCACGGTGGAGCCCACGCCTGCCTGAGGAATTCCCCCTGCCCGCCAGGGGTTGGCCAGTCGTAACCCATACAAATATCGGGCGTACCCTGGGGTTCGCCGACGATTCGAAGCTGTAGAGGGAGCCGGACGTGTCCGCAGTCGCACCCGACGGACGCAAGATGCTGCGTCTGGAGGTCCGCAACGCGCAGACCCCCATCGAGCGCAAGCCCGAGTGGATCAAGACGCGGGCGAAAATGGGCCCCGAGTACACCAAGATGCAGGCCCTGGTGAAGTCCGAGGGTCTGCACACGGTCTGCCAGGAGGCGGGCTGTCCCAACATCTACGAGTGCTGGGAAGACCGCGAGGCGACCTTCCTCATCGGCGGCGACCAGTGCACGAGGCGCTGCGACTTCTGCCAGATCGACACGGGCAAGCCCGCCGCGCTCGACCTGGACGAGCCGCGCCGCGTCGGTGAGTCCGTCGTCACGATGGACCTCAACTACGCCACGATCACGGGCGTCGCACGCGACGACCTGGCGGACGGCGGAGCCTGGCTGTACGCGGAGACCGTGCGCCAGATCCACGCGATGACGTCGGAGCGCGAGGCCGGCCGCACCAAGGTCGAGCTCCTCATCCCCGACTTCAACGCGGTCCCCGAGCAGCTCGCCGAGGTCTTCTCCTCGCGCCCCGAGGTGCTGGCCCACAACGTCGAGACGGTGCCGCGCATCTTCAAGCGCATCCGCCCCGGATTCCGTTACGAGCGCTCGCTCGAGGTCATCACCAAGGCCCGCGAGGCCGGTCTCGTCACCAAGTCCAACCTCATCCTGGGGATGGGCGAGGAGCGCGAGGAGATCAGCCAGGCGCTCCAGGACCTGTACGACGCGGGTTGCGAGCTCATCACGATCACGCAGTACCTGCGCCCCTCCGCGCGGCACCACCCCGTCGAGCGCTGGGTGAAGCCGGCCGAGTTCGTGGAGCTCCAGGAGGAGGCCGAGGAGATCGGCTACTCGGGCGTCATGTCGGGCCCGCTGGTCCGTTCCTCGTACCGCGCGGGCCGGCTCTTCCAGCAGGCGATGGACCGCCGCGCGACGCTGGCCGTGTGAATCGGAGCACAAGCAGTTACCGGCCAGTAATGGCCGAGAAGGCGCGGCTCGTCCAGTCCCCGCAGGTGGGGGCGGTGGACGGGCCGCGTCCGGCATTTCCGGGGCCGCATCAAGGTTTCATTTGCGTTTGACCGACCGGACACGCCTTGGTAACACCAATCAGTGACCCTAGGTTCACGTACAGCTGCACCCCCGCTGTATCCGCCGCCGTCCCGAGGGGGGACCCCACTCATGCAGGCCGCGACTTCGTCCGTCAGCGCCACCGCCATCCCGTCCGTGACCGACGCGCTCCGCGCCGTCGAGTCGCTTCTGCTGAGCCGCGGCCAGCGCACCGCGCGCCGCAACGCCTGGACTTCCGTGCTCGAAGACCGCCGCCGGGCCAAGGATCGGACCGAGGCGCAGCACGTTCTGGAGGCTGTGGCCACCCGGACGTCGTAGTCCACGTCGTAGGCCGCGTAAACTTCTGGCCATGGCGAGGAAGGCAACAGCAGACGCAGAGTCTGAGAACCCCGGGCGACTCAAGCAGATCGCCCTGACCTACAAGATGACCCGCAAGGCGGACCCGAAGGTCGGTCTTGTCGTCGGGGGCTTGGGCATCGTCGTTTTCGGCGTCCTCCTCGGCATCGGCTTCTTGATCGGTCACCCCATCTACCTGGGCATCCTGGGCTTCCTGCTGGCCTTCCTCGCGATGGCGATCGTCTTCGGACGCCGCGCCGAGCGAGCGGCCTTCGGGCAGATGGAGGGCCAGCCGGGCGCGGCGGCCGCAGTGCTCCAGAACGTGGGCCGCGGCTGGACGACGACCCCGGCGGTCGCGATGAACCGCAGCCAGGACGTGGTGCACCGCGCGGTCGGCAAGGCCGGCATCGTGCTGGTGGCCGAGGGCAACCCGAACCGGGTCAAGAGCCTGCTGGCGGCCGAGAAGAAGAAGATGGCGCGCATCGTGGTGGACGTCCCCGTGCACGACATCATCGTCGGGAACGAAGACGGTCTCGTGCCGCTGAAGAAGGTTCGCACGACGATGCTCAAGCTCCCCCGCGTACTGACCGGCGCGCAGGTCACTTCGGCCAACGACCGTCTGCGTGCCATGGGTGATCTCATGTCCCGGATGCCGATCCCGAAGGGCCCGATGCCCCGTAACGGGAAGATGCCTCGGGGCAACTGACCGCACTGAACGCTGCCGACCCCATGCTCCCCGTCATGCTCATGACGGGGAGCATTTCGCTTACGTGGACGGGGACGGTCTCGCACTGCGCAAGGCCGCGCACCACTGCGGCCCACACCCCGTTCCGGTTCCAGCGCTTCCAGTACTGGTGGAAGAAACCACCGCGCAGCCTGTCCAGCGCAGGCCACGAGATGCCCGTCGCCGCCTTGTGAAGCATGGCTTCGACGATCTGCCGGGACCCCAACGCGCCTTGCACGGTCACCAACGGCTCGACCGCATTCCATGCCTCGTCCGTGAGAACCGGCACCTCCCGACCGCATTGCCGAAACCACGTCCCCACGGAACACCTGTCGCCGCCCCGGGGCCGTGGCGGAACGTCGTACACATCGATGCGGATGTCGAGGTAGGCAAACAGTTCGGCGCGCTCCTCCCATGTTGTTTCACCCGGCGTGCCCTTCGCCTTCTCCACCAGCTCGTACGCATGCGCCGTCTGCCCGATGTCCAGTGGCTCATCCTGTTGCCACACCGCCAATTCACCGCGCAGGATCACCATCCTCGCGAGATCGTCGGCCAACAGACGCGCTGCGCTCTCCAGCACAGCAACAGCAGGCGGTCGCACTACGCCCGGGAGATCACGCAGTCGGTCAATCTCCGTGGAGGTGCTGTCGACTGCCTTGCGCTGCTCCAGAATCCGGCGGTCGAGGACCGCAAGACGATCCGGCCCCTGCCGTTGTGTGTCTGCCTGTCGCACTTCAACGCTCACTCCGTCGGCGGCGACATCCGCAAGAGCGGCGCAGATCCGTTCCCACGCCCACTCGTCGACGGCGTTCGCCCGGATCGACCCGCAGTCGCACCTCGGGGCTCCGGTGAACTGTCCGGTCTTGCCCGAGCAGCGGTATTCCGGGTGCCCGCCTTCCGGTGTCCCACCCCTGTACCAGCCGCCGCAAGGCGCCCGAAGGCGCCCGGTCAGTGGATATACCTTCGAGGAGGGGCTCTTCCTGCGGCTACGCGTCGCGACGACTGCGCGCAGCTCGGCAATCTGTTCCGCACTGAAGACCGGGACAAGGTGCAGGACCACGGTGTCCCCGTGCAGCGGCTGCCCGTCGTGCCCGAGCTGCGTACCCCGACCTCCGTTTCTGCCCGGATCGCGGAATACGTAGCGTCCCTCCAGGAAGTCGCTCCCCAGGAGTCGCTTCCGCAGATTCTCGTACGCCCACGGCCCCCCGGACCTGTTCAGAAAGCCCTCGCCGTTCAGCGCGACACATGCCCGCCGTATGTTGCCGCCGTGCTCGACCACCAGCTCACGGGCGCGCCGAAGCACCACGGCCTCGTGAGTCGTCGAGCACTCTCCGTCACGCATCACGACACAGAGCGGGCCACCGTCGCACTCATCGACGACCAACACAGAACCTGTTGCGCTGCCCGGCATCTCCGCGATTCGATATCCGTAACGCAAGGCGCCTCCAGGGTGTCCGCCCTCGAGAGCCTTGGCCTGAAGGCCGCCCTGAGTGCGCCTCCTGACGGCCGCCCATTCCGTTTCGGCGAAATCTGCCTGCTTCAGCAGGCTGTCGGCCGGATCATCGCTGGCGACGACCACGAGGACACCCAGATCCTCCAGGGCCCAGACCGCTTGCCAGAACTCCCGGCCTGCCCGTCCGACAGCCCGCCCCTCCGAGACGACGACCATGTCGAATGGGCACGGCACCGTTTCCGCCTGTTTCAGGAGCTGCGCGAAACCGGGACGCCGCCCTGCGGGCGTACGGCCGCTGAAAGCTAGATCTACGAACTCTCCGACCTGCGCCCAACCGCGTTCCTCAATGAACTCGCTGGTTCGCGCCCGCTGGTACGGAATCCCGAAGCCGTCGATCTGCTGCGGCCTGGACACCCGTAGATAAGAGACGGCCCGTGGCCGTGCCACCGGATCGTCTCCCGCCGTCGCGGGCACAGCGCTACCCTCACCCATGTCAGTCCCTTCAAGACTGGCCAGACCCCGGGACGTTGATAGCGCCGCCGGGGTCATCCATGTAGTGAACGCAAAGTAACCGTGGGCTACGTAGATGCAGGGTGAGTAACTGAGGGGTTCATCAATCCGAGTGGAGTGAACATCGACAAGCTGTACAAGGGCGCTTTGCCGAGTTAATGAACACCGGCCTGCGGACGCCGGGCCGTGGTGACGTTCAGATCCGCACCTGGACGGCGCGCGCGAGCCGGTCGTGCAGGCCGCGCCCGTCCCGGTCCCAGATCAGGGCGGGTACGGCGAGGCAGAGCAGCACGGAGCGCACGAGGGCCCAGCCTGCGCCGAGGCGGCCGCCGTTCTCCGCGACGAGGCGCAGCCCCAGGAGCCGCTTGCCGGGCGTGAAGCCGACCGTCGAGACGGTGAGCACGCTCAGTACGAAGAAGACGAGCAGCGCCCAGTTGCCGGCCGCGTGCTGGTCACCACGTGCGATCAGGCCGTATGCGATCAGCATGCACAGCGCCCAGTCGATGAAGATGGCGCCGAACCGGCGCCCAAGGGGCGCGATGGCGCCCGGGCCCTCCTCGGGCAGCCCGAGGCGCTTGCCCCGGTACCCGAAGTCCCCACCAGCCATGTCCTTGGTGGCCTCGCCCGGCCCGGAGAGCCACGATCCGACTGCTTGCCTGTTGTCCACCCGTCCACGGTACTGCGCCCCCTTTGGCACACTTGCGGGAGGGCCCCGGACGAGCCCGGTCCGGCCAGGGCGGTTAACTTCGCCGAAACAAATGGGTCACGCTTGAGAAATCACGCGTGCCTATGGTCGGGTCCAGCGTGTGCCACCGCACTGGACGCACGCACCACGAGCTGCAACCCCGTCCCGCCCAGGACGGGAGTAGGAGGAGTTGGATGTTCCAGAACGCCGACGACGCGAAGAAGTTCATCGCCGACAACGATGTGAAGTTCGTCGATGTACGGTTCTGCGACCTGCCCGGAGTGATGCAGCACTTCACGATCCCGGCAGCGGCGTTCGACCCGAACGAGGAGCTCGCCTTCGACGGCTCGTCGATCCGCGGATTCCAGGCCATCCACGAGTCCGACATGGCGCTGCGCGCGGACCTCTCGACGGCCCGTGTTGACCCCTTCCGCAAGGACAAGACGGTCAACATCAACTTCTTCATCCACGACCCGATCACGGGCGAGCAGTACAGCCGTGACCCGCGCAACATCGCCAAGAAGGCCGAGGCCTACCTCGCGTCGACCGGTATCGCGGACACCGCGTACTTCGGTCCCGAGGCCGAGTTCTACGTCTTCGACAACGTCCGCTTCGCGACGTCGGCGAACGAGAGCTTCTACCACATCGACTCCGAGGCCGGCGCCTGGAACAGCGGCTCCACGGAGAACAACCGCGGTTACAAGGTCCGCTACAAGGGCGGTTACTTCCCGGCCCCGCCGGTCGACCACTTCGCCGACCTGCGCGCCGAGATCTCCCTCGAGCTGGAGGCCTCCGGCCTGCAGGTCGAGCGCCAGCACCACGAGGTCGGCACGGCCGGCCAGGCGGAGATCAACTACAAGTTCAACACGCTGCTCGCCGCGGCCGACGACCTGATGCTCTTCAAGTACATCGTGAAGAACGTCGCCTGGCGCAACGGCAAGACCGCGACCTTCATGCCGAAGCCGATCTTCGGCGACAACGGCTCGGGCATGCACGTCCACCAGTCGCTGTGGCAGGGCGGCATCCCGCTCTTCTACGACGAGCAGGGTTACGCCGGTCTCTCGGACATGGCGCGCTACTACATCGGCGGCATCCTCAAGCACGCCCCGTCGCTGCTGGCCTTCACCAACCCGACGGTGAACTCCTACCACCGCCTGGTCCCCGGCTTCGAGGCCCCGGTCAACATGGTGTACTCGCAGCGCAACCGCTCGGCGGCGATGCGTATCCCGATCACGGGCTCGAACCCGAAGGCCAAGCGCGTCGAGTTCCGCGCCCCGGACCCGTCGTCCAACCCGTACCTCGCGTTCTCCGCGCTGATGATGGCGGGCCTGGACGGCATCAAGAACAAGATCGAGCCGGCCGAGCCGATCGACAAGGACCTGTACGAGCTGGCTCCCGAGGAGCACGCCAACGTCCAGCAGGTCCCCACCTCGCTCCCGGCCGTCCTGGACGCGCTCGAGGCGGACCACGAGTACCTCCTCGCAGGCGGCGTCTTCACGCCCGACCTGATCGAGACGTGGATCGACTACAAGCGCACGAACGAGATCGCCCCGATCCAGCTGCGCCCGCACCCGCACGAGTTCGAGCTGTACTTCGACCTCTAAAGATCCTCTGACGTAGCGTCAGCAACAGTGAGGCCGCCACTCCCATCGGGGTGGCGGCCTCACTCGTTCAAGGCCTCGGTGAGGGCGCCGAACCGGAAGTCCACGACTGCCGCGTGGATGCGAGCCGCAGTCGGCACCGGGTCACCACTGGGCGATGAGCGGCGTGTCCGGTACATGCTGGCGCCAGGTTTCGACGAGGCGGGCGAGTCGGGTGGGGGCGGCGATGCCGCGCACGGTCGCGATCCTGCCGCCTGTGATGTCGAACGTCACGGCGCCCACGACCTGGTCGCCGACCACGAAGAGGATGGCGGGGGCGCCGTTGACGAGCGCGTAGTGGATGGCGGGCGCGCCGCCGGCGAGCCGCCGTTTCGCGGGCGTGGGTTTGAAACCGCCCCGTGCGACGGCGGCGACGCGCTGCGGGGTGTCGTACCGCAGCAGCTTCTCGGCCAGACCGGCGCCGTCGGAGATCGCGATCACGTCGTCGGTGAGCATCGCCACCAGCCGTTCGGTGCGGCCCGACGTGGCGGCGGCGAGGAATTCCTCGACGATCCGGCGGGCGGATGCCGGGTCGACTTCGCCGTCTCGATGGCGCGCGGCGGTGATCCGGTGCCGGGCCCGGTGGAGGTGCTGCTGGCTCGCGGACTCGGTGATGTCGAGGATCTCGGCCATCTCGGCGTGGCTGTAGGAGAACGCTTCGCGCAGGACGTAGACCGCCCGCTCAAGGGGCGACAGGCGCTCTATGAGAGTGAGCACGGCCAGGGAGACCGATTCGCGTTGCTCGAACGTGTCGGCCGGGCCGAGCATCGGGTCGCCGTCGAGGAGCGGTTCGGGCAGCCAGGCGCCGACGGCGCGTTCGCGGCGGGCTTGTGCCGAGCGGAGCCGGTCGAGGCACAGGTTGGTGACGACCTTGGTCAGCCATGCTTCCGGCACCTTGATCTGCTGCCGGTCGGCGGCCTGCCAGTTCAGGAAAGCATCCTGCACGGCGTCTTCGGCGTCGGTGGCGGAACCGAGGAGGCGGTACGCCAGCGAGGCCAGCCGGTTGCGGCTGGCCTCAAAGCGATCCGTGGCAGTGCTGTCCATGTGGATCACCCTAGGTGGCTACGCAACTGCCTTCACTGCGGGGGCGTTTACGGACGTATCCGGCGCGGCGGCCACGCGGCGCATGCGCGTGGGCATTCCAAGGGTCGGGTGCGAGGTCGCCCACAGGGAGAGCGCGACGAGGCGCACCTTGAGCCGCGCGGACTTCCGGCCGCCCATGTGCTTCGGCTTCGGCTGCCCCTGGTCGTCGACCGACTGCCAGATCGCGTCCTGCCGTCCGAGGCTGATGTGATTGTACGTGTAGGCCAGCTTGGTGTTCGGGATCTTGCGGCCGGTCAGGCGTCCCACGATCGCGGGGATGGCCTGCTGGCTGGTACAGCCGCCCGTTCCGCAGGACATCGGCAGCGGCCGGCCGTTGTCGCCGATGGCGTGGACGCTGTCGCCGATGGCGTAGACGTCCGGGTGCGAGACCGACCGCATGGTGCGGTCGACGACGATCTGACCGCTCTCGGTGACCTCAAGCCCACTGGCGGCGGCGAGGGGGCTGACCGCGAACCCTGCCGTCCACACGGTTGCGTCGGACGCCAGGACGGTGCCGTCGGCACACAGCACCCGCGTCGCTTCGATGGCCTCGGCCTCGGTGTGCTCCAGGACGGTGATGCCCAGCCGGTCGCAGGCCCGGCGCAGGTGGCCCCGGGCTCCTGCGGAGAGCCGGGCGCCCAGCTCGCCGCGGGCGATCAGCGTCACCGACAGACCGGGCCGGGTTTCGGCGATCTCGGTGGCGGTCTCGATGCCGGTCAACCCGTCGCCGACGACCACCACGCACCCGCCGTCGCCCAGGCTGTCCAGGCGCTCGCGCAGCCGCAGCGCCGAGGGCCGGGTGGCGACGTCGAAGGCGTGCTCGGCCGCGCCGGGGAGACCGTCGACGTCGCCGTGGCTGCCGAGCGCGTAGACAAGCGTGTCGTAGCCGAGTTCGCCGCCACCATCGGCGTCGGCCACGGCGACGACCCGGCGCTCGGGGTCGACGGCGGTGACACGGGCCACGCGCAGCCGTATCCCCGTGCCCGCGAACACATCGGCGAGCTTCGGAGCCGTGATCTGCCGGCCGGCCGCCAACTGGTGCAGCCGCATCCGCTCGACGAAGTCCGGCTCGGCGTTGACCACGGTGACCTCGGTGTCCTCCGGGGACAGCCGGCGGGCCAGGTTCCCGGCCGCGTAGGCCCCGGCGTAGCCGGCGCCGAGTACGACGATGCGGTGCTTCATGGGGTGCTCCTGTCGGTTCGCTTGGTCTCGGTGACTTGAGCGGGACAGCACACCGATTGCTGACAGGAACCACATGTGACCTGGGTCACATGACGGCAGGATCACTGAGTGGCACTGACGTGGCGTCAGCAAGCGGATATATCAGGCGACCAGCCGGAGTGGGGCGCGTAGCATCACCGCAGATCAGGCAGGTCGAATACATATATTGCGGGGCACGCATGGGCGGGGACGACGGAACCGGGGTGGCGGCTGCCGTACGGCTGGGTGAAGGGGTGGCGTTGGACGAGGCGCTCGATGTCAGTGATCCTGACGCGTGGCTCGGCCTCGATCTCGGCGTACGGGATCTCGGCTGGTCGCGGCGCGAGTTGCTGCCCACGCGGGCCGAGGTCATCGACGGGCAGGCGACTGGGCTCCTGAGAGGGTTCGCCGCTCGACGGCAGACCCGGGAGCTCGACGACGCCCGGCTCGCGATGGCGCTGTGCCACCCTGACGGGCGGGTGCGGGAGGCGGCCGTGGGCCAGGCAGCGGGGCGGCAGGCCCTGTTGCCGCTCGTCGTCGTCCGATGTGCCGACTGGGTGGCGCCGGTGCGCGAGCGGGCGCGCGAAGTGCTGCGGGCCGGGCTCGACGGCGCGGATGCCACAGGGATCGCGGCGCTGGTCCTGAGGGCTGGACGTCGATACCGCGGGGAGTTCGCGGTCGGACTGTTGCGCGAACTGCTGTGCCGGGCACCGCACGGGCGGCTCGTGCCGCTGCTCACCGACGGGGACCTCTACGTGCGCAGGTTCGCCTATCGCATCGCCGTGGCCGAGGGTCGGCTGTCCCTCCCCGAGCTGGCCCGTACCGCCGCCCGCGACAACGACACGGTCGTCCAGAAGCTGTGCGCCGACGCCTCGCTCGCCGGAGCGTCGGAAGGCGACTACGACGACGTGCTCGTGCCGCTGCTCGGCTCCCGTAATCCTTGGGTGCGGTCGGCCGGTGTGACCGGGCTGCGGCGGGCAGGACAGGCCGGCCGGGCAGAGGGTTTCCTGGTCGACCGCTCGGCGCTGGTGCGGGCTTGCGCGCGCTATGTCGTTCGGCAGGACGGGGTCGATCCGCTTCCGCTGTACCGGGACTGGTGCACGCGCGCCGGCGAGGTGCCGCCGGGGGCACCGGCCGGGCTCGGCGAGTGCGGGGTACGCGCCGATGCCGAGCTCCTGTGGCCGCTGGTCACGCACTCTGTGGCTGCGGTCAGGAAAGGTGCTGTGGTGGGGCTGCGTGCTCGGGACGCGGTGGAGGTGGAACGGCTGCGCGTGCTCCTGGACGATCCGGCACCGGCCGTCGCACGCGAGGCGGCGACCGCGCTGGCCCCGTCAGCAGACCGCCTGGGTACCGACTGGCTGCTCGACCGGCTCGCTCCGGATCGGCCCCGGCACACCCGGCTCGCCGCGTTCAGGCTGCTCGACGTACAAGGTGGAGTGCTCCAACTGCGTTCTGCCGTGGCTCTGTTGAACGACTCGGACGACAAGCTGCGCCGCTGGGCCGAGCAGTCCGTCCAGCGCTGGCAGCCGTCGGCGGACGTGCCGCTCGGGGACGCGGAGGTGGCCGAGCTGCTCGGCCGGTGCGAGCACCTCTTCAGCTCGTACGTGATGAAGCGCCTCAAGCGAGAGGCAGGAATCAGGAGTTGACCGTACGACACGCACTCGGCACCTAGCAGTCGAGTGTGGCGATGTCCGAATCCAGGACCGGATCGGTGGACGTGCCGCCGGGCCGGAACGTGCCGTCTGACCCGTGCCAGTGCAACGTGTACGTTCCGGCGGCGACGGGGCGGTATCCGTCGTCGACCCTCCAAGAGCCCGACTTCCCCCAGGCGATTCCGGTGCGCCCCACGGCGTACACCTCGCCATCGCCGATCACCAGGAAGGATGTCTCCCGCACCACTGCCGTGCAGCCGCCGGGGCCTGCGGGCTGCAGCACCAGGTAGTTCGCGTCGCCCAGGAGGTCGGAGGCTCCGCCGAACGCGACTCCCAGTGCGGCTGCGGCGGCCAGCAGGCCGGGGACGAGCCGGGGCAGGGCTGATCGGCGGTGTGGGGGCGCCAGGGTGGTGGGCGTGCGGTAGAGCGCTGTGTGGACTCTCTTGAAGGTCAGCACCGTGAGGAGCAGCGCCGCGCTTGCCGCCCAGCCCGGGATCACCTGGCCGGCCACGATCAGCAGCAGATCGCTCCAGGACGCGACGGCGGCGAGGAGCAGGGCGGACAGGGCTATGCCCAGGAACGCGTGCTGCTGCGTCACTCCGCCTGTTCGGAGCTGCCCTGTTTTCATCAGCGCACTCTATGGTCACGGCGCTGGTTACCGTTGTGCGCATGACATCGCTCTCGCTTCTGCCGCCCTGCTTCTCTCCGGAGGAGACCGCGGAGCTGGCCGGCCTCTACGCGAGCAACCCGGCTTACTGCCGCGCCTCCGGTGAGTACGACCCGGAGGATGTGCGGGCCGGTGAGGTCGAGGCGGATCTGCGTGCGGAGGCCGGGGGCGAGGGGTGTTCGGTGCTGCTCGCGCGGGATGCGGGTGGGGGGCTCGTGGGGCTGTTGTGTCTGCTCGACCGGCATCCCGTGGACGGACATCCCTGGATCGGGCTGCTGCTGGTGCACGGCAGCCGTCACCGTACGGGGGCCGGGCGGGAGTTGGCCGGTCTCGTCGAGGCGCGGTTCCGTGGGGAGGGGCGGGACGGTCTCCGGCTTGCCGTGCTGGAGAACAATCCGTCCGCTCTGGCCTTCTGGACCTCGCTCGGCTGGTACGAGATCGACCGCCGTCACGACCGGCGGCACGGGCGGGCCTGCATCGTCATGCACAAACCGCTGGTGGCGTGAGCGCCACCCGAATGACCTTGGTCGCGTGACAGCTTCGGCACGTACGTCGTTGAGGGGGAGCCCTGTGCCGGGGCGCTCGACGCATCGGGGGCCGCCGGCGCTTTCCACGCGATCACCGGAGGCTCCGATGACCACTGCCGCCCATGCGCCCCACCCCGAGCACGCCCATCAGCACGGCACGGGCTGCGGGCACGTTGCCGTACCGCATGACGATCACGTGGACTACGCGCACGACGGGCATCTGCACCGTGTGCACGACGGCCACGTCGATGAGTGCGAGCCCGGCGGGCATGCGGCGCATGAGGATCACGCGCACCAGCACGGGGACGGGTGCGGGCATGTTGCCGTGCCGCACGGGGACCATGTCGACTACGTGCACGACGGGCACCGGCACGCCGGTCATGGCGGGCACTGGGACGATCACTGATCCTTGATCGCGCCGCCCGCCCCCGGTCGCGCCCTGGGTCACACGTACGCGAGCAGCGCGTCCAGGGGGCGTGGGACGCGGCTGAGGCTCAGGGCTTCGACCAGGGCGCGGGCGTACTGGGCCTTTCGGCCGCTGTGCGTGCCCATGAAGCGGCGGAGCTGCTGTTCGGGGGTGCGGTCGCGCTGGGCCGGCTGCTTCTGGAAGGTGCGGAGCTGGCGCAACTCGCCTTCGCGGGCGACGACTTGTTCCACCGCGGCGGCGCCGAGGGCGCGGATCAGTTCGTCCTCCAGGTCCGCGTCGCAGACGAAGAAGCCCTGGGGTTCCACTCCGGCGTCCGCCAGGGCGCGGTTGAAGTAGTGCTCCTCCCCCGCGTCGCAGAGGCCGGCCAGTGCGAGGTCCAGGCCCCTGGGGCCGATGAGGTTCAGGAACCTGCTGATGCTCGTGGCGCCGCCGAGCGGGACGACGGCCACGCCCTCCTCGGCCAGGTTCCGGTCGTGGCGTGCGGCGAGCGCTTCCACTGCGGCATGGTCGCTGACGCCCTCGACGAGTACGACCGTACGCAGTGTCTCGGTGGCGGCCAGTTCCTGTGCGGCCGCGGCTGCCGCCGGGGCGTCCGAGCCTCCGGCCGCCCAGGTAACTGCCGCTCTGCTGAACCGGGTTGTCTGATCCATGCGCCCAAGTCTCGCAGGTCCGGGGCGCATTACCTCGGGAGTAATCGACCCTCCTGCCGCGGCCCGGCAAGCTGAAGTCATCCGGAGTCCGGGCGGCGCACTCCGCCCGGACTCCGGAACCCGACGACTCTGGAGGCTGATCCACCATGTCCGTGTCCGAGACCGCTGTCGCCCGTTACTTCGAGGCCTGGAACGCCAAGGGCGCCGAGAACATCGCCAAGGCCGTGGCCGCCGCCTGGACCGAGGACGGCAGCTACACCGACCCGCTGGCCGAGGTCGTCGGCCAGGAAGGGGTCGCCGCCGTGATCGCCGGGGCCCAGGGGCAGTTCCCGGGTTACGAGTTCCGGCAGACCGGGGCCGTCGACGCCCATCACGGCATCGCCCGCTTCGCATGGGAGCTGGTGTCGCTCGCCGACGGGTCCGCGCCCGTCGCCGGATCCGATGTGATCGCGCTCGCCGATGACGGGCGTATTCGTACGGTGCACGGGTTCCTGGACCGGGTGCCGGCCGTCTGAGCGCTGCGATCGCCCGCCCGTCCGCCCCCGGGATATCGGGGGCGGGCACGGTCCTGGTGGTCCTGCGGCGTCCTGCCGGGGCCCCGGCCCTCGGATAGCCTGGGTGCACGATGAACCGTTTGACGACTGCTTCGGGCGACTTCGCCCTCACCCGCTTCCCCGAGGACCCCCGCGATCAGCTGCGGGCGTGGGATGCCGCCGACGAGTATCTGCTGGAGCATCTCGCAGCGCTCGAACTCGACCCGGCCGCGACGGTCGTCGTGGTGGGTGACCGGTGGGGGGCGCTGGCCACGGCGCTCGGCGCCCGGCGGCCCGTGCAGATCACCGACTCCTTCCTCGGGCAGCAGGCGACCCGGGCGAATCTGGCGCGCGCGGGCGTCGGTGAAGGGGACGTGCGGCTGCTGACCACGCTGGATGCCGTGCCGGAGCGGATCGACGTGCTCGTCGTACGCGTACCGAAGAGCCTGGCGCTCCTGGAGGACCAGCTGCAGCGGCTCGCGCCCTCGCTGCACGCGGACACCGTCGTCGTCGGGGGCGGGATGGTCAAGGAGATCCACACCTCGACGCTGAAGCTTTTCGAGCAGATCGTGGGGCCGACCCGGACCTCGCTCGCCGTGAAGAAGGCCCGGCTGATCTTCACCACTCCGGACCTGGAGATCGCGCAGAGCGGGAGTTCCTGGCCTCGTCGATACGTACTGGACGCGGATGCCGGGGCGGGGGCCGGGCTCACGGCCGTCAACCACGCCGGGATCTTCTGCGCCGACCGTCTCGACATCGGGACCCGCTTCCTGCTGAAGCACCTGCCGGCGCGCAGCGGGAGAGGGCGTCTTCTCGATCTGGGCTGTGGCAACGGGATCGTGGGGACGGCGGCCGCGGCCCGGAATCCCGACGCCGAGGCCCTGTTCGTGGACGAGTCCTTCGCCGCCGTCGCCTCCGCCGAGGAGACCTTCCGGGAGAACCTCGGGGCGCAGCGCAAGGCGGAGTTCCTGGTCGGGGACGGGACGTCATCGATTCCGGCCGATTCGGTGGATCTCGTACTGAACAATCCGCCCTTCCACACGCATCAGTCGATCACCGACCAGAGCGCCCGGCGCATGTTCGGCGGGTCGAAGGCCGTGCTGAGGAGCGGTGGCGAACTTTTCGTCGTCGGCAACCGTCATCTGGGGTACCACCAGATGCTGCGGCGGATCTTCGGGAACTGCGAAGTCGTCGCCGGTGACCCGAAGTTCGTGGTGCTGCGGGCCGAAAAGAAGGGCTAGTCCTTCCTGTCCTCGTTCGGCTCAACGCCGCGCGCCCCGGGGGTGTGCGGTCGGTCGGCGCTGCACGGTGGGGCCATGAGCGCCTTCTCCTCCTCCGTTCAAACCGTGACCGCGCTGTGGAACCGGATGCCGTTCGTCGGGCGGGTGGCGAGTCAGCTCACCGCCGTGAACATCTTCGACTCCGCGACCCGGCTGGCCTCGACGACGTTTCTCTCCGCCGTGCCGGTGCTCTTCGTCATCGGCGCCTTCGCCCCGCAGGCCGTACGGGATCAGCTGGTCAACTCGCTGCGCGTGGTGATGGGGCTCGGCGGCTCGACGATCGAGCAGGTGCAGGGGGTGCTCACCGCCGACAGCGGGCACCTCAAGGACACGTCGGGTGTGGTCGGTGTGCTGGTGACGCTGGCGTCGGCGACCGCGTGCAGCAGGGCGCTGCAACGGGTCTGCGAGCGGTCGTGGCATCTGCGGGCCGCCGGGCTGAAGTTGGTGATCTGGCGCTGGGTGGCCTGGCTGGTGGTGCTGCTCGTGGCGCTCATCGCGCAGGGCGCGCTGCACGACGGCTTCGGTACGGGGGCGGCGCTCGGCATTCCACTGTCGCTGGCGGCGAGCGTGCTGCTCTGGTGGTGGACGCAGCATCTGCTGCTCGGAGGGCGGGTGCCGTGGCTGCCACTGCTGCCGGGAGCCCTCCTCACCGGGGTCGCGGTGGTGGCGGTGACCTGGGGTTCGCGGTTGTACGTACCGCGCACGCTGCAGCGGAGTGTGGACCAATTCGGGCCGCTGGGCGCGGTGTTCACGCTGTTGTCGTGGCTCATCGTGTTCTTCGCCTGCATCACCGTGGGGATCGCACTCGGGTACGTCATCGCGCATGAGCAGCCGTTCGACCGGTGGCTGCGGACTTCTGCGGCCACCGGTCGGACGGAGGAACCGGACGCGGAGTCGGGTCAGCGTCCGTAACGGATCAGGAAGCGGACCATCCGGCATGTGGTGTCGGACGGCGGGTGGATTCCGATACGGGCGGCTGTCGACCGTATTTTGATGTTGGGGGCCTGCTCCGGCTGATAGACCCCGGAGTCGAGCAGGGCTATGGCCAGGCGCATCGCCTTGAGCCTGCGGTTGTGGTTGACGTACCACTCGCGCGGCCTTCCGGCGGGCAGTGGCTTCTTGAGGAGAGGCTCCGTCGTGAGTGTGGCTACGGCCATCGGCTACCTCCGAGCGCTGGTGGTGGAACCCTGGCGAACTCCCTCTATTTTACTGCCCACCACTGACAATCGCCGCTGGCCAGACGGGCTTTGGGCGGTACCGTGAGCCCCATGGAGATCTGGCTTAACCCTGCTTGTTCCAAGTGCCGCGGTGCGGTGGATCTGCTGGACGCGGAAGGGGCTTCGTACACCGTCCGCCGCTATCTGGAAGACGTACCGACGGAGGATGAGATCCGGGCCGTGCTGGGGCGCCTCGGTCTTGAGCCGTGGGACATCACCCGGACCCAGGAGGCCGAGGCGAAGGAGCTCGGGGTCAAGGAGTGGGCGCGCGACGAGGCGGCGCGGGGGCGGTGGATCGCGGCGCTCGCGGCGCATCCGAAGCTGATCCAGCGGCCCATCATCACCGCCGACGACGGGACCGCGGTGGTGGGTCGTACGGAGGAGGCGGTACGGGAGGCGATGGGGCGCGGGTCAGAGGGGAACTGAGTACCAGCGGCGGTGGACCAGCGGCGACCTGCAGGACGCCGGCCGCGGCGACCGCTCCCCCCGCTACCACCAGCGGGCGCGGCAGCGTCAGCGGGCCGAGGCCCACGACGACCGCGAGGGTGCCGGCGCGGAACGGCCCCCAGAGGCGAGGCGCGCGACGACCGCCTCCCTGGTGAAGGGGAGGCGGTCGAGGCTTTGCGGGTCGTGGTCGACGACCGGGTCGGAGATCTCCAGCAGCTGCACGCGCGTACGGTACGCGACGTGCGGCGGTGTCAGCGCTCGTCCGTGCCCGCGACCTTGCCGGTCGCCAGGGCGAGCCGGTTCCAGGTGTTGATCGTGAAGATCAGGGCGAGGACCTGGGCGAGCTCCTGCTCGTCGAAGTGGGCGGCGGCCCGGGTGTAGACGTCGTCCGGAAGCCCGGCGTCCGCGATCAGGGTGACCGCCTCGGTGAGCGCCAGGGCCGCCTGCTCCTTCTCCGTGTAGAAGTGCGGGGCCTCGTGCCACACCTGCGTCATGTGCAGACGGTCCTCGCTCTCCCCTGCCTTGCGGGCGTCGTTGGTGTGCATGTGCAGGCAGTACGCGCAGTGGTTGAGCTGTGAGGAGCGGATCTGGATCAGCTCGACCAGCGCCGGGTCCAGGCCTTCGCGAGCCGCCGCGTCGAAGCCGATGAGGGCGCGGAAGGCCTTGGGGGCCGCCTTGGCGAAGTTGATGCGGGAAGCGGTCTTGACCTGCTGTGTCGTCGTCATGGATGTAAATCTACGGCCTCAGGTGACCCCTCACAGGGTGCAATCAGGCCCCGGAATTCAGGGTCAATTCCGCCTCGGCGAGGATCTCCGTGAGCCGCAGCCCGAAGCGCGCGTCGCACGCGTGCGGCTGTCCGCTCCGTACGGAATCGAGCAGCGCGTCCACCGCCGCCGCGAAGGGCGCTCGCGCCCCGTCCCACTCCGGCAGCGTCACCACGCCCTGCTTGCCGCGCAGTTCCACGCGCATGCCGGCGGCGGCGGGCGGTGCGCTCAGCCCGAGGGTGGCGGTGCTGGACGCGCCGGAGGTGTGGCGCAGGACGAGGTGGACGGTGTCGGCGGGGCCCGGGGCGGCCGTCACCCGGGTGACGTCGCCGAGCACGGGGATGAGTACGGAAAGGGCGTGCGGGCCGACGTCCCACAGGCCGCCCTTCTCCTTGCGCCAGGGCGAGTCGGCGAACGGGCTGTCCGCGCCCTCGGAGAACAGGGCGCCGAGCCACTGGGCGGAGGCGGTGAACCAGCCTCCTGCGGCGGCCTGTCGGTCGATCCATTCGACCGGTCCCGAGGCGAAGCGGATCGTGCAGAAGACAACCGAGGCGACGCCAGCCTTGTCCACGGCGTCGGCCACCGCCCGTGCGCCGTCGACCGTCGTCGCCACCGGCTTGTCGAGGAGGAGATGGCATCCGGCGGCAGCGGCCCGTACGGCGAGCGGCGCCTGGATGTCGGGCGGGAGGGCCACGGCGACGGCGTCGCTCGCCGCGAAGAGGGCGTCCACGTCGTCGTATGCGG
This sequence comes from Streptomyces sp. NPDC050738, assembly GCF_040654175.1. NCBI lineage: Bacteria > Bacillati > Actinomycetota > Actinomycetes > Kitasatosporales > Streptomycetaceae > Streptomyces > Streptomyces sp. NPDC050738. Next base: position 204,177 of record NZ_JBFAHN010000012.1, on the reverse strand, counting down.
TCGTGGAGTGCGCGGCGGCGAGCGCGGCGGCCGCTTCGGGGCGCCGGCCCCATACGCCGCTGAAGGTGACGGCGGGGTGGGCGGCGAGGGCGGGGGCGTGGGTGGCGGCGGCCCAGGGGCCCGTGCCGAGGAGTCCGATGCGCAGCCGCGGGACGGCGGGGGCTTCCTGCTCGATCTCCTCCACGATCTGCTCCACGACCTCGGGCGTGGGTTCCGGCAGCGTGCCGGACGTGGGCTCGGGCAGGGGCTCTGGGGCGGTCTCTGTCGTCATGGACTCCAGTGTGCGCCCGCTCACCTACCACGCGGCATATCGCAGGAAACCTGAGAAACAAGCAGTTCACATTCGGGCAACGATCGGGAAATCACATATTGCGAAGCTTCCCCGCATAGACCTGCTGCACCCGCAAAGGATGGCTTCCGTGACGTTCAAGGCTGAGTACATCTGGATCGACGGCACCGAGCCGACCGCCCGGCTCCGGTCCAAGACGAAGATCATGACCGACGCGTCGGCCGAGCTTCCGATCTGGGGTTTCGACGGTTCCAGCACGAACCAGGCCGAGGGCCACGCATCCGACCGCGTGCTCAAGCCGGTCTTCTCCTGCCCGGACCCGATACGCGGCGGCGAGCACATCCTCGTCATGTGCGAGGTCCTGAACATCGACATGACGCCGCACGAGTCCAACACCCGTGCGCTGCTGACCCCGGTCGCCGAGCAGTTCGCGGCCCAGGAGCCGATCTTCGGCATCGAGCAGGAGTACACCTTCTTCGACGGTGCCCGGCCGCTCGGCTTCCCCGTCGGCGGCTTCCCGGCCGCACAGGGCGGTTACTACTGCGGTGTCGGTTCGGACGAGATCTTCGGCCGCGACATCGTGGAGAAGCACCTCGACAACTGTCTCGCCGCGGGTCTGGGCATCTCCGGCATCAACGCCGAAGTCATGCCGGGCCAGTGGGAGTTCCAGGTCGGCCCGCTCTCCCCGCTGGAGGTCTCCGACCAGCTGTGGATCGCCCGCTGGCTGCTCTACCGCACCGCCGAGGACTTCAATGTCTCCGCGACCCTCGACCCCAAGCCGGTCAAGGGCGACTGGAACGGCGCGGGCGCGCACACCAACTTCTCCACCAAGGCGATGCGCGAGGGTTACGACGCGATCATCACCGCCGCCGAGTCGCTCGGCGAGGGCTCGAAGCCGATGGACCACGTCAAGCACTACGGCGCGGGCATCGACGAGCGCCTGACCGGTCTGCACGAGACCGCCCCGTGGAACGAGTACAGCTACGGCGTCTCCGACCGCGGCGCCTCGGTCCGTATCCCGTGGCAGGTCGAGCAGGACCAGAAGGGCTACATCGAGGACCGCCGCCCGAACGCCAACGTCGACCCGTACGTCGTCACGCGGCTGATCGTCGACACCTGCTGCGCGGCCCTGGAGAAGGCCGACCAGGTCTGACCCGACCGCACCACCCCGCGAACCGCGCCGAGGGCGCCCACTGTCACGGTGGGCGCCCTCGGCGTATTCCAGGGCGCGTTGTCAGTGCTGCGTGCCACGCTGGGGTCATGTTGGCGATCAGTGTGACGACCGAGCCCGGCGAGACGTACGAGCGGATTTCCGCGCCCCGGCTCAGTGAGCTGGTGGGGCGGATCGGCCCCGAGGGCGACCAGTTCCTCGTGGTGGAGCGGATACCGCAGGCTCCGGACGTCTTCGTCCAGGTGTGGCACGAGACCGGCGGGGACTATCAGTTGGAGCACCGGTCGGGTGGTCCCGATGCCCACTTCCAGTCCATGGTCGCCACGGCGGATCTGGTCGCCGAGGTCATGGCCAGCTGGGCGCGGGACGTGGAGGGGTGGGATGCGGGCGTCGTCTGGAAGCGCCTGGACCTCGCGGTGCCCGAGATCGAGGACGGGGTGCGCGTACAAGTCGAGGAGCATGTACGGGAGTTGCTGGCCGTCGGGTACCACACCCGCGCGGAGCTCGCCGAGGCGGCCGAGGAGTGGCTGGTCGTGGGGGATCACCGCCCGGTGTCCAAGCAGCAGGCCTGGGCGCTGGTGCACCGGCTCTGGCAGGAGCGCCTGGAGGAACAGGCGGGCTGGGAGGGCGAGACGGATCCCGAGCGGGTCGAGGCCGTCTTCGCGGCACTTGAGGAGGACGGCATCACCGGCCGGGCGCACTTCACCTGCTGCCGCAGTTGTGGTCTCAGCGAGATATGGGGGGCGGGCCGCGAGGACGCCCGCGGATTCGTCTTCTTCCACTCGCAGGGTGCCGGGCACGCGGCGGCCGGGCACGGTCTGACGCTGATGTACGGAGGCTTCGACGGTTCGGCCGAGACCACGGCGGCCGTGGGGCGTGAGGTGGCGGCAGCCCTTGCCGGTGCGGATCTGCCCGTGGAGTGGAACGGCTCTCCGGACGAGTCGATCACGGTGGCGCCGCTGGACTGGCGCAAGCGGCTGGCGGGCTGACCCTGCGCGTCACCGGCGGGCACGGAGGGGCGCACGTCGGCACCTGATGCGCCCCCTTCGCTGCTGCCGGTGTCCAGGATCCGTATCAGCCTGTGAGAGCGGGGGCCCGGCCGGGCAACGCGTCTGCTTCAATGGGGACATGGCCGGATACCCGAACGACACCGCGACAGGTCGCAGCGACCTCGAGCCGTTCTGGCCCTCTCGTCAGCATCACGACTTCGACCGGGTGTGTTGCCGCGCGACGAAAGCGCCGGCCCTCTAAAGCCTCCCTCGTCGAACCACCGTCGAAGGCCTTCGGCCCGCGCGCACGACGTACGTCCACCAGACGACCTCTCCGCGCGAAAGAGCTGACCTCTCATGGCGAACACCCGATCGCTCCCTGTTTCCACCGCTGCGACCGCCACCCCCATCCCCCTCAACCGGCACCGGCTCCGCGCCGTCGACCGGGACGAGGTCGCCCCGCCCATCGATCCCGCGGCGTTCCTGCCGCCTCTGCCGCCCGGCGCCACCTGGCTGCCCGCGCCGCAGCACACCCTGCCCGTCCTGCCCGGACAGCCGCCGATGATCGGCTACCTGGTGCTCGTACCCGCCGATCAGCAGTCCGCGCCCGAAGCGGTGCAGGCCGCCGACGATCTGCCCGTACGGATCGACTCGGCGCAGCGCATCGCCCAGGTCGACGGGCGTCCGCTGGAGCTGACGTATCTGGAGTTCGAGCTGCTCGCCCATCTCGTCGCCCATCCGCACCGGGTGCACACCCGCGACCAGCTGGTGACCACCGTGTGGGGTTACGGGCACGTCGGGGACGGGCGGACCGTGGACGTCCACGTGGCGCGGCTGCGCCGCAAGCTGGGTGCCGCGCACCGGCACTCGATCCAGACGGTACGCAGGGTGGGGTACAAGTACGCCCCGTGATCCCCGCGGGGTGTTGCTGGATACACCCTGGTCCGGGGGACGGACCCAGTGACGTGACTGATCCTCTGCGGCAACACTGGAGCATGGCTCCAGGACGGGGCCGCAGAGGATGGGACGTACAACATGAATGCGACGAGGGCACGCGACGCGGCAGTGGCCGGCGCACAGGGTCTTGCGCTGGCACTGCTCGCGCTGGCCGGTTCGATCACGCTCTTCGTGCTCTCGGTGGTCTCCATCGCGCTGATCCCGATCGGGGTGGGCGTCTTCACCACCCCCGCCGTGCTCTCCCTGGTCCGCGCGCACGCCGCTCAGCGCCGGCTGCTCGCCGACCGGTGGGCGGGCGTGCGGATCCCGGCTCCGTACCGCCCCTTTCCCAAGGACATGCGCACCGGCATCACCGGTCAGGTCGAGCGGTGCACGCTGATGCTCAAGGACGGGGCGACCTGGCGTGACCTGCGGTGGCTCCTGGTCGACATGACCGCGGGTACGGCCACCGCGATCCTGGCGCCCGGGCTCTTCGCCGAAGGGGTCTTCGGCGTGGTGCTCGCGGCCGGGCTGTGGAGTGTGCTGTACGACGCGAGCGACGGCGACTGGTGGTACCAGTTCATCCCCATCCAGGGCTGGGGCACCGCCTTCCTCGCCGGGCTTCTCGGACTCGTCTACTTCGCCCTGGCCCTGTACGTGAACCGGTCCCTGGTCACCACCCACTTCCGCGTCACCCGCGCCCTGCTGGCCCCCGACGGCCGCGCCGAGCTCGTCGAGCGCGTCGACCGTCTCACCGAGACCCGGCACGACGCACTGGACAGCTCCGCCGCCGAACTGCGCCGTATCGAGAGGGACTTGCACGACGGGGCGCAGGCCAGGCTCGTCGCGATGGGCATGAATCTGGGCACCATCGAGGCCCTCGTCGAGAAGGACCCCGCCCAGGCCAAGAAGATGCTGGCCATGGCACGGGAGTCGTCGGCGGAGGCGCTGACCGAGCTGCGCGATCTCGTACGCGGCATCCACCCGCCGGTGCTCGCCGAGCGCGGTCTCGGCGATGCGGTACGGGCCCTGGCGCTGCGGCTGCCGGTCTCCACCGAGGTCGACGTGGAACAGATGGCCGGGCGTGCCGGGGCGCCGGTCGAGTCGGCCGCGTACTTCGCCGTGAGCGAGGTGCTCACCAATGCGGTCAAGCACTCCGGCGCGGACCGGATCTGGGTGGACATGCACCACGCCGAGGGGATGCTGCGGATCGCCGTCACCGACAACGGAAGCGGCGGTGCGAGCATGGCCGGTGGCAGCGGGCTGAGCGGGATCGAACGCCGACTCGGTACATTCGACGGCGTACTGGCCGTCAGCAGCCCCGCGGGCGGTCCGACCATGGTGACCATGGAGATCCCTTGCGAGTTGTCCTAGCCGAAGATCTCTTCCTGCTGCGCGACGGCCTGGTCCGGATGCTCGAAGCGTACGACTTCGAGATCGCCGCGGCAGTGGAGACCGGGCCCGAACTGACCAGAGCCCTCGCGGAGTTGGAGCCGGACGTCGCCGTCGTCGACGTCCGGCTCCCGCCGTCGCACACCGACGAGGGGCTGCAGTGCGCGCTGGCCGCCCGCAAGGCGCGGCCCGGGCTGCCCGTGCTCGTGCTCTCCCAGCATGTGGAGCAGCTGTACGCGCGTGAGCTGCTCGCCGACGGGAACGGCGGCGTCGGCTATCTGCTGAAGGACCGGGTCTTCGACGCGGACCAGTTCATCGACGCGGTACGACGGGTCGCGGCCGGGGGTACGGCCATGGACCCCACCGTCATCCAGCAGCTGCTCTCGCGGCGCGCCGCCGACAAGCCGGTGGGCAGCCTCACCCCGCGCGAGCGCGAGGTGATGGAACTGATGGCGCAGGGCCGCTCCAACGCCGCCATCGCGGGCCAACTGGTCGTCACCGAGCGGGCGGTGGCGAAGCACACCTCCAACATCTTCGTGAAGCTGGGCCTGGAGGTCCACGACGACGACAACCGCCGGGTGCTCGCGGTCCTCGCCTACCTCGACCGGGACGACCGGGGCTGATTGCCTGTTTCGTCGCGGTACATCCGATGTGCGGATGCAGATTTCCACGAATTTCCCCGGACGCTGAACGAACCGCATTCCCCGTCCGTATGGAACGTCGCGCTTCACCCCCGCCGGGATCCCCCATACCCGGATACGAAGCTGAGGAGTTCCATGGGACGCACATCGCGAAAACGATCGACGCTGGCGAACCGGGCGATTGTCGCCTCGGCCGCACTGCTCCTGGGCGGAGGCGGGCTCGCCGGGCTGAATGTGTACGCCTCTGCCGGAGAAACCACTTCGGCCCAGCCGGAATCCGGTCAGAGCTCGAACACATGGCAGCAGATGTCGACCATCAACTGCCCCGATGTGGGCAATCGGTTACCCGAGGTCCCTGATGGGTCCCGTCAGGAAGTGGACACACAACTGGCCACACTCGACAGCCAGATCACCGAGGCGTACAAGCGGTTCGCGGATTCCAGGGACCGGATATCCCAGGACCCCGATCTTGCGCAGAGCTCACTTCTCGGCCCGCTGAAGGACGAACGCCTGGACAGCATCGACCGGATCGCCAATGCCATCGGCGCGAATACCGAGCGGCCCGAGGGACTCGACAGCCTCGCTCCCTGCACCCTGCGCGCCGACGACAACCAGGACGGCAGCCGGCGAGGCGGTCAAGGCGGCGGGAACGGCAACTCCGCATCCCCCTCGCCGTCCTCATCCGCGTCCTCGCCCTCGTCCGGTACGGACAACGGCCAGGTCAAGCAGGGCAACGGCCCCGAGGCCGCCGACTTCGTCGCCATCAGGTCCGTACGCCCCAACGTCAGCACGCCCCGCAGCCGGCGCTCCGGATCGGCCGGCACCTTCACGTCCAACTGCGGCCGCAATCAGAACGGAAAGTTCAATCCGGACAATGTCATCGTCGCTCCCGGTGTGAGCAATGGCGCACACCATATGCACGATTACGTCGGAAACCAGGCGACGGATGCCTTCGCCAGTGACCAGAAACTGGCCGACGGACAGACCAGTTGCCGGAATCAGGGCGACAAGTCCACTTATTACTGGCCTGTCCTGCGCCTGCAGAACGGTCAGGACGCAAAGGATGTGAACACCCCCGGCGGCGGCCAGGACCAGAACACCGGGATCATCCAGACCCCTGCCCAGGTCACCCTGAACTGGGTGGGAAATCCCGTGGCCAAGGTCGTCGCCATGCCGCGTTTTCTGCGGATCATCACGGGCGACGCGAAGGCCTTCACCAATGGTGATGCCAACGCCAATGCCTCCTGGTCCTGCACCGGATTCGAGAACCGCCAGCTCAAGGACAAGTACCCGATCTGCCCCCGGGGCAGCAAAGTGGTCCGCACCTTCCATTTCCAGAGCTGCTGGGACGGCCAGAACACCGACAGTGCGAATCACCGCACCCATGTGGCCTTTGCCGACCGCAACGGTGCGTGCCAGAACGGCTTCAAGGCCATCCCGCAGCTGGTGCAGCGCATCGTGTACGCGGTCCCGCCGGGACCCGGGTTCGCCGTGGACTCCTTCCCCGAGCAGCTCCACAAGCCCGTCACCGATCACGGCGACTTCATCAACGTCTTCAGCGACCAGCTGATGAAGAAGGTGGTCGGCTGCATCAACACGGGCCGTCGGTGCACCTGACCACACCGGGCCGGCTCCGGCCGGCCCCCTGAACCTGCGCGGTCAGCTCGCGTGGTGACCGGAATGCCCGGGCTCGCTCCCCCCACTGCCGCTACTCCCCGAGTGGTGCTGCGAGCCCGCTTCCACCGTCCCGCCGAGCCGGCCGCGCAGCGCTGTCACCACCTTGTCCTCGCCGACCGCGACCCATTTGCGGCCGACCAGGTACGTGCCGCCGTAGTCCTTGGCCCCGTTGATCCACTCGCGCTGGCCACGGTCGGTCGCGAAGGTCGCCAGGACGTAACGCCCGTCCGGTGTCGTGCAGTTGGCCTGCCGCAGCTCCGCCGCGTCGGTGGCGATCTCAGGGGCGCACTTGGCCTTCGCGGCCAGCTGCTCCAGGCTGCCGGTCGCGGTCTTCGGTACGTCGGGGGAGTCGGAGCAGCCCGCCATCAGACCCAGGCTCAGGCCCATGGCCACGGCTGCCACCGCCGTTACCGCTTGGGTACGCATCCGCCCATCGTGCCGCCCGCGGCCCCTTCCGCGCGGGCGAACCCATCACCTCGTACGCACCATTGCCCGTCCCCCTCCTCGTCATTAACGTGCGCTGCGCACGCACCTGTTGTCACACAAGCGGTCACACGAGGAGCGCCCATGCCAGAGCTGTCCAGACGTACGCTGCTGAGCACCGCCGGGGCGATCGGGGCCGGTGCGGCGCTCGGCGTCCACACCCCCGCATCGGCCGCCGAGACCTCCGTATCCGCCGCCACCGCCCCTGACCTGGGGCCCGCCCGCGCCGCCCTGCAGCGCCTCCTCCCCCGCCACGCCGGCCAGTTCCGTCTGACGGCCCTCACCGGCGGCGCCGACCGCTTCCGCGTCTCCGGTGCGCACGGCCGTATCGAGGTCGCCGCGACCTCCGCGGCCACCGCCCTGACGGGCGTCAACTGGTACCTCAAGTACACCTGTCACGCCCATATCTCCTGGAACTCCGAGCAGCTGGACCTCCCCTCCCGGCTGCCCGCGCCCCGCCGCCCCGTCGAGCGCTCGGCGACCGTGCCGCACCGGTTCGCGTTCAACGACACTCATGACGGATACACCGCTCCGTACGCCGACTGGGCGCGCTGGGAGCACATGATCGACGTGCTCGCCCTGCACGGCTGCAACGAAGTCCTGGTGACAGCGGGCCAAGAGGCCGTCTATCACCGGCTGTTGCAGGACTTCGGCTACTCCGACACCGAGGCCAGGACCTGGCTCCCGGCCCCCTCGCACCAGCCGTGGTGGCTGCTGCAGAACATGAGCGGCTACGGTGGCCCGCTCTCCCCCGCCCTCATCGACCGCCGCGCCGACCTCGGCCGCCGCATCGCCGACCGCATGCGCGAGATGGGCATGCACCCGGTCTTCCCCGGCTACTTCGGGACGGTCCCTGACGGTTTCGTGGCCCGCAACCCAGGAGCCCGCGTCGTCCCGCAGGGCACCTGGAACGGGCTGCACCGCCCTGACTGGCTCGATCCGCGCACCCCCGTGTTCCCCGAGGTCGCCGCGGCCTTCTACCGCCACCAGGGCGAACTCTTCGGCGAGGCGGGCCACTTCAAGATGGACCTGCTGCACGAGGGCGGCACCGCGGGGGACGTCCCCGTACCCGATGCGGCACGCGCCGTGGAGACCTCCCTGCAGACCGCACGCCCCGGCGCGACCTGGGTGATCCTCGGCTGGCAGGCCAATCCGCGCCCCGAGCTGCTCGCGGCGATCGACACGAAGCGCATCCTCATCGTCGACGGCCTCTCCGACCTCGACACGGTCACCGACCGCGAGAGCGACTGGGGCGGAGCACCGTACGCCTTCGGGACCATCCCCAACTTCGGCGGCCGCACCACGATCGGCGCCAACTCCGACCGCTGGACGGAGCGGTTCACCGCCTGGCGCGACAAGCCGGGCAGCGCCTGTGTGGGCACGGCGTACATGCCGGAGGCCGCCGAGCGCGACCCCGCCGCCTTCGAGCTCTTCAGCGAGCTCGCCTGGCGCGAGGAGAAGACCGACAGGGCCGACTGGTTCCGTACGTACCCGACCCTTCGCTACGGCGGCGACGACCACGCCGCACAGGCCGCCTTCACCGCGCTCGCGACCTCCGCCTACCGGCTCACCTCCGCCGACGGCCGTCCGGTCGACTCGCTCTTCTCGCGCCGCCCCAGCATCGGCTCGTCCGTCAACTTCGCCTTCGATCCTGCCCAGTTCGACACCGCCTTCGCCTCGCTCCTCGACGTACGAAGCTCGCTGCGCGACTCGGACGCGTACCGCTACGACCTCACCGACCTCGCCCGCCAGGCCGTCGCCAACCGCTCGCGCACCCTGATGGGACAGCTGCGCGCCGCCTACGCGACGAAGGACCTCGCCAACTTCCGCCCCCTCGCGGCCCTCTGGCTGAAGCTGATCCGTCTGGCCGACGACATGTCAGGCTGCCACCGCGCGTTCCTCCTCGGACCGTGGCTGGAGGACGCCAAACGCCTCGCGACCAGCCCGGAGGAGACCATCCAGCTGGAGTGGACGGCCCGCACCCTCATCACCACCTGGGCCGACCGCACCGCCGCCGACGACCTCAGCAACTACGCCAACCGCGACTGGAACGGCCTGCTGCGCGACGTCCATCTGCCGCAGTGGCAGGCGTACTTGGACGAACTGGAGGCGGCGCTCACCGAGGGCAGGGCGGCCAGGGCCTTCGACTGGTACCCGGACGAGGAGGCCTGGACCCACAAGACGGACCCGTATCCGGTACGGGCCACGGGCGACGCCCACCGCACCGCCCAGCGCGTCCACGACACCCTCGCCGCCGCCCCCTACCAGGGCGCCACCACCGTCACCGCCGACCCCGTCGCCTTCACCCCGGGCTCCACGGGCACCGTCACCGCCTCCTTCCGCAACCTCAACGGGCTGCGCGCGACGGGACGCGTCGACCTGACCCTCACCGGTCTCGCCGCGAACCCTCCGGGCGCCGCCACCCTGAAAAGCGTCGGCCCGGGTGCGACCGGCACCGTGTCCTGGCAGGTCACAGCCCCGTCCGACCCGCTCACCGACCCGCTGCGCCCGATGCCGTACAGCCTGCGCACCGACTTCGGGCCGCGCGGCGAGGACCGGGTGGCGGTCACCCAGCAGAGCGCGGTGTACCTGGCGACACCCCTGGAGGCGGGCTGGTCCATGTACACCAGCAATCAGGCCGTCTTCGGGCAGCTCGGCGACCGGATCGCGGTGAACGGCAGCGGGCAGGACCTGTGGAAGGGGACCTCGCAGTTCGGGACGGCCTTCAGGCCGGGCGTGATGCGCGACGGTGTGAGCGTCGTGGTGCGCGTCGACTCCCAGGAGAACACCGGGAGTTGGGCACGGTGCGGCCTCATGGTCCGCAACGCCCTCGGGACCGCCGGCTCCCCCGCCTTCCTGAATCTCGCCGCCACTCCCGGCCAGGGCGTCGTCATGTCGTACGACACCAACGGCGACGGCACCCTCGACACGTACAAGCGCATCACCGGCATCAAGGCCCCGGTGCTGCTGCGGCTGACGCGCGCGGCCGGTGCGTACACCGGTGAGTGCTCGACCGACGCCGGCGCCACCTGGCGGAAGATCGCGACGGTGACCATGCCGCGCACCGCCGAGGTGCAGGACGCGGGGATCTTCATGAGCGCGTGCAACGGCGGCAGCGGCGTGCGCGGCACGGTGGAATTCAGCGGATGGGCCATCATGGGCGGGTGATCGCCCTCACCCCCGCCTATGTCGGGGGCGTGCAGCTCGGTGCGTACGCCGTGCACCGCCTGCTGCGCGCCCCCGCGCGCGAGCGCCTGCTGCACGCCTGCTCGACCAACGCGGAGAACCTGGACGCAGGCCGCTGGTCGACCCTTGTCACCAGTGCGCTGATGGTCGAGGAGCCGATGGAGCTGCCGTACGCGCTGCTGCTCCTGGCCGTTCTCGGCTATGCGGAGTACGCGTACGGCGCCTGGTGGGCGGCCGGTGTCTTTGCGCTCGGGCACGCGGGCGCGACCCTGCTGGTGTACGGGGGCCTGCGCGCCCGCCGGCCCCCTGCCGCGACCCGCACCGCGGTGGACGTGGGCGCCAGTTATGGGTTCAACGCGGTGCTCGGCGCGCTGACCGGGGCGCTCCCGGCCGGTCCGCTGCGCGCCGCCGCACGCGGGGCTCTCCTCGCGATCGGGGCCCGGCCGCTGCTCGGGCGGGGGCGGACCTTCACGGACGCGGGGCACTTCGCGGCGCTGGCGCTGGGCATGGGAGTCTCCCTGGTGGACTACCGTTCGACCGGAAACCGGTAGAAAGCACCAGGAGTCAGCCGCCATGAACGCGATCGCAGCCACCACCGTCGCCAACCTCCGTGATCTGGGCGGCCTCCCGCTCTCCGGCGGCCGCACCGTCCGCGCGGGCCTCGTGCTGCGCTCCGGCCAGCTGGACCGCCTCGACCCGGCCGCCGACCCAGCCGTGGCCGCACTCGGTCTGCGTACGGTCGTCGACTTCCGCACCGAGGCGGAGCGCGCCGACCACCCCGACCTGGTGCCGTCCGACGTCCGCCTGGTCGTCGCCGACGCGCTCGCCGACACGATCAGCGCCCGCGACAAGCCGGCCGCGGCCCAGCTCAAGCACATCCTCTCCGACCCCGCCGTCGCGGAACGCGAGCTGGGCGGCGGCAAGGCGCAGGCGGTCTTCGCGGACACCTACCGCGCGCTGGTCTCCTCCGAATCCGCGAAGGCCGCGTACCGCACGCTCCTCACCGAGCTGGCCGCCGACGACGCGGGCCCGCTGCTCTTCCACTGCACGGCGGGCAAGGACCGCACCGGCTGGGCGGCGACCGTGATCCTCGGACTGCTCGGCGCGGACGAGCAGACGATCCTGACCGAGTACCTGGCGGTCAATCCGGCGGTCCGCCAGGCCTTCGCCCCCTTCATCGACGGCTTCGTCGCGCGGGGCGGCGACCCGGAGATCGCCCTCGCCATCATCGGTGTGGTGCCCGAGTATCTGGCCGCCGCGCTCGAAGAGGTGGACGTGCGCTACGGCTCGCTGGAGAAGTACGTACGCGAAGGCCTCGGCGTGGACGACGAGTCGGTCGAGCGCATCCGTATCCGGCTCACCGCGGGCGCCTGACGCCTCCCCCTCAACTGCCGTTCCGCGGCTGCGGGGTGACCATCGCACGATTCGCTCGTTCAGCTGAACGTGCCCACGAAGCAGGCTGCCCCCGCCGCCGTCCCCTCGTCCCCGCCGTCCGTCGATGTCGAGCAGGCCGAGGCCGCGCTCGTCGAGCACTATCCGCGGCTGGTGCGCATCGCGTACCTCGTGCTGCCGCCGTCGCTCGGCCGCAACCGCCGGGTCCTCACCGCGCACTCCCTCGCGCAGCGCTCGCTGCCGCGCGGGCGCGGTGCGGGCCCTGAGGCGATCCCGGCGCCTCGGCGGCCGGACGGGACGGATCCGGGCTATGCGTACGTACGCGGCCGGGTCCTGAAGTCCGCGCTGGAGGCGGGCATCCCGCTCGTCCGCAAGGCCTGGCCCAAGCGTGCGCAGCTGCCCCCGCTGCTTCCGCAGGTGTGGGGTCTGCGGCTCTTCCCGCGCTCGGGCGGCGCGGACGAACTGGCCCTGGACCAGCGGCTGTCCACGCTCTCGGGGCCTGCCAGGGCCGCTTATGTGCTGCGCGGTCTGGAGAAGCTGGACGACACCCAGGTGCACCGCGCCCTCACGGAGGCGGGGGTCGCGGGGGCGGACGCGCAGGCCGCGCTGGCCACGGCGGACGGTGTGCTTCCGCAGTACGAACTGCTCGCCTCGCCCGAGTTCGACCCCTGTTCGCTGCAGGCCCGCCCGACCGATCTGATGCGCCGCCGCCAGCACGGCAGGGCGGCGCTCGTGGCGGGGGCCGCGCTGCTGGTGTGCGGGGCGCTGCTGACCCTGCCCGGGGGTGGCTGGGGCCCCGACGGGGCCGCGGCGCCTTCGTACGCGCAGAACCCGGCCGCCGAACAGGCTCTGGACCCGGGGAAGTTGACCCGGGTCGCGCCCGCCGCCTGGCAGGCGTCGTCCCGTACCGACTTCTCCGTCTGGCCCGCCCGCGGCGACCGCGCAGACGACACCGGACTGCTGCGGCGCGCGCTCGCGGTGTGGGCGCGGCCCGGCAGCGCGGTGCGGGTCTCGGCGACCCCGGGCACCGCGTCGGGGCCCGCGATGGGCCCGCCCCAGCTCCTGTTCGCGGGCACGGTCGACCAGGCGGCTGTCGTCCTGCTCTACGACGGGCTGCGCGTCGTGCGCTACGCCGAGGCCGCGGACGGAGACTCCTCGGGCGCCGCGCTCGACTTCGCGCGGGTGGACGGCGCGGACGCGGCGGCGGCCAACGCCCTGGTGGTGGGCCGCACCGACGGCAACGTCCGTTATCTCACGGCCCCTTGGGTCCGTGAGGCGGCCGTACGCGACCTGCTCGACCCGGCTGCGGGCTCGCACCGTGTGCGCCGCACGAAGGACGGCGTGACGGACCCCGTGCCGAGCCCGGCGCAGGCCGGCAGCTGCACCTCCTGGGACGCCCTGGAGCTGCGCGACGACGTCTCGGACCGACTGATGACGGACCTCGGCGAGCTCACCCCGGCGCGTCTGACCTCCGGCACCCCGAGCGCCCCGCATGACGTCAAGGGACCTGCGGAGCTGGCGAGTTGGGCCCGTACGGCCTGCCTGCTGCCCGGGGTGCGCTCGCACGGGGTGCGGTCGGTGAACTCCTGGAGCTACGCCCGCCAGGTGCTCCCCGAGGACAACGGCACCGCGTCCTGGGTCTGCACCAGGGCCGAGACCTGGCGCGGCACGGGGAGCAGGGCGCTCGCCCAGTTCCAGCCCCCGTCCCCGAAGCCGGGCGCGCCTGGCGCGATCGCGGCCCGCTCCGAGTCCACGCCCGCCTGCGGGGTGCGCAGCCCCCGGGTGCTCGCTGGAGTGCTCTGGAAGTCGCGCGGCGGACAGTGGTACGTACTGGCCGCGGGCAGCTCCCAGTTCGCCTCGCTGGCCACGACGGGCGGGGCCGAGGGCAGCGCCTCGGGCCGCTTTCTGGCCGTACGGGCGCGGCAGGGCGTACAGGCGGAGCTGAACGGCAGGCTGCGGGACGGGACGCGGGTCGGAGCGCTGCGGTGAAAAAACCGGCGTCCAGGGGGTGCCCTTCACCCCGTACCGGTCAGTACATTGACGCCATGTCTAATACGCAGCCGGACGTGGTGGCGTCGGAGCACACCCCGCTGAAGCCCCGCAATGTCTCCTTCTCCTGGGACGAGACGCCTCTGCACTGGGTGCCGGGGGACGCCTTCACGACCCACACGATCAACGTTCTGCATCTGCTGCTGCCCGCCGGCGAGCGCTGGTTCGTGCACGTCTACAAGCAGGTCCTCCCGCTCATCACGGACGACCGGCTGCGCGAGGACGTCATGGGGTTCATCGGCCAGGAGGCGATGCACTCCCAGGCGCACGACGACGTGCTCCCCCACCTCAAGGCGCTCGGCCTCGACCCGACGCCGTACACCGCCCAGGTCGACTGGTTCTTCGAGAAGCTGCTCGGCGACCGGACGCTCCCGCCGGGCAAGGCCCGTGACTGGTGGCTCCTGGAACGCGTCGCGATCATCGCCGCGATCGAGCACTACACGGCGTTCCTCGGCGACTGGGTGCTCAACGCCGACGCCCTCGACCGGCGCGGCGCGGACCCCACCATGCTGGATCTGCTGCGCTGGCACGGCGCCGAGGAGGTCGAGCACCGCTCGGTGGCCTTCGACCTCTTCATGCATGTGGACGGCGGCTACCGGCGCCGGGCCCGCACCTGGGCGACGGCCTTCACCGCGCTGATCTTCCTCTGGCAGCGCGGCACCCGCTTCTTCATGGAGAACGACCCGACGCTGCACGACGGGAAGGCCACGTTCACCGCGCTGCGGCACCGCGGCCGTGTCGGCATGCTGCCCTCCACCGGTGCGATGGTGCGCTCCATCCCCCGCTATCTGAGCCGGAGTTACCACCCCTCGCAGGAGGCCAGCACCGCCCAGGCCGTGGCGTATCTCGCCTCGTCCCCCGCCGCGAAGGGAACCCACTGACATGCCGCGCATCCGTCACGTCGTCCTCATAGCCGGGGCGGCGCTGCTGGCCCGGCGCGCCCTGAGCCGCCGTGTCTCGGGCTCCCCGCTGTGGCCGATGCCCGCCCTCGACGAACCCATCTCGGGCTACAGCGCGCGCCGCCGCAGTCTCTCCGCCACCATCACCGAGCGCACATCACCGGCGGAGGGTGTGGTCCAACTACGTCTGGAGGGCGATGACTTGCCCGCGTGGACTCCAGGCGCCCACATCGACGTGGTGCTCCCCTCGGGTCTGATCCGCCAGTACTCCCTGTGCGGCGACCCCGCCGAGCGGGGCGCGTACACGATCGCCACCCGCCGTATCGAGGATGGCCGGGGCGGCTCCCGCGAGGTCCACGACGTGCTCGACGAGGCGGACGTGGTGGAGATCCGCGGCCCGCGCAACCGCTTCCCGCTGGTCGAGGCGGAGTCGTACGTCTTCGTGGCCGGCGGGATCGGGATCACGCCGATCCTGCCGATGCTGCGGCAGCTGCACGCGGCGGGTGCGGACTGGACGCTGCTGTACTGCGGCCGCTCACGCTCCTCGATGCCCTTTCTCGACGAGGTCGAGAAGCTGGGCGCACCGGACCGGGTCGAGGTCGTCGCCGAGGACGAACTGGGCTTCCCCGAGCTGGATTTCACGACAGCGGCCGAGGGCACCGCGTTCTACTGCTGCGGCCCCGAAGGCCTCATGACGGCGGTCGCCGAAGCCGTCCCGGCGACGGCCTCCCTCCACCTGGAGCGCTTCGCGCCCGGCGCGGCGACCACCGGAGGCGCCTTCGAGGTGGAGCTGCACCGCAGCGGCCGTACGATCACGGTCGCCCCCGGCACCACGGTGCTGGCCGCGGTCCGCGCGGAGCTGCCGAACGTCTCGTACTCCTGCGAACAGGGCTTCTGCGGCACCTGCCAGCAGCGGGTCCTGGAGGGCGACATCGACCACCGCGACGAGCTGCTCACCGACTCCGAGCGCGACGACTCGATGCTGATCTGCGTGTCGCGCTGCACCGGGGACCGCCTGGTGCTGGACCTCTAGCCGGGCGCCTTCAGACCTTGGGCAGTACGCAGACCGAGTCGAGCCCGAGGACGTGGTTGAGCCGCCCGAACGCCAGCCAGGAGCCGATACTCATGCTCAGTTCGACGATCTCGACCTGGCTGTAGTGGGCGGTCATCCGCTCCCAGAACGCGTCGTCGAGATTGTGGTGGTCCAGCGCGTACCGCTCGGCGTACTCGGCGGCCAGCCGGGTGCGGTCGTCGAAGACGCTGGTGGTGCGCCACTCGGTGACCGCTTCGGGGAAGGTGTCCTCGACCTTCTCGCCGTCCTTCTCGGTCCGCCAGTCGAGGCAGAAGACGCACCCGTTGATCTGCGCGATACGCAGCCTGGCGGCCTCGAACTCGCGCAGGCCGAGGGTGGTGTGCGCGTACACGGCGAGCGAGAAGTTGGCGGCGGCCATGCCGATGCCGGGGACCATGTCGCCCCAGACGTACGGGATGGGCTCTTCGCCCTCGGGTATCTCGATGATCATGACGCGTGCTTCCTTCCGAGCCTGCCGGCTGCGGGGCGCAGCGGGACGTCGAGTGCGTCGTACAGTCCGGGCTTCGCGTCCGCGAGCCAGTCGATGGCGCCGACGAGACGCCCGACGGCGGTGGCGTTGCCGCCCGCGGACCTGTTCTCGCCCTCGTCGGTGGCCTCGACGGTGACCTCGATACGCGGCCGCCCCTCGATGACGACACGGTGTGCGCCGTCGCCGCCGCCGGGCGGGAGCGGCCAGTCGGGGGCGCAGGAGGGGTGGATACGGGTGACGTGCTCGATGACGATGCGGGGCTCGCCCCCGACGATCCCCTGCACCTCGAACCGCACGGCGCCCTGGGTGCCGGCCTCGAAGGTGCCCATGGTCCGGGTCTCGACGGTGGTGTCGAGGGGCCGCCGGGCCATGGTCTCGCGTATCTCGTCGACTTCGACGCCCAGGGCCCTCGCCATCAGCCGGATCTGGCCGCCCCAGACCATGGTGGGGATGGACTCCATGAGCATCAGCGGCTGGTAGTCCATGGGGTGCCCCATGCCGATGAGATCGCGGACGGAGTCCGCCTGGTCGTACGTGGAGTAGTCGAAGATCTCCTGGCAGCGCACCGCGTCGATGACCGTCCCGAGCCCGCTGACGAGCAGCGGCAGTACGTCATTGCCCCAGCCCGGGTCGACGCCGGAGACGAAGAGCGATCCGCCGCCCTCGGCGACTGCGGCGAGGACGGGATCCCTGAACTCGGGGGGCGCGCTGGGCGGGTCGTAGAGCGCGTAGAGCGCAGGGGTCACGACGACGGCCCCGGCCCCCACGGCCCGTACGACGTCGTTGAGCGCCTCTTCGGGCCGGATGTCCCCGGAGGCGGCGTAGACGACGGCGCGCGGCCGCGCGGCGAACACCGCGTCGATGTCGTCGGTGGCCGCGACACCCAACTCGCTCTCCAGCCCCGCGAGTTCACCGGCGTCACGCCCGACCTTGTCGGCATTGTGGACGATCACTGCGGCGAGCGTCAGCGCCGGATGGGCCGCTACGGCACGAATGGCCGCGCGACCGACGTTCCCCGTACCCCAGACCACGGTGGAAATCATGCGCGGAGGGTAGCGAGCGCACCTTGAGGTTCCTAGAGCCGTGACGGTACGAATCCGCCGGGCCCGCGGCGGCGGTTCACCCCGCCGCACTCGCGTGCGTCTCGGACCGGGTGTGGAGCAGGCGGGCGAGTTCCCCCAGGGGCGTGCCGTAGCTGGTCGTGTCGTTGCCGCTGACGTTCACGGCGACGACGGTTCCCCCGCCGGTGGAGGGGTCGAGATCGGTGACGTACGGACCGCCGCTCGATCCCACGCCCATGTGGCAGGGGATCGCGAGCATGGCCGGGACTTCCGGATCCTGGACACCGGTGCCCGCGCATTGGAGGAGTCGAGAGGTGTACGGATAGCCGAACTCATCGATACGGACGCCCTGTTCGGGCTTGAAGGTGACTCTCTGGGCGCCGGCCACCTCCGACACGCTCCGGCCATCAGAGGCGGGGTTCATCTCCAGCATCGCGATGTCGCTGCCGTCCTCCTGCCACTCCTTCGCCATGTGCACCCGGCGTACGACGAAGCCACCCAACGGGGCCTTCCCGTCCCGGTATCCGGGCACGAAGTAGAGGTTCTGGTCCCAGGTCGCCTTCTGTGCGGGTTCGCCCTCCGTCGATGTCCTGACGCAGTGGCCTGCGGTGACCACGGTGTTCCTGCCCACCACTGTGGCAGTGCAGGCGCCGAGGTTCCCATCGGCGCTCTTCGCGTACAGCCGCCCGACGGACCTGGCCATCGCCCCGCCCTTGGACCAGGCAGCGGGCTTGAAGCTCGTGGTCCCGTCGTATTCTGCGATGTCCGCGATCCCGCCCTGCTTCCAGAACTGCTCCACACGCTTGCGCTCGTCGGCCGTGGCGGCCGCGTTGCGGGTGACGGTCTCCGGCATGGGAGCCGCCGTCGATCCGGACACCGACTCCTGCGCCGGCCGACGCGGTTCGGCTCCTTGCCCCGCCGTGCCCACCCCGCAGCCCGCGGTCGCCACCAGCAGCACCCCTGCTGCTGCCGTACGTCTCCACAGCTGTCCCGATCTCATTCGCCCACCCCTGGATCACCATCGCCGTTGCAAGATCCGCAGAGAGTACGCCGGCGCTGGGACGGGGGCGTCTTCGCCCAGTCGGTAGGCTGTTGGCATGACCACCGGGGTACGCCGCAGGATGGGCGTCGAAGAGCGCAGGCAGCAGCTGATCAGTGTGGCGTTGGAGCTGTTCAGCCATCGCTCCCCCGATGACGTCTCGATCGACGAGATAGCCGCGGCCGCCGGGATCTCGCGGCCGCTGGTCTATCACTACTTCCCGGGCAAGCAGTCGCTGTACGAGGCCGCGCTGCGACGGGCCGCCGACGAGCTCGCCGAGCGGTTCGTGGAGAGCCGTGAGGGGCCGCTGGGGGCGCGGCTGTTGCGGGTCATGGGGCGGTTCTTCGACTTTGTGGAGGAGCACGGGCCCGGGTTCTCCGCCCTGATGCGCGGGGGTCCCGCCGTCGGTTCGTCCACCACCAACGCCATGATCGACGAGGTGCGGAACGCCGCGTATCTGCAGATCCTTTCCCATCTGGAGACGCAGGAGCCGCCCGCCCGGCTGCAGTTGGTCGTGCGGTCGTGGGTCTCCCTCGCCGAGTCCACCGCTCTCATCTGGCTCGACGGGCGGCGGATTCCGCGCGGCGAGCTGGAGTTGCAGCTGGTGCACGACTTCGCGGCGCTGGCCGCCGTGAGTGCCGCGTACGACGACGAGATGGCCGGCATCGTGCTGCGGATCCTGGGCGAAGAGCCCGCGGACGGGCCCTTCGGTGATCTGCTCGGGCGCCTCGCGCAGCTGGGTGGCGGGATGATCCCGGCTCAGCGCAGCCGGTCCTAGCGGGCGGCGGCGCCCACGTCGTAGAGGACGGTGACGTCCTTGAAGCCCAGGGAGTGGAGCAGGCCCTGGAGCATCGTGGTGGTGTTCTTCTCGGCGCGTGCGGCCAGGCCGCTGTCCTTTGCCGCCTCGCCGATGTGCTTGGCCGCCAGGGACTGGACGGCGCGTTCGCTGTTGGGGTTGTCGGAGAAGAAGTCGCCGAGACGGTCGAGCAGACCGCGCTGCTTGGAGACCGCGTACGAGCGGTCCGGGTCCAGGGCCGGCTTGTCGAGGGTCGCGTGGGGCAGGTGGAGCGTCGCCTCGGTGCGGTCCTTGTTGGTGACGACGTTGCCCTTGGCCACCTTGCCCAGGTCCACCGCCGCGCCGACGCTGCCCGCGCCCACGTACAGCGTGCGCGAACCCTTGACCGCGTCGGGGAGGAACTTCGCGTCCTTCTCCAGGTCGACGACGACCTGGAAATTGCCGGACGCCGCCTCGTAACGGCTCATGTCCTGGATCGACTTGAGGAGTGCGGGACCGGTCCTGTCCTGTGTCTCCTCGCCGAATACGTCTGCCCAGCCGGGCAGGAAGTCGAGCCGGGACGCCGTGAAGAGCAGGGCGAACAGCACGACGAAAATCATCGGCACCTTGATCCACCAGGACCGCCGGGGAGGTGTGCGCTCCTGCTTCGCCTGCGGCTGCGGTTCGGTCAGAGTCATGAGGTCCGGGTTCCCCCGGACTCCATGACCACTCGGCGAAGTGGGCTCAGTTCTTCCGGTACGAGGCGTCCAGGTCGCTCACCTCGGCGGAGATGTGCAGCGTGAGGTCCGTGGGCTTGATGTGCTGCTGTACGAGGCCGATGACGGCCTCCGTGAGGCTCGCCTTGGCCTCGTCGGTGCGGCCCGGCAGCAGCCCGATGCCGACGTGGACGATCGCGTCCTTGCCCTCGCCGTCGCCGGCCGTGAACTCCTGCACGGGACGGAAGCGCGTCTTGCACGCAGGGGTGCGGGCGGCGACCTTCTCGACGACGACCGGGTGCAGGGCGAGTGCGAATCCGCGGCGGTCGAAGGACGCGTCGAGCGTGTCGGAGTAGTCGACGGTGATCTGCGGCATGGGAGCTCCTCGTTGTACGGCTGTCAGTGGTCACCTTTACGGTGATCGATATGAATGCACAACTGACCTTCCGGATGGCGGACAGCCCCGCCGACGCAGAGACGCTGGTGGAGCTGTTCGAGGGGGCAGCCCGGTGGATGCGCGAGAGCGGCATCGACCAGTGGAAGTCCGGCGACAAGAGCGCCGAGCATTTTCTGCTGCGGATGAAGGAGGGCGAGGTCTGGTTCGCGGAGACCGCGGAGGGCCGTGTCGCGGGCGCCTGCGAGCTGTGGTGGGACGACGTGGAGGCCTGGGGTGAACAGCCTCCGGTGGCCGGCTATGTGCACCGGCTGATGGTCGACCGGGAGGTCGCGGGGGCGGGGACCGGGGCGGCGTTGCTCGCGCACGCGGAGCGGCGGATCGCGGAGGCGGGGCGTCCGTTCGTACGGCTGGACTGTGTGACGTCCAATCCCCGCCTGCGTACGTACTACGAGTCGGCCGGATACCGCGTGGTCGGGGAGTTCCCCGGCAAGGTCAGGGCGCGGGACGGGCTTGTCTACGGCGTGACCTTGCTGGAGAAGGAGGCCTCATCGGGCTGAGTCCGGGTCTTGAGGCGCAGGGCCAGCAGCGCCACATCGTCCTCGCGGTGGCCGAAGCGGTCGAGGAGAGCGTCGCTGAGTTCCTCGACGCCCTCGGGGGCCGCGGCCGCCGCCGTCCGCAGGTCCTCCAGGGATACGGCCAGGTCGGTGCCCCTGGTCTCGATGAGCCCGTCCGTGATCATGAGCAGCCGGTCGCCGGGCGCGAGAGACGCCTCGGTGGGCGGCGGGTGGTCGAGGCCGAGGCCGAGCAGGGGTCCCGCGCAGTCGATGTAGTGCGGTTCGCCCTGGCCGGCGCCGGGGACGATCAGAGGCTGGATGTGGCCTCCGTTGGCGACGAGCGCACGGCCGGTGCACGGCTCGATGAGGGCCAGGCAGACCGTGGCCGTTGCCTCGGGGTGGTAGCGCTGGAGCATCCGGTCCAGCCGGGTGACCAGGGAGACAGGGTCCTGTTCGTCCACCACGTACGCCCGGAGCGCATGGCGGAGTTCGACCATGACCGTGGCCGCTTCGAGGTTGTGGCCGACGACGTCGCCGACCCCGACGAGCAGCCCGGCGGGGGTGGAGAGCGCCGCGTAGAAGTCGCCGCCGATCTCGGCCTTCCTGGTGGCAGGCTCGTAGCGCAACGCCAGCTCGGCGTCGACCAGTTCGGGAACGGCCCGGGGAAGGAAGCTGTGCTGGAGGGTGAGCGCGGTGCGCCGCTCCTCGGCGTACAGGTGCAGGGATTCGGCCGCCGTCGTGGTGGCGTGCGCGAGTTGGCCGAGGAGGGTGTCGGTGCCCGCGTCGTGGGAGGGGTACTGGGGCACGGCGAAGCAGACCGGTGGATGGTCGATCCGGCTGCGGGCGAGCAGGAGCCGGACCGTCCCCAATCCGTCGGGGAAGTAGCCGGGCGGCCAGGGAGGGACGGGGGCGAGGAGTTTCCGTACGCCCGCGCGCCCCGCCATGGCGCGTTGCATCACACGGGCGACCGCCTCCTGCGCACCGGGGACGGGAAGGTGCGCGCTGAGCAGCGGTGAGCCGGTGCAGAGTTCGCCGTCGGTGCCGAAGACAAAGGCGGCGGCGGGCCCCTCGGTGATCTCCGTGACCGCGGCCGCGGCCAGGTCCGCCAGCTCCTGGGCCGAGCGCGCCGCGTGCACGCTCGCCATGACGTAGGCGAACCGGCCGAGCCGCTCGGCCTGGGCGACGGCTTCCAGCCTGGCCCGCGAACCGCGCAGCACGGCACGGACGACGGCCTGGATCTCGGCCGGCTCCACCGGGACCGTGAGGTATGCCTCGCCTCCCGCGTCGAGGCCCCGGCTGCGGTTGCCCGAGTCGACCGCGGCCGCCGAGAAGTGCACCACGGGGATCGGGGCGATCCCCGGGTGCGCCTTCATCCGGCGGCACAGTTCGAGGCCGTCCATATCGGGCAGCCCGATGTCCAGGAGCGCCACATCCGGCAGGGCACCTGATCTGAACCTGGCGTCCAGCTCGATGAGGGCCTCGCCGGCGCTGACGGCGGGCAGGACGCGATGTCCGGCGCGGTGGAGCACCGCGCCCATCGCCAAACGGTTGGCGTCGACGTCGTCGACGACCAGGACTGTCGTACCGTCCGCCGCAGCGTTCATGTCCCGATACCTCTCGGGGTGCCCGGACCCCGCCGTGATGAGCTGGTCATCACCGTAGCGTCCGGGCCGCGTCAGCGTCGTGCGAAGACGGCGACGGTCCGCGCAGGAACGGTAAAGCTTCCCGAATTCCTTTCGTACGAGGCCGATTTGACGGTACTGTCCGCGCCCGCGGCCTGGACGGGATGCAGCGCGTACGCCGTCCCGGCCAGTGCGGCGACCTTCTGGGTCCGCGCGGACGGGGCCGCGTTGATGACGACGACCAGGTCACCCAGGCGCATGGTGATGACGCCCGGGGTCTCGTCCTTGCCGGAGAGCGGGAAGGAGAGCGCGGACTGCACCTGGGCGGTGGTGGAGAGGTCGAAGGCCGGGTCGGTGGTGCGGATCTTCAGCAGATCCTGGTACGCCGCGGTGGTCGGGGTGATGGTGGAGCAGTCGGCGGGCTTGATGCCGGTCAACAGGGGCTTGGCGTAAGGCCATTTGGCCTCGTTGTCGGCGGCGGGCGGAAGCCCGCGTCCGAAGCCGTTGCCGCTGCGGCAGTCCCAGTGGATGGCGTTGAACCAGTCACCGCTGTCGAAGGAGTTGCGGTCGAGCGACTTGGAGCGCAGCAGGTCGGTGCCCGCCTGGGAGAGCGAGGGCCCCTGGGAGAGGGCCGCGGTCGCCATGGCGAGTACCTGCATACGGGCCCGGTCGGCGGCCGGGGTCGCGGCGGGCAGTTTGTAGGCGAGGGCGTCGTAGAGGGATTCGTTGTCGTGGGCGTCCGCGTAGGAGAGCGCGTCGCCGGGGGCGGCCGCGTATCCGGCGGGGGCGCCGTTGTAGTCGACGTCGGAGCCCTTGACGGTGCGGCCCGAGGTGTCGGTGAAGGTGTAGCCGGCGAGGTTGCCGGTGAGGCCGATCTTGATCAGGTCCTGGTAGTGCAGGAGGCGGGCCTTCTGCTCGGCCGACGTACCGTTGGCGGTCGAGGAGTTGGGGTCGGTGTAGAGGCCGCTGGCGAATCCCTGGACGCCGGGGTCGGCGTCGAAGGGGCTGCCGCCGCGGATCGCGTCGCGGGCGCGGTCGGAGAAGGTCGCGATGCCGGTTCCGGCCATGTTCTTCTGGGTGGCCTGGACGAAGCGGGCGTCGTCGGCGACCTCGCCGAAGTTCCAGCCCTCTCCGTAGAGGATGATCTTCTTCCCGTCCACGCCGTCCTTGGCGGGGGTCAGCGCGTCGAGCGCCTTGCGTACGGCCAGGATGTTGGCCTTGGGGTGGTGGCCCATCAGGTCGAAGCGGAACCCGTCGACCTTGTACTCCTTGGCCCAGGTGACGATCGAGTCGACGACGAGCCTGCCCATCATGGCGTTCTCGGGCGCGGTGTTGGCGCAGCAGGTGGAGGTCGCCACGGAACCGTCGGCGAGGAGGCGCTGGTAGTAGCCGGGCACGATCCGGTCGAGTACGGACTTGCCGTCCTGGCCGGCGGCGACCGTGTGGTTGTAGACGACGTCCATGACGGTGCGCAGCCCCGCGCCGTTGATGCCCTGGACCATCTGCCGGAATTCGACCGTGCGCCGGGTGCCCTCGGGGTCCGAGGCGTACGAACCCTCGGGGACGGTGTAGTGCAGCGGGTCGTAGCCCCAGTTGTACGCGTCCTTGGCGGCGGCCACTGCCACGCACTCCTGCTGCTTCCCGGAGTCGGGTGCGTAGACCTTGAGATCACATGAGGGGGTCTGCTGGTCGGACTTCTTCTCGGGGATGGTGCCGATGTCGAAGGCCGGGAGGAGGTGGACGTAGGAGGTGCCGGACTGCGCGAGCTGCTTGAGGTGCTTCATGCCGTCGGAGCTGGTGTCGGTGAAGGCCAGATACTCACCGGGGTGCCGGGAGGTGGGGTCCGCGACGGAGAAGTCGCGGATCTGCAGCTCCTGGATCGCGGCGTCCTTGAGCGGTACGGCGGCCGGCTTCTTCAGGGTCGACCAGCCGGACGGGGCAAGGGACTTGGCGTCCAGGTCCGCGATGATGCTCTGCTTGGAGTCGGTGGTCAGGGCGACCGAATAGGGGTCGGTGACCTGGTTGGTGACGATCTTACGGACGGTCGGGGCCCAGACCTTCACCTCGTAGAGATACTTGCTTCCCAGCCAGGACTTCTTGCCGGTGACCGACCAGTTGCCGGTCGCCGCGTCGCGCCGCATGGCGACGCGCTTGCCGTCCAGGAGCAGGCAGACGCTCTGTGCGGTGGGTGCCCAGACCCGGAGGGTGGGGGCGCCCGTGTGGCCGAAGGTCGTGCCGAGTGCGGCGTCGTTGGCGTACAGATCGTCGAGTACGCCCGCGATCTGCACCCCCGTCGCGGACAGGACCGCACCGTTCGCCGCACGCTGGGAGAGCACCAACTGGCCGCGCAGGGCGTCCTTGACGCGGCTGCGGTCCCCTACGTCGACGGTGAAGGCGGTGTACTTGGCGAGCTGCGGGAACTTCGCCTTCTGCGCGTCGGTGAGCGCACCCTTGTTCAGCCGCAGCCACTGCGCCGCGCCCGTCAGGGTCCCGTCGGTGACGGCGATCGAGCCGTCCTGCGAGGAGAGGAGCTGGGTGGATGCGGCGGCGTCGCTGCCCTGGAACGCGACGGTGTCCGCGTCGATCCAGACCGCCTTGGAGGTGGTCAGGTCGAGTGCGGCGGCGCTCCCGGCCGGCTGCGGCAGGAGGTACTTCTCCGTGGCGTTCAACAGCCACACCTCGTTGCCGTTGGCCTTGAGGTCCAGGGACTGGTCGGTGGGCAGGTCCTTCGCGTCACCGTTGTGGATGATGTAGCTGAGGGACGTGGCACCTGCGGCGAGGGGCACCTCATACACCGCACCGTAGGAGTCGATGCTCGTCGGCTCAAGGGGCTTGGACCAGTCGGTGGGGGCTGCCGCGCCCGTCCAGGTGTGGAGTCCCCAGCCGTCGTACGTGCCGTCGGCGCGGTGGTAGTGGACGACGGCCTTGGCGGTGTCCTGCGCCGGGTAGTCGGGGCGGGTGGTGGTGACCGTCTCCTTGCCCTGCTCCAGCCAGACCTCGCCGGATTTAGTGACGTCGATGGAACGGTCGGTCGAGACGTCCTTGGTGCCGTCCTTGTCGATGACCAGGAAGTTCACCGTGGAGGCGCCGGGCTTGAGCTTGACGTACGCGAAGGATCCGTACGCGTCACGGCCGGTGAAGCCGTGCCCCTCGGGCCAGGTGGTCGCCTCGCCGTCGGCGAGGTCGCCCCAGGCGTAGAGCCGCCAGTCGGTGTAGTCACCGGCGGGGCGCTTGTAGTGGACGATCGCGTAGTCGCGCTGGGTGGCGGTCGGCGTCTCGGCGGCGGGGGTCGCTCCCGCGACGGTCTCGGCCGTGGCGGAGGCCGTGCGGCCTGCCCGGTCGACGACAACCGCCTTGTAGCGCAGGGCGGTTCCGGCGGCCGTGTCCACCGACTGGGTGACCTTGTACGGGGCGTGGTCGGCGGAGCCGAGGGTCTGCCAGCGGCCGTTGCCGACCTGGGCGGCGAAGACGACGCGCTGCAGCCCGCTGCCCGTGACATCGGCGGAGACCTCGACCGTGCCGGTGGCTCCGGCGGCGGGGGCGGTCAGGGTGAGGGAGGGCTTGGCGGCGGCGGTCGCGACGGGGGCGTCCGCCTTGTAGACGACCGAGGACAGGGCGGGGACGGTGAGGGTCGTCTTCGCGTCGGCGCCGGTGGTGACGGCGGTCTTCGTGCCGTACAGGGCGCGGTAGTGCGCGGATGCGACGGAGGCCGGGACCTGGACGGTCTTGGCCTCGGTGGCGTTGTTGACCGCCACGAGGTAGTCGGCGCCGCTCCTGGCGTCCGTACGGGAGAAGGCGTACACCGAGTCCTTGGCGTACCGCTCCGTCTGCACGCCGCCCGTGAGCGCGGGGTTGGCCTTGCGCAGCGCGGAGAGAGCGGCGATCTCCTTGTAGAGCACCGCACTTGAGTCGTACGCGTCCGAGGCCGCGGTGCGGGCCGTGCCCAGCTCGTCGTCGTCCAGGTAGTCGGCGGTCTTCGAGGCGAACATCGGCTGGCGGGCGTCCTTGTCGCCGCCCGATCCGGTGAAGCCCTGCTCGTCGCCGTAGTAGACGACCGCGTTGCCGCGCGACAGGAACATCAGCTGGTTGGCGAGCTTGTCGCGCTGCACCAGCTCCGCGTCGCCCGCCTTCGGGTTGTCGGCCTTGAGGAAGTACCCGAGGCGGCCCATGTCGTGGTTGCCGGTGAAGGTGACCTGCTCGTACGCGTTCGCCTTGTCGGTGGTGTACCGGTAGTCCTGCGCGAAGACGTCCGCGAGCTTCGAGGCGGGCGCGCCCTGCGATGCGTACTGGCGGGCCGCGTCCTGGAAGGGGAAGTCGAGGGTCGCGTCGAGGCGGCCCTGGGTGACGTACGGGGAAGTGATCTTCGGGTCGGCGGAGTAGACCTCGCCGAACATGAAGAAGTCACTGCGGCCCCGCTGGGCGGCGTACGCGTCCAGCGCGGTCGCCCACTGCGTCCAGAAGTCCATGTCGACGTGCTTGACCGTGTCGATCCGGAAGCCGTCGATGTCGAAGTCCTTGACCCACTTCTCGTAGATCTTCTCCATGCCCTGCACGACCTCTGGACGCTCGGTCCACAGGTCGTCGAGGCCGCCGAAGTCGCCCTGGTCGGCGGATTCTCCGGCGTAGGTGGAGTTGCCCCGGTTGTGGTACATCGTCGGGTCGTTGAGCCAGGACGGCTTCTTCACGTTCTTCTCGGCGGCGGGGACCGTCGGGGAGTACGGGAAGGAGGACGCGTCGACGGCGGGGAACTTCTTCGTGCCGTCCGAGTAGTCCGAGTCGTCGAAGGGCACCCCGTCCTTCGTCACATACGGGAAGGCGCCCTTGGAGAGGTAGTCGTAGGACTTCTCCTCGTAGTCGACGACATCGGCGGTGTGGTTGGTGATGACGTCGAAGAAGACCTTCATGCCCTTGTCGTGGGCCTTGTCGATCAGTTTCTCCAGGTCGGCGTTGGTGCCGAAGTGCGGGTCGACCTGGGTGAAGTCGGTGATCCAGTAGCCGTGATAGCCGGCCGAGGCGTCGGCCCCGGCGCCCTGCACGGCCTTGTTCTTGAAGATCGGCGCCATCCAGATGGAGGTGGTGCCGAGCCCCTTGATGTAGTCGAGCTTCTGCGTCAGGCCCTTCAGGTCACCGCCCTGGTAGAACCCCTTGTCCGTGGGGTCGTACCCGGTCTGCAGACGCGAACCGGTCAGCCCACCGCGGTCGTTGGAGGAGTCCCCGTTGGCGAAACGGTCCGGCATGACGAAGTAGAACTGCTCTTTCGTCAGGTCGTTGCGCGCCGGTACGGAGGCGAGCGCGCCGTCGGAAGGCGGTGCGGGTGCCTTCGCCGCGGCGGCGACCGGCAGCGCCGGCACGAGCGCCGCGCACAGGGCGGCGGCGACGGCGACAGCCGTTCTTCGCAGGGATTTCACGGGGACTCCTCGGTGATGCGGAAGAGACAGACAGAAGGGAGGGGTTCAGCTGCGCCAGGTGTCGCTCAGGGCGACTTTCCCGCTCGCCGGGACGACGGCGGTGCGATTGGCGCCGCTCTCCCAGGTGACGGAGCCCGCGGCGTTCTTGCGGATGTACTTGTACGAGAAGGACGTGCCGGCGGGCAGCGCGACATCGAGCTTCCACACGGGGTAGCTCGCCGGGTCGAGCTTGAGGGCGCTGCCGGTGTTCCAGCTGCCCAGCGCCGACTGGTCTCCCGTGACGTAGATGTTCTCGCCGAGGACGGTGGTGGCGTTCACGGCGAAGGACGCGCCCGAGGCGGTGGTGTCGCCGCCACCCGGGTTGCCGCCCGAACCCGACCCACAGGTACGGGCGTTGACCTGAAGCGCGAGCGCCGTGTTGGCAGCGAGCGTGGCGGTGAACTGACCCGAGCCGTTGACCGTCACCGCGGTGTTGTTCTGCACGTTGCAGTAGTCACCGGCGGCCAGGGACGTCTGGAAGGTGCGGGTCAGCGCGGACGACTCGTGGTTGATGGCGACGTACGCCTTGGATCCCCGCCCGAAGGCGATGGCGTCCCCGCCGTTGTCCCACCAGTCGGTGACGGCCTGCCCGCGCGCGGCGTTGCGGAAGCCGACCATCGAGGCGATCTCGGTCCAGGCGTGCTGGCACTTCCACCCGTCGCTGTAACAGGCGTTGACCGTGCCGCCGTTGGGCGGACCCGCGTCCTTGTCGGTCCACTCGTAACCCGAGTTGATGTCGGGCGACCCATAGGGGTAGGCCAGCATGAAGACATTCGCCAGGGTGTAGTTGGCGCCGTCCTTGTAGTTGAGGGTGTCGCCGCCGCGCTCGGTGTCGTGGTTGTCGACGAAGACGGCGGAGGTGCCGCTCGGCATGAAGCTCCAGCCCTCGCCGAAGTTCTTCAGATAGGCCAGGTTCTGGTTGTTGAAGACGTCCTTCAGGCTCCGCCCGTACCGGAATTCCTGCACGTCACCGGTGCCGGTGTACTCGCTCGGCGACACGGCCTCGCCGGCCCCGTAGATCGCCTCCTGCTTCCAGTACACACCGCTGTTCGTCAGGCGCGACTTGATGTTGGCGAGGTCGGCCTCGGGCATGTGCTTGGCGGCGTCGATCCTGAATCCGTCGACGCCGAGCGAGAGCAGGTCGTTCAGATAGCCCGCTATCTTCCCGCGGACGTACTCCTCACCGGTGTCCAGGTCAGCGAGACCGACGAGCTCGCAGTTCTGTACGTTCGCCCGGTCCTGGTAGTTGGAGATCGCCGCGGTGCAGTCGTCCATGTCGGCCGCCGAGTAGACCCCGGGGTAGTTGTACTTGCTGTACGAAGTCCCGCCCGTCCCGGTGCCCGACCCCGACGTCATGTGATTGATGACCGAGTCCGCGACGACCTTCACGCCCGCCGCATGGCAGGCGGCGACCATGGTGGCGAAGCTCGTACGGTCGCCGAGCCGGCCCGCGATCTTGTAGCTGACGGGCTGGTACGAGGTCCACCACTGGCTCCCCTGAATGTGCTCCTGGGGCGGTGAGACCTGGACGAACCCGTAGCCGGCCGGTCCGAGTTGATCGGTGCACGCCTTCGCGACCGAGTCGAACTTCCATTCAAAAAGGACGGCTGTGACGTCCTTGTCGCCGGTGGGGGCGGCGTGTGCGGGCGCCGAGCCGGCGACCACGGACAGCGCGGCGGACGCGGTGAGGGCCAGCGCGGCGGCGAGGGATCTGCGAGGGGCACTGCTTGCCATGTTTCCTCCTGCACGTGGGGGGAGGCAGCTATGAATGTTCTTGCTGCAAGACTGCAAGCTCTTGCTGCGAGGCAGACCGTACGAGCCCCTCAAGTCACGGTCAACCCTTTGGGCATGACGGGTTTACCCGGGGGAAACAAAGAGTTTTCCGCGCAGGAAAGACCTTCCGCAAGAGATTGCAGAGATGTTAGGTTCAGCTCACGCGTGAGAGACCCGGGGCCACCTCCCCGCCACCGCCCAGCCTGGGCAGGCCCCGGGTCTCCCGTCATCTCAGAGAGCGCTCAAAAGCCGTGCGGGCGCGGGCAGTTCGAAGCCGCTGCGTCCACCAGGGCCTGCGCCGGTCAACGCGCCTGGGCCGTCGAGCCCCGCACCACCAGCTCCGGCTGGAAGACGAACTCCGTGCGCTGTACGGGGTTTCCGCCGATCTCCTCCAGGAGCGCGCCGACCGCCGCGGTCGCCATCGCCTGGACGGGCTGGCGCACCGTCGTCAGCGGCGGGTCGGTGAACGCGATCAGCTGCGAGTCGTCGAAGCCCACGACCGAGAGGTCGCCGGGGACATCAAGTCCCCTTTCCCTGGCGGCCCTTATGACCCCGAGGGCCATCATGTCGCTGCCGCAGACGATGCCCGTGCATCCCTGGTCGAGGAGCGCACCGGCGGCCACCTGACCGCCCTCGACGCTGAAGAGGGTGCTCTGCACGAGACCCGACTGCCCCTCCCCCACCGCCTCCAGGAACCCCTCCTGCTTGCGGCGCGACGGTACGTACCGCAGGGGTCCGACCGCGAGCCCGAGCCGCTGGTGGCCCAGGTCGGTGAGATGGCGTACGGCCATCCGCATCGCCGCGTGGTCGTCCGGCGATACGAAGGGGGCGCTGATGCGCTCGTTGTAGCCGTTGATCAGGACGAACGGCACGCCGCGCTCGGTGAGCGAGGCGTACCGCGAGGGGTCCGACGAGGTGTCCGCGTGCAGGCCCGACAGGAAGACGATCCCGCCGACCCCGCGCTCCACCAGCTGCTCCACCAGCTCGTCCTCGGTCGCACCGCCGGGCATCTGGGTGCACAGGACCGGGGTGTACCCGTGCCCGGCAAGCACCTGCTCCACGACCTGCGCGAACGCCGGGAAGATCGGGTTGGTGAGCTCGGGCGTCACCAGCCCGATCAGTCCCGCACTGCGCTGCCGCAGCCGCACCGGGCGCTCGTACCCCAGCACGTCGAGCGCCGCGAGCACCCGCTGGCGCGTGGTGTCCGCGACGCCCGGCTTGCCGTTCAGGACCCGGCTGACCGTCGCCTCGCTGACCGAGGCCTGCGCGGCGATGTGCGAGAGCCGGGGTGCGAGGGTCACACCGCCCACCACACCGTGGTGTCCGCCGGAAGTACGAACTCCTCGCCCTCGGCGGTGACTTCGGTGCTGGCGAGCAGCATCCGGCCGGGCGAGGGCAGACGTACGGCCGCGCCCGTCGTGTTGACGGTGCAGACGAACCCTTCGCGGGCGAAGACCAGCACGCCCTCGGGGGCGTCGCGCCACTCGACCGCCTCGCCCGCGCCGAGTCCCGGCTGCTCGCGGCGCACGGCGAGCGCGCTGCGGTAGAGCTCCAGCGTGGAGTCCGGGTCGCCGGTCTGCGCCTCGACGGAGAGGCCGGCCCACGACGCGGGCTGCGGGAGCCAGCTGCCGCCGCTGCCGAAGCCGTACGAGGACCCTTCGGCGGTCCACGGGATCGGCACCCTGCAGCCGTCGCGGAAGCCGTCCTGGCCCTGTGCCCGGAAGTACGACGGGTCCTGGCGGACCTCGTCGGGCAGGTCGGTGACGTCGGGCAGGCCGAGCTCCTCGCCCTGGTAGACGTACGCGGACCCGGGCAGCGCCAGCATCAGCAGCGTCGCCGCGCGGGCGCGCCGCAGACCGAGCTCGCGGTCTCCCGGGGTGCGGATCTGGGTGCCGGCGGGCGGGTTGGCGAAGCGCGTCGCGTGCCGGGTGACGTCGTGGTTGGAGAGGACCCAGGTGGCGGGGGCGCCGACCGGCTTCATCGCGGCGAGCGAGGTGTCGATGCACTCGCGGAGCTTCGCGGCGTCCCAGGGGGTGCCCAGGTACTGGAAGTTGAAGGCCTGGTGCAGCTCGTCGGGGCGCACGTAGTTGGCGGTGCGCTCGACGGTCGGGGTCCATGCCTCGGCCACGGCGATGCGCTCGCCCGGGTACTCGTCGAGGATCGTGCGCCAGGAGCGGTAGATCTCGTGGACGCCGTCCTGGTCGAAGAACGGCAGGCCATCGTCACTGCTGCCGAGCAGTTTCAGCTGGTCGTGGGAGCCGAGGCTCGGCAGCCCCTCCGCCTTGACCAGGCCGTGGGCGACGTCGATACGGAATCCGTCGACGCCCATGTCGAGCCAGAAGCGCAGGATCGAGCGGAACTCGTCCGCGACGGCGGGGTGTTCCCAGTTGAGGTCGGGCTGCTCGGGCGCGAAGAGGTGGAGGTACCACTGGCCGTCGGCGACGCGCGTCCAGGCGGGCCCGCCGAAGATGGACTCCCAGTCGTTGGGCGGGAGTTCACCGTTCGCGCCGAGTCCCTCGCGGAAGTGGTAGCGGGCGCGCAGCGGGGATCCGGGGCCGTCCGCGATGGCGCGCTTGAACCACTCGTACTGGTCCGAGGTGTGGTTGGGCACGACGTCGACGATGATGCGCAGGCCCAGGTCGTGGGCGTCGCGGATCATCGCGTCGGCGTCGAGCAGCGTGCCGAACATCGGGTCGATGGCCCGGTAGTCGGCGACGTCGTAGCCGGCGTCGGCCTGCGGCGACGCGTAGAAGGGGGACAGCCAGACGGCGTCGACGCCGAGGTCGCGCAGGTAAGGAAGCCTGCTGCGTACGCCTTCGAGGTCGCCCATGCCGTCGCCGTTGGCGTCGGCGAAGCTGCGCGGATAGACCTGGTAGATCACCGCGTCCCGCCACCAGCCGGTGAGGTTTCCGGCGGAGGAGTGGTCGGTGGGAGCAGCGAGGTGCTGGGTCATGACATCCCTGTGGGTCTGGGTGAAAGGGGTACGGAAGGAACGCGTGCGGGAGGTGCGGGCCGGGCTCAGCCCTTGGTGCCGCCCGCCGTCAGGCCTGTCACCAGGTGCTTCTGCACCAGGTAGAAGACGGCGGAGACGGGGATGGCGATGAGCACAGCGGTGGCCGCCATGAGGTTCCACTGCGCGTCGTGCTCGCTGACGAAGCTGGAGAGGCCGACGGCCAGGGTGTACTTGCCGTCGTCGAGCATGAAGGTGGAGGCGAAGGCGTACTCGCCCCACGCGGTGAGGCAGGTGTAGAAGGCGGCGACCGCCAGGCCCGGACGGGCCAGCGGCAGGATGAGCCGCCAGAAGGTGCCGAAGGGGGTCAGTCCGTCGACGCGGCCGGCCTCGTCGATCTCGTACGGGATCGTGTCGAAGTACCCCTTGAGCAGCCAGGCGCAGTACGGCACGGCGGTCGAGCAGTAGACCAGGATCAGGGCGCCGTAGGTGTCGATGAGGCCCAGGTCGGCGAGGATCACGTACATCGGCACGATGAGGACGGCGACCGGGAACATCTGGGTGACGAGCAGCACCCACATCAGCTTCTTGTAGCCGGGGAAGCGCATCCGGGAGACGGCATAGCCGGTGCTGGCCGCGATGAAGACGCCGATCACGCAGGTGGCGCCGGCGACGAGTGCGGTGTTGCCGAGCCAGGTGAAGAACTGGGTGTGCTCCATGACGAACGAGTAGTTCGAGAAGGACACCTTGGAGAGGATGCGGCCCGGGTGGAGGTAGTCGTCCTTGTCGGGGCCGAGCGAGAGGTAGACCAGCCAGCCGATCGGGAAGACCGCGATGATGCTCGCGATCGACAGGGCGAAATGGGAGAGGACCCTGGTCCTGGTGGTCATCGTGCCGCGGCGCTGCGGGCGGCGGCCGGGGGTGGAGCCGGGGGCGGGCTGCTGCGCCGCCGGGGTCTCGGTGCTGGTGGTCGTCGTCATGTCGTCGTTCCTGCCTTCAAGTCCGGGGTGGAGGGGTCAGCCGATGGCCTGCTCGTTGCGAGCGAGCCAGCGGCGGTAGAAGGCGGTGAAGACGATCAGGATCGAGAGCAGGAGCACGCCGTACGTCGCCGACTGGGCGTAGTCGCGCGGCTGTTGGCCGAAGCCCAGGCGGTAGGCCCAGGTGACGAGGATCTGGGCGTCGGGGGCGTTGTTGCCGAACAGCAGGAAGATGATGTTGAACTGGTTGAACGTCCAGATGATGCCGAGCAGGACGACGGTCGAGCTGACCGAGCGCAGTCCGGGCACGGTGACGTTGCGGAAGCGCTGCCAGGCACTCGCACCGTCCATCTCGGCCGCTTCGTACAGCTCGGAGGGGATCGACTGGAGGCCGCCGAGCAGCGAGACCATCATGAAGGGCACGCCGACCCACACATTGACCAGGATCGCGGCGATGCGCTGGAAGAGGGTGTCCTCCAGCCAGGCGGGCTGCGGCAGATGGAGCGCGCCGAGCACGGAGTTCACGACTCCGGAGTCGGCGAGCATGATGCGCCAGGCGAAGACGGTGACGAAGGTCGGCACCGCCCAGGGCAGGATCAGCATCATCCGGTAGAAGGTGCGGCCGCGCAGCTTCTGGTTGAGCAGCAGGGCCAGGCCGAGCCCGATGACGTAGTGCAGGACCACGCAGGACGCGGTCCAGACGACGGTCCAGATGAAGTGGGACCAGAAGCGGTCCCAGGCGGTGGGGCCCCAGAGGATGTCCGCGTAGTTGTGGAATCCGATGAAGTCGTAGGTGGCCGCGATGTGGTTGACGCCGATGGTGCGGGCGGAGTTCATGCTGTCGGCGTCGGTGAGGGTGAGATAGAGGCCCTGGATCAGGGGGTATCCCACGAGCACGCCGAGGACGATCACCACGGGGGCGGTCATCGCGTAGGCGTACCAGTGCTTCTGCAGGGAGTGCTTGAAGCGCTCCAGCAGCCCGCGCCGCTTGCGGGCCGCGCCGTCGACGGCAACGGTCATCGTGACACCTTTTCCAGGGTTCTGCGGTTCAACTGGCGTGGTACGTACGGGAGCCGCCGGGCCCGTGTCGCTCATGGGCCCGGCGGCTGCTGCCTCACTTGCTGAAGTCGGGCACCAGCTTGGCGATGGCGTCCTGGAGCTTCTTCAGACCGTCCTGGACGGACTCCTTGCCGGTGGCGATCTTCGGCAGTTCGGCGTCCATCGGGGTGAACATCGAGGAGTACTCGGCCAGTTCGGGGCGCGGCTGGGCGGCGGCGAGCACGCTCTGGTAGCCGGCGATGCCCGGGTTGGCCTTGACGGCGGCGGTGTAGGCGTCCGTGCGCGTCGGGAGCGTGGAGTTCTTCAGCGCCACGGTCTCCTGGCTCTTCGCCGAGGTCATGAAGTTGATGAACTTCAGCGAGGCGGCCTGGTGGGCCTTGTCGGAGCCGGCGTACGCGGAGAGGTTGTGGCCTCCGGTCGGGGCGCCCGCCTTGCCCGTGGAACCGGCCGGGACGGTGGCGATGCCGAGGTTGGACTTGTCGGAGAACGCCGAGCCCTTGTAGAAGTTCGTGATCTCCCACGGGCCCTGGATGATCGAGGCGACCTTGCCGTTGACGAAGGCGTCCTGGATGTGGGCGTAGGCGTCCGCGGTGGCGTCGGCCTTGTGCAGGCCCTTGCCGTCGAAGGTGGTCTTCCAGGTGTCGAAGGCCTTGACCGCGGGTGCCCCGGCGATGGTGACCTTCTTGCCCGCGGCGTCGACCTTGTCGGTGCCCTCGCCGTAGAGGAACGGCTGGGCGTAGTAACCGGCGGTGGAGCCCCAGTAGCCGTCGACACCCGCCTTGTCCTGGACCTTGGCGGCGTCGGCCTTCAGCTCGTCCCACGTGGTGGGGGCCGCGGTGATGCCGGCCTTGGCGAAGAGCGCCTTGTTGTAGACGAGGGCGAGGGTGTCGGTGACCAGCGGGACACCGTAGGTCTTGCCGTCGAACTGCGCCTGCTTGACCAGGTTGGGCTGGAACTGCGCCTGGTCCTTCAGCGCCTCCGTGCCGTCGAGGGGGAGGAAGTACCCCTTCTTGGCGAAGGCGGGGGTCCAGCCGACCTCGGAGCGCAGCACGTCCGGGGCGCCCTTGGCGCCTGCGGCGGTGTCGAACTTGTTCTGCGCCTGGTCGAACGGAACGTTGACGTACTTGACCTTGACGTCCTTGTTCGCCTTCTCGAACTCGCTGATCAAGGCCTTGTACACCGGGGCCTCGTTCGTCGCGTTCGACGTGTCCCACCAGGTGATGGTGACCGGGCCGTCCGACTTGCCGCTGCCGCTGTCGTCTCCGCCGCAGGCTGTTGCCGCGAGCGCCAGGGTCGCGACCAGGGCGGTGGCCGCTATGCCACGTCGCATGTGAACTCCTTCAACAGGTGCCGCTCCATCACGGCGCCGGGTTGCGAGGAACGTAACAAGGTTGAAAGAAGACCGAAAGACTTTGCGGCAGATTTCTGCAAGAGGCCGTCTTCGTTACCTCAGCGTGTCCCACCGGTTGCCGTTCCGGCCCTTGTCACACAGGGGTTAATGGCTTTCCACCTGCTGCCGCGCGCCTCGCAACGACTACCGCAAGGTCTTGCAAGGCTGTTACTTTCGATCAGCAACGGCGTTGATCCCGTACAAGCAAGCCCCAGGAAAGGGACTGTCCATGCCGCAGCAGCTCCGCCCCTCCGCCGCCACACCCACCCGCACCGGATGGTGGCGCGATGCCGTCATCTACCAGGTGTACGTGCGGTCCTTCGCGGACAGCGACGGCGACGGCATCGGCGATCTCCGCGGCATCCGCGACCGGCTGCCGCATCTGGCCGGACTCGGCGTGGACGCCCTGTGGATCACCCCCTTCTACGCCTCCCCCCAGGCGGACGGCGGCTACGACGTCGCGGACTACCGGACCGTCGACCCGCTCTTCGGTGACCTGGGCGATGCGGACGACCTCCTGCGCAGGGCCCACGAACTCGATCTCCGGGTGATCGTGGACATCGTCCCGAACCACACCTCCGACCAGCACGCCTGGTTCCGAGCCGCGCTCGCGGACCGGGACGGGGGTCCGGCCCGCGAGCGCTACCACTTCAGGCCCGGCAGGGGCCAGGACGGCGAACTCCCGCCCAACGACTGGGAGTCGGTCTTCGGCGGGCCCGCCTGGACGCGCACCGCCGACGGCTCCTGGTATCTGCACCTCTTCGCCCCCGAGCAGCCCGACCTCAACTGGGACCACCCCGAGGTCCGCGCCGAGTTCGAGTCCGTCCTGCGCTTCTGGCTCGACCTGGGCGTCGACGGCTTCCGTATCGACGTCGCACACGGCATGGTCAAGGCGGCCGGCCTCCCCGACGTCGGCTCCCGCGACCAGGCGCGCCTCATCGGAGGCAAGGAGCTCCCGTTCTTCGACCAGGACGGCGTCCACGAGATCCACCGCTCCTGGCGGCAACTGCTCGACGGTTACGAGGGCGAGCGCATCGGCGTCGCCGAGGCCTGGGCCCACACCCCCGAGCGCCTCGCCCGCTACGTGCGCCCCGACGAACTCCACCAGGCCTTCAACTTCGCCTTCCTCAAGTGTCCTTGGGACGCCGCCGAGATGCGCCGCGTCATCGACAGCTCCCTCGCCGCGGCGGGCGCGGTCGGCGCCCCCACCACCTGGGTCCTCTCCAACCACGACGTCGTACGCCACACCACCCGCCACGGCTCCCCCGACCGGGCCCGCGCCGCCGCCCTGCTGATGCTGGCGCTGCCGGGATCCGCGTACGTCTACCAGGGCGAGGAGCTCGGACTGCCCGAGGTCACCGACCTCCCCGACGAGCTCCGCCAGGACCCGTCCTTCTTCCGCAGCGAGGGCCAGGAGGGGCTGCGCGACGGGTGCAGGGTCCCGATCCCCTGGACGCAGGAGGGGCCGAGTTACGGCTTCGGGCCCGCGGGAAGCTGGCTCCCCCAGCCCGCCTCGTTCTCCGAGCTCAGCGTCGAGGCCCAGTCCGGCGACCCCCGCTCCACCCTGGAGCTCTACCGCAGCGCACTCGCCCTGCGCCGGAAACTCGACGGCCTCGGAGACGGCGGGATGGAGTGGCGCGATGCCCCCGAGGGCGTCCTCTCCTTCGCCCGCCCCGGCCTCCTCTGCACCTTCAACACCACACCCCACGCGGCCCAACTCCCCGTCCCCGGACGGCTGCTCCTCTCCTCCTCCGACCTCGAATTCGCAGGCGGCGATGTCCGCATTCCCGGCGAATCCTGCACCTGGTGGGCAATCTGACATGCGACCGGTACAGTCCAACCCTGTGACCGCACGGCTAGCCGACATCGCTGCCCAGGCGGGGGTCAGCGAAGCAACGGTGAGCCGGGTCCTCAACGGCAAGCCCGGTGTTGCCGCGACCACCCGTGAATCCGTACTCGCCGCTCTCGACGTCCTGGGTTACGAGCGCCCCGTCCGCCTGCGCCAGCGCAGCGCGGGTCTGGTCGGGCTGATAACTCCCGAGCTCGAGAACCCGATCTTCCCGGCCCTGGCCCAGGTCATCGGCCAGGCTCTGACCCGTCAGGGCTACACCCCGGTTCTCGCCACCCAGACCCCCGGCGGCTCCACCGAGGACGAGCTCACCGAGATGCTCGTGGACCGCGGCGTCTCGGGCATCATCTTCGTCTCCGGACTGCACGCGGACACCACCGCCGATATGCGGCGCTACGAGCAGCTGCGTGCGCAGGGCGTGCCGTACGTCCTGGTCAACGGCTTCTCGCCGAAAGTGCAGGCGCCCTTCATCTCCCCCGACGACC
Organism: Streptomyces sp. NPDC050738; assembly: GCF_040654175.1. Taxonomy (NCBI): domain Bacteria; kingdom Bacillati; phylum Actinomycetota; class Actinomycetes; order Kitasatosporales; family Streptomycetaceae; genus Streptomyces; species Streptomyces sp. NPDC050738. The sequence goes on along the minus strand of NZ_JBFAHN010000012.1, from coordinate 165,417 downwards.
GGGCGGCGATGCGCCTGGCCGTCACCCATCTGGCCTCGCTGGGCCACACCCGGATCGGTCTTGCGCTCGGCCCGCGCCGCTTCGTGCCCGTACTGCGCAAGATAGAGGGCTTCCAGGCGGCGATGCAGGACCGCTTCTCCCTCTCCCCCACCGAGAGCGAAAAGCTCATCCAGCACTCCCTCTACACCCTGGAGGGCGGTCAGGCCGCCGCCGGCTCGCTCATCTCGGACGGCTGTACGGCGGTGGTCTGCGCCAGCGACATGATGGCACTCGGTGCCATCCGCGCCGCCCGTCAGCTCGGCTTCGAGGTCCCCCGTGACATCTCGGTCGTCGGCTTCGACGACTCGCCGCTCATAGCCTTCACCGACCCGCCGCTGACCACCATCAGGCAGCCGGTCACGGCCATGGGCCAGGCGGCCGTGCGGGCGCTCCTGGAAGAGGTCGGCGGCACTCCCGCACCGCACAGCGAATTCGTGTTCATGCCCGAACTCGTCGTCCGGGGATCCACTGCGTCCGGAGCAGCGGGAGCTCGTCCACAGGGATGAGCGGGTGCGGTCCGGACCCGACCGAGGGATGATCTGTGAGCAGCCCCGCATCTGGCAGACTGTCTCCCTATGGGTGCTGTGTCTTCCCGGGGGACGACCCCCGGACCCCCGGCCGTACAAGCAGTCCGGCCCAATGAGCCGGGCCCATCCCGCATGGTGATTTCCATGGAGCCTGCTGCACAGACCACCGAGAGCCGCCCGGAGTCCCCGCACAGCTCAATGGCACCACCCGCCCGGCCCAGCACGCTGATGGGGCGCCTGCGTACCCCCCGCCGACCGCGGATCTGGTTCGAAGTCCTTCTGATCGCGGTCAGTTACTGGACGTATTCGCTGATCCGCAACGCCGTTCCCGAGCAGAAGTCCCAGGCTCTGAAGAACGCCGACTGGGTCTGGAGCGTCGAGAACCACCTCTCCATCGCCGTCGAGCAGAGCATCAACCATGCCGTGAATTCGGTGACATGGCTGATCGTGGGGATGAACTACTACTACGCCACGCTGCACTTCGTCATCACCATCGGCGTCCTGGTCTGGCTGTTCCGCTTCCACCCCGGGCGGTACGCGGCGGCCCGCCTCGCCCTCTTCGCCACGACCGTCGTCGCGCTCGCCGGCTACTACCTCTACCCGCTGGCCCCACCCCGCCTGATGAACGGCGGGCACTTCATCGACACGGTCCTGGTGCACCACACCTGGGGCTCGATGGCCTCGGGCAATCTCAAGAACATGTCCAACCAGTACGCGGCGATGCCCTCGATGCACATCGGCTGGTCCCTCTGGTGCGGCCTGATCATCTTCGCCCTGGCGAAGGCGCCGTGGGCGAAGATCCTGGGCCTGCTCTACCCGACGGCGACCCTGCTGGTGATCGTCTCCACGGCCAATCACTTCTGGCTGGACGCGGTGGGCGGCATGCTCTGCCTGGCCTTCGGCTTCACGGTCGCCCGCCTCTGGTACGGAGCGCTCCCGCACCGCCTCCCCCGGCTCCCGGCCCCCCGCTAGCCGCTAACCCCCGTAGAACCGCTCCTCGACGACCGCGCGTGCCCTGCGTGTGATGCGGCGGTAGTCGTCCAGCATGTCGCCGACATGCCCGGGCTCGTATCCCAAATACCGCCCCACGGCGCCCAGTTCGCGCCCGTCGGAGGGGAAGGTGTCGCCTGCCCGGCCCCGTACGAGCATGACCGCGTTGCGCACCCGGGTCGCGAGGACCCAGGCCTCGTCCAGGGTCTGGGCGTCCTCGGTGGGGATCAGGCCTGCCGCATGGGCCGCGGCGAGCGCCTCGCGGGTGCGGGTGGTGCGCAGGCCAGGCTCGGCCCAGCCGTGCTGCATCTGCAGGAGCTGGACGGTCCACTCGACGTCGCTCAGGCCGCCTCGGCCCAGCTTGGCGTGGAGCGTGGGGTCGGCGCCGCGCGGCAGGCGCTCGGACTCCATACGGGCCTTGAGCCGGCGGATCTCGCGGACCGCGTCCTCGCCGATGCCCTCCGGCGGATAGCGGAGCGGGTCGATCAGATCGATGAAGCGTGCGCCGAGCTCGGGGTCGCCCGCCATCGGCTCGGCCCGCAGCAGGGCCTGGCTCTCCCAGACCAGCGACCAGCGCCGGTAGTAGGCGGCGTACGAGGCCAGGGAGCGGACCACGGGACCGCTCTTGCCCTCCGGGCGCAGGTCGGCGTCGATGAGCAGCGGGGGGTCCGCGGTGGGGATCTGGAGCAGCCTGCGCATCTCCGCGACCACCTTGTTCGCCGCCTGCGCCGCCTCGTGCTCGTCCACGCCCTCGCGCGGCTCGTGGACGAACAGGACGTCCGCGTCGGAGCCGTATCCGAGCTCATGGCCGCCGAAGCGGCCCATGCCGATGACCGCGAAACGGGTGGGGAGCAGGTCTCCCCACTCCGCGCGGACGGCGGCGCGCAGCGCGCCGGCCAGGGTGGCCGCGTTCAGATCGGTGACGGCGTTGCCGACGCGGTCCACGAGGGCTCCGGGGTCCTCCTCGGCTGGATTCTCCTCCGTGCCGTACGAACCGATGAGGTCGCCCGCCGCCGTACGGAAAAGCTCCCGGCGCCGGACCCCGCGCACCGAGGCCACCGCGCCCTCGGCCGTCTCCGCACGCCCGACCGCCGAGAGCACCTCCTGCTCCAGGGCCTGGCGGCCGCGCGGTTTCAGTCCCTCGGAGGCGCCGAGCAGCGCCACTGCCTCGGGTGCGCGGAGCAGCAGGTCGGGGGCGAGGCGGCCGGCCGAGAGGACCCGGGCGAGGTTCTCCGCGGCCGCCCCCTCGTCCCTGAGCAGGCGCAGATACCAGGGGGTCTTGCCGAGCGCGTCGGAGACCTTGCGGAAGCCGAGCAGCCCGGCGTCCGGGTCGGCGGAGTCCGCGAACCAGCCGAGCAGGACCGGCAGCAGCGTCCGCTGGATGGCCGCCTTGCGGGAGACCCCGGAGGAGAGCGCCTCCAGATGACGCAGGGCCGCCACCGGGTCGGCGTAACCGAGCGCGGTCAGCCGCTGCCCGGCCGCCTTGGGGCTGAGCCGTGTCTCACCTGGCGCCAGCTGGGCGACGGCGTCCAGGAGCGGCCGGTAGAAGAGCTTCTCGTGCAGCCTGCGGACCACGGAGGCATGACGGCGCCAGGCCTTGTTGAGCTCGGTGACCGGCTCGGCCCGCAGACCCATCGAGCGGCCCAGGCGCCGCAGATCGGCCTCGTCCTCGGGGACGAGATGGGTGCGCCGCAGCCGGTAGAGCTGAATGCGGTGCTCCATGGAGCGGAGGAAGCGGTACGCCTCGTCCAGCTGGGCCGCGTCCGCCCGCCCCACGTAACCGCCCGCGGCCAGCGCTCCGAGCGCCTCCAGGGTCGAGCCGCTGTGGAGCGTCGCGTCGGTGCGGCCGTGCACGAGCTGCAGCAGCTGTACGGCGAACTCCACGTCCCGCAGCCCGCCGGGACCCAGCTTCAGCTCGCGGTCCACCCGGTCGGCGGGGATGTTGTCGACGACCCTGCGGCGCATCTTCTGCGCGTCGGGGACGAAGTTCTCCCGCTCGGAGGCCTGCCACACCAGCGGATTCACCGCCTCGATGTACTCCGCCCCCAGCTCCTCGTCACCGGCGACGGCGCGGGCCTTGAGCAGCGCCTGGAATTCCCAGGTCTTGGCCCAGCGCTGGTAGTACGCCAGATGGCTGGAGAGCGAGCGCACCAGCGGGCCGTTGCGGCCCTCGGGGCGCAGGTTCGCGTCGACCGGCCAGATGGTGCCCTCGATGTTCGTCTCGGAGCAGATCCGCATCAGATGCGACGCGAGCCGGGTCGCGGCCTGCAGGGCCTTGGCCTCGTCCGCGCCGTCCGCCGGCTCCCCCACGAAGATCACATCGACGTCGGAGACGTAGTTCAGCTCGTGGCCGCCGCACTTGCCCATCGCGATCACCGCGAGCCTGCAGAGCGCGGCATCGGCGGGCGCGGCCGTGGATGCGATGGCGAGGGCGGCACGCAGTGTCGCGGTCGCCAGGTCGGCCAGCTCGGCGGCGGCCTGCGCCACGTCGGTCGTGCCGCAGACATCACGGGCCGCTATGGCCAGCAGGCACCGCCGGTAGGCGACCCGCAGCGCGACGGGGTCGTCCGCCCCTGCGAGGCCGCGCTCGAACTCGGCGACCCCCGGATGGAGGTCGGCCGTCTCGTACGTCACGAGCGCGTGCCAGTCCGAGGGATGGCGGGCCAGATGGTCGCCCAGCGCCTCGGAGGCGCCGAGGACCCCGAGGAGCCGGTCCCGCAGCGGCTTGGCGGCGACCAGGGTGTCGAAGAAGACGCGCCGCTCGTCGGGCTCCTGGGCCTCGGCGATCCGTACGAGACCGAGCAGGGCCAGATCGGGGTCGGCGGTGGCACCCAGGGCGTCCAGGAGCACCGGATCGGCCCGTACGGGAGCGAGCTCATGGGCGTCGAGCAGGCGCTCGGCGGCGGAGGGGTCGGTGAAACCGTGCCGCAGCAGCCGGGTGAACGTACTGCTCCTGCGCCCGGGCACCGTCATGCCGCCGCCTTCCATGGCCCTGGATCACGCTTCGGATTCCGAGCCTAGCCTCCAGGTCCGACAGCCTCCATGGGCCGGGCTCCCCGAGAGGCGGGTGACGCGGGCAACGGCTATTGCTGGGTGCAGGCGATGAACCGAATCGGCCGATCACCCCTCTTCACGACTGATCGGGTACCGATACCGGCTTCTCCGCCGTTCCAGGACAAAGGCGCACTCCTTATGACATCGTTCCGCCGCCATGGGCCTCTTGCCATGCTGCTCATAGCCGTCGCGGCGGGAACCGCTGCTGTCATCGGGACCGAGTCTGCGACCTCCTCCGCGCCCACGGTCAGGGCCAACGAGCCGATCGTGCAGCCGGTGCGCACCACCCATCAGTCGGTGATGCAGATCCTCGCCCACGAGGACGACGACCTGTACTTCATGAACCCCGACGTCAGCCAGGCGATCGCTTCGCACTCCAGCGTGACCTCGGTATATCTGACCGCGGGCGAGGCCGACGGCATCAACATGGCGGGCGGCAAGCGCGCCGGGAACCACCCTGCGGCGAACAAGGCGAAGTACGCGGAGGCCCGGCAGAACGGCATCCGCGCGGCGTACGCGCAGATGGCGACCGGCAACCGCAACAGCCCCTGGCAGCGCACCACGATCCCCACCGCGGGCGGCGGCACCGCCGAGCTCGACGTACTCAAGACGCGCCCTCAACTGAGTCTGGTGTGGGTGCAGTTGCACGAGGCGGGCAGCGTCGCGGCGTACCGCCCGCACAGCCTGCACGGACTGTGGGACGGCGAGGTGAAGACGCTCGGCTCCCAGCTGTCCTCCGACACCCCGGTCGAGGACCGTTTCTCGTACACCAAGCCCGAGGTCGTCTCGACGATCGCCGGACTTCTGGAGCGCTTCCAGCCGACCGCCGTACGCCTGCTCGACCCGACGCCGGGGCGCAACCAGAAGACCGGCAGCCTGCTCGACCACCAGGACCACGTGTACACCGCGCGGTTCGCCCAGGCGGCGCTCGCCCAGTACGCGAAGTCCAAGCACCACGCGCACTTCACGGTGCAGAACTACCTCGGCTACTTCACGGGCAATCTGGCGCACTCGCTGGACCCGGCGAACGCGGCCGCCAAGCGGCGCACCGTCGAGACGTACGCGTGGAAGGACAACCACTCCAACTACTGCAAGTCCTCGGCCGGTTGCGGCGACCGCAAGGTGGCGGCCCACGTCAACAGCCACGACTGGACACAGTCCGTGCGCTACACCCGCGGCGAGTCCACCTCCTGGCTGCAGCCGGGCGCCGACGGCAGCCTGACCGCCTTCGGCGTGCTCGACCAGCGCCTCGCCGTCTGGCACCGCTCCCCCGGCATCGACGGCACGTGGTCGGCGCCCGCGCTGAAGCCCGGCTCCGGCATCGACCCCGGTGTCTCCACGGTGATGCTCCCGAAGGGGCGGATCGCGGTCTTCGGCACGCGTACGACGATCGGCAGCGAGCCCTCCGACTACCGCCGCGATGTCGTGCTCACCGTGCAGAAGACCCGCGGCGGTCCTTTCGGCGCCTGGCACTCGCTCGGCACCCCCGAGCTCGCCGACCACTTCGGCACCTCCGACATCAGCGCCCCCGCGGTCGCCGTGGGCAAGGGCGGCCGGCTCACCGTCTATCTGCGCAACAGCACCTTCGGTCTCAGCGCCCGCGCCCAGCAGCCGGACGGCGGCTGGGCCAAGTGGCACTCGATCGGCGGCGCCAACCTGCACGGCGACCCCGCCGTCGCCACCGACAAGGCGGGCCGCGTCCATGTCTTCGCCGCCACCCTGAAGTCGGTGGCGGCCTGGACCCAGGCGAAGCCGGGCGCCGCGCTGAAGGGCCCGCTGCGCACCGGCCTCCCGACGACGACGCTGCCGCTGACCGCGCGCGCGGAAGGCGACGGGGTGCGGGTGTACTTCCGTAAGACCGACTCGGGAGATGTACGGACCGCCCTGGTCACCGGCGGCGCGACGCTCGCGTACTCCCCGGTCACCGACGCGGGCGGCGCCAAGGGCTTCGGACCGGTGAGCGCCACCGGCAAGACGCTCGCCGCCCGCACGGGCTCGGGCCACCTGGGCACCGCGCCCACCGCGACGGACACCTGGACCCAGGACAACTACCTCTTCGCGGGCGCCCCCGCGCTGGTCACCGACAGCTCGGGGGCGGCAAGCGTGGCCGCGGTGGGCCTCGACGGAAAGCTGCACTGGAACCGCGTGAGCTGACCACCCCGACCGAACCACCCCGTCCCCACACAGGAGCGGGCCCCCGGCAGAAGCCGGGGGCCCGCTCTCGTACTTCCGGCGGCTACAGCACCGGGAGGTTCTTGCGGAGCTCGAAGGCGGTGACCTCGCTCCGGTACTCCTCCCACTCCTGCTTCTTGTTGCGCAGGAAGAAGTCGAAGACGTGCTCGCCGAGCGTCTCGGCGACCAGCTCGCTGCGCTCCATCAGCGCGATCGCCTCGCCGAGGTTCTGCGGCAGCGGCTCGATGCCCATCGCGCGCCGCTCGGAGTCCGAGAGCGCCCACACGTCGTCGTCGGCGCCGGGCGGGAGTTCGTAGCCCTCCTCGATGCCCTTGAGGCCCGCCGCGAGGAGCACGGCGTACGTCAGGTACGGGTTGGCGCCCGAGTCGATGGAGCGGACCTCGACGCGCGCCGATCCGGTCTTGCCCGGCTTGTACATCGGGACGCGGATCAGGGCCGAGCGGTTGTTGTGGCCCCAGCAGATGTACGAGGGCGCCTCGCCGCCGGCGCCCGCCGTGCGGCCGCCGCCGCCCCAGATGCGCTTGTAGGAGTTGACCCACTGGTTGGTGACGGCGGAGATCTCGGCGGCGTGCTTGAGCAGACCGGCGATGAAGGAGCGGCCGACCTTGGAGAGCTGGTACTCCGAGCCCGACTCGTAGAACGCGTTGCGGTCGCCCTCGAAGAGCGAGAGGTGGGTGTGCATGCCCGAGCCGGGGTACTCCGAGAACGGCTTCGGCATGAAGGTGGCCTGGACGCCCTGCTCCAGCGCGACCTGCTTCATGACCAGGCGGAAGGTCATGATGTTGTCGGCGGTCGACAGCGCGTCGGCGTAGCGGAGGTCGATCTCCTGCTGGCCGGGCGCACCCTCGTGGTGGCTGAACTCGACCGAGATGCCCATCGACTCCAGCATGGTGATCGCCTGGCGGCGGAAGTCCATGCCGACGTTCTGCGGGGTGTGGTCGAAGTAGCCGGAGTTGTCGGCGGGGGTGGGGACGGTCCCGTCGAGCGGCTTGTTCTTCAGCAGGAAGAACTCGATCTCCGGGTGGGTGTAGAAGGTGAAGCCCAGGTCGGAGGTCTTGGCGAGGATCCGCTTCAGGACGTAGCGCGGGTCGGCGAAGGACGGCGAGCCGTCCGGCATCAGGATGTCGCAGAACATCCGGGCGGTGCCCGGGGCCTCGGCGCGCCAGGGGAGGATCTGGAAGGTGGAGGGGTCCGGCTTGGCGATCATGTCGGATTCGTAGACGCGCGCGAAGCCCTCGATGGCGGAGCCGTCGAAGCCGATGCCCTCGTCGAAGGCCTGCTCCAGCTCGGCGGGTGCGACGGCGACGGACTTGAGGAACCCGAGGACATCGGTGAACCACAGCCTCACGAAACGGATGTCGCGCTCCTCGAGCGTGCGGAGCACGAATTCCTGCTGCTTGTCCATATCTGCTGTTCCTACCCATCCTCGCCGGTCAGGCCGCCCCTGACGCCCCGAGCATTGCATGCCATGGTTTCGGGCGCGTTGCCCGCCGCCTCTGGCCCATTGTGAGGTACGTCGCTATGCGATGAAGGTGTCCGGGTCACTGGTTTCCCAGGCCCGCTGCCACTCCGCGGGCAGCGGATCACCGGAGACCAGCTGTCCGGGCTCCAGCCAGGTGAGCAGTTCCTCGTACGAGGCCACCTCGTGGTGGGAGATCCGGCGCTGCAGCATGTGCGGGCGCAGCTGGGCCGGGTCGTCGACGCCCATCGACGCCATGATCTTCATCGCGCTGCTCACGGTCGCCGCCTGGTAGCGGTGGACCCGCTGGTACTTGTCCTCCACGTCCAGCGCGTGCGCGCGCCGCGGGTCCTGGGTGGCCACCCCGACCGGGCACTTGTTGGTGTGGCAGCGCTGGGACTGGATGCACCCGACGGCGAACATCATGGCGCGTGCCGCGTTGGTGTAGTCCGCGCCGTGGATGAGCCGCTTGACGATGTCGGAGCCGGTGGCGACCTTGCCGCTCGCCCCGATCCGCACCCGGTCGCGCAGTCCGACCCCGACCAGGGCGTTGTGGACGATCCCGAGCCCCTCGGTGAGCGGCATCCCGACGTGGTCGGCGAACTCCATGGGGGCCGCGCCTGTGCCGCCCTCCGCCCCGTCGACGACGATGAAGTCCGGGGTGATGTCCTCCTCCACCATGGCCCGGCAGATCGACAGCACGTCGCGGCGGCTGCCCACGCAGAGCTTGAATCCGGCCGGTTTGCCGCCGGCGAGCTCGCGCATCCGGCCGATGAAGCGGATCAGTTCGCGCGGGGTGTGGAAGACCCGGTGGTAGCCGGGCGAGACGACGGTCTCGCCCTGGGGGACCTCGCGCACCTCAGCGATCTCGGCGTTGACCTTGGCGCCGGGCAGCACGCCGCCCATCCCGGGCTTGGCGCCCTGGGAGAGCTTCAGGGAGACACAGCGCACGGTCTCCCCCGCCGCCTTGCGCGCGAACTCCTTCTCGTCGAAGCCGCCGTCGGGCGTACGGCAGCCGAAGTAGCCGGTGCCGATCTCCCAGACCAGGTCGCCGCCGTGCTCCAGGTGGTACGAGGAGATCCCGCCCTCCCCGGTGTCGTGCGCGAAACCGCCCGCCGCGGCGCCCCGGTTGAGCGCGAGGATCGCCTGCGCGGAGAGCGAGCCGAAGCTCATCGCGGAGACGTTCAGCAGAGCCATGTCGTACGGCTGCGTGCAGCCGGGGCCGCCGATGCTCACGCGCGGGGCCTGTTCGGGGACCGGGCGCGGGGCGACGGAGTGGACGAAGAACTCGTATCCCGGTGCGTAGACGTTCAGTTCGGTGCCGAAGGGGTCCTGGTCGGCGGTGCCCTTGGCGCGCTCGTAGACGGTGGAGCGGGTGTCACGGTCGTACGGCATCCCGTCGTAGTCGCGCTCGATGAAGTACTGCTGCATCTCCGGGCGGATCGTCTCCATGAGATAGCGGAGATGTCCGACGACGGGGTAGTTGCGCAGCAGGGAATGGCGGCGCTGCAGTACGTCGTACGTACCGACGGCGGCAGCGGCCGCGGCTGCGGCGATCAGTCCTTTTCGCACCAGGGTTCCTCCTCGGCTCCGAACTGTTCAGGTCCCCCGTTCGCGTATGCCTATACCATCTCGGGCCATGGGGGGCCTGCGGCACAACCGGGGCCTCAAATGCCTCGCCCGTTACCGCAGAAGGACGCAGATCATGGCCTCCACCAGGACCTCGAAGAACGACCGCAAAGCGCGAATAGAGGAGATGCGCCGCGCCGAGCAGGCGCGCGAGCGGCGCAGTCGCATCATCGCGATCACCGTGAGCGTGGCGGTCGTCGCCGGTCTGGTCGGTTTCGGCGCGTACATGCTCAACAAGGAGTCGGACAAGAAGGACGCGAAGGCTTCGGCGGCCAAGGCGCCCGTCAAGGGCGAGAAGGACTGGGACGCCAAGAAGCTGGGGCGCAACCACGTCAAGACCGTGGTCACGTATCCGATGCACCCGCCCGTCGGCGGCGACCATCTCCAGGTCTGGCAGAACTGCAACGGCGATGTCTACACCAAGGCGCTCAACGACATGAACGCGGTGCACTCGCTGGAGCACGGCGCGGTGTGGGTGACGTACACGGACAAGGCCCCGGCGGGCGATGTGAAGAAGCTCGGCGACAAGGTGAAGCAGACCCCTTACTCGCTGATGAGCCCGTACCAGAACCAGTCCGGCGCGATCATGCTGTCCGCGTGGGGCAAGCAGGTCACGGTGGACAGCGCGGACGACCCGCGGGTCGACCAGTTCTTCACCAAGTACGTGCAGGGCGCGCAGACCCCGGAGCCGGGCGCAGCGTGCACGGGCGGGCTGTCCCAGTGACGCTGACGCGGACCCGGATGGCCGCCGTCGCCGCGGTCGTCCTCGCGCTGCTGTTCGCGGCCGCCGCGACGGTGGCCTCGGCCCGCAGCGACGGTTCGTCCTCGACCGCGGACAGCACGCCGGCCGGGGACTCCGCGGACGCCGGCTTCGCGCGCGACATGTCGGTCCATCACCAGCAGGCGGTGGAGATGTCCTTCATCGTCCGGGATCGTACGGACAATGCCGAGATCCGGCGCCTCGCGTACGACATCGCCAACACCCAGGCCAATCAGCGCGGCATGATGCTGGGCTGGCTGAACCTGTGGGGGCTGCCGGTGACCGACGCCGGCACACAGCCCATGTCCTGGATGGGGATGGGGGAAGAGCCGCCCACGAACGGCGCCCTGATGGTGGGGATGGCGACGAGCGCGCAGCTGCAGAAGCTGGGCAAGGCCGGCGGGAAGCAGGCGGAGATCCTCTATCTGCAGCTGATGACCGCGCACCACAAGGGCGGCATCCACATGGCCGAGGGCTGTGTGGAGCTGTGCAAGGTTCCGGTGGAGAAGAAACTGGCGCAGGGGATGGTCGACGCGCAGCAGTCCGAAGTGCTGCTCATGGCCGATCTGCTCAAGGCGCGCGGGGCGACGGCAACTGCTGCCCGGTGACTCTCACTTGATCTCTTCTTGACCAATGCATACCCCTGACGTGAACAGTTCATCGGCAAGGTGGCCTCTGCACGCGTCTATGCGCGTCCACCCACAATGAACCGCACCACAGGGGGTTCCATGAGTTCTCGCCGCACCAGAGTGCGCGCCGGTCTGAGCCTGGCAGCGACACTGCCACTGCTCGCCGGCGCGCTCGCGCTGTCCATACCCACGGCCAGCGCCGACACCGGACACGGCCGCCACGCGCTCCAGGGCACCAAGCCCACCTGGGCGACGTCTTCCGCGGACCGCGGCGCCACGGCCGATTCGAGCAAGGTCAGCGCACGCGTCTATCTGGCCGGGCGCGACGCCCAGGGCCTGGCGGCGTACGCACGCGCGGTGTCCGACCCGCAGTCCGCCTCGTACGGGAAGTACCTGAGCGCGAAGCAGACGCAGGCCCGCTTCGGCTCGACCCCGGCGCAGGTCAAGCAGGTCACCGACTGGCTGAAGTCCGCGGGCCTCACGGTCACGGGTTCCAACCAGCACTACGTCTCGGTGTCCGGCGATGTCGCCGCCGCCGAGAAGGCCTTCTCCACCCAGTTCCACAACTACCGCAAGGGCAGCCACACCTACCGCGCCCCCACGGGCACGGCGTCGGCTCCCCAGTCGCTGCAGAACGTGGTGCTGACGGTGGTCGGCCTCGACAGCGCGCCGCACGTCGTCAAGCACGACGACACGCTGCCGCCGCCGGAGGCCGTCTTCCGCAACGCGGGCCCGTTCTCGTCGTACTACGGCTCGAACGTCAACAAGAAGCTCCCGAGCGCCTACGGGTCCAAGGCCCCGTACGCGATCAAGGGCTACACCGGCAAGCAGCTGCGTGCCGCCTACGGTGCCGGCGACAAGACCGGCAAGGGCGTCACCGTCGCGATCACCGACGCGTACGCCTCGCCGTACATCGCCCAGGACGCCGCCAAGTACGCCTCGCTCAACGGCGACAAGGGCTACAAGAAGGGCCAGCTCTCCCAGGTCCTTCCGGCGGACTACACCAAGGTCGAGGAGTGCGGGGCCGCGGGCTGGTACGGCGAGGAGACCCTCGACGTCGAAGCCGTGCACGGAGTGGCACCCGACGCGAACATCGTCTACGTGGGCGGGGCCTCCTGCTACGACGACGATCTGCTCGACTCCCTCTCCAAGGTCGTCGACAACCACCTGGCCGACATCGTCTCCAACTCGTGGGGCGACATCGAGGCCAACCAGACCCCGGCGCTGGCCGCCGCCTACGACCAGGTCTTCCAGACCGGCGCGGTCGAGGGCATCGGCTTCTACTTCTCCTCCGGTGACAACGGTGACGAGGTCGCCAACACCGGGACGAAGCAGGTCGACACCCCGGCCAACTCGGCGTGGGTGACGGCGGTCGGCGGTACCTCGCTGGCCGTGGGCAAGGGCGACAAGTACAGCTTCGAGACCGGCTGGGGCACCGAGAAGGCCACGCTGTCCGCTGACGGCACGAGCTGGACCGGCTTCCCCGGAGCCTTCACCTCGGGCGCCGGCGGCGGCACCAGCGCGACGGTGGCGCAGCCGTTCTACCAGCGCGGTGTGGTCCCGAACTCGCTCGCCAAGGCGAACGGCAAGTCGGCCATGCGCACCGTTCCGGACATCTCGGCGGTCGCCGACCCCAACACCGGTTTCCTGGTGGGCCAGACCCAGACGCTGCCCGACGGCACCCTGGGCTACGACCAGTACCGCATCGGCGGCACCTCGCTGGCCGCTCCGGTCATCGCGGGCGTCCAGGCGCTGGCGCAGCAGGCACGTCACGGCATCCCGATCGGCTTCGCGAACCCGTCGATCTACAGCCGTTACGGCACCGGGCTGTACCACGACGTCACGGACCACCCGCTGGGCCAGGGCCAGGGTCTGGGCGTCGTACGGAACGACTTCGCCAACAGCACGGACGCCTCCGACGGCATCCTGACCTCGATCCGCACGCTGGGTCAGGACAGCTCGCTGAAGGCGGTCGTGGGGTATGACGACGTCACCGGCGTCGGCTCCCCGGCGAAGGGCTACGTGAGCTCGTACAGCAAGCGCTAGTCACGCCTGCGTTCGGTGCTCGGGGTGCACCCAGGATTCCTTCCGGAACTTCAGGAGGGCGACCGGGGCCAGCACTCCGAGCACCAGCAGTCCGCCGCCGACGATGAGCAGATAGCGCCAGAGCGGGTCGTTGCCGAACTGGTCCGGCGGTACGAAACCGATGACCAGCGCGGCGAGCGAGGCGACGAATCCGACGCTCGCGACCCAGGTGACGGCCGGCACCCGGAAGCCGCGTACGACGTCCGGCTGCTTCTTGCGCAGCACGACGATGGCGACGAACATCAGCAGATACGCGATGAGGTAGATCTGCACCGTGATGACGGAGAACATCCAGTACTGGCTGGAGACGTCCGAGCTGAACGCGTAGAGGATCCCGATCAGGGTGGTGAGCACGCCCTGCGCGACCATGATGTTCTGCGGCACCCCGAACTTGTTGAACTTCTGCAGCCAGGGCGGCAGATACCCCTCCTGGCGCGAGATCATCAGCAGCCCCTTGGAGGGCCCGGACAGCCAGGTGAGCATCCCGCCGAGCGAGGCGGCGACGACCATGATGCCGACGACCTTGGTCATCCAGCCGACGTGGAAGTAGTCGAAGAAGGCCTGGAAGGCCTGCATCAGACCGGCGGTGAGGCTGAGGTCCTTGGACGGCATGACCCAGCTGATGGCGAGCGCGGGCAGGATGAAGATGAGCAGGACGAGCCCGGTCGCCAGAAAAATGGACCTCGGGTACTGGCTCCCGGGCCTGCGGAGCGACGAGACATGGACGCCGTTCATCTCCATGCCCGCGTAGGACAGGAAGTTGTTGACGATCAGCACGAGGCTGGCGAGCCCGGTCCACGGCGGCAGCCAGTGGCTCGGGCTCATCGGGGCGGCGGAGGGATTGCCCTGCCCGAGGAAGACGAAGCCGAGGACGACGAGCAGGACGCCGGGGATCAGTGTGCCGATGATGAGCCCCGCGCTGGAGAGCCCTGCGACGGTCCTGGTGCCGCGGGACGAGATCCACACGCCGGTCCAGTAGACGACGATGATGACGATCGCGATGTAGAGCCCGTTGTCGGCGAGGCTCGGGTCGATGACGTACGCGAAGGTCGAGGCGACGAAGGCGAGCAGGCTCGGGTAGTAGGCGATGGTCATCGCGAACTGGCACCAGACGGCGAGAAAGCCGAGCGGCTTGCCGAGCCCCTCGCTCACCCACCGGTAGATCCCCCCGGACCACCCGGAGGCGAGCTCGGCGGAGGCGAGCGCGGTGGGGACCAGGAAGACGACGGCAGGCAGCAGATACAGAAAGATGGCCGCCAGCCCGTAGATGGCCATCGAGGGCGAGGGCCGCAGACTGGCGACGGACGCGGTGGTCATCAGCGCGAGGGTCACCCAGGAGATGAACTGCCGCTTCGTACCGTCGCCGGCGGGGATCTCGTCGTCCTGTACGGCTTCCGTGGTCGTCATGGGCCCATGATCAGCAGCATGCGGCGGGGTCGCATGCTGTCGGGGTCCGTATGGGAAACCGGCCCGCGCCAGGACATCGCGTCAGAAAGACGATTAGACTGGGGGCCGTGCCTCAACTACGCCTCGCACTGAATCAGATCGACTCGACCGTCGGCGATCTCACCGGGAACGCCGAGGCGATCCTCCACTGGACCCGGCACTCCGCCGGGCAGGGTGCCCACCTCGTGGCGTTCCCCGAGATGGCGCTGACCGGCTACCCCGTCGAGGACCTCGCGCTGCGCTCCTCCTTCGTCGAGGCCTCGCGGGCCGCGCTCAAAGCACTCGCGCGGCGGCTCGACGACGAGGGGTTCGGGGAGATTCCCGTCGTCGTCGGGTACCTCGACAAGACCGAGCAGGCCCAGCCCCGCTACGGCCAGCCGGCCGGCGCACCGCGCAATGCGGGGGCCGTGCTGCACCGGGGGCAGGTCGCGCTGACCTTCTCCAAGCACCACCTCCCCAACTACGGCGTCTTCGACGAGTTCCGCTACTTCGTGCCGGGCGAGACCCTGCCCGTCGTACGCGTCCACGGCATCGATGTCGCGCTCGCCATCTGCGAGGACCTCTGGCAGGACGGCGGCCGTGTGCCGGCCACCCGCAGCGCCGGGGCCGGGCTGCTGATCTCCATCAATGCCTCGCCGTACGAGATGAACAAGGACGACCAGCGCCTGGAGCTGGTGCGCAAGCGGGCCCAGGAGGCCGGGTGCACCACCGCCTATCTCGCGATGATCGGCGGCCAGGACGAGCTCGTCTTCGACGGGGACTCGATCGTCGTCGACGCGCGGGGTGAAGTCATCGCGCGCGCCCCGCAGTTCAGCGAGGGCTGCGTGGTCCTCGACCTGGAGCTGCCCGCCGCGGGCGCGGTGCCGAGCGGTGTCGTGGACGACGGGCTGCGCATCGAGCACGTCACCCTCGGCGAGGAGCCGCTGCCCGCGTACGAGGCGGAGTACGTCGGCGGATACGCCGAGCGGCTCGACGACGACGAGGAGCTCTACACCGCGCTGGTCGTGGGCCTGCGCGCGTACGCCGCCAAGAACGGCTTCAGCTCGCTCCTCATCGGCCTCTCCGGCGGCATCGACTCCGCGCTCGTCGCCGCCATCGCGTGCGACGCGGTCGGCCCCAAGAACGTCCACGGCGTCTCGATGCCCTCGAAGTACTCCTCGGACCACTCGCGCGGGGACGCCGCCGAGCTCGCCCGGCGTACCGGCCTCAACTACCGGACCGTCGCCATCGAGCCGATGTTCGACGCCTACATGGGCGCGCTCCCGCTCACCGGTCTCGCCGAGGAGAACCTGCAGTCCCGCCTGCGCGGCACCACACTGATGGCGATCTCCAACCAGGAGGGCCAGATCGTCCTGGCCCCGGGCAACAAGTCCGAGCTGGCGGTGGGTTATTCGACGCTCTACGGCGACTCGGTCGGGGCGTACGGACCGATCAAGGACGTCTACAAGACGGCGGTCTTCCGCCTCGCCGAGTGGCGCAACCGCGCCGCCGCCGAGCGCGGCCAGACCCCGCCGATCCCCGAGAACTCCATCTCCAAGCCGCCCAGCGCCGAGCTGCGCCCCGGCCAGGTGGACACCGACTCGCTTCCCGACTACCCCGTCCTGGACGCACTCCTGGAGATGTACGTCGACCGCGACCAGGGCCGCGAGGCGATCGTCGCCGCCGGGTTCGACGAGGAGCTCGTTATCAAGACCCTGCGGATGGTGGACACGGCGGAGTACAAGCGGCGCCAGTACCCGCCGGGCACCAAGATCTCCCCCAAGGGCTTCGGCAAGGACCGGCGGCTGCCGATCACCAACCGCTGGCGCGAGAGCAGTTAGGGGGTGTCCGGCGGATCAGGTCGCTCTTGCTCGGCGTTGAACCTTTCACTTCTGGTGAGCGGTGGTCTGGTGCGCTCCGTTCGCTTCGCTCTCTCCGCCTCGGCTCTTTGATTCATCCTTCGGATGCCGAGCGCAGCCGCAAGGCGGAGGAGGGCGGCAACGCGAATGGGGTCTCCCCTGCTCTTTAAGAGCTTGGGGAAGTTGACAACTGACGACAACGCGGCAGATGTGCGTGCCAGACCGGCGCGACCGCGGGATGATCCGCCGGACACCCCCTAGAGGCGGGCGGCCTCGCGTTCGTGCGCGGGCCGCGCCTCTTCTCGTACGGGAACGAATGGCGTCCGCGCCCGCCGGTCGACCCGTGCCGCGCCCACCGCGAAGGCCAGGCCGAGCACGGCGAGACCGGCGCCCGCGACGGCGGGCGAGACATAGCCGAAGCCCGCGGCGATCGCGACGCCGCCGATCCAGGCGCCGCCCGCGTTCGCCAGGTTGAAGGCGGCCTGGTTGGCGGAGGAGGCGAGCGAGGGCGCGCCCTGGGCCTTCTCCATGACCATCAGCTGGAGCGGGGAGCCGGTGACGAAGGCCGCCGCACCGAGCAGGACGACGCCCAGTCCGGCGCTCCACGGGGCCCGCATGAGCAGCGGGAAGAGGGCGAGGACCAGGGTGAGCGCCCCCAGCCCTCCGTACAGCGTGCGCTGCAGCGAGCGGTCGGCGAGGCGCCCGCCGAGCAGATTGCCCGCCGTCGCGCCGACGCCGAAGAGCGCGAGCAGGATCGTCACGCTGCCTTCGGAGAAGCCCGCGACCTCGGTGAGCATCGGGGTGATGTAGCTGTACGCGGCGAAGAGCGCGCCGAAGCCGACGACCGTGGTGCCGAGCGCCAGCCAGAGCGGCAGGGTGCGGAAGGCGGCGAGTTCGCGCCGTACGCCTGCCGCCTTCGGGTCCGCGGCGATGGCCGGGACCAGGGCGACGATCGCGGCGATGGCGACGAGGCCGATCGCGCTGACCGCCAGGAAGGTGGCACGCCAGCCGAGGTGCTGGCCCATCAGCGTCGCGGCGGGGACGCCGATGATGTTGGCGATGGTCAGACCGAGGAACATCATCGAGACCGAACGGGCCTTGCGCTCGGGGGCGACCAGACCGGTGGCGACCACCGCGCCGACGCCGAAGAAGGCGCCGTGCGGGAGCCCGCTGAGCACCCGGGCCGCGAGCAGCCAGTCGTAGCTCGGCGCGAAGGCCGAGAGCGCGTTGCCGACGACGAAGAGCACCATGAGACCGATGAGCACGGTGCGTCGCGGCAGCTTCGCGGTGAGCGCGGCGAGCAGCGGGGCGCCGATGACGACGCCCAGCGCGTACGCGGAGACGAGGTGTCCTGCGGCGGGGATGGTGGTGTGGAGATCGGACGCGACATTGGGCAGCAGGCCCATCATCACGAACTCGGTGGTACCGATCCCGAAGGCTCCGATGGCCAGCGCAAGCAGGGCCAGGGGCATGAAAGACCTTTCAGTGTCCGTATGTATAGCTACGGAACAAAGTCTCTCAGAGAAAAAGTCCCTGCTCGTAAACGGCGGATTGCGTCAGATCTGCACGCGGGCGGCGATCGGGAGATGGTCGCTGTCCGTCTGCGGCAGCGTCCACGACGACATCGGCTTCACGCCCTTGACCATGATCTGGTCGATCCTCGCCATCGGGAAGGACGCGGGCCAGCTGAAGCCGAAGCCGTTGCCCGCCGCGCCCTGGGTGGAACGCATCTGGGAGGTGATCGCGTTCAGCGAGCGGTCGTTCATGGTGCCGTTGAGGTCACCGAGGAGGATGACCTTGCCGGTGGTGTCGGCGGCGATCGCATGGCCGAGCGCGTCCGCGCTGGCGTCGCGCTGCGATGCGGTGAAACCGGCGTCGAGCTTCACGCGCACCGAGGGCATGTGGGCGACGAAGACCGCGACCTTGCCGGCCGGGGTCGCCACCGTGGCACGCATCGCGCGGGTCCAGCCCATCTGGATGTCGACGGAATCGGTGTTGCTCATCGGGTACTTGGACCAGAGGCCGACCGTGCCCTGCACCGAGTGGTACGGGTAGGTGGACGCGAGGGCGTCCTCGTACGTCGAGACCTTGCCCGAGGGGATCTCCTGGAGCGCCAGGACCTGCGCGCCCGAGGCCGCGACCGCCTTGGCCGTGCCCACGGGGTCGGGGTTGTCGGCGTTGACGTTGTGCGTGGCGACGGTGAGGTTCCCGCCGGAGTTCTGCTTGTCGGTGAGGAGCCCGCCGAAGAGGTTCAGCCAGACGATCACCGGCAGCAGCAGGGCGATCAGCGCGGTCGCCGAGCGGCGGAGCAGCGCGAAGAGAAGGATCAGCGGGATGCCGATCATGCCCAGCCAGGGCAGGAAGGTTTCGGTGAGACTGCCGAGGTTGCCGATCCGGTTGGGGATCTGTGCGTGGAAGAGCATCAGCAGCGCGATCAGGACCGCGAGGCCCGCCAGCACGAGGCCGCGCCGCCAGATGTCCCGGTCGCCGCGCCAGCGGCCGCCGAACAGGCGCCGGGGTCCGGATCCCGGCCGCTCGTCGTCCGAGCCTTCGTTCCCCGTCTCCTCCATGTACGCCTGCGCCATTCCGCTGCCCTCGCTGCCTTGCCGTGCACGCCGTCCCCGCCTCAGACCCTAGGCGATGGGACGGCGCTTTTCCCCGCCGTCCGTGGACGGCCGTACGGTCGTCAAGACGGCGGAGCGGCCACCACAGGTTGCACCTGTGACACAACGCGCACATCTCAGAGCTGCGGCTTCAGCCCCTGCAGAGCAAGATCCACCAGCCGCTCGGAGAGATCTTCGGGCAGTTCCGCGTCCGGCCGCATGACCGTACGGAGCAGCATCGGCCCGACCAGGATGTCGTTCAGCACATCGATGGGGACGTCCGCGCGGATGGCCCCTTCCGCGACGCCGCGTGCGATGAGCTCGCGACCCATCTCGCGCCGGGCCACGACCACGGTGTCGTGGTAGACGTCCCACAGCTTGGGCGAACTCTTCATCTGTGCAAAGACGTTGTGCAGGAGCGCAGACGAGCGCTGGGCGAGCCCCCGCTGGCGCAGCGATTCGAGCATGGCCACCAGATCGTCACGTACGGAGGTGCCCGGCAGCGGCGGATCCACCGGCTCGATCGCCTTCATGACGTCGCACAGCAGCTCCTCCTTGCCCTTCCAGCGCCGGTAGATGGTGGCCTTGCCGACGCCGGCCGTGCGGGCGATGCGCTCGATGGAGATCTCGGTGAGAGGCGCGCCCTCTTCGAGCAGATTCACGACAGCCTCGATGATCGACCGCTCGACCGCTTCGGAACGCGGCCTGCCGCGGCGGATCTCCTGCCGTACGTCTTCCTGCTCGGTCGAGGACACGCCCGCTCCACCTCTCATCGCACCGGCCGCCGTCAGTCGCTGCCGATTGTCGCCGACACCGGCTCCTCGGCCTGCGCCTTCGCCTCCGCAGGAGGCTTCCCGGGCAGGAAGAGGGCCACCACGACCGTACCGATCAGCGCTACAGCCGCACCACAGAGCGCGGTGGTGTGCATGGCGTCCAGGAAGGACTGGTGGGCCGGGCCGACGAGCGCCTGCCCCTTGGGGCCGAGCTTGGCGGCGACGCCGAGCGTGGCCTCGATGGACTCCCCCGCGGTGTGCCGCAGGTCCGCCGGGAGCAGACCGAGCTTGTCCTCGACTCCACTGCGGTACGCGGCGGACAGCACCGAGCCGAGCACCGCGATGCCCAGCGCACCGCCGACCTGGCGGAAGGTGTTGGAGAGCGCCGAGGCGGAACCGGCCTTCTCACGCGGCAGCGCCTGCATGATCACGACGCTGGTGGGCGTCATGATGTGCGCCATCCCGGTGCCCATCAGGAAGAAGATGACCTCCAGCTGCCAGATGGGCGTGTTCTCGTCCAGGATCGTGAAGGCGGCCAGCATCGCGGCGATCGTGAGCATTCCCGCGGTGCAGACGGCCTTGTTGCCGAAGCGGGCGACGACCAGGCGGGCGCGCGGCGAGAAGATGATCTGGGCCGCGGCGAGCGGCAGCATCAGCAGGCCGGTCTGCAGGGGCGTGTAGCCGCGGATGGACTGGGTGTAGAAGACCGAGAAGAAGGTCACGCCCATCAGCGCGAAGAAGACCAGGCCGATCGCGGCGATGGCCGCCGAGAAGACCTTGTTCTTGAAGTAGCTGATGTCGATGGACGGGTGGTCGCTGCGCTTCTCGTACAGCACGAAGCCGATCAGCACGACGAGGCCCGCGCCCGCGGTGGCCAGGACGGCCGGGTCGGTGAAGTCGGCGAGCTGGCCGCCCTTGATGATTCCGTACACGAGCAGGACGAGGCCGACGACGGAGAGCAGCACGCCGACGAGGTCGATCCGGCCCGGCTTGGGGTCGCGCGAGTCCGGGACGAGGAAGACCATCAGGGCGATCGCCACGATGACGATCGGGACGTTGATGAGGAAGACCGAGCCCCACCAGAAGTGGTCGAGCAGCACACCGCCGGTGATCGGGCCGATCGCGATGGCGAGGCCGACGCCGCCGGCCCAGATGCCGATCGCCTTGGGCTGCTCGTCGCGCTCGAAGACGTTCATCAGGATCGCGAGCGTCGCCGGCATGACGAAGGCCGAGCCGAGGCCCATCAGGGCGCGGAAGATGATGAGCTGGACCGGCGAGCCGGAGGACGCGGCGAGCGCCGAGCCGATGCCGAAGACCGCGAGGCCGAAGAGGAGCATCTTCTTGCGGCCGAGGCGGTCGCCGAGGAGGCCCGCGGTGAAGAGCAGCCCCGCGAAAACCAGGGTGTAGGAGTTGATGGCCCACTCGAGCTCACCCTGGGTGGCGCCGAGGCCGACGGGGTCCGGGGTCGAGATCGTCTTGATCGCGACGTTCAGGATCGAGTTGTCGAGGACGACGATCAGCAGGCTGAGCATGAGTACGGCGAGGATGGCCCAGCGGCGCCGGTGGACTGCTTCGGGTATGCGGGGCGCTGCGGGGGCCCCCGTGGATGTAGTCATGGCGTAAAGACTAGGCCATTTACGATACGAGACCGTCTCGTATTGGAAAGTCTTTACCCGCGCGCTGCGCGAATGTCTGGATAGGTGAACTCGACCTTGCCTATATAGGCAAGGTCGAGTTCACCTATCCAGACAGGGAGCCCGCACACCGGGGGCGCCGTACTGGCGATCTTCTCGATCCACGGCTTCCGGCCCGACCTCCGGCAGGCGGCAAGCGGCAGCGACGTACTGCTGGCGGACCTGGCCGCCCGATTCAGGGATGGCCCGGCGGGCAGACCGGCTGGCGCAGTGACCTCATCCACGCCGGATTACAACAAAAATGTTGTAGTAGGTTGGTGGGGTGACCTACCGCATCGTCTTCACCACCGAGTCCTCCGCCGAACGAGATCAGTTGCCTGCCGAGCGCCGCGACCTCCTCGACCGAGGTTTGGCCAATCTCGCCAAAGACCCCATGCGCCCTCACGTCTCCGCCCCCTACCGGGACCGCGAACACCTGCGATTCGGCCAGGTCGCACCAGGACTGACCGTCGTCTACGACATCGTCGACGACATGGTCATCGTCGTCATCCTGCGCATCCTCGACGCCACCTACATCGACGCTTGAGCACCCTCGATCTGACCGGAGCCCGCAAGCAGTGCGGCCTCACCCAGTCCGACGTCGCCCAAAGGATGGGCATCAGCCAGGCCCGCGTCTCAGCGATCGAGCGCACCCCGCCAGCTCTGCTGAAGCTCCAGACAGTAACGGCCTACTACCAAAGCCTCGGCATGGAACTCCTCTTCGAGCCCAAAATGCGCGTCCACCGCCGGTGAGGAAGTTTCATCGCGATTCATGCAGCCCACCGGGCCCGACGTGACCAGAGACTGGCAGAAGGCACCGGACCTGCTTGCCGACGGGTGTCGCCACGACGTCCCAGCCCGGGGCCAGTAGGTCCATGAGCGGCAGTCCGCGCCCGGACTCGGCGTGCGCATCGTCGAGCCGGACCCCCGGCGCGCGCTGCGGGCGGCGCGAGACGTCGGGATCGTGCAGGCGCACCCAGACCCCGGCCGCGCCCGCTTCGACCTCGGCGATGAGCGGGACGTAGTCGCCGCAGGCCCGGACCGCATTGCCGTAGAGCTCGGAGAGGACGAGCTGGGCGGCGTCGACGAGTTCGGGCGGCGCCCCCGCCCCGAGCAGGGCCCGGGCGGTGAGCCCGCGCGCGGCGCGGAGGTTCCGCGGGGATGCGGACATGTGGAGGGTGAAGCCAGTGGGGGTGGGAGCGAGGTAGTGGCCAAGCGCGGCGGTGGGAGCGAGGGGAAGCAGAAGGGGGTGCGGAGTGGAGGAGGGCATGGGGGCTCCTTGCGGCTCGGTCACCAACTTGGCGCAATTGCGCGCAAGTTGAGCCTGGCGCGAATCCATGATCGATCGCAAACTTTCTACCCAATCCGGTGAAGAACTTCCGAAATCCGCTCCTCCACGGGGCCAGTTGGAGTCAGACTCTCCACATGCCCAACTCCCCCATGGTCCCGACAGTCCGGCGGCGCCGGCTCGGAGCAACCCTGCGCACCTTCCGCAACAAGGCGGGCCTCAGCCTCGACGAGGCCGCGCAGACGATGGGCTGGAACGGCCCGAAGATGTCGAAGATCGAGAACGCGGTGCAGGCAATCCGCCCAGGCGACCTGACCACTCTGCTCACGACATACGGCGTCACCGACCCTCAAGTCCACACAGCCCTGGAGACATTGCGCCAGGACGCCCAGAAGAAGGGCTGGTGGCAGACCTACTCCGGGATCGTGCAGCCGCCGTACGCCGACTACATCTCCCTGGAATCGGACGCCCAACGGATCTGCGCCTGGTCGCCACTCCTGGTCCCCGGGCTGCTCCAGACCGCCGCGTACGCGCGCGAGACAATCACCGGCATCACGACGACCAGGACACCGGACGAAGTATCCGCACTGGCCGAAGTCCGCATGGCCCGCCAGTCCGTACTGACGCGCCCGGGCTTCCCCCTCGAACTGTGGGCCATCATCCACGAGGCGGCTCTGCACCACAGGTTCGCCGCCCGCCCCGGCACGATGCGAGATCAGCTTCGCCGCCTGCTCGACGCCTCCGAACTCCCCAACGTCACCGTGCAGATCATGCCCCTGGACTCCACCGCGCATCCGGGTCTCGTCGGAGGTTTCAGCATCGCGACGTTCCAGCCCCCGATGCCGGACGTCGTCGTCTTGGAGAACGCCAACAGCTCGGCATACGTTGAGGGCGAAGAAGCAGTCCCCTTCACGAGGGCGTACGAGCACATCCAGGCCACAGCGCTCTCGGTGGAGGACTCCCTAGTCCGCATCACAGAGCTGGAAGAAGGCCACAGAAAGTGACAGACCGGAAGACCGACCTGTACGCCCTCGACCTCACGAACGCCACCTGGCAGAAAGCCTCGGCAAGCGGCGCCGAGGGCGACTGCGTCGAAGTGACCGAACTCCCCGGCGGGGCAAGGGCACTTCGAGACTCAAAGAACCCCGACCGTGAAACCCTGCGTTTCACCGCATCGGAGTGGGCTGCGTTCCACAGCGGCGTCATAACCGGGGAACTCTGATGCAGAGGACCGTCGTCGCTACCAGGATGTCGGCGCGCATCGTCGCGGCCGCACTGCCCGTGGACGACTCAACGGCACTCATCGCGCGGATGGAAGAGGGAAGACGCACGTGACGGACCCCCGGGCAGAGCTGTACGCGCATGACCTCTCTGCCGCAACCTGGCGCAAGGCAACCGCCAGCGCCGGAGAGAACAACTGCGTCGAGGTGGCCGAACTGTCCGGCGGCGCTAGGGCAGTTCGGGACTCCAAGAACCCCGACCGCGAGCCCCTGCTCTTCACCACATCAGAGTGGACCGCATTCCGAACCGTCGTCATAGCCGAGGAACTCTGACTTTCTCGGCCCCGAATCACGCATCCATCGCGCACCCTTCACACGGTCGCACCCAGAATGCCTCAATCACGCCGATACCCCACGAGCACTCCGAGGAATCCCGACACTATTATGGCAACCCCACCCGCCACCCTTAGGGAAACCAAGGATGCGAGTATCGCGAGGACCGCAAATGAGATCACCATCGCCACGAATACCCGAAAGGCCTTTGGCTTTTCCAGAAACGAGCTCCATAGCTCCCTCACGTCAACAGCCTCCAATCTCAAATTCAGGTTCCAATTCTCCATTACTAATGGATTCAATAATCCAACAGAGCGCCACCCGGAAGTCGCTTGAGACCACCGTCGCGAGGCTTGGATCGCGCACTTACAAAACCTCCGGAGCGATTGCGATGAGCGCCGACATTTGACTTACCAGGCATCGCCCGCCGAGTCCCACATGAGGGCCGGCGGTGCCACAAAGACGTCCGACGCGTTCGCATCCACGGCCCGCAGGCCGCCCGCCGCACTCTCCGAAATCTTGAGACCCGCGGACTTCAGCGAGAACTCGATCTGCTTCAGCGCCGGATTCGCCGCGGCCTCAGGGGTCTTTACGATCAAGAAATCCTGTGCGCCCTCGACGGACGCAGCCATTTGTAGATCCACCCCGGGAAGCACTTCGCTGTACAGGGCATTCGCACCCTCCAGCGTCGGCTTCGGCAGCGTCCCGCGCCAGCCCAATTCCAACGACCGCCCGTCGCGCGCGATCTTCAGCAGCGGCGCATCCTTACCGCCACCGGAGAACGACATCTCCACCGCCGCCGCTTTCGGACCCACGCTGCCGTCTGCACGAACCGCCAGCGTCGCGTCCGGCGTGACCTATGCGCCGCCCGCCTGCTTGACCCGCACCGGCGTAACCGACTGCTCCAAATGGAAGGTGAACCCGTCCGGATTGGCATACGTCGTCGTGAACTCGGTGCGCTCACCCGTCACTTCGACCCGCTCACCGGAGTCAGCCGCCTCGGCAAGGGCCTGCTGCCCCTCGGACAGCTCAGCCGCCTCCGCCTCCGGAGCAAGATCCAGCCATCCACCCGGGACGGCCGGCACCCCCGCCCACAGGAGCGCTCCCACCACCGAACTCACAGCGGCTCTTCGCCACCTCCGTCGCGCACCACGCCTCGCCATGCCCAACCCCCACCCCTGGAAGCACAACCCACCCGTTGGTCACCTCCCTTGCGGCCTGCACTCACTCAACTGGCGAGGCGATCGGTCCACGAGGTGCACATGTGACGCACGAGATTGCCCCCGCGTGACTGCATATGACAAGGATCAGAGAGCTGGGCGCCCTGCGGCGCGGCCAAATCCAGCACCCCGCTGGCACGCACGCCACATCGCCGCTGTTTGCAGAATCCACTCAACATGGATTACCTGTAAGGGAGTTGCATGTCTGAACAACCGCAGACGGCAGCCATCGCGCAACCCGCCCACTCATTCGGTACTTGCTCCCGCGACGGTCGCGCGCATGCGCTATCGACACGCCTGCCGACCTTGACCGTCATTCAAAGTTGGCCGAAAGTCAGCCAACCGAGCCGACACCCCAAGATCGCTTGAGTTCGCGCCATGTCGACCAGCCCACTAACCGTCACACAGTGTGACCATTCAGTGGCTCTTGGAGGGCCAAACGGCGCCCACTTCCGTCCGGAGGGCACGAGGTGCCACCATGGAGGTGGTCCGGGGACGCCGTCAGGGCGCCTCGAGATGACGAAGAACAGGAGCCGTTGCGATGACGCAACCCCTTCAGGCTGCCCCGAAGAATGCCCTCTACGGCGGCAAGGGCACCCGCCGCATCACCGTCCACGACATCACCGCCGCCAAGGAACGCGGCGAGAAGTGGCCGATGCTCACCGCCTACGACGCGATGACCGCGTCCGTCTTCGACGAGGCCGGGATCCCGGTCATGCTCGTCGGGGACTCCATGGGCAACTGCCACCTCGGCTACGACACCACCGTCCCGGTCACCATGGACGAGATGACGATGCTGGCGGCCGCCGTCGTACGGGGCACCTCGCGCGCCCTGATCGTCGGGGACCTCACCTTCGGCTCGTACCAGGAAGGACCCGTCCAGGCGCTGCGCAGTGCCACTCGGCTGGTCAAGGAAGCGGGGGTGGGCGCCGTCAAGCTGGAAGGCGGCGAGCGGTCGCATGAGCAGATCCAGCTGCTCGTGCAGTCCGGGATTCCCGTCATGGGGCACATCGGTCTGACCCCGCAGTCCGTCAATTCCATGGGGTACCGGGTCCAGGGGCGGGGCGAAGAGGCCGCGCAGCAGCTGCTGCGCGACGCCAAGGCCGTTCAGGACGCGGGCGCCTTCGCCGTCGTACTGGAGCTGGTGCCCGCCGAGATCGCGGCCGAGGTCACCCGCATCCTGCACATCCCCACCGTCGGCATCGGGGCGGGCGCGGAGACGGACGCGCAGGTGCTCGTCTACACCGACATGGTCGGCCTCACCGGCGGCAAGGTGCCGCGCTTCACCAAGCAGTACGCGAACCTCCGCCAGACCCTCGGGGACGCGGCGAAGGCCTTCGCGGACGAGGTCATCGGAGGCACGTTCCCGCAGGAGGAGCACACCTTCCACTGATCGCGACAGACCACTGCCGCAGGAACCGACAGCCCGCCGACATCCCCCATCGGCGGGCTGTCGGCATCCTGTCGGCGGTCTGTCAGTGGGCACTGCTCCAATAGTGGACATGACGCGAATCGACAAGAACCCCGGCAACGGCACCAACGCCGTCGAAGTACGGGGGATGGTCAAGCACTACGGCGAGACCAAGGCGCTGGACGGCGTGGACCTGGATGTCCGTGAGGGCACCGT
Organism: Streptomyces sp. NPDC050738; assembly: GCF_040654175.1. Taxonomy (NCBI): domain Bacteria; kingdom Bacillati; phylum Actinomycetota; class Actinomycetes; order Kitasatosporales; family Streptomycetaceae; genus Streptomyces; species Streptomyces sp. NPDC050738. Next base: position 138,031 of record NZ_JBFAHN010000012.1, on the reverse strand, counting down.
CCACGGAGTCCTCGGCCCCAACGGCGCCGGCAAGACCACCCTCATCCGAGTCCTGTCCACCCTCATCCAGCCCGACGCGGGCACCGCCTTCGTCGCCGGTTACGACGTACTGAGCCAGCCCCGGCAGCTGCGCCGCAAGATAGGGCTCACCGGCCAGTACGCCTCGGTCGACGAGAAGATCTCCGGCTTCGAGAACCTCTACATGATCGGGCGCCTGCTCGACCTCTCCCGCGCCGACGCCAAGCGCCGCGCCACCGAGCTCCTGGAGCGGTTCTCGCTCGAAGAGGCCGCCAAGCGCTCCGCGGGCACGTACTCCGGCGGTATGCGCCGCCGGCTCGACCTCGCCGCCTCGATGATCGGCCAGCCGGCCGTCCTGTACTTGGACGAGCCGACCACCGGCCTGGACCCGCGCACCCGTAACGAGGTGTGGGCCGAGGTCAAGCGCATGGTCGGCGAAGGCGTCACCGTGCTGCTCACCACCCAGTACATGGAGGAGGCCGAGCAGCTCGCCTCCGCCCTCACCGTCATCGACCACGGCAAGATCATCGCCAGCGGCGGGATCGAGGAGCTCAAGGCGAAGGTCGGCGGCCGCACCCTGCGCATCCGCCCGAGCGACCCGACGCAGCTGCGCGCACTCGCCGCCGAGCTGGACGGCTCCGGCCTGATCGGGCTCGCCTCCACCGCTCTGGACGCCGAGGACGGCGCGGTCATCGTGCCCGTACAGAGCGACGAGCAGCTCACCGCGATCATCGCGGCCGTCTCCTCGCGGGGCTACGGCCTCGCCGCTGTCACCACCGAACTGCCCAGCCTGGATGAGGTGTTCCTCTCCATCACCGGCGAGAAGGCCAGCGCCCCCCAGGACGCCGCCCCTGTCCTCGAGGAGGTCTCCGCATGAGTACCGCAACGCTGACCAAGCCGCCCGTCACCGAACCACCCGCCCTGCGCCAGGGCGAGGCCGACGGCCGTATCGGCCTGCGCGCCAACCTCCGCCACACCGGCGCGCTGATCCGCCGCAATCTGCTGTGGATCAAGAACGACCCGGAGTCGATGTTCGACGCCATCCTGATGCCGGTCATCTTCACGCTGCTGTTCGTGTACGTCTTCGGCGGGTCGATCGGCCAGTCGCTCGGCGGCGGTCAGCACCAGTACGTCCAGTACGTGATCCCGGGCATGCTCGCCATGATGAGCATGAACATCGCCCAGGGAGTCGGCACCGGCTTCAACGAGGACTTCCACAAGGGCATCATGGACCGCTTCCGGTCCCTGCCCATCGGGCGGTCGTCGGTCCTGGTCGCCAAGATCTCCGTCGAGCTGCTCCGTATGCTAGTCGCCACCACGGTCCTGATGATCGTCGCCGCCCTGGTCGGCTTCGACTTCAACAGCTGGCCCGGTCTGTTCGCGGCCGTCGGTCTGGCCGTGCTGTTCGGCTCCGGCATCATGTGGATCTTCCTGGTGCTCGGTGTGACCATGAAGAACGCCCAGTCCGTGCAGGCGATGGGCTTCCTGGTGATGATGCCGCTGCAGTTCGGCTCCTCGATCTTCGCGCCGACGAAGTCGATGCCGGGCTGGCTGGAGGCCTTCACCAAGTACAACCCGATGTCGGGTCTCGCCGACGCGTCCCGCGGTCTGATGCTGGGCGGCTCGTACCCGATCGCCCATGGGCTGATCGTGACGCTCGCCTGGACGGTCGGTCTGACGGCCGTCATGGCTCCGTACGCGATCTACAAGTTCCGTACGAAGAGCTGACGTTCAGGGTTCGCGCCGATCGCGTCGTGCGAGGGCGGTGGCCTCCTCCTTGGAGAGGCTGCCGCCTTCGGCGTGTGCGGTCTCGTACGCCGCATCTCCCAGGACCGCGCGGGTCGCCGACTCGGCGGCGTCGCGGGTTTCGCGTTCCACGGCCGTCGGGACGTGGGACGGGGAGAGCAACCCGTCCGAGGCGCCGATGAGTTGGGCCGCTTTCACTCCAAGCTCCGTGCCGCCGAGCCCGGCCATGGACCGCGCGATGATCCGCAGATACACCGGGGGCATCTGCGGGGCGACCATCTCGGTCAGCGGGTCGTCTGCCAGTTTCAGGGCGTCGACCGCCAGGGCCCACGCGGTGTCGTGGTCCCCGTCCACGCTCGACAGATGGGCGCGGATCCCCACCACGAAGCCGTCGAAGACGGAGAACGACCCCTTGGTGAACTCCTTGCTCAGTTCCTCGAGATGGACGCGCGCCTCGTCCGTACGGCCGGTGCGACCCAGCCACATCGCGAGGAAGATGCGGGCGGCCGGGTTCGCCTCCGTCCCCACACGGGGGCCCTGCGCGAGGACCTCGCGCAGCAACACCTCGCCCGCCTCGCCCTCCCCCATCTCGGCCATCACGCCCGCGAGCCTGACCTGCAGTATCGACATCTGCGCCTTCGCGCCGAGGCTCTCCGCATAGCCGACGGCCGCCTTGAAGTCCTCGACGGCCAGGGCGTATTCACCTCTGCGCTCGCGCGCCTCGCCGCGCGCCGACAGCGCCTCGGCGACACCCCAGTCGTCGCCCAGCGCCGTGAACAGCTCCAGGCTCTCCTCGGCGTCCCGGTCGGCGTCGCCCGCCCATTCGGAGCGGTTGGCAAGGACGTTGGCCCGCATCTCCAGTGCGTTGGCCAGCTCCCACACGTATCCCAGTTCGCGGCTGGTCTCGACGGTCGCGTCGATCATGCCCCGCAGGTCGTCCGCGTTCCCGGTCAGCAGGACCGCGAAGAACCACATGTTGGCCGGCGGCCGGCAGGTCTGCGGGAGACCCGGCCGGTAGGCGGCCCTGATGCCGGTGGCCAGCTTCGCCATCGCCGGGGACGACCACCGTTCGGTGTCCTGGTCGCTGGAAGCCAGCTGGATCAGCCGCACCCCGCGCCGTGCCTCCATGAGCTGCTCGGAAGACATGGGCGGCGGGGTGTCCGTGCAGCGCTCGTAGAGTGCGGGCGCGAGCTCCACCGGATCGGCGGCGAAGGGATCGGGGCCGAGCTCCGCGATCGCTGCCGACCAGTGCCTGATCTCGGAGCGCTGGCCGCGCATCTGCCAGAACCCGTGCAGCGCGTGGATCAGGCAGAGCGCCTCGTGCTCGTCGCGGGCGGCGACGGCGCGGCGCACGGCGGTGCGGAGATTCTCGTACTCGCGCTCCAGTGCGGCGATGGCCTCGCGCTGTCCGCTGCCGCGCAGCTTCGGGTCCTCGGCGCGGGCCATCTCGCGGAAGTACACCAGGTGCCTGCGCTCGGTGTCGGCGCGCTCTCCGGACTCGTCGAGGCGTTCGGCCGCGTACTCCGCGACGGTCTCCAGGAGGCGGTAGCGCATACCTGAGTCGGCCGAAGGGGCCGTCACCACAAGGGACTTGTCGACGAGGGAGCCCAGGGCGTCCATCGAATCGGGGCCGCACACGGCTTCCGCGGCGGCGAGGTCGCAGCCGCCCGCGAAGACGGAGAGCCCGCACAGTACGGACCGTTCGTCCTCGCCGAGGAGGTCCCAGGACCAGTCGACGACGGCGCGCAGGGTCTGCTGGCGCGGCAGTACGGTCCTGGCTCCGCCGGTCAGGAGACGGAAGCGGTCGTCGAGGCGGTCGGCGATCTGGCGCGGGGTGAGCATCCGCAGCCGGGCGGCGGCCAGTTCGATGGCCAGGGGCAGTCCGTCGAGGCGCCGACAGATCTCGGCGGCGGCCTCGGGGTCCTCGTCCGTACGGAACCCGGCCCTGGCGGCGGCACCGCGTTCGGCGAAGAGACGGAGCGCGGTGGGCTGAGGCAGGGGTTCCAGGGGGTGCAGGAGCTCGCCCGGTACGCCGAGGGGTTCGCGGCTGGTCGCCAGGATCGTCAACTCGGGGCAGCGCGCGAGGAGTTCGTCGGCGAGACGAGCGGCCGCGCCGATGACGTGCTCACAGTTGTCGAGGAGGATCAGCATCCGTCGGCGGGCGCAGTGCGCGGCGAGCTTGGCGAGGGGGTCGCCGCTCTTGCGGTCCTGTACGGCGCGCATCTTCTCGGCGCCCGCGCCGTGGAGGACGGTCTCGCGGGCGCCCAAGGCGGCGAGTACGGCCTCGGCGACGTTGTCCGGGTCGTCCACGGGGGCGAGTTCGGCGAGCCAGACGCCGTCGGGCCAGGTGTCCGCGGTGGCCTCGGCGGCCTCCTGCGAGAGGCGGGTCTTGCCCGCCCCGCCGGGGCCGAGAAGGGTGACGAGACGGGCGCGGCCCAGGTCGCCCCGGAGGGCATCGATGTCGCGCTCGCGCCCGACGAAGGAGGTGAGCCGGGACCGGAGATTGCCAGGCCGCTGCGGCTCCGCCGCACCGGGGGCGCTGCCCCCGGACCCCCGCTCCTCAATCGCCGGAGAGGCTTGATTTTGCCCGACATCGGCTTGAACGTGCGGACCGTGAGTTTGGATTCGGCCGGCACCGGCGTGCCCCTGCGGGCCGTGAGCCTGGTTTTGGCCGGCGCCCTCATACCCCTGCGGGCCGTTCCTGTGGGCCGTATCGGCCCGCGCATCAAAGCCTGGTCCAGCAAAATTCAGCCCGTCCGGCGATTGAGGACCGGGGCCCGCGGCAACCCCCCAGGGCGGGGGCGGCGCGAGCAACTCCGCGTGCAAGGAGCGGAGTTCGGGGCCGGGGTCCGCCCCGAGTTCCTCCGCCAGGCCTCGGCGCACACCCTCGTACGCCTCGAGCGCCTGTGCCGTACGCCCCGCCGCCCGCAGCGCCCGTATCCGGAGGACCTGCAGCGGTTCGTCGAGGGGATGCTCGTCGCAGAGCGCCCCCAGTTCGGGCAGCGCCTCCTCGGGGCGGCCCAGTTCCACCGCCGCCGCGAGCGACGCCCGCAGCGCCTCCAGACGCCGCGCCTCCCACCGCGCGGCGAGCGCCGTACGGTCGGGGAGGTCGGCCAGCGCCTCGCCCTGCCACAGCCCCAGCGCATCCTCCAGCAGGGCCGCCGCCTTCACCGGGTCCCCGGCCTCCAGCGCCCGCGTCCCCTCCCCCGCGAGCCGCTCGAAGCGGTACAGGTCCACGTCGTCGGAGTCGGCGCACAGCCGGTAGCCTCCGTCGTCCGAAGCCACCGCTCCAGGCCCCAGCGCCCGCCGGAGCCGGGCGACCAGCGCCTGCAGCGCCCCCGCCTCGTCGGCGGGCGGCTCCCCGTCCCAGACCTCGTCGACCAGTACGCCCACGGGCACGGTCCGCCCGGGCCGCAGCGCGAGCACGGTCAGCAGTGCGCGCAGCCGCGCACCTCCGAGAGGGACGGCCGTGCCGTCGTCGCGTACTGCCTGCGTGGTCGTGAGTAGCCGATAGCGCACGGCACCATTCTCCGTTACGCGGCAAGCCCCAGCCGCCCGCGGTCTCCGGTTCGACGAGAACGCCCGCCCCGTCACCGTCCGCGCCGCCCCGGAACTCCCGCCCGCCCACGAGACGTTTGCGCAGTGTCACCTGTACGGTCGGGGCTCGCCAGGTCCGGCCACCCACGCACCAGGAGCCCTGCCCATGACCACCGCCACCTCCCGCAACAGCGACCGGCGGATCAGTCCCGTCTTCCTCGGGATCCTCGCCGTCATGGCGGTCACCGGCTGGGCGGTCTGGACCGACTTCGCGGCCAAGCCGGGCATCGCCGTCTTCCTCTTCGTGACCGCGGCCTGGATCGTCTCGCTCTGTCTGCATGAGTACGCGCACGCCCGTACCGCCCTGCACAGCGGTGACATCTCGATCGGGTCGAAGGGCTATCTGACGCTCAACCCTCTCGCCTACACCCACGCCGTGCTCTCGATCGTGCTGCCCGTCATCTTCGTGATCATGGGCGGGATCGGTCTCCCCGGCGGCGCGGTCTTCATCGAGCGCGGCCGGATCCAGGGCCGCTGGAAGCACAGCCTGATCTCGGCCGCGGGACCGCTCACCAACGTCCTGTTCGCGGTCGTCTGCACAGCGCCGTTCTGGCTGCACGCCCTGGACGGCGTCCCGACGGCCTTCCGTTACGCGCTCGCCTTCCTGGCGATGCTCCAGGTCACGGCGGCGATCCTGAACTTCCTGCCCGTCCCCGGCCTCGACGGCTACGGCGTGATCGAGCCCTGGCTGTCGTACTCGATCCGCCGCCAGGTGGAGCCCTTCGCGCAGTGGGGCCTGCTGGCGGTCTTCGGTCTCCTCTGGATCCCGGAGATCAACCACGTCTTCTTCGACATGATCGACTGGATCCTGGGCGGCCTGGGCATCGGGCGGGGCGAGGTCGGCTGCGGCCAGGCGTTCTACCAGTTCTGGAAGGGCGGCCCGGAGGCCGGCTTCTGCGGCGTCAGCCAGTGACCGTGGCGGCGGCGGCCTTCTCGGCCTTGGCCTTGCGCAGGTAGAACCAGGCCATGTTGGACGACAGGCCCGCCATCAGCACCCACACGATCCCGAGGAAGCTGCCCTGGGCGAAGGACACCACCGCTGCGACGACGGCGAGGGTGCAGACGACGAGGGCGTACACGGCGAGGCGGGGCATGGGATGCGGCTCCTGTCGGGGGGTGCGTCGGTCGAACCCTCACAGTGTCCCCCATGCCCCGTTGCGTCCTAGACGTCGGTGACCCGAAGCCCCGCGTGCGCCTTGTACCTGCGGTTCACCGAGATCAGGTTGGCGACCAGGGACTCCACCTGGTGCGCATTGCGCAGCCGCCCGGAGAAGACCCCGCGCATCCCCGGGATCCGCCCGGCCAGGGCCTGCACGATCTCCACGTCGGCGCGCTCCTCGCCCAGCACCATCACATCCGTGTCGATCTCCTCGACGTTCTCGTCCTGCAGCAGGACGGCCGAGAGGTGGTGGAAGGCGGCGGCGACCCGCGAGTCCGGCAGCAGGGCGGCGGCCTGCTCGGCGGCGCTGCCCTCCTCGGGCTTCAGCGCGTACGCGCCCTTCTTGTCGAATCCCAGAGGGTTGACGCAGTCCACGACGAGCTTGCCCGCGAGCTCCTCGCGCAGCGACTCCAGGGTCTTGCCGTGGCCCTCCCACGGCACGGCGACGATCACCACGTCGCTGCGCCGCGCGCACTCCGCGTTGTCGGCGCCCTCGACGCCGAACCCGATGCCGTCGGCGGCGGACCGCGCGCGCTCGGCCGCACGCGAGCCGATGATCACCTTCTGCCCCGCCCTGGCCAGCCGGTACGCGAGCCCGCGCCCCTGGTCGCCGGTCCCGCCGAGTACGCCGACCACCAGGCCGGAGACGTCGGGGAGGTCCCAGGGGTCCTTGGGCGCGGGCTTCTGCACACTCTCAGTGGAAGTCATGGCCCGACCCTAGCCGTCGGACGGCCACTGCCACTTGGGCACCTCGCGCAGCGGGTGGAGTTCGTCGTCCGTCTCGGCCAGGGAGTTCTGCTGGGCGACCCGGGTCCCGAAGGCGATGTGCGAGCGGATCGCCTCACGGAAGGCCTCGTCCTTGGGGAGGCCCGCCTCGTCCACGGCCTCCTCGTACAGCTCCGCGAAGCGCTCGCGCTGGACGTCGGTGATCTTCAGATGGCGGTGTACGTCGATGAGATGGGCGAAGCCGAGCTCGGCGGTGAAGCGGTCGGGGCCGCCGAAGGACTCCGCCGTGAACCAGGTCAGATGCTCCACATGGTGCGGTCGGCGCTCCGGGAAGAGCGGGCTCAGGACGGGGTCGGCGAGGACCTTCGTGTAGAAGATCTCCTCCAGGCGGTGGAGCGGGCCGTCGCCGCCCGCGTGGTCGTAGAGCGTGGTGTTCGGCATGCTGCCGGTACTCCTCCCCCGGGGCCGGGGCGGCCCCCTTCGGGTGAGTCTGACCCAACCCGCCCTCACCGCACACCTGTTGGCGGCATGATTCCGGGCCATGGATGCAGTGAGGGTGGCTCTGCTGAGGGAAGTTCTCGACGGGACCGAGTGGCCGCGCGCGACCCGGCGGTTCGCCGCCGCCCTGCGTTCCTCGGTGGTGCCGCACGGCGGCGGGCTGCTCCTGGTGGGGACCGAGGCGTACGAGCCCTGGCATCTCGCCGCGCATCTCGTCGACGAGGCGGCCTGGTCGGGCACGCCGGAGCTGGCACCCACGCTCGTACGCCACCGGGTGGAGGCCGGGGAGCCCGCGCATCTGTCGGTGGGGCTCGGCAGGATCGAGGCGGCGGGGCGCGGGCAGACGCTGCTCGTGGTCGCGCCGGAGCGGCCCGGGGACGGTCTGTTGGAGCGGGTGCACGGGGCGCGGCGGGCCGGGGCGACCGTGCTGTCGCTGGACGGCGGGGATCTGGAGGTCCACGGGCTCGCGCACGAGACGCTGACCGTGGCGCAGGGCGGCGAGGTCGATCTGGACACCGTGCAGCATCTGGTGAGCGCGGCCGCCGGGGAGAACAGCCTGCCGGTGCAGCGCGGGAAGCGGGGGTTCAGGGACCGGCTTTCGCGGCTGGCCGACCAGCTGACGGCGCCGCCGCCGGCCCGCTGGTAGCCCGCCGGTAAAGCACTTGTATTACCCACGGGGTTCGGCTGAACATGACCCCTCGTGGCATCGATACTCCCCGACCTGACTCCCTTGCGGACCTCGCACGACTTCCGGCTGCTCTGGGTGCAGGGGCTGATCACCAACTTCGGCTCCAGCATGGCGATGGTCGCGCTGCCGCTGCAGATCGCCCACCTCACCGATTCGCCCGCCGCCGTGGGCGCGATGGGTGCGGTCGAGCTGGTCCCGCTGATCGTCTTCGGGCTGTACGGAGGCGCGCTCGCCGACTCCGTCGACCGCCGCAAGATGATCCTGGGCACGGAGGCGGCACTCGGCGTACTGGCCATGGTCCTGCTGGCCAACGCCCTGCTCCCGGATCCGCTGCTCTGGCCGCTGTACGTCGTCGCGGGCGGGGTCGCCGCCCTCGCCGGGCTCCAGCGCCCGGCGCTGGACTCGCTGATGGCGCGGATCGTGCCGCACGACCAGCTCACCGCCGCCGCCGCGCTCAATGCCCTGCGCTGGCAGATCGGGGCGATCGCGGGGCCCGCGGTGGCGGGCTTCGTCGTCGCGTACGCGGGCGCGTCGGTGGCGTACGGAACGACCGTCGCGAGCTTCGCCGTCTCGGTGCTGATGTGTCTGCGCCTGGCGCCCGCTCCGGCCGCGCACGACGCCGAGAAGCCCTCGCTGCGCGGGATCGCGGAGGGGGCGCGCTACGCGTGGAGCAAACCGGTGCTGCTCGGGACGTACGCCATCGACCTGGCCGCGATGTTCTTCGCCTTCCCGCTCGCGATCTTTCCGTTCCTCGCCGAGGACCTGGATGCCCGGTGGGCTCTCGGACTGATGTACGCGGCGATCCCCCTGGGCTCCGTCCTGACGAGCCTGACCAGCGGCTGGGCCTCGAAGGTGCGGCGGCACGGGCGGCTCGTGGTGTGCGGCGCGGGCATGTGGGGGCTGGCGATGACGGCCGCAGGCTGGGCGGGGAACGTCTGGCTGCTCCTGTTCTGTCTGATGCTGGCGGGGGCCGGGGACATGCTCAGCGGGCTGGGCCGCTCCACCATCTGGAACCAGACCATCCCCGAGGAGCTGCGCGGGCGCCTGGCGGGGATCGAGGTCCTTTCGTACAGCTGCGGACCCCAGCTCGGCCAGCTGCGGGCGGGCACGGTGGCCGGGTGGAGCGGGGCGCGGGCCTCGGTGTGGAGCGGTGGGGCCGCGTGCGTGGTGGCGGTGGGGGTGCTGGCCGCCGTACTGCCGAAGCTGATGTCGTACGACGCCGAGACGGACGAGGACGCGCTGCGGCGGCGGGACCAGAAGGAGCAGGCCCTGGCCGCCACCGCAGCCGCGACGGCCTAGGAGTCGTTCCCCGGCGGGGTGCCCTTGTCGTGCCACTTGGGGTCGGTCTCCCACTCCAGGTTCCGCTCCTGCGCGGTCTCCATGGCGTGGTTCGCCTCCTCACGGGTGGCGTACGGGCCGAAGCGGTCCTTGGCCGGGCATTCCGGGCCCTCTTCGACCTTCTTGTGCTGGAGGCAGTAGTACCACTCGCCCGGTTTCCCGGCCGTGCGCTTCTTGAACAAAGCCATGGTCGGCTCCTCTCTCATACACTCGCTGCCATGTCTGGCCAGTCACTGCTTGTACCAGGGGAGCTCTCTCCCACCCGTTCCGTACCCGGAAACATCCGGCGTCCCGAGTACGTGGGGAAGCCCGCGCCGACGCCGTACACCGGTCCGGAAGTCCAGGATGCCGACACCATCGAGCGGATGCGCATCGCGGGCCGTATCGCCGCACAGGCGATGGAGGCCGCTGCGGCGCACATCGCCCCGGGTGTCACGACCGACGAACTCGACCGTGTGGCACATGAGTTCATGTGCGACCACGGCGCGTATCCGTCGACGCTCGGCTACCGCGGATTCCAGAAGTCGCTGTGCACGTCGGTCAACGAGGTGATCTGTCACGGGATTCCCGACTCGACCGTGCTCCAGGACGGCGACATCGTGAATCTCGACGTCACGGCGTACCTCAACGGAGTGCACGGCGACAACAACGCCACCTACTTCTGCGGCGATGTCGACGAGGAGTCGAAGCTGCTGGTCGAGCGGACGCGGGAGTCGCTGGTCCGGGCGATCAAGGCGGTCAGGCCGGGACGCCAGATCAACATCATCGGGCGGGTCATCGAGTCGTACGCCAAGCGCTTCGGCTACGGCGTCGTGCGGGACTTCACCGGGCACGGGATCTCGACGTCCTTCCACTCCGGGCTGATCATTCCGCACTACGACAGCCCGTACGCGACCGAGATCATCAAGCCCGGCATGACCTTCACCATCGAGCCGATGCTGACGCTGGGGACCCACGAGTACGACATGTGGGCGGACGGCTGGACCGTGGTCACCAAGGACCGCAAGCGGACGGCGCAGTTCGAGCACACGCTGGTGGTGACGGAGACGGGGGCGGACATTCTCACGCTCCCCTAGCCCTCCGTACGCGCTTTGGACGAGGCCCCCGGCTCCCTGCCGGGGGCCTCTTCCGTGTTCGCGCGCTCTTGACCGGGACAGGCGTACGGTTTGTTTTACCGACAGCTCGTCGGGAAAGTATCCGACAAGGCGTCGACATCTTGACTTAGGCAAGGCTAACCAAAGATGATGATGCACCAAGGTTCTGCCACACCAGTACTCCGGAGATCCCCATGACCACGGCCGCAGACACGTCCTTCTCGACCGTCATCCGCATGGCATCGCACGAACAGCACACGGAGGCGGAGACCTCGACGTTCATGAGCGATCTGCTCGGCGGAGCCCTCGGTGTGGATGCGTACACGCGCTACACGGAGCAACTCTGGTTCGTCTACAAGGCACTTGAGGACGCGGCCGACGCCCTGGCCGACGACCCGGTGGCCGGCCCCTTCATCCAGCCGGAGCTGCTGCGGCTGGCGGAGATAGAGCGGGACCTCGCCCATCTCAAGGGTGCGGACTGGCGCGCGACGCTGTCCGCGCTGCCGGCCACGCAGGCGTACGCCGACCGGGTGGCGGAGTGCGCGGCGAGCTGGCCCGGCGGGTACATCGCCCATCACTACACGCGCTACCTCGGCGACCTGTCGGGCGGCCAGATCATCCGCGACAAGGCGGAGAAGACCTGGGGGTTCGCGCGCAAGGGCGACGGTGTGCGCTTCTACGTCTTCGAGCAGGTCGCCAACCCGGCCGCTTTCAAGCGGGGTTACCGCGAGCTGCTGGACGCGGTGAATGCGGACGATCTGGAGAAGCAGCGGATCGTGGACGAGTGCAAGCGCGCCTTCGCGCTGAACACCGGGGTTTTCCGGGAGCTGGGCTCGGAGTTTCCGCTCAGCGCGTAGGGCGGCACGCGACGTTCGGTCGCGTTGCTCATGACGCCAACCTCACCCGGCCGCCCAGTTCGATCGTGCCGTCGGGGGCCGGGGCTGTGAGCAGTTGGGAGCCTTGGCCCTGGGTGATGTTGAGGGCGCGGCCCAGTTCGGCGGTGAGGAGCAGGGCCGCGGCGCCGGTCGCCTCGTCCTCCGTGATGCCGTCGCCCCGGCGCGGGAAGCCCCTGGCCCGTACGCGTCCGGCCGCCTCGTCCTCCCACGCCCAGGCATAGAGCCAGCCCTCGCCCGGCGGGGGGCTCGGCAGGGCGTCGACCTCTGCGGCGGATCCGTAGCGCGTGAGGATACGCGGCGGGGCCCATTCCGCGCGGGCGGTGATCCAGCTGAACTCCCCGTCCTGGCGCGCGAATACGTCGCCGACCGCCAGTTCGAGCACCTCGATGTCGAGCAGCCAGGCGGCACCCACCAGGGGGTGTCCGGCGAAGGGCAGCCGTCCGCTCGGCGTGTAGATGTCCACGTGCCCGCGCTCGGGGTCGTCGACGAAGACGGTCTCGCTGAACTCCAACTTCCGCGCCAGCGCCTGGCGTTCGTCCTCACCGGGGCAGGCGGAGCCTTCGCGTACGACGCCGAGCGCATTGCCGTGCCGGCCGTAGGGGTCGCAGAAGACCCGCAGGACGTCGAGGTCGTACGGCGGCGGGGGTTCGGGGTGCGCGTGCTCCATGGACCAAGGAGACCACGAAAGGCGTATCGGAACGGGTCCGCCCCCGGCGTGATGCCGGGGGCGGACCCGTCTTCACTGCGTCACCGGCTCAGCGCACGGCGCCTGCGGCCGAGGGTGACCGCTCCCGCGCCCGCCGCGACCACCAGCGCCGAGGCGCCGAGCAGTGCGCCCGCCGGGACGTCCGCGCCGGTTTCGGCCAGGCTGCCCGTGCTGCCGGTGGGAACCGTGCCCCCGGTCGTCGTGCCGCCCGTCGTACCGCCGTCGGACGAACCGCCGGTGGTGGCACCGCCGGTGTCCCCGAGGTCGGCGCCGTCCTTCAGCGCGACGGAGACGTCGAGGGCGTCGAGGGCGGTGCCCGCCGGGTAGAAGCCGCCGAAGGCCTTGGCGCCCGCCGTGGTGACCGTGGCGGCGACGCCCTTGACCTTGACGACGTCGTTCTTCTCCGTCAGGGCGGTGGAACCGGCCTTCAGGGTGGCCAGTTCGACGTCGTCGGACTTCGTGCCGAGGCTGTTCACGTCGGCGGTCAGCGTGCCCTTGCCGTCCTTCAGCTCGACCTTGAGGTCGGAGAGCGTGAGGTCGAGACCGTAGGCGGTGCCGCTCTTGTGGGCCTTGAAGTCGACCGCGCCCTTGAAGGCGGCGGACAGGGTGTTGCCGTCGACGGTGCCGGTGGCATCCCCGAAGGTGAACGGGCCGTTGGAGGCGGCCTGGGCGGCGCCCCCTGAGACGGTGATCGCGCCGTCGGGGTCGCCCTTCACGTACGTACGGAAGGTCTCCTTGACGCCCCAGCCCAGGTTGCCGTCCTTGATGTCGCCCGTGGCGGCGGCCGGTGCGGAGTCCGAGGGGGACGCCGTGGCGGAGGCCGTCGCGGAAGCCGTGGCGGAAGCCGACGCGGTTGCGGTGGGCGTCGGGGACGCGGAGTTGGTCCGGGTGGGCGAGGGCGACGGGGCCGGAGCCTTGGCGACGGTGAGCGGGTCGCCCGCCGCACCGGCGTACTTGTCGCTGCCGAGGGCCTTGCCCGCCTCGGCGGTCAGCACGGTCGCCATGCCGGCCATGCTCTGGCTCACGGTGACATTCGCGAGCGGGATGTCGTCGTAGAACGTGGTGTTGTTGGTGACGTCGGCGATGACCTGGGCCTTCGCGCTGTCGAACCGCACATCGGTGATCTTGACGGTGAAGGCGTGCAGCTTCGAGGTCGCCGTGACGCCGCCCTTGAAGCCGAGCGAGACCGCGTGCGTGGTCGAGTCGTACGTGCCGGTGCCGTCCGTGAAGGTGAACGCACCGTTGGAGGCCGCCTGGGTGGCGCCGTCCGCCGTGGCGAACGAGCCGGCCGCGATCGTCGTGACGTAGGAGCGGTAGGAGTCCTTGATGCCCCAGATCAGCTGGTAGTTGCTGAGCGGGGCCTCGGCGGCGCTGGCGCTCTGCACGGTCATGGCGGCCGCGCCGAGTGCCACTGCGGTGGCGGTCGCGGCGGCGAGGGCTATCGGGCGTCGTCGGGTGAGGGACATGTCGGTCGGGCTCCTGAGGAGTGGTTGTTACAGGGCGGGGGTGTCGTCGGATGCGGCCGCGGTTGCGCGGCGCCTGCGTACGACCGTGAAGGCGGTCGCGGCGAGCAGCAGCACGGAGGCGGCGGCGATGCCGGCGGGGAGGGCGGCGGAGGAATCGGAGGAGGCCGCTGTGGCCTCCGCCTTGACCGGGGAGGCCTTCGCGGAGGGCGGGGCGGTGGCGGTCGGGGCGCTGCCGAGGTCGGGGAGGGCGGGCAGCTTCGCGCTGTCCGTCAGGGCGATGGACAGGGTGAGCGGGTCCATCGAAGTGCCCTTGGGGTACATGGAGTTGAAGGCCTTGGCGCCTTCGGCGGTCAGCGTGGTCGGGACCTCGGTGAGGGCGACCAGGCCGCCCGTGGCCTTGAGGTTCTTCGCGGCGAAGGTGACCAGGGGGACGTCGGATTTCGCGGCGGCACCGGCGGTCGTGGCTCGGAGCGTTCCCGCGCCGTCCTTCACCGTGACGTGGAGGTCGCTGAACGACAGGTCGAGGCCGTGGGCGCCGGTGAAGCGGACCGAGCCCTTGAAGGCGGCGGTCAGCGTCTGCTTCTCGGCGTCGAAGGCGCCGGATCCCTCGCCGAAGCGGAAGAGCGCTCCACCGTCCTTCGCGCCGTCGGCGAGCGCCCACTTGCCCTTGGCGATGTCCCCGGTGACGTACTCACGGAAGGTGCGGCGCACGCCCCAGTCGACGGCGCCGTCGTCGATCTTCCCGGGGGTGGTCGTCTTCTTCCCCGCGTCCGCTGACTTCGACGCGGAGGCGGTGGGCGACGGCTTCTTCGTGGCGGCCGCCCGCACATCCGCCGACAGGGATACGGGATCGAGCGCGGTGCCCGCCGCGTAGTAACCGGCGAACGACCTGGCGCCGGCCGCCGTCAGGGTCGCGGGGAGGCCGCCGAGCCGGACGGAGTTGCCGCCGCCCTTCATGTCGACGGAGCCCGTGGACAGGGTGGCGAAGGCGACCTGCCGCTGCGAGGTGACCGCGCCGCTGCCCTTGGCCTTGCTGGTGATGTCGGCGTAGAGCGTGCCGCCGCCACCGCTGAGGCTGACCGTCGGGTTGCTGATCGTCATGTCGAGTTCGTACGACCCGTTGGACTTCTTGTGGCCGACGAAATGGACTCCGCCGGAGAATCCGGCACGGAACGCCCCGGTGTCGCCGTCGTACGTACCCCTCGCGGAGGCGAACCGGAACTGGCTGCTGCCGACCGTGGCCGCGCCGCCGGTCAGCGAGTAACTCCCCTTCGCCACCGGTCCCGTGACGTACGACTGGAAGGACGACTTGATGCCCCAGTCGAGCCGGCCGCCCTGCACCGTACGGCTCGACGCATGGGCCGCGACCGCCGGGAGCAGGGCCGCGAACAGCGCGGCGAGCACCGCCACAGCGCTCACGCGGGCAGCACGAATCGACAACACCATGGGTTCATCCCTCTTCAAAGGCCCCACCAAGGGCTGGTCAATGAGGTGAGGCTAACCTAAGTTAATACCGGCCAGGTTCGGAACCCCACCGGCCGCGGCAAACTCCGGGATCGCAGGTCCCCCGACCCGAACGACAGGACGGTGCCCTGGTGCGCACACGACTGACCGGCGCACTGATATCGGTGCTCGCCCTGGCGCTGACCGCGACCGCTTGCGGCGGAGGAGGCGGCGGCAGCAGCACCTCGGCGGGTACGGACACCAAGGCCGCGGCAGCGTCGGCCGACCGGGTGGAACCCCTGACCGGCACCGCCCGGCCCGCCCTCCCGGTGAGCGTGAAGTCCGCCGACGGGAAGAGCGTGACGGTGGCCGGGGCGGACCGGATCGTGCCGCTGTCGGGTTCGCTCAGCGAGATCGTGTTCACGCTCGGCCTCGGCAAGCGGGTCGTCGCCCGCGACATCACCACCACCTTCCAACAGGCCGCGAAACTCCCGGTGGTGACCCGCAACCACGACGTGTCGGCGGAAGGCGTGCTCTCGCTCCGGCCCGACCTGGTGCTCGCCGAGCGGACGACCGGGCCCGACGAGGCGATGGAGCAGATCCGCGAGGCGGGCGTCCCGGTGATCGTCGTCGCCCCCGCGCTGAGCCTCGGCGACATCGACACCCGCATCAAGGACGTCGCGAGGATCCTCGGAGTCGACGCCGCGGGCGCCCGGTTGGTGCAGCGCACCGACCAGCGCCTCGCCGCCGTCGAGAAGGACATCCCGAAGCGCGAGAACGAGCTGCGGGTCGCCTTCCTGTACGTACGCGGCTCCGCCTCCGTCTATCTCATCGGCGGGAAGAACTCGGGTGCGACCTCCCTCATCGAGGCGGCGGGCGCGACCGACGCCGGGGTCGAGGGCGGCCTGGAGAAGGACTTCTCGACGATCACCGCCGAGGCGATGGCTCAGGCCGCCCCGGACGTGATCCTCGTCATGAGCAAGGGACTTCAGTCCGTGGACGGCGTGGACGGCCTGGTGAAACTGCCCGGCGTCGCCCAGACCCCGGCCGGCCTGAACAAGCGCGTCGTCTCCGTCGACGACGGCGTCCTGCTCAGCTACGGCCCCCGTACCGACCAGGTCCTGCGCTCCCTGGTCGAGCAGCTCTACGGCTCCGGAAAGAGCGCCAAGTGACCACCGTCCAGGCCCCACAGAAGGCCCCCGACGCCCCCGCGCCCTCGTCCTCGCCCGCACCCCGCCGTTCCGCCGCCTGGCTGCTCGGCGCCGGCATGGTCGTTGCCCTCTTCGCGCTGCTGCTCCTCTCCGCGGGCATGGGCGCGTACGAGATCTCCCCCGGCGATGTGCTGCGCTCGCTGACGGGACACGAGCTGGACCGGGTCGCCGAGTCCGTCCTGTGGAACGTACGGCTGCCGCGCATCGTGCTCGCCCTCCTCGTCGGGGCCTCGCTCGGCTGCGCGGGCGCCCTGATGCAGGGCGTGTTCGGCAATCCGCTCGCCGAGCCCGGGGTGATCGGGATCAGTTCGGGCGCTGCGGTCGGCGCGGTCTGCGTCATCTCGCTCGGCCTGAACTTCTTCGGCACCTGGACGGTGTCCGTGGCCGCCTTCGTCTCCGGTCTGGCGACCGTGCTCCTCGTGTACGCGATGTCGCGCTCCGGCGGGCGCAGCGAGGTCGTCACCCTCATCCTCACGGGCATCGCGGTAACTGCCTTCGCGGGTGCGCTGATCGGGCTCTTCATCTTCTTCGCCGACACCGCGGCGGTGAACCAGATCACCTTCTGGCAGCTCGGCTCGCTCTCGGCCGCGACCTGGCCCAAGGTCCTCGCAGTCCTGCCGTGCGCGGCGATCGGCCTCGCCGTCGCCCCCTTCTACGCGCGCCGGCTCGATCTCCTCGCGCTCGGCGAACGCCCGGCCAGGCACCTGGGGGTGGACGTGGAGAAGCTGCGGATCGCCCTGATCCTGGTGATCGCGCTGCTCACCTCCGCCGCGGTCTCCGTTTCCGGGGTCATCGGTTTCGTCGGCCTCGTCGTACCGCACCTGCTGCGCATGGTGGCCGGGCCAGGCCACCGCTTCCTCATCATCGGCAGTGCGCTGGGCGGGGCGGTGGTGCTGCTCGCCGGGGATCTGGCTGCGCGCACGCTGGTCGCCCCGGCTGAGCTGCCGCTCGGGGTGCTGACCGCGTTCGTCGGCAGCCCGTTCTTCTTCTGGCTGCTGCGCCGTACCCGTAAAAAGCAAGGAGGCTGGGCGTGATGGCTCCGCTGGTGAGGTCGTTCTTCGCATCGCGCACCAGGGTGCTGCCCGCCCCGTTCGGCGCGGGCGAGGTGGTCGCGGAGGCGGCAGGCGTACGGCTGGCACTCGGCGGCCGCCCGGTCCTGGACGGGATCGACCTGGAGGTCAGGGCGGGCGAGGTTCTCGCGCTGGTCGGGCCCAACGGCGCGGGCAAGTCCACCCTGCTCGGCGCGCTCGCCGCCGATCTGACCGCCGACGCGGGCGAGATCCGTGTCGCGGGCCGCCCGGTCGACCGGTGGACCGCGCCCGAACTCGCCCTGCGGCGGGCGATGTTGCCCCAGTCCGCCTCGGTCGCTTTCCCGTTCCCGGTCGGCGAGGTCGTACGGATGGGCCGCGCGCCCTGGGCCGGCACCGAGCGCGAGACGGAGGACGAGGAGGCCGTGGCGGCCGCCATGGCCGCGACGGAGGTCGCCGGGTTCGCCGCGCGCCCCTTCAGTGCCCTCTCGGGCGGGGAGCGCGCGCGGGTCGCACTGGCGCGCGTACTCGCCCAGCGCGCTCCCCTGTTGCTGCTCGACGAGCCGACCGCCGCCCTCGATCTCCGGCACCAGGAGCTGGTGATGCGGGTCTGCCGGAGCCGGGCCGCGGCCGGGGACGCCGTGGTCGTCGTCCTGCACGACCTGGGGCTCGCCGCCGCGTACGCCGACCGCGTCGCCGTGCTCGAAGGGGGCCGGATCGCCGCTGCGGGGCCGCCTGCCGAGGTGTTCGACGAGGTGCTCCTGAGCCGGGTCTACCGGCAGCCGGTGGAGGTGTTCCCGCACCCCGGGTCCGGGGTGCCGCTGGTCGTTCCACGGCGTTACTTGACGATTCCTTGACCGACCCATGAGGCAGCTGTGATTCAGCTGTGATCACAGGGCGAGAGCGGGACCGCAGTGAGAGCTGAATCACCACCCGGGTGGGTATCGGTGAGGTAAGCCTCGGTTAAGTTAGGCCTGCCTCACTCGACCACTCGCCCAAGCGTGGAGCCCGTATGCGACCCGTCCGCTTCTCCGTCGTCACCGCCGTCACCGCCGTGGCCGCCCTGACCGCCGTCACGGGCTGCGCCGAGAAGAGTGATGCCAAGTCCGGTGGCAGCGGGGCTGTCCAGGTCACCGCGACCGACACCGCCTGCAAGGTCTCCAAGACCGAGATCCCCGCCGGGCACGTGCAGCTGGCGGTGGAGAACAAGGGCTCCAAGGTCACCGAGGTCTACCTCCTCTTCCCCGACGACCGCATCGTCGCCGAGCGCGAGAACATCGGCCCCGGCCTGAAGCAGACCGTCACCGCCGAGGTGAAGGCCGGTTCGTACGAGATCGCGTGCAAGCCCGGCATGAAGGGCAACGGCATCCGCCAGAAGATCACCGTCACCGGTGGCGGCGCGACGGCCAAGCGCGACCCGAAGCTGGACGCCGCGGTCGCCGCGTACCGCAAATACGCGCAGGAGCAGGCCGACGCGACGATCCCCAAGGTGAAGGTCTTCACCGACGCGGTCCGCAGCGGCGACCTGGAGGCGGCGAAGAAGGCGTTCGCCCCCTCGCGTCTGGGCTGGGAGCGCACCGAGCCGGTCGCCGAGTCCTTCGGGGACATCGACCCCAAGACGGACGTGCGCGAGGACGGCCTGGAGGCCGGCCAGCAGTGGACCGGCTGGCACCGCCTGGAGAAGTCGCTCTGGCAGGACAAGAAGATCGGCTTCGAGGAGAAGACCCTCGCCACCCGGCTCGACGCCGACCTGGCCGACTGGCAGAAGCGGGTCGGCACCGCCGAGATCACCCCGACCTCGATGGCCAACGGCGCCAAGGAACTCCTCGACGAGGTCGCCACGGGCAAGGTCACCGGTGAAGAGGACCGCTACAGCCACACCGACCTCTCCGACTTCAAGGGCAACGTCGAAGGCGCCCAGAAGGCGTACGAGCTGCTGAAGCCGATCGCGTCGAAGAACGACGCGGCGCTCACCAAGGAGCTGGACACCCAGTTCGCGGCGATCTCCACCGTCCTCGACAAGTACCGCCCGGACAAGACCTCCTACGACTTCGTCTCCTACGACAAGGTCACCAAGGAGCAGCGCAAGGAGCTCTCGGACGCGGTGAACGCCCTCGCCGAGCCCCTGTCCAAGCTCGCCGCGGCCGTCGTCAAGTAGCGGGACCAGGCAAGAAGAGCAGGAGAGAACTGGATATGAGCGAAGAGAACACCTGCGCCGACACCGCCGCCAACTCCTCCGCGCCCTCCCGGCGTTCACTCATCGGCTGGGGCGGTGCGGGTCTGGCACTCGGCGCCGTCGCGGCCGGCGGTGCGGTCGCCGCCGTGCGTACGGGCGATGATGCCGCGCCCGTCGCCGACAGCGGCGCGGCGGTGGCCTTCCACGGCGCGCACCAGGCGGGGATCGCCACGGCCGTCCAGGACCGGCTGCACTTCGCCGCGTTCGACGTGACGACCAAGGACCGCGCCGAGCTCGTCCAGCTGCTCAAGGACTGGACCGCCGCCGCGGCCCTGATGACGGCCGGGCACCCGGTCGGCGAGGGCGCGTACGGCGGTCTCGCCGAGGCCCCGCCGGACGACACCGGTGAGGCGCTGGGCCTCAAGCCCTCCCGGCTCACACTCACCATCGGCTTCGGCGCCTCGCTCTTCGCCAAGGACCGGTTCGGTCTGGAGTCCCGGCGGCCCGACGCGCTCGTGGACATCGAGAAGTTCCCCGGCGACAACCTCGACGCGGCCCGCTCGGGCGGCGACCTGTGCGTCCAGGCCTGCGCGGACGACCCTCAGGTCGCCGTGCACGCGATCCGCAATCTTGCCCGTATCGGCATGGGCAAGACCGCGATCCGCTGGTCGCAGCTGGGCTTCGGCAAGACGTCGTCGACGACCCCCGATGCCCAGACCCCGCGCAACATGATGGGCTTCAAGGACGGCACCCGGAACATCGCGGGCACCGACACCGCCGAGCTCGACCGCCATGTGTGGGTCTCCGAGAAGGACGGCGCGAAGGGCAACTCCGCCTGGATGACGGGGGGTTCGTACCTCATGGCCCGCCGCATCCGGATGCACATCGAGACCTGGGACCGCACCTCGCTCCAGGAGCAGGAGGACGTCTTCGGCCGCGACAAGGGCGAGGGCGCACCGGTCGGCAAGGCCAAGGAGCGCGACGAGCCGTTCCTGAAGGCGATGAAGCCGTCCGCGCACGTGCGCCTCGCGCACCCCGACTCCAACGCCGGGGTCAAGATCCTGCGCCGCGGCTACTCCTTCACCGACGGTACGGACGGACTCGGCCGCCTGGACGCGGGGCTGTTCTTCCTCGCGTACCAGCGGGATGTCCGCAAGGGGTTCATTCCGCTGCAGCGCTCCCTGGCGCGCCACGACGCGCTCAACGAGTACATCCAGCACGTGGGTTCGGCGCTCTTCGCCGTCCCGCCGGGCGTCCGCGACAAGGGCGACTGGTGGGGCCGGGCGCTGTTCTCGTAACCCGGCGTCCGTCCCAGCGAAGAGAAAGGCACCGACGTGTTCGGCAACTACCTGACCGGTCTGCGTGAGGGCCTCGAAGCCTCCCTGATCGTCTGCATCCTCATTGCCTATCTGGTGAAGACGGGCCGGCGCGACGCGCTGCGCCCGGTCTGGATCGGCATCGGGGCCGCCGTCGCGGTCGCCTTCGGTTTCGGCTTCGCGCTCGAATACGGCTCGCAGGAGCTGACGTTCAAGGCCCAGGAAGCGCTCGGCGGTTCGCTGTCGATCATCGCGGTGGGCCTGGTGACCTGGATGGTCTTCTGGATGCGGCGCACCGCGCGGCATCTGAAGAAGGAGCTGCACGGCAAGCTGGACGCGGCGCTGCAGATGGGCACGGGCGCACTCGTCGTCACGGCGTTCCTCTCGGTGGGCCGTGAGGGCCTGGAGACCGCGCTCTTCATCTGGGCCTCGGTGCACACCTCGCAGACCGGTACGTCGCAGCCGCTGATCGGGGCACTGCTCGGCATCGCGACGTCGGTGGTGCTCGGCTGGCTCTTCTACCGGGGCGCGGTCCGCATCAACCTGGCGAAGTTCTTCACCTGGACCGGCGGCATGCTGGTGGTCGTGGCGGCGGGCGTTCTCGCGTACGGCGTCCATGACCTGCAGGAGGCCGACTTCGTCCCGGGCCTCGGCAAGCTGGCGTTCGACATCAGCGCGCAGATCCCGCCGGACAGTTGGTACGGCACCCTGCTGAAGGGTGTCTTCAACTTCCAGCCGGATCCGACCGTGCTTCAGGTCACGGTGTGGGCGCTGTATCTGGTCCCCACGCTCTTCGTGTTCTTCGCCCCGGTAGGGTTCGCGAAGTCGGTGGGAACGAAGGGGCAGAAGGCAGCACATGAGCAGGCTGAGTCGGCTGGCGGCGGGGATCACAGCGGTGGCACTGGTGTCGCTGACAGCGAGCGGGTGCATGACGGTGCACGGCGAACTGGAAGTCGTACCGTCGGCGACGAAGGCTGAGGCCACGCAGGCGCTGCAGGACTTCCTCACCGCGTACAACAAGGCCGACAAGGCCTACGATCCGACCCTGGACCAGGGCCGGGTCACCGGTGCGCTCGGGGCGATCAACCAGGCCGGGCTGAAGGCGCGGCACATCACCGATCCCGGCGGCAACAAGGCGCACCAGGAACTCGAGCTGACGGACGCGAAGTTCGCGATCCCCAAGAAGGCGGGGTGGCCGCGGTACTTCGTGGCGGACACCGACTCCAACCGGGACATCGACAAGGGGCCCCAGGACACGCGCTGGGTGCTCGCCTTCGTACAGGACGGCCTGAAGCAGCCCTGGAAGGTCGCCTACCTGTCGATCCTCGCGCCCTCCCAGGTGCCCGCCTTCACGACGGACAAGGACGGCTGGGCGCAGCCTGCGGAGCCTGCCGACGCGGCGCTCGCGGTGGCCCCGAAGGACCTGCCCGGGCACTACACCTCGTACCTGAACAAGGGCACGCCCGCCGATTTCGCTCCGGGCACGCACACCTCGGACTGGCGTGCCACGCGCAAGAAGAACGCGAGCGTGCCGGGTTACTCCACGCAGTACGTCGACCAGCCACTGACCGACGGCTCGTATCAGCCGCTCGGGCTGCGCACGAAGGACGGCGGGGCGCTGGTCTTCTTCGCGTCCAAGCACTTCGAGCAGCTGACCGCGGCCCCGAACGTACGACTGCCGGAGCTCACCGCGGACGTGAAGGCGCTGACGACGGGCACGATGAAGAAGAAGATCACCAAGGAGCGGATGTCCAACGAGGTCGCCCTGGTGCCCGCGAAGGGCGCAGGCTCCGTGCAGGTGAAGCTGCTGGGCCGGCTCCAGGGACTGACCTCGGCCCAGGGGTCCTAGGACCCCGGGACCTCAGCGCCCGTCCGGCCTCAGCGGCCGCCGAGCGGCCAGGCCACCGCGTGGGCGTCGTACCCCTCGGCGCCGGTGTCCGCGTACTGCGCACAGGCGTCGGTGAGGACTTCGAGCAGCGTCAGCGGGTCGGGCAGCGGGTGTTCGAGCCCGCGCAGCCATTCCACGCCGAGCTCACCGGGGAGCCGGGCGGGCGGCAGCAGTACGTAACTGCCGCGGCAGTGCCAGCGCAGACCCGGGTGCTCGTCGGCCGTCTCGGGGTGGCAGTCCAGCTCGCACGGCCACCACTCGTCCTCGTCCTCGGGGGTGCCGCGCGTCGCGGTGAAGAAGAGGAGGCGGTCGCCGCCGGACTCGGCCACGGGGCCGACGTCGATGCCCGCGGCGAGGAGGCGCGAGAGCGCGCTGTGCCCGGCGTCGAGGGGGACGTCGAGGACGTCGTGGACCATGCCGGTGGCGGTGATGAAGTTGGCCTCGGGCTGGTTGCGCACCCAGCGCTCGACCTGGGAGCGGTCCGTCGTGGACTGCGTCTGCCAGGCGAAGGAGACGGGGTGGCGGGCCGGCGTGGGACAGCCCACGCGGTCGCACGAACAGCGGTAGCCGACGGGGTGCGCGGCCGGGGCGAGCGGAAGTCCCGCTGCGGCAGCGGCCAGCAGCAGTCTCTCGCGGGCCAGGCCTGCGTCGGCCGCGGCGTCAGCCTTCGGACGTCGGCGCAGCCACTGGGGCATCCTGCTCTCTGAGCCGCGGTAGCGGCCGATCCCGTCGCCCATCTATCCCCTCACCTCACCGTCGTCCCGGCGGACTCTCCCCATGCTGCCACCATCCTGGCCCCTGGATGACCACAGTCCGGATCCCGGGTGGCCCTGCGGGGGCGCGACGGGGGCTCACCGAGGCCTCAGCGGGGCGCGATCCCGCGCAGGACCTGGTCGACGCAGGTGTCGGCGAAGTCATACGTGAGGGGGTTGGTGCGCTGCAGCCAGCGGTGGGTGAGCGGCCCGACGATCATCTCCACGGCGATGCGCACATCGATGCCCGGGTCGACCTGGCCCGCTTCCTGGGCGGCGCGCAGCCGGGTCTCGTAGAGGAGCATGGCCGGTTCGAGGAGCTGCCGGGTGAACTTTTCGCCGAGCTCGGGGTCCATGGCTCCGGCGGCGGTGAGTGCGCGGGCCGGCCCCTCGTACTTCTCGTCGTTGAACTGGTCGACGGTGAGACGCAGCACATACTTCAGATCAGCCGCGATGTCCCCGGTGTCGGGGAAGCCCGACCACTCGTACTCCTCCCCCTCCTGGGCGTCGCCCGAGAGTGCGATGGAGGCATCGAGGAGCACGGCGGCCTTCGAGGGCCACCAGCGGTAGATCGTCTGCTTGCCGACCCCCGCGCGGGCGGCGATGGCCTCGATCGTCAGCTTGTTGTAGCCGACCTCACCGACCAGTGCGAGAGCTGCTTCCAGGATCGCGCGGCGGGAGCGTTCGCTGCGGCGCGAGGAGTCGGGGGGCTTGGTTTCTGCCATGGGGCCGAATCTAGCACCGGATGAGGCGAGACGTATCGTCTTGACAAGACGCAACGTCTCGTCTCATAGTGGAGCTCGTGCCGAGACGACCCGTCTCGCCGGACAGTGGAGGAACAACCATGACCCGTGGTGGATCAGGCAACATGCTCGGCGTCGGCGGCACCCGCAACCACCTCTCCCGCAAGGCCCTCCGGGGCGGCGGAAAGGGCGGGGCGGGAGCCGGCGGACCGCTGGACCCGATGGCACAGAAGCGCGAACTCCTGCGCAAACTGCAGGAGAGCCGTACGGCATCCGAGGGCACCATGCGGTGAACCACCCGATCGGTGCACAGCGCAGGAGCTCTTCACGGCGGACCATGAGCAGCAGTGGGCCGTACGACGCATCCCGTACGGCCGTGTCCGCCGTGAGGAGCCCTCATTGCCTCGTGAAGCCCGACCCCGGCGCTACCTGATGTGCCCACCCGCGCACTTCAGAGTGACGTACTCCATCAACCCGTGGATGGACCCCGCGAAGCCGGTCGAGCTACCGCTCGCACTCGCCCAGTGGGAAGACCTGCGCGACCGCTATCGCGCACTCGGCCACACCGTCGAACTCCTCACCCCCCGCCCCGACCTGCCCGACATGGTCTTCGCGGCCAACGGCGCGACGGTCGTCGACGGACGGGTGCTCGGTGCCCGCTTCGCCTACGCGGAACGGACGGCGGAGGCGCAGGAGCACCTGGACTGGTTCCGTGCGCACGGCTACACGGACATCCGCACCCCGTCCCACATCAACGAGGGCGAGGGCGACTTCGCGGTCACCTCCACCTACCTCCTGGCCGGCCGGGGCTTCCGCTCCAGCCCGCTCTCGCACGACGAGGCGCAGGAGTTCTTCGGCCGCCCGGTGATCGGCCTGGACCTGGTCGACCCGCGCTACTACCACCTCGACACGGCGCTGTGCGTCCTGGACGACGAGGCGGACGAGATCATGTACTACCCCGGCGCTTTCTCCCCGGGGAGCCGGGCGGTACTGGCCCGCCTCTTCCCGGACGCCCTGATCGCCGGGGAGGCGGATGCGGCGGCCCTCGGCCTGAACGCGGTCAGCGACGGCCACCACGTCCTGCTCCCACAGGCGGCGGTGGGCCTGTACGAACCGCTGCGGGCGCGCGGCTACGACCCGATCGGCATCGATCTGGGCGAGCTGCTCAAGGGCGGCGGCAGCGTGAAGTGCTGCACGCAGGAACTACGCGCCTGACGTGTCGGTGTGGGGCGGCGGCCACTCGTCGCCCCATGCGATGTCGCGGGCGTCGCGATAGAGCGCACCGTGCCGCTTGGTGACGGTGGCCCGCTCCAACTCGCCCTTGTCGGTGCAGAGTTCGAGCAGTACCTGCCCCTTGCGGATCTGCGGCCTGCGGACGATGCGGGCGGCGGGGGCGCGGACGTCACCCTTGACCGCGGCGACGTAGGCGAACTTCTCGTCCTCGTACGCGAGCGACCCGCCCTTGATCTTCCGGTGCAGCGACGACCTGCTGACGCGCGCGGAGAAGTGACACCAGTCGGCGCCGCGCTCGATGGGACAGGCCGAGCTGTGCGGACAGGGCGCGGCGACGTTGAACCCGGCCTCGACGAGCCGGTCCCTGGCCGCCATGATCCGCAGATACCCGTCGGGCGTACCGGGCTCGACGACGACGACGGCCTGCGCGGCGGCAGCGGCGGCGTCGACGACGGCGCCCCGGTCGTCCTCGGTGAGCTCGCCGAGGACGTACGAGACGGTGACGAGATCGACGGCGTCGAGGGCCAGCGCCTTCCCGATCCGGGCCCGGGTCCAGGTGGCGTCGCGCAGCGAGCCGACCCCGGACGCACGCGCCAGCTCCTTGCCCAGCGCCAGAGCGGGCTCGGCCCAATCGAGAACGGTGGTGGCCTGCTCCCCCCAGGCTTCGGCGACGGCCCAGCTGGCGGACCCCGTACCGCCGCCGATGTCGGTGTGGGTGGCGGGCGCCCAGTCCGGAACGGCGTCCTGGAAGGCGCCGAGCGCGGACCGTACGGCCTCAAAGGTGGCGGGCATGCGATACGCGGCGTACGCGGCGACGTCGGACCGGTCCCGCAGCACGGGCGCATCGGTAGGGGTGGTCCCCCGGTAATTGGCGATGAGCCGCTCGACGGCCTGCGAGGCCTGCTTGGGCGGCAGCCCGTCGAGGAGACCGGCGAGTGCGGCGCGCAGGGCTTCGGGGGCACGGAGGGAGTCGTTCACCGGAGGAGTTTAGCGGCGCGGCGCGGACGCGGGCGCGCTGCGGCCCGGCGACCGCACCGAGGCATATCGGCTTCCGCCCTTGCGATGGCATCCTTGGCCGGTGCTCCCCTCCGACTCCGATCACGCGGCCGCGGTGTTCTTCGACGTCGACGGCACCCTCGTCCCGCGGACGAGCTCGTCGGTGTTCCTGGCCGGCTTCCTCGGGCACCACGACGGCCTGGCGAGAGCCGAAGACGCTTACGCCGCAGGCGAGATGGACAACGCGCAGGTGTCGGAGCTGGATGCCGCAGGGTGGGCGGGAGCGTCCGAGGAGCAGATCCGGGAGTGGCTCATCGACCTCCCCCTGGCCTCCGGAATCGCGGAGACGGTGGCGTGGTGCCACACAAACCACGTGATGCCCATACTGGCGACCCTTGCCTGGACCCCGGTCGGCAGCCACCTCGCCGACCGCTTCGGCTTCCACGCGTTCAGCGGCCCCCGGCTGGAAACTTCGGAGGGCCGCTTCACGGGCCGCGTGGCCCACCACTTCGACGAGCACGACAAGCGGGACTTCGCCGCGGCACAGGCACAAGCGCTCGGGCTCGACCTCCACTCGTGCGGCGCGGTCGGAGACAGCCGCTCCGACCTGCCCCTCTTCGCCTCGGTCGGCCTGAGCGTGGCATTCAACGCCTCGGCAGCAGCGCGGACAGCCGCGACCACGACAGTGAACAGCGACGATCTGCGCGACGTGCTCCCGCTGCTGAACCGATTGATCACAGCCACGCGTTGACGCCGGCAGCCCCCGTCAGCGGCGACCGGTGGCCAGGATGACGAGGAACTGACCGCCGCCCGGCTCGATGTCGGCGGTCACCGGCAGCCCGGGCACCAGCCGGGAGAACCGGTCCAGCAACCAGTCCGCCGATTCCTGGGCGTCCCGCTTGGTCGGACAACGCCCCACCATCTCGCGACCACCCTTGCGCTCCAGCCGCGCGGCAACGGTGATCAGCGGCGCGGGTTCGACCACGTACAAACGGTCCGGCCATTCGATGACCACCTTGACGGCACCCTTGCGGGAGTTGCACCCACGGTGCGCGAGCCGCTCGGCGACCTTGGCCTTGCGGTCCGCGGTCCGGCTGTCAACGCTGGGCCCCTGCTCGTCGTTCACCGACTTGTCGGGGTCGACCGGTTCGTCGCACACCCAGCAGCGCCAGTTGTCGCGCTCGGCCACATCATCGAGAAGACTCATCCGAGCAAACTAACCTGCCCGGCCGCCACCCCGGCACCAGGGCCTTGGCAGTCAGGCAGGCGAGCCGATCTCCATCGGACCGTAGAGGGCTGCGGTCCCTCCGGTGAGCAGCGCCCAGTAGCGGTCGCCGAACGACCAGTGCCACCACTCGGTGGGGTAGTTCACCAGGCCCGCAGCGCTGAGCACGGAATCCAGCAACTTCCGGTTGACGCACGCCTCCTCGCTGATGTTGGCGGCGTGGGTGTAGCAGGCGCCCTTGCTCTCCTCGGGGTCTGCATTCATGCGGGTACCCAGGTCCAGCTCGCGCCCCTCGGCATCAGCCAGGGTGAGGTCCACGGCCGCGCCCGCGCTGTGCGGCGCGATGTCGGGCGGCGATACGTAGCGGCTCGCCGCCGAGTGGACCTCCTCAGCAGACCAGTCGGGGCGGGCGGCCCGCAACTGGCCGGCGTACTCCTCGAAGTACGCACGCTGGAGCGAGGCCTGCCGGTATCCCTCGACGAACAGCAATCGCACCCCCTGCGGAAGCAGGATTTGAGCCTCGCGCAACCGCTCCAGCACGCCTTCTCGCAGATACGCGAAAGCATCTGCCGGGTCCTGCTGGCGGGAATCAACCAGCAACCAGTCACTGCGGCGGACATCCACGAGCCGTTCACCGCACTCCGCAACAGGTACGGCGGCGACCTTCGGATCCGACATCAAGACGATCTCGTTCATACCGCGATCATCTCGCGGGCGCTGCCAGGCGAGTCCGCCCGGTCGCGGCGCCGGACAATCTCGGAGGCACGGTCCGGCTGTGACATGCGAAGGTGACGCGCAGGGGCAACTCAAAGGCGTATCCGGTCTTCCGTACCACGGACGCCGAAGAGGCCTGGGCTCAGACCCTGCGCCTGAGCGCCTTGTTGAAGGAGCGGGACGACGAGGTCATCCTGTCGGCTGATCTGCTGACGGTGGAGGATGCTCAGCGGATGGCCGCGACACTGCCCGGCGCAGAGTTCGGCTACCCGGAGGTCCGCCGGGTGGACCCGGTGACCGGTGACTCCCTCGTCTTCGGCTTGGACATTGGCAGCGCAGAACACTCCGTACTTGAGGCTGCACTCCCTCTGTCCGTGCTGCACTACGCAGCATCAGGCACGGTGGAGAACCGATTCGTGGAGTCGGTGGGCCGGGGTATCGCCGCGATCGGCTTGGCCGGCAGATGGCCCGACGATCCAAAGACAGACTCGTACGGCATCGCGAAGTACGACGGCGTGGAAGTCCTCTTCAACTGCGACGATGTGAACGGGTCTCAGCGAACCGATCGCCACACTGTGTTCGTACACGTCGACAAGGGGGGCGACCTCCCCCGAGCCAGAGCCCTGGCAGCACAGCTCGGCAGCACCGTGTTGGGGGACGCCGAGCTGGGTTGGTGAAGCGGGGCCAGCGGCTGCGGTGTCAGCGGCCACGAACGGCCCGCCTCCACGCCGCGCACCGACTGCACCACCGCCATCAACCCAAGTCGTCGCCACGCAACGATCCCCCTAGGTTGGGCTCATGACGAGCCTTTCTCATCCGCAGCTGTCCGGGCTGGGGCGGAACCCGGCAGCCCCTCAGGACGTACTGGTTCGCCTCACTGCGCACAAGGCCGGACGACATGGGATCTCGCTGCGTCCCGGCCGGCTGGAAGACGCGGTCGTCGAAGCCTTGTTGAGGCATGGCGACAACAGCGCAGCGATACGCCTTCGCAGGGACCGGATCTCCGCGACGATGCGTCGCAGAATTGCCGAACACCCTGATCCGGCGATCCGCGATACGTACGCGGACTTCGTCCGCTCCATGGTGGACTCCGGCGTATCGATCGGCATCGACCCCCTTGAGGAGGCTTACGGCCAGCCAAGGACCGCACTCGTCAGCGCGCCGGACCCGAAGCTGCGCGCCGCGGTCGCGCGAGCCTGGCTCGACCGGCCTCTGACCGTTCAGGTAGGGCTACTGGCCGACCCGGATCCACAGGTTCGCTCAGCAGCCACCGAGCACAGTGAGTCGGGCGTGCCTCCCGAATGGAGGGACCGCTGCTTGACCGACCCTGCCGTGCGCACCAACGTGGCGCGCTACATCCCTCTCACACCGGCCCAGTTCGCGCGGCTCCTGCACAGTGGCGAAGACGAGGCCTGTCGGGCAGTTGCCCGAAACCCGCACCTTTCGGCGGGGATGGTGGCCCGACTCCTGGACGTCGACGATCCAGCGGTGCGGGTCGCAGTGGCGCAGAGTCACCATGTCGACGCCGACACCAGGAGCCGCCTGTACGCCCTCGTAGAAGCCGAGCGAGCAGAGGGGAGCATCGACGCGGATGTGGCCCTGAACTGGGGAACGACTAGGCCGACTTGGCTGCAGCGCGTTCCCCTCAGAGAGCGGATGACCTACCTGGACTGCCCGTTCACGACGTTTCGGCTTGTACTGGCCTCCTGTCACGACTTGCCCGCGGAGGCGTGGCACCGGTTGGACAACGACCCCGATCTCGCGGTCCGCCGCGCTGCCGCCCGGCGGCCGAACACTTCTCGTGGACCACCCCAATTACCCCCGCGATACGTTGCCCACGCTCGTTGACGAGCCGGATCCACACGTACGCTTCGTCGCCTTGCAGGACGGAGAACTTCCGGTGTCGGCCCTTCAGCAACTCGCCGCCGCTGCCGAGCCCTTCCTACGAAGCGGGGTCGCCCGCCATCCCAACGTTTCGGACGCGCTGCTGGAACAGCTGCTGGCGGACCCCGACTCGACAGTGGCCGACAGCGCCGCGGCCAACGCCGAGCTGCCGCCGTCCCGGATGCATCGCATTCTCACGGCTGCCGGTCTGTGACCGCAGGAGAGCCTCGCGCCCATGCCGGGAGGGGCGGGGGGGGGCGGGGGGCGGCCTCCTACCCGGTGGCTCTTGTCGGGGTCGGATGGGTGGGCCCCCCTGCCGACCGATACCTGGAGTGTGGCGTTTCCGGGGCGGAGTAAAGGGCGCGACTGCGTCGCGTCGGCTACGCCGATTCCGCTGCGCTCCACCCTTGACACCACCCCTCCACCGCAAAAACTTGGCGGGTTATCGGTCGGCAGAGGGTCCTGGCCGCAGAGATAGCAGGGCACCTGGGGCCCCCTCGGCCCGGGGTGGCACGGCGGCCATTCAGAGCACGGCCGGTGGCCCGGTCCGCCACCCGCACCGGGTGTGAACGAACGACCGCACCCGCTGAGCACGTGGTGCGGGTCTGCTCGGCGGATGCGGGACGGCGGACCGGACCCCTCCGCGTGCGATTCGTGCCCCTAACTGAACACACACCCACCCCACGCCCGACGAGCACACGACACACAGGCATCGTCGCAGGTCACAGCCCTGCACCCCGGGAACGGGATGGTTGAAGGCTCAAGTGGGTCACCTAAGGGGCACTCCCACCGCTTCCGCCCACCCGAAACAGCGACCAGCGGGGCACGAAGTCCCGCCGAGCGACGGCCCTTTGGCGCCGAGCCGAGAGCCACAGCCCCATGCAAGTCGTGCGACCTTCGCCCCCGGCGCGGGGAGCGGAGCTCCACCTTGGATGCTGTGACGATCACCCCCCGCCGAAGTGCCCCGCACACGAACCGCCCAGTCCCACCGGTCCGCAGGAGCAGCGCGGTGTACGCGAAGCGCCAGCCCCAACGCGGCAGCAGCCAGCCGGACGAGCCCCCAAGGCTCGGCCTACGACGCGCAGCGTCGTACATCCCTGACGCCGACATCAAGCCGAGCCGCGTGACCGGCAACCGGCGCACGCCCCCCACCTGTTCGTCGTAGCTGCTTCTGTGTGCCCGGAGGGCGCGAAACGCTCCCGCCACCGCCCCACCCACCCGAAGCCCACCACCCACCCCGCCACCGCTCTCGCCGCGACGGTACGGATCGGGTGCGGGCCCGGGGCGTCGAGTCTGCGCCTACTGAGAACCGGGGCGAACATCGAGACCCCCGCCAGGTCTCGCGGCGAACAGGCTCCCGCGTGGACCTGCGATCTGCCACGCTTCGCGTTCCGGGTCGGGTGCGCAGGTCAACATCAGCGGGGTGTCGAAGACCAGGCGCAGGCTGCCGGACTTGAACGCGACCGCCGACAGAACCTTCGCGCCGAACAGCGGGAGTGCCGCACCCGCACCCACACCCACACCCACACCCCACGTTGCCGGGTTGACTCGTACGGACGGCCCGGCCACCGGACCGAGGCGCGCGGGCCCCTCCAGTACGACCGCCCAGTCCCGCCCTAGGGACAGTCTGAGCTGGGCGTCGACTTCGATCCTGGTGACCGTAAGGCCACGCAGGCCCAGGCGCCAGCGGTCCTCGTCCTCCACCGGCTCGTGCGCGGGTACGGCAGGATTCATCGCCCCCGCTGCCACGGCCGGCACAGCACCGCGAAGCACACCGCCGCCCCCACCCCGCACGCCAGCTGCACCACCGCCATCGGTACCGCCGTCGCCTCCCCCGCTATCCCCACCAGGGGCGACGCCACCGCGCCCAGCAGGAACGTGGACGTGCCGAGCAGCGCCGATGCCGAGCCTGCCGCGTTCGGGGTGCGCATCAAGGCCTGGGCGTTCGTGTTCGGCATGGCCAGGCCCATTGCCGACATCAGGACGAACAGGCCCGCCGCCACCGGGAACAGGCCCGGCTTGCCGAAGACCCCTGACGTCATCAGGAGCAGTGCCGTCGCCGCCAGGATGATCACCGCCAGGCCGAAGCCCAGCGCCTTGTCCAGGCTGACCCGGCCCACCAGGATCTTGCCGTTGATCTGGCCCACCGCCACCAGACCTATCGAGTTCAGGCCGAACAGGAGGCTGAAGGTCTGCGGCGATGCGCCGTACAGGTCCTGGACCACGAAAGGGGAGGCGCTGATGTACGCGAAGAGCGCCGCGAAGGCCAGGCCGCCCGACAGCATGTAGCCCGTGAAGACGCGGTCCGCGAGCAGGCCCCGCATCGTACGGAGGGCGTCGCCCACCCCGCCTGCGTGGCGGCGCTCCGGCGGGAGCGTCTCGTGCAGCCACTTCCAGACGATCAGGGTGAGGAGCGTGCCGATGACCGTCAGGACCACGAAGACTCCGCGCCAGTCCGTGAGGCGCAGGATCTGGCCGCCGATCAAGGGGGCCACCACCGGGGCCACACCGGAGATCAGCATCAGCGTCGAGAAGAAGCGGGCCATCTCCACGCCGTCGTAGAGGTCGCGGACCACCGCCCGGGCGATCACGATGCCCGCCGCTCCCGCCAGGCCCTGGAGCAGGCGGAAGGCTATGAGCAGTTCCGCCGTGGGGGCGAAGGCGCAGACCGCCGTGGCCGCCACGTAGATCACCATGCCGATGAGCAGCGGGGTCCTGCGGCCGAATCTGTCGCTCATCGGGCCCACCACCAGCTGGCCGAGCGCCATGCCCACCAGGCAGGCGGTGAGCGTCAGCTGGACCGTCGCGGCCGGGGAGTGCAGGGCGCCGGTGACCTCCGGGAGTGCCGGGAGGTACATGTCCATCGAGAGCGGTGGGAGCGCGGTGAGCCCGCCGAGGACGAGGGTGACGAGAAGGCCGGTGCGGCGGGTGGCGGCAGGGGCGGGCTGCCCGGTTCGTATGTGGCCGGGCGTGGAGGTCTTCGGCATGGCCTCTATTCTCTCAGCACGGGTGGAGTGGTCGGGACCTTCTTTTGGGGTGGGTATGGACAGGGTCATTCGCTGGGGTGTGCTGGCTACCGGAGGCATTGCCGCCTCCTTCACCGCCGATCTGCTGGCCATGGAGGGGGCCGAGGTCGTCGCCGTGGGGTCGCGGAGCGACGCTTCCGCCCAGGCCTTTGCCGAGCGGTTCAAGATCCCCCGGGCTTACGGGAGTTGGGCCGGGCTGGCGGGCGACGCGGACGTTG
The DNA here is from genome assembly GCF_040654175.1 of Streptomyces sp. NPDC050738. NCBI lineage: Bacteria > Bacillati > Actinomycetota > Actinomycetes > Kitasatosporales > Streptomycetaceae > Streptomyces > Streptomyces sp. NPDC050738. Next base: position 104,246 of record NZ_JBFAHN010000012.1, on the reverse strand, counting down.
ATGTGGTGTACGTCGCCACTCCTCACTCCGCCCACCGCGAAGCCGCCGGGCTCTGCCTGGAGGCCGGGCGGGACGTGCTGTGCGAGAAGGCCTTCACACTGAATGCGGGTGAGGCCGAGGAGCTCGTCCAGATCGCGCGGGACCGCGGGCGCTTCCTGATGGAGGGCATGTGGACGTACTGCAATCCCCTCATCCTGCGCATGATGGAGCTCGTACGGGACGGCGCCATCGGTGAAGTCCGCACTGTTCAGGCCGACTTCGGGATCCAGGGGCCCTTCGGTCCCGATCACCGTCTCCGTGATCCTGAGCTGGGTGGCGGCGCGCTGCTCGATCTCGGGGTGTACCCGGTCTCCTTCGCTCAACTGGTGCTCGGTGAGCCCGATTCCGTACAGGCGCATGCGCTGATCTCGGAGGAAGGCGTCGATCTCAATACCGGGATCCTGCTGGGCTGGTCCGGGTCCGGGGCCTCCGCCCTGCTGTCGTGTTCCGTGACCGGCAGCAGCCCGACCACCGCGTCGATCACCGGCACCGAGGGGCGCATCGAACTCCCCCACGGGTTCTTCCACCCGGAGCGGTTCGTGCTGCACCGCGCCGGGCGCGAGCCCGAGGAGTTCGCCCTGGAGAGCGGTGACCTGCGCGGCTTCGCCCCGGAGGCCGCCGAGGTCATGCGGTGCCTGCGGGCCGGCGAGAAGGAGTCGCCGCTCGTTCCGCTCGACGGGAGCCTCGCCGTGATGCGGACGCTCGACGCGGTACGGGACCGCATCGGCGTCCGCTATCCCCGGGAGATCACGCCTGCTTGAGGCCCGGGTCCCCCGCCTCCGTCACGAAGGATCCGACCGTGGATATCGCGGCTCCGGGCGTGGTCACCCCGGCCACCGCCCGGAAGTCCGCCCGCGTCTGCTGCTCGGTGAGCGTGGCCGTCACATAGCCGCGGCGGCCGTGGTAGAAGCGCATGTGCGGGTTGGACGTCATGTAGGCGTCGTAGTTGCTCGGCCTGTCCGCGCCGTCGCCTCCGCTGGTGATGGAGGTGGCGACCAGTTCCACGCCGACCGTCTTCGACGCGGGGTCGTCGAAGTTCTGCTTGAGGTCGTGCGCGTAGGCATTGTGCAGGTCGCCGGTGAGGACCAGCAGGTTGTCGGCGCCCGTCGCCACCGCGCCGTCCAGCATCCGCTGCCGTGCCGCCGGGTAACCGTCCCAGCCGTCCATCGAGAGCTTCGAGACACCGGTCGGGACGTTGCGGCGCTGGGCCACGCAGACCTGCTGGGGTACGACGTTCCAGGTGGCCCGCGATGCCCGCCAGCCGTCCAGCAGCCACCGCTCCTGGGTCGCGCCCGTCATGGTGCGCGCCGGGTCCTCGGACTCCGGGCCCGGGTACTGCCAGCCGTCGCCGTACGCCTGGTCCGAGCGGTACTGCCGGGTGTCCAGGACGTCGAACTGCGCGAGCCTCCCCCACTGGAGGCGGCGGTAGAGCTGGGCGTCGGGTCCGGTGGGCCTCTGCGGGAGGCGCAGCGGCTGGTTCTCCCAGTACGCGCGGTACGCGGCCGCCCTGCGCAGCAGGAACTCCTCCGGCGGGACGTCGTTCTCGGGGGTCTCGTCCGCGTAGTTGTTCTCGGTCTCGTGGTCGTCCCAGGTGACGACGAAGGGGTGCGCCGCGTGCGCCGCCTTCAGGTCCGGGTCGCTCTTGAAGAGCGCGTACCGCAGCCGGTAGTCCTCCAGCGTGATCGTCTCGCGGTTGAAGTGCGCGGGCACGCGGCGGTCGGTGTAGTTGCGGAGACCGCCGACGGCGTTGACCGCGTACTCGTAGAGGTAGTCGCCGAGGTGGAAGACGACGTCCAGGTCCTCCTCCGCCAGGTGCTTGTAGGCGGTGAAGTAGCCGTCGTGGTACGCCTGGCAGGTCACCGCGGCCAGTTTCAGCTCGCCTACGCGGGCGCCGTGCGCCGGTGCGGTACGGGTGCGGCCGACCGGGCTGAGCCAGCTCCCGGCGCGGAAGCGGTAGTAGTAGACGCGGTCGTGGTCGAGACCGCCGACCTCGACGTGCACGCTGTGGTCGAACTCCGGGTGCGCGGTGGCGGAGCCGCGCCGCACGATGCGGGTGAAGCGCTCGTCGTGGGCGACCTCCCAGCGGACGGTGACGCGGGCGGCGGGCAGGCCGCTGTCGGCGGCGTACGGGTCGGGCGCGAGTCTCGTCCACAGGAGTACGGAGCTCGGCAGCGGGTCCCCGGAGGCGATGCCCAGCGTGAAGGGGTCCGCGGTGATCTTCGCGGCGTCGAGTTCGGCGGCCTGCGCGGTGCCGGGGAGGTTGGTGGCGAAGGCGAGGGCTGCCGCGGCGCCGGTGACGGTGAGGAAGCGACGGCGGCCCATGTGACGTGCGGCGGCCCTGAGTTGGGGTGAGTGCTCTGTCGTCATGAGTGCATTCGAGTGGCGCGGGACGACGGCAGGTTGTCGCGTACACCACAGCCGGATGGCGGACGGATGAGGTCCGGATGTCGGACCCTCCCGTACGCTGCGGCCCCATGAACGCAGCTGAGAAGAAGATCGCGCTGGTCACGGGCGCGGGCTCCGGCATCGGCCGGTCCGTCGCGCGCACTTTGTCCGAGGCCGGCTGGTCGGTGGCGCTGGCCGGGCGGCGCACCGAGGCGCTGGAGGAGACGGCGGCGGGGATGACGGATGCGCTGTGCGTACGGACCGACGTGGCGGACCCCGCCGACGTGGACGCGCTCTTCGCCGCCGTGCGCGGGCGGTGGGGGCGGCTCGACCTCCTCTTCAACAACGCGGGGACCTTCGGGCCGGGCGGGACGCCGCTGGAGGATCTGCCGTACGAGGCGTGGCAGCACGTGGTGAACACCAACCTCACCGGGTCGTTCCTCTGCGCGCAGGGTGCCTTCCGGCTGATGAAGGCGCAGGATCCGCAGGGCGGCCGGATCATCAACAACGGGTCGATCTCGGCCCATGCGCCGCGGCCGAACTCGGTGGCGTACACGGCGACGAAGCACGCGACGACCGGGCTGACGAAGTCGCTGTCGCTGGACGGACGCCCGTACCGCATCGCCTGCGGACAGATCGACATCGGCAATGCCGCGACGGAGATGACCGAGCGGATGCAGACCGGGACCCTGCAGGCCGACGGCTCGCTGGCGGTGGAGCCGGTGATGGACGCGGGCGATGTCGCACGGACCGTGCTGCACATGGCGGAGCTGCCGCTGGAGGCGAATGTGCAGTTCGTCACGGTGCTGGCGACCGCTATGCCGTATGTGGGGCGCGGCTGAGGGGAGTTGGGGCGGAAGGGGTTCGGTCGAAGCGCTTACGGCGGCCTTCTCGGACCCCTAGAATTGCCCCTTCTTCACACTTTCCACATACGGAGCACACCGTGCGCATACGCACCGCGGCGCCTGCCGCCCTCGCCGTCGCCGCCCTCGGGGGCACCCTGCTCGTGACCGCTCCGAGCGCTTCGGCCGCCGCATCGCCCGTACAGATAAGCAAGGTGCAGTACGACTCCCCGGGCAAGGACGTCCACACGAACAAGTCCGTCAACGGCGAGTGGGTCAGGCTCCTGAACCGTTCCAAGGGCACGGTCAGCATCAAGGGCTGGAAGCTCACGGACACCAAGCGCCACGTGTACACCTTCGGCAACGTCTCGCTGAAGAAGGGCCAGTCGCTCACCGTCTACACGGGCAAGGGCAAGGACACCGCGGCGTCCAAGTACCAGCAGCGCGGCTGGATGATCTGGAACAACACCCACGACACGGCGACCCTCACCGACGCCAAGGGCGCGAAGAAGGATGCCGTGAAGTGGACGAAGCCCGGCAAGGGGTACATCAACAGCTGAAACCCGCCGTGACGCTCAGCGCCGGTGACGGTGCCGGCCGCCGCCGCTCTCCGGGGCAGCGGCGGCCGGCTCGCTCCGCCTGCGGTTCCTGAGCGCGAACACCGAGCCCCCGAGCAGCGCCAGCGCGCCGCCGGCCCCGCCGATCAGCGGCCAGGAGAAGGCGCTCGCCGAGGCGGCCGGGGAGCCGGAGACCGTCGCGGCGGCGGCCCCTGGACCGCCCCCGGCCTTCGGCGCCGCCGGGGCACCGCCCGCGCTGACCGGCTTGACCAGCGTGCCGACGGCCTGCGCCGTGCCCGCTGCCGCGAACCCCCAGTCGAGGAGCGCCGAGGTGTCGCGGTACACCGCGTCGTAGCCGGGCGCCGGGTGCATCACCGTGACCAGCAGCGTGCGGCCGCCGCGGGTCGCGGCGCCGGTGAAGGTGTTGCCCGCGTTGGTCGTGTAGCCGTTCTTGACGCCGATCAGGCCCCTGTACGTACCGAGCAGGCGGTCGGTGTTCTGGATCTGGAACGTCTTGCCCTTGTTCCCGTCGGGGAAGTCCGCGAGCCGCATCCCGCAATAGTGGCGGAAGCTGTCGAGGCCCAGACCGTGCCGGGCGATGAGCGTGAGGTCGTACGCGGACGAGACCTGCCCGGGGTGGTCATAGCCGTCCGGGCTGACGACCTTGGTGTCGAGTGCCTGCAGATCGACGGCCTTGGCCTGCATCTGGCGGACGGTCTCGTCCACCCCGCCGTTCATATGGCTCAGCACATGGACGGCGTCGTTGCCCGACCGCAGGAAGACGCCCTGCCACAACTGGTCGACGGTGTACGTCGTCCCGGCCTCGACCCCCACCAGGCTGCTGCCCCCGGGTATCCCGGCCAGGTCGGCCGCGGTGACCTTGTGCCGCTGCGTGACCTCGCCGACGCGCGGCAGCACCGTGTCGGCGAAGAGCATCTTCAGCGTGGAGGCCGGCGGCATCGCGCGGTGCGCACGGTACGAGGCGAGGACCTCGCCGGTGGTGTGGTCCGCGACCAGCCAGGACGCGGCCCTGATCTTCGGCAGCGCGCGGGCCCCGGAGAGGTCCGCCTGGACCCCGTCGAGGCCCAGCCGCTCACCGCCCACGGCTTCGGCGGCCGCGGCGGAACCGCTTCCGGCGAGGACTGCGGCCGGGACGGCGGCGGCCAGGCTCAGGGCCGCGCGTCGGGACATCGGGGCTCGGGAGGATTCACGCACCTCAGGACCGTACAAACCGATGCTGTGCGTACGAACAGCGGGTCCGCGTTCCGCTTTCCGGACCCGCCTCACACTCAGCCCAGGATCCGGGCGATCTCCGCCAACTGCCCTTCGTCCAGGGGCCCTTGGGCCAGCGCACCCGCATTCTCCTCCGCCTGGGCGACGCTGCGGAATCCGGGGATCGGGACGGTACGGGGGCTGCGCCCCCAGAGCCAGGCCAGCGCGCCCTGCCCCGGCGTGCGCCCGCCACTGGTCAGAATGTCCCGTAACGCCTCCACGCGAGCCGCCCACTCGGGGGCGGGCGCCCCTCCCTCGCCGAACCAGCGCAGCCAGGCCGGCGGGACCGTGCGGATGTCGCTGTCACCGGGGCGGACCCCGGCCGCGTACTTGCCCGTGAGCAGCCCCATGGCGAGCGGGCTGCGGTTGACGCTGGCCAGATCCAGCCGCTCGCACAGGGCCAGCATCTCGGGTGCGTCCTCCAGCACACTGCAGGAGTGCTGCACCGCCGCGCAGTGCTCCCCCGCGGCGAAGACTTCGGCGCGCTCCGGGTCGTCGGTGCTCCATGCGTACGCCCGGATCAGGCCCTCCCGTACGAACTCCTCACAGGCGTCCCGCAGTTGAGCCCCCTCGACGAGCTCCGCGTCACCGGGATGGAGCTGGAACAGGTCGACGTGATCGGTGCCGAGCCGCCGCAGCGAGGCGGTCAGCGCCTCGCGCGCGTACTGCGGTGTGGTGTCGCGCCCGGTCAGCGTGCGCGTCGTCTCGTCGAACCGATTGCCCCATTTCGTGGCGATCACGACCTCGTCCCGCCGCCCGGCGAGCGCCCGCCCGAGCACCCGCTCGCTGTGCCCGGTGCCGTACACATCGGCGGTGTCGAAGAAGGTCACCCCGAGGTCGAGCGCCCGGCGGATCGCGCGCACCGACTCCTCGTCGTCGACCTTCCCCCACCCCAGCGGATTCCCGCCGGCGTCCGCCCACTCCCCGCCGATCGCCCAGCACCCGAATCCGAGCGCGCTCACCTCGATGCCGCTGCGTCCCAGCTTCCTTGTCGTCGTCCTTGTCGTCTCCATGCCTGTGCACGCTAGGAGTTGGAGTGCATACGAAGGCAAGACCCCGGGCGTGGGAAGGTGGCGTTCATGGACGACCGGACCTGGAAAACCGTCGAGCAGCTCCACGCCTGGCTCGCCACAGCGCACACCCGACCGCCCGAGGAGGAGGTGCTGCTGCGCATCCTCAAACTCTCCGAGGAGGTCGGCGAGGTCGCCCAGGCGGTCATCGGGGCGACCGGGCAGAACCCCCGCAAGGGCGCGAGCCACACCTGGCAGGACGTGGAGGCCGAGCTCTGCGACGTGATCATCACGGCGATGGTGGCGCTGCGCACGCTCACTCCGGACGCGTCGGGGACCTTCGGCGCGCACCTCGGCCGGGTGGCGGACCGTTCTCTCGGCAGCGACGGGAATGATCCTTCGGTCCCGGGAGTTCCCCGGCCATGACTGCTTCGCACGCGCGCCCCGAGATCCTCCGTTACACCGCTTTCTCCGCCGACCCCGCGGGCGGCAACCCCGCCGGTGTCGTCCTGGATGCCGCGGGCCTCTCCGACGAGGAGCAGCTCGCGATCGCCGCGGAGCTCGGATACAGCGAGTCCGCTTTCCTGACCGCGCCGCCCGAGGGGCTCGGCGGGGAGCCGGGCCGGGCGTTCACCGTGCGCTACTTCTCCCCCAAGGCCGAGGTCGCCTTCTGCGGCCATGCCACCATCGCCACGGCCATCGCCTTCGCCGAACGCCACGGCGCCGGTGAGCTGCTCTTCTCCACGCAGGCCGGTCAGGTCCCGGTGACGGTGACGCAGTCCGCCGACGGCACTCTGCGCGCCACGCTCACGAGCGTCGAGCCCGCGGTCTTGGATGCCGAGGAGAAGGTCGTCGCCGAGGCACTGGAGGCGCTCGGCTGGTCCGCCGCCGATCTCGACCCGGCGTTCCCGCCGCGGATCGGTTTCGCGGGCAACCGCCACCTGGTCCTGGCGGCCGCGACGCGCGCCCGGTTGGCCGACCTGGACTACGACTTCGAGCGCCTGCTCGCCCTCATGACGGCGCTGGACTTCACCACGGTGCAGCTGGTGTGGCGCGAGTCGGAGACCGTCTTCCATGTACGCGACCCGTTCCCGGTCGGCGGGGTCGTCGAGGACCCGGCGACGGGCGCCGCGGCCGCGGCCTTCGGTGCGTACGCCCGCGAACTGGGCCTGGTCCCCGAGGAGTCGGTCCTCACCCTGCACCAGGGCGCGGACATGGGACGCCCCGGCGAGCTGCGGGTCGAGCTGCGCGCGGGCGATGCGCGGGTGCGGGTCGGCGGCACGGGGGCACGTATCCCTGAGGCCACCGCGTGACGGTTCGCCACCCCTTCGACTTCGACGCCCTGCTCTGCGACCTGGACGGGGTCATCCGCTTCTACGACACCACCGAGGTCAGCCGCCTGGAGCTGGCCGCGGGCCTCCCGGACGGCACGACGGCAGGGTTCGCCTTCGCGCCCGAGCGTGACGGGCTCTTCCTGCTGGGGAAGATGACGCACGCGGAGTGGGTGGAGTCGACGGCCGAGGCGCTCACCGAGGTGACGTCCGTGCCCCGGGCGCGGGAACTGGCGGCGGCTTTCGCCTCGTCGCCGTTCCGGGCGGACCCGGAGATCCTGGAGCTGCTCGCCCGCGTACGGAAGCACGTCCCCCTCGTCCTCGTCACCAATGCGACGACGGACCTGGAGGGGGACCTGACCCGGCTGGGCCTCGACGGCTTCGTGGACCATGTGGTCAGCAGCGCACGGATCGGCGTGGCCAAGCCCGACGAGCGCTTCTACGAGATCGCGGCGGGCCGTGTCGGCGTCCCGTACGACCGCTGCCTGTTCGTCGACGACTCCGAGGAGAACGTCAAGGCAGCGGTCGCACTGGGGATGACCGGGGTCCACTACCGCGAACTCGCGGACCTGAAGCGGGCATTGAGCCCGCTGCCGTAGGCCGGTTACGCGAGCCCGGCGGGCGCCGGCAGCCCTTCCCCGCTGTCGCCCGCCGACTGCGCTTCCCCCTTCGTTTCCGTGGCTTCGTCGACCTCCGCCCGGCCCTTCGCCGTCGCGAGCACCGAACCGCCGAGGATGAGGACGAAGGCCCCGCCGACCGACACGGTCAACTCCTCGCCGAGCAGGGCGACTCCGGCCGCCACCGCGATGGCCGGGTTGACGTAGGTGATGACCGAGGCCCGGACGGGTCCGACCTCGCGGATCAGCTCCAGGAAGGCGACGAAGGCCAGCGCGGTGCAGACGACCCCGAGCCCGGCGAGGCTGGCGATGACCTGCCCGGAGGGCATCGCGGACGGCCAACTGCCCACCGCCGCAGGGGCGTAGACGACCGCGGCCAGGATCAGGCAGGGGGTGATGAGCCGCAGCGTCGGCACGTCCTTCATGTGCCGGGCGGCGATCAGCGGCGCCGTGGCGTATCCGAGCGCGGTCAGCAGCACCTCGGTGATCGACCAGGCGTCTCCGCCGCTGAGGTGCGGCACGGTCAGCACGGCGACCCCGCCCAGTCCGAGCGCGAGCCCCAGCCCCCGCCGCTTCCCGAGCTTCTCCGTGTCGCCGAAGAACCGGGCGATGAAGGCCCCGAAGATCGGTACGGCCGCGATGAGCAGCCCCGCCATGGAGCTGGAGAGCTTGCGCTCGGCGTCCGTCAGGGTCCACCACGGGCCGATGATCTCTATCGCGGCGAAGGCCAGCATGGGCACCCAATGCGCCCGTACCGTACGGAAGAAGCCGCCGCCCCGCAGCGCGAACGGCAGCAGCAGTGCCGCCCCGATGGCGCATCGTACAAAAACCACCCCGGCCGGCGAGAAGCCGTCGACCGCCACCTTGATCATCAGGTACGGGATGCCCCAGAGCACACCCATCATCCCGAAGAGAGCCCACCCACGTGTTGTCATGTCCCCATGATCCCGGGTCTCACCCCCCGCTGTCTTGAACGCTGTTGCGGTACGCGGCCGGGGTCGCCCCCGTCACCCGCCGGAACCACCGCGTCAGATGCGCCTGATCCGCGAAGCCGACGAGGCCCGCCACCTCGGCAGGCTTCTGCCCCGCTTCCAGCAGGGTCCGCGCGCGCATCACCCGGTGCTGCGCGAGCCAGGCGTACGGCGGCATCCCGAAGGTGTCGCGGAAGGCGCGCAGCAGTTGGTACCTGGAGAGCCCCAGCTCGGCCGCCAGCTCGGCCAGCGAAGGCGGCTCGACGACCGCCTCCACCAGCCGGTCGCGCACCCCCACCGCGATCCCCCGCGCCCCCACGACCCGGTCAGGGACGCAGAGCACCCCCGATCCGTGCCGCCGCGCCAGCGCGGTGAGCAGCCACGGTATGCGCGACTCGGCCTCCAACGGGTCGTCGGTCAGGCTCAGTTCGGTGTGCGCGGTCCGCAGCGCGAGGGACAGCTCGGGGTCGTCGATCACGGCGTCCCGGAAGAAGGGCAGCCCCACCGACCCCTCGCTCAGCAGCGCGGCCTTCGGATACATCGACCGGTACGCGTACCCCTCGCACCCCGAGGCCGGCCGCCCGGTGTGCGCCTCGTCGGGCATCAGGACGACGATCGACCCCACCCCGGAACGCACGCGCTCGCCCCGGTAGTCGATGATCTCCTCGCCGCCGACGGTCACCCCGACCGTCAGCTCCTCATGCGCGTGCGGCGCGAACTCGTGCCGCTCGAAGCGCGCATGCAGCAGATGCAGCGACTGCCCCGGCCCCAGACAGGCCAGCGCCCAGTCGGCCCGCTCACCCACACCCATGCCCCACCCCCGATCCTGCTCCCTGCACAAACCGTAAAGCCTGGCACCGACAAAGCCCGAACCCCTATGCTCACAAGCTCATTCACATGACTTCTGCCCGGTGACGGAGTCGGCGTGGGGTGCGTGTCCCCGCTCCACGCCAACACTGGACGGTTCCAGGCGATGACCACGGGTCGGATCTTCCGGACGCCGACGACCCCGGGTGGTCCGCCCCGCCGGGCAGCGAAAGGGACCCGCCGTGCCCTCGGCGAACTACTCCACCCTGCTGCGCACCCCCGGCGCCAAAGCCTTCTACCTGACCGCCGCCCTCGGCCGCATCGGCATCGCGATGACCGGTCTCGGCATCGTCTGGCTCGTACAGGGCCGGACCGGTTCGTACGCCGTGACCGGGATGGTCACCGGCGGTTGTGCCATCGGCGACGCCGTGGCCGGACCCCAACTCGGCCGGCTGATCGACCGGTTCGGCCAGACCAGGGTGCTGCCGCCCGCCCTGCTGGCCCACGCCGCAGCGGTGGCGACACTCCTGGCCCTGGTCCTCTGCTCCACCTCGACCTGGCTGATGACAGCGGGCGGAGTCCTGGTCGGCGCCACCCTCCCGCTGCTCAGCGCGGCGTCCGCGGCCCGCTGGGCGGCGCTGCTCCACGGCGACCGGGCCGCTGAACTCCCCACCGCCTTCGCACTGGAGTCGCTCGCCAACGCGCTGGGCTATCTGGTCGGCCCGGCCCTGGTCAGCGCGCTCGGAGCAAGCGGACACCCGGTGCTCGGAACGGCCCTGGCAGCCACTCTGGTGGTCGCGGGCGGACTGGCCTTCGCCGCACAGCGCGGCACCGCACCGCCGCCGGCCCCCGCATCCACCCCGCACACCCGCGCGGCCCGCTCCCTGCTCCGTCCCGGCTTCGCCGTGCTCGTCGCCCTCAACCTCGCGATCGGCGTGTACTTCGGCGCCCTGCAGCTCTCGGTGACTGCGTTCGCGGTGGAGCACCATGCCGCGGCGTCGGCCACACCGGTCTTCGCGGTGTCGAGCTGCAGCGGCCTGCTGGCGGGCTGGCTCTACGGGCTACGCCGTTGGAGGATGGCGCCCCGGACCCAACTGGCAGTGGCAACAGCCGTGTTGGCACCGGCCAGCCTCCTGCTGCTCGCGGCCACCACGCCGCTCGGACTCGGGGCGGTGGTCCTGGTGACCGGTGCGACGATCCCGCCCGTACTGGTGCTGTTCTCGGTCCTGACCGAATCGACCGTCCACCGGACCGTCCTGACCCAGGCCTTCACCTGGCTCGGCTCGGCAAGCGTCGCAGGCTCGGCCGGTGCGGCGGCGCTCTCCGGCTGGGCGATCGCCGCTTCCGGCGCGCGGGGCGGATTCGCGGTGGCGATCACGGCGGCCGCCGCGATGGCGGCACTGGCCGCGGTCGGCATACGACGACCTTACCGCTCGGTGTCATGCCCGTAGGCGCGGGCGATCTCCAGTACGTCGCCGCTCACTCGGTACACGAGCCGGTGCTCCTCGGTGATGCGACGCGAGCACCAGCCCTTGAGCGCACCTTTCAGCATCTCGGGCTTTCCGATGCCGTTGTTGTCATCGGGGTTGCGCTGAATGTCCGCGATCAGGGCATTGATGCGCTTGAGGGTGCGCCGGTCGGTCATGGCCCACTGCGCGTACTGCTCCCATGCGCGGGTGGAGAACATGACCTTCACGCCGATTCCTCCGGGTCGATCAAGTCGCGCACAGCGCCATGTCCGGCGTCCAACTCAGCAACCGACTCCATCAGTTCGGCGGCGGTGCGCGCGTTACCGAGCAGATACATGGTCTCCGTCCACGCTTCGTAGTCGGACTCGGCCATGAGGACGGCGTTCCCCTGTTTGGAGGCGATCCGCACCGGCGCGTGATCGTCATTGACCTTCTTCAGCAGCGGGAAAAAGTCTCTCCGCGCCTCGGTTCCTGTGATCGTCATTGCCGGTGCCCCTTTCGCCCCAACCACCGCTATATCGGTACCGAAAAGCGTACATCATTGGTACGAAATTCGGTACCATGCTATCGCGGTCGCTCACGCCCACGGAGTACGCACCGCTGCACGCAAAACAGCCCCAACCCAGGCGATTCCCAGGTCAGGGCCTTAATGGCGGACGAGTCGGCCTGTACGCCGGGTTTTGTCTCCCGGTGACCTTGCGGTCGCCGGGGAGACGGCCATCCATCTAGGACCGGCATTGCTGCCGGCCTCCTGCGGTCTACCCGCGAACTCGGGCGAGCAGCCCTCGAACGTCCGCGCAAAGCCGTCTTCCGACGGCCTCTCTTGACCTTGCTCCAGGTGGGGTTTACCTAGCCGCCTGAGTCACCTCAGGCGCTGGTGGTCTCTTACACCACCGTTTCACCCTTACCGAGGACCGAAGCCCTTGGCGGTCTGTTTTCTGTGGCACTGTCCCGCGGGTCACCCCGGGTGGCCGTTAGCCACCACCTTGCCCTGTGGAGCCCGGACGTTCCTCGGGAGGAATCCGAAGATCCCTCACGCGGCCGTCCGGCCGGCTCGTCCGCCGTGACGACCATGCTACCCGGGGATACAGGACCTCTCCGACTCAGGCGAAGTCGGTGGTCTCCAGGTCGAAGCCGAACGGCTCGGGCAGGGTGACGGACTTCCCGAAGGGACGGGTGCAGGACTCGCGGTAGTCGCCCTTCTCCGGGTCGCTGAAGAGCGTGAGGGACGACTTGTCGCGGTCGATGAGGAGATAGAGAGGGATGCCGCCCTGGGCGTAGCACCGGCGCTTGGCTTCGCGGTCGGCCTGTGGTTTGGAGGAGGTCACCTCGACCGCCAGGGCCACACCCGCGCAGGGCATCCAGGATCCTGCACCCTGGAACAGGCGGCGAGCCGTCGGCGCGAAGGTGCCGTCCGGAATGACGTGGTTCTTCGGGCAGTCCCCTCCGCTGGGCAGCTTCAGTCCCTTGTTGCCGGAGAAATCCATGTCGGTGTGGGACTGCCTGATCACCTGCTTCATGATCAGGTTGATGTAGTCCTCGTGGTCCCCGTCCGGCGGCGGCGTCACGACAATGTCCCCCTCGATGAGCTCGGCCCGGAAGCCTGTCGGCGTATCCAGGGCCAGGAAGCCCTCCAGCAGGACATCCGCCTGCGCGAGCTGCTCGTGTGCCATGACTGCCATGTCGCGCCCCTTCCTCGGCCGGTCGTCAGACTGGGACATGGGGGATCCGCCCGTCCATGAGAAGGAGAACTGTTCCCTCGATCGTGGCACAGACAACCGTTTCTGCGGGGAGTTGCGGCCGTCCGGTCACCGTCACGCCGGAGCGAACTGCACCTTGGAGGTCCCCGGGTCGGCCTGGGTGAGGCGCACCCGAAGCCGCTCCCCCAGCGGGAGCTTCGACGTGCCGCCCTCGATGCGCGCCACCACCGCCGGGTCCTCCAGGTGGACCGTGCCGGACGACGGGTCCTTCTCCTTCAGGTCCACCACGTACGCGTCGAACGTCTCGCCCACCCGGTCCTTGAGCAGGGCCGCCTCGACGAGGTCGACGCACTCGCGCTCCACGGAGTTGGCGCGGCGAGTTCCGTCGGCCATCTCCTGGGGGAGGGCGGGAAGGGCCGCCGTCACCCAATCCGGTGGGGTCTCGTTCGCCACCGCCGCCAGGCACAGCTCGCCCGCGTAACGGTCGACCAGGCGGCGGAGCGGTGCCGTGCAGTGGGCATAGGGGGCGGCCACGGCCGCGTGCGTCGCCGGGTCGGGGCGCTCGCCGTCCGTGAAGAGCGTGTAGCCGGCGCCTCGCAGGAGGCTCGTGCACTCCTGGAGGAAGGCCGCGTGGCGCGGTTCGGACGGGTCCAGGGTGCGGATGAGCTGCGCGTACGGGACGTGGTGCGGCCAGTCGATGCGCAGGGCTTTGGCCGACCTGCGCAGGCGCGAGACCGCTCCGTCGGGGGCCGTGGGAAGCGTACGCAGGATGCCGGTGCCCGCGGCGAGCATCAGGTCGGCGGCCGCCATGCCGGTGAGGAGGGAGATCTGGGCGTTCCAGCCGTCGGCGGGGAGCGGGGTGCGGTAGCCGAGGTCGTAGGCGCCCGCGTGCTCGGTGATCTCCTGCTCGGGAACGTTGAGGGAGATGCCGCCGCGGGCGACCTCCTGGGCCTCGCGGAGGCGGCCGATGTCGGCGAGGAGGGCCACGGGGGTCTCGGCGGTGCCGTCGTCGATCCGGTGCTGGACCGTCTCGTAGTCCAGCTTCGAGCGGCTGCGTACGAGAGCCCGCTCGACGTGGGCCGCCGTGGTGGCGCCGTCCTTGTCCAGGTCGATCCGCCAGAGGAGGGCCGGGGCCGTCTGGTCGGGCAGGAGGCTCGCCGCGCCCTCGGAGAGCAGCGTCGGGTGGAGGGGGACCTTCGTGTCCGGGAAGTAGAGCGTCGTCACGCGGCGGTGGGCCTCGGTGTCGAGCGCGCCGCCGGGGGTGACGAAGGCGGCCACGTCGGCGATCGCGTAGTGGACGCGGTAGCCGGTGGGCGTGCGGGCGAGGTGCATCGCCTGGTCGAGGTCTCGGGAGGTCGGCGGGTCGACCGTGAAGAAGGGGATGTCCGTCGCGTCGCGGGCGGGCAGACGCGGGGACTTGGCGGCCTGTTCGGCCTCGGCGAGCACCTCGGGCGGGAAGGCGTCGGGGAGCTCGAGTGTGGTGCGCAGTCCGCACAGGGCGGCGCGCAGCGGAGCTTCGGCTTCGCCGGTCATGTACATGTGGCGGCTGGGCATGGGGCGAGCGTATTGCGGGTGGGGGGCACCGGCACCTTTACGCTGGCCGTTGCAGTCGTAGTCGTTGTCGTAGTCGTTGTCGTACGTCGCTGAGGAGAGTTGTCGTGCTGGTGCTCTTGCCGCCGTCGGAGGGTAAGGCCGCGAGTGGGTCCGGTGCGCCCCTGAAACTGGAGTCGCTGTCGCTGCCGGGGCTGAACGAGGCCCGCGCCGCCGTGGTGGACGAGCTCGTCGAGCTCTGCGCGGCCGACGAGGAGAAGGCGCGCGAGGTGCTCGGGCTGAGCGAGGGGCTGCGCGGCGAGGTCGCGAAGAACCTGGAGCTGAGGACCGCGGGGGCGCGGCCCGCGGGGCAGATCTACACCGGCGTGCTGTACGACGCACTGGATCTCGGATCGCTGGACGCGGCGGCCAAGCGGCGGGCCGGGAAGGCGCTGCTGATCTCGTCCGGGCTGTGGGGCGCGGTGCGGGTGGGGGACCGCATTCCCTCGTACCGGTGCTCCATGGGCGTGAAGCTGCCGGGGCTCGGGGCTCTGGGTGCGCACTGGCGGGGGCCGATGGCGGAGGTCATGCCGGAGGCCGCGGGAAGTGGGCTTGTGCTCGATCTGCGGTCGGGGGCTTATGCGGCCGCGTGGAAGCCGAAGGGGGAAGTCGCCGGGCGGACCGCTTCGGTGCGGGTGCTGCACGCGCCGACCCGGAAGGTGGTCAGCCACTTCAACAAGGCCACGAAGGGGCGGATCGTACGGGACCTGCTGGTGGCCGGGGCGGCTCCTCGTGGGCCCGGTGAACTGGTCGAGGTGTGGCGGGAGTTGGGGTACGTGGTGGAGGTGGCGCCTCCGTCCGGGGGCGGGCAGGCCTGGTCGCTGGATGTGCTGGTGGATCAGATCCACTGAGGGTGCGTTGCGGAGGGTGCAACGCTCGTTGCGCATGTCGTGTGGGGCCAGGCAGGATGGCCGCATGACTTCCGTGCTGGACCTCGCGCCCGTTGTTCCTGTTGTCGTGATCGACGACGCCGCCGATGCCGTGCCGCTGGCGCGGGCGCTGGTCGCGGGCGGGCTGCCCGCGATCGAGGTCACGCTGCGGACGGACGCGGCGCTGGATGCGATACGGGCCATCGCGGCTGAGGTTCCGGACGCGGTGGTCGGCGCCGGCACCGTGATATCTCCTGCGAACGTCGAGGCCGCGGTGGGCGCCGGGGCGCGGTTCCTGGTGAGCCCGGGGTGGACCGATGCGCTGCTGAGCGCGATGCGGGGGGCCGGGGTGCCGTTCCTGCCGGGGGTGTCGACCACTTCGGAGGTCGTCGCGCTTCTGGAGCGCGGCGTGACCGAGATGAAGTTCTTTCCGGCGGAGGCCGCGGGCGGGGTGCCGTATCTGAAGTCGCTGGGCGGGCCGTTGCCGCAGGCGCGGTTCTGTCCTACGGGGGGTGTCGGACTGCCGTCCGCGCCGTCCTATCTGGCGTTGCCCAACGTGGGGTGTGTGGGCGGGACTTGGATGCTTCCTGCGGATGCGATCGCTGCGCGGGACTGGGGGCGCGTGGAGTCGTTGGCCCGGGAGGCGGCTGCGCTGCGGGTGGGCTGAGCGGGGGCTCTCCCCCACCCCGCCCCTTCCCGCTGTGACATTGCGCGGCTCCGCCACGGGCGGGGTTGCACCCCGGCCCCCGCCTTCGCAGGGGCTACGCCCCCGGCACCCCCGATCGCGGCCTCCGGCCGCTCGTCCTCAATCGCCGGACGGGCTTGTTTTTGCTGATCCCGGCTCGCAGGATGCAGGTCCGGGAGGGGCTTGAATTTGCTGAGCTCGGCTCACAGGTGCAGGTCCGGGGCAGCGCCCCGGGAGAAGTCCCGCTCAGGGCGTCCTCAGGTGTGACGTGTCGTTCAGTAGGCGCAGCGACGCGTTGCCGTCCGCGTAGTACGCCACCGCCGACACCGACGCCGCCGACAGTTCCATCCTGAACAGCGACTCCGGCGGAGCCCCGAGTGCCAGGCGGACCAGCGTCTTGATCGGTGTCACGTGTGTCACCAGCAGGACCGTCTTGCCCCGGTAGCGCTCGATCAGCTTGTCGCGGGTCGTCGAGACCCGCCTCGCCACCGTTGCGAAGCTCTCGCCGCCGCCCGTCGGGGTCGCCTTCGGGGAGGTCAGCCAGGCGTCCAGGTCGTCGGCGTACCGCTCCCGTACCTCGCCGAACGTCAGACCCTCCCAGGCCCCGAAGTCCGTCTCGCGCAGGCCCTCTTCGACCGTCACGGGCAGGCCGAGCGCCGCCGCCACCACATCCGCCGTCTCGCGGCAGCGGAGGAGGGGTGACGTGACCACCGCTTGGATCGTGCCGCGTGCGGAGAAGGACGTCGCCGCCTTTTCCGCCTGGGCGCGGCCCGCCGCCGACAGCATCGGGTCGCTGCCCCCGCTGCCGGAGAAACGCTTCTCGGGGGTGAGCGCCGTCTCGCCGTGGCGCAGCAGGACGAAGGTCGCGGGAGCGCCCAGGTCGGCCGGGGCCGCCCAGCCCACCGGCGGGGCGGACGGGGCATCCGCGGCCGTACGGCCGGACCCGGACATCGCCGCCCTTGCCTTCGCCGCGCCCGCCGCGTGGTCGCCCACCGGGCCCGCGGCAGGCACGTCCAGGGCTGCCATGGAGGCCGAAGGCTCCCACTGCTTGCCCTTCTTGCCCGCGTCCATCGCCTCGTTCGCCAGGCGGTCCGCGTGCTTGTTCTTCTCGCGCGGGATCCACTCGTACGTCACCTGCGCGCGCGGCAGGATCGTCGCCGCCTCGGCCGCCAGCGGCTTCATGTCCGGGTGCTTGATCTTCCAGCGGCCCGACATCTGCTCGACGACCAGCTTCGAGTCCATGCGGACCCGGACCTTCGCCTCGGGGTCCAGCGCGCGGGCCGACTTCAGGCCCGCGATCAGGCCCTTGTACTCGGCCACGTTGTTGGTGGCGATCCCGATGTACTCGGCGGCCTCCGCGAGGGGCTCGCCCGTCACCGGGTCGAGCACCACCGCGCCGTAGCCGGCGGGGCCCGGGTTGCCCCGGGAGCCGCCGTCCGCCTCGACGACGAACTGCCGCATCAGATCCCCGAGTCGGCCGTACGGACCAGGATGCGGCTGCAGTTCTCGCAGCGCACCACCGTGTCGGGCGACGAGGCCTTGATCTCGTTGACCTCGGTGATGTCGAGCTCCAGGCGGCAGCCCTCGCAGCGGCGCTGGTGGAGGCGCGCGGCGCCGATGCCGCCCTGCTTCTCGCGCAGCCTGTCGTAGAGCTTCAGCAGGTCGGCCGGGATCGACTCGGCCACGACCGAGCGCTCCTTGGTCGCCGTCGCGATGTCCGCGTCGAGAACCGAGGTCGCGGCGTCACGGCGCGACGTGGCGTCGGCGGTCTTGGCCTCGACGGCCGAGACGCGCTCGGTGAGCTCGCTCGCCCGCTCCTGCGCGGACTCGCGGCGCTCCATGACCTCCAGGACGACGTCCTCGAGGTCGCCCTGGCGCTTGGCGAGGGAGACGATCTCGCGCTGGAGGTGCTCCAGGTCCTTGGGCGACGTGACCGCACCCGAGTCGAGGCGCTGCTGGTCGCGTACGGCGCGCTGGCGGACCTGGTCGACGTCCTGCTCGGCCTTGGTCTGCTCGCGTGCGGTGTCGGACTCCTCCGTCTGTACGGCGACCAGCAGGTCGCGCAGCTGGGTGAGGTCCTTGGTCAGGGATTCGATCTCGGCGTGCTCGGGCAGCGACGAGCGCTTGTGCGCGAGCTGCGACAGGCGTACATCGAGGGCCTGGACGTCGAGGAGGCGGATCTGGTCGGCGAGCGCGGCGTTCAGTTGGGGGCTCCAGAAGAAGAGAGGTGGACTGTCCAGGGGTCTGTGACCGTACGGGAGACGTGGGTGCGCAGACCCCATCCGTTCCGGTCGGAAATCTCGTCGAGCTGCGCGGCGGCCTGTTCGCACCAGGGCCACTCGGTGGCCCAGTGCGCGGCGTCGATCAGCGCGAGCGGGGAATGCTCGCGGGCCTCGGACACCGGGTGGTGGCGCAGGTCCGCGGTCAGGAAGGCGTCGACTCCGGCGGAACGTACCTGCTCGAAGAGGCTGTCGCCCGATCCGCCGGACACCGCGATGTGACGGATGAGGGCCTCCGGGTCGCCCGCGACGCGGATGCCCTGCGCGGTGGCGGGCAGCCGTGCGGCGGCCTGTGCGGCGAAGTCCCGCAGCGGGAGGGGGTGGTCGAGCTCACAGATCCGGCCGAGGCCGCGACGGCCCGACGGGTCGGTGGGGTCCGGCACCAGGGGGCGTACGACCCGGAGGCCGAGCGCGCCCGCGAGGGCGTCGGAGACGCCCGGGTCGGCGCCGTCCGCGTTGGTGTGGGCCACGTGCAGGGCGATGTCCTGCTTGATCAGGGTGTGCACGACGCGGCCCTTGAAGGTGGAGGCCGCGACCGTCGTCGTACCGCGCAGATACAGCGGGTGGTGGGTGACGATCAGCTGGGCGCCGAGTTTGCCGGCCTCGTCGGCGATCTCCTGGACGGGGTCGACGGCGAAGAGGACCGTGGTGATCTCCGCGTCCGGGTCCCCGCAGACCGTGCCGACGGCGTCCCAGGATTCGGCCCGCTCGGGGGGCCACAGGGCGTCGAGCGCGGAGAGGACTTCAGACAGACGGGGCACGGAGTACAGGTTACCCGCGCTCCGTGCCCCGCCTGCCGGTCGCGTCTACTTGACCAGGAAGCCGTGCAGGTCGTCGAGGACCTTGTCGGCCGCCGTCACGCCGAGGCCCAGGTACCAGGTCTCGTCGGGTACGTCCTTGGCCTGGCCGGCCTTGACCGCCTTGAGGTTCTTCCACAGCGGGTTGGACTGGGTGGTGTCGCGCTTGGTGGCCTTCGGCGGACCGTAGACGCCCGTGAAGATCCAGTCGGCGTCCGCGGAGTCGATCTTCTCGGGGCTGACCTCGACCGCGAGGTCTTCGATCTGCTGGTTCTCGGGGCGCGGGATGCCCGAGTCCTTGAGGATCGTGCCGATGAAGGAGGCCTGGGCGTACAGGCGGATCTTGTCCGGCAGGTAGCGGACCATCGAGACGGTCGGCTTGTTCGGGCCGACGTCCGTGCCGAGCTTCCTGGCCTTCGTCTCGTACGCCGCCAGGTTCGTCTTCGCCTCCGCGGTCTTGTCGAGCGCGGCCGCGTTCAGGAGGTAGTTCTCCTTCCAGGTGAAGCCCGGACGGATGGAGAACACGGTCGGCGCGATCTTGGAGAGCTCGTCGTACTTGTCCGCTGCGCGCAGCTGGCTGCCGAGGATCAGGTCGGGGTGGAGGTTCGCGATCGCCTCGAGGTTGAGGTTGTTGATCGTGCCGACGTTCTTGGGGCTCCCCGCGTCCGCCTTGAGGTAGCTGGGGATGCCCACGCTGCCCTCGGTGGGGGCGTAGCCGACCGGCTTGATGCCGAGCGAGACGACATTGTCGAACTCGCCGACGTCCAGGACCACGACCCGCTTGGGCTGTGCCTTCAGCTCGGTTTTACCCATGGCCTGGGTGATGGTCCGCGGGAACTGGCCGGCCTTGGCGTCCGTGCCGAGCGCCGCGGTCTTGGCCGCCGCGTCGCCGAAGTCCTTGCCGCCCTGGGCGACGGACTTCTTGTCGGAGCCTCCCTTGCTGCCGGAGCCTGCGCTGTCGTCGCCGCTCGAGCAGGCGGCGAGGGAGATCGCTCCGACGACGGCGAGGGCGGCAGCAGCGGTTCCGCGGCGGCGTAGGGACATCACAGGCTCCTGACAGCGACTTCTTAGGTTCGCCTTACCTTAGCGGCCGTTTCCGTGCACAGCACACCCGCCCCCTCCCCCTCAGGAGAATCGGATGACGGCCACCCTTATGTGTGAAGTCGTGCGACTCGTGCCGTTCGCCCGGCCGTACGAAAACTAGCTTCGTGGCCGGAGGTGACCGACACGATGACGGCCTTGGCCATCGAGACCGCTGAAGGAACAGGTCTCACGATCGCGGCTGACGGGTCCTATGCGGCGCGGCTGGCACGCAGGGACGGAGCGGGCGGTGCGGGTGCGGAGGCGTGGTGTCCTGAGCGCTGGACGCTGGACGGGCCCGAGCCGTACGTCGTCCAGCTGCCGGGCGCCCAGCCCGAGGACCCGGGCGCCGATGTGCTGCCGCTGGCCGACGGACGGGTGCTGATCCGCCGGTTCATGGAGGGGCGTCATGCCCTCTCGCTGCTGTACCCGACCGGTCCCGGGACCGGCGAACTGCCGCTGGGGGCGGTGGAGTGCGCGGATCTGACGCTGCTGCCGCCCGCGCCGGGCGGTGAACTCGCGTACGCGCTGGCCGCCGGTGAAGATTCGACGGCGATCTGGCTGGTCGCGGGCGGGGCCTTCGGGCCCGAGCACGTCGCGCAGGTCGAGGGGCGCTGCTCGGGCGGCGTCTGGCTGGACCGGGAGGGGCGCATGCTCGCGCTGGACCGGGAGCTGGACGGGGTGACGAAGGCGGTGGCGGTCGATCTGGAACGGGGCGGCGAGGTCTCCCCCCTGCTGCAGATCACGGAGGACAGCAACGACCGGCTGCTGCTGGCCGAGCCGGACAGCGGCCTGCTGCTCGTACGGTCGGACGCGCCTGGCGAGGACCGGCTCGGGTGGGGCGTGCTCGGGTCGGCGCGGCCGGTGCGCTTCCCGGAGTGCCTGCGCGTCGAGGACGCGGCCGTGACGCCTTTCGCCGTCCAGCCGGGGCAGGTGCTGATGCCGGAGAGCTGTGCGGTGGCGCTGCGGATCGACGGGGCCGCGGGGGGCGCGAGCTGGGTGGGGGTGTGGCGGCCCGCGGGGCGGCGGCTGCATCAACTGGCAGCGCCGGTGGGGTGGTTGGCGGGGGCGGGGCTGTGGACGCGGGAGGGGATTCTGCGGCTGCCGTACGCGCATGCCGAGGTGGATTGCGGGGTAGTCGCCGTAGAGCCTCCCGAGGACGACCTGAATGCGATGGTCACCGAACCCTCACATACGGAAGCCGCAGGTGAGGAACCGTCTGCCGCTTCGGAGACTCCTGCTGTGTGCAAGCCTGTCCCACTGCAGCAGGCGCCTCTCATGGGGCGGTTGGGGGCTGACTAGACTCTCGGCCTTGCACGCATACGTAAGCGATCACACGGGGTGATTCGTCATCATGTCCGAAACCCGAACCGACACGGCCGCCACCGCTACCGACCGGGGCGAAACCGACGGCTACGGCAAGCATCGAGGGGGCGCGGCGCTGACGGAGGCGTCCTCCACGGAGGCACACGGCCGGCACCGGCGCCTGGAGCAGCGGGGCCCGTCGGGGCAGTCCTGACCTTCCCCGGGCGCCGAAGTGCAGGGGGCTTCGCCCCCTGCACTCCCGGTCTCGCCCCTCAGCCCCGCTTCAGGCCGAGAACCTCCGACGCCGCGAACGTCTCGTTCGCCGGGCGCCCCTCGTAATAAGGGGACAGCACACCGTCCAGCTCCTCGTACGTGAACGCCTCCTTGCCCGTGTCGAACTTGGCCGCGACCTTCGGCCGGTCCACGATCGCCACCATCCCGCCGTGCACCACGAGCAGCTGGCCGTTCACCTTCGCGGCCGCCGGCGAGGCCAAGTACCCCACCAGCGGGGACACATGCTCGGGCGCGAGCGCGTCCAGCTCCCCCGCCCCCGGCTCCGCGAAGCCTGCGAAGACGTCCTCCGTCATACGGGTCCTGGCCCGGGGGCAGATCGCGTTCGCCGTCACCCCGTACTTCCCCAGCGCGAGCGCCGAGGACGTCGTCAGGCCCACGATGCCGCCCTTGGCCGCCGCGTAGTTCGGCTGTCCCGCCGAGCCCGCCAGGAACGCCTCGGATGAGGTGTTGACGATCCGGCCGTAGACCGGAGCTCCCGCCGCCTTGGACCGCTCGCGCCAGTGGACCGAGGCGAAGTGGGTGGTGTTGAAGTGCCCCTTGAGGTGGACCCGGATCACCGTGTCCCACTCCGCCTCGCTCATGGAGAAGATCATCCGGTCGCGGAGGATGCCCGCGTTGTTGACCAGGATGTCGAGCTTTCCGTACGTACTCACCGCCAACTCGACCAGGGCCCTGGCCTGTTCATGGTCCGCGACGTCGCCGAGGTGCGCGACCGCCTGCCCGCCCGCCGCACGGATCTCCGCGGCGACCTCCTCCGCCGGAGCGGCCGAGGCCTCCCCCGAGCCGTCGCGCCCCGGCTGTCCGAAGTCGTTGACGACGACGGACGCGCCGAGCCGGGCGAGTTCGAGCGCTTCCGCGCGCCCGAGGCCTCGCCCCGCCCCCGTGACGATCGCGGACAGGCCCTCAAGTGGCAAAGACATGCGTGGAGTTCCCCTCAGGTCAGATCTGGTCGGATCAGATCTCGATGCAGGTGCGCAGCGCCTCGCCCGTGCGCATCTGCGCCAGGGCGTCGTTGATCCCGGCGAGCGGCACCCGGTGGGTGATCATGGATTCGAGGTCGATGCGGCCTGCCCGCCACAGGGCGATGGCCCGCTCGTACGAACGGAGCACGTCCCCGCCGCCGTACATCGAGGGCAGGATCCGCTTCTCGTCGAAGAACAGCTCGAACATGTTGAGCTGGAGGTTGTCGTCCATGGCGCCGGCGCCGACCACGACCAGGGTGCCGCCGCGGCGGGTCGTCTCGTACGCCGTGCGCGCGGTGACCGACTTGCCGACGACCTCGAAGACGTAGTCGAAGCCCTCGCCCGCGGTGATCCGCTGCTTGGCGTCGCCCAGCGCGTCCGGTGCGACGGCCTCGGTGGCGCCGAATCGCAGCGCGGCCTCCCGCCGTGAGGCGACCGGGTCGACGGCGACGATCTGTGCCGCACCCTTGAGCCGCGCGCCCTGGATCGCGGAGATGCCGACGCCGCCGCAGCCGATGACGGCCACCGACGAACCAGCTTGCACGTCAGCGGTGTTGATCGCGGCGCCGAGCCCGGTCGTCACTCCGCAGCCGATGAGGGCCGCGATCTCGAACGGCACGTCGTCGGGGATCGCCACCGCGCATCCGGCGTCGACGACGACCTCCTCGGTGAAGGTGCCGGTCCCCGCGAATCCGAAGACATCGCCGCCGGGGCGCTTGAAGTTGGGGGTGCCGGCGTTCATGAAGCCGGCCAGACAGAGCTGGGTCTGGCCGCGCTTGCAGGCGGGACAGACACCGCAGGCGGGGAGCCAGCAGATCAGGACCCTGTCGCCCTGCTTGACGTTGGTCACGCCGTCGCCGACGTCCAGGACCTCGCCCGCGCCTTCGTGGCCGGGGATGAAGGGGGCGGGCTGCGGGAGCACGCCACTCATCGCGGAGACGTCGGAGTGGCACAGGCCCGTGGCCCTGACCCTGATCTTCACCTTGCCGGGGCCGAAGCCCACCGCCTCGACGTCGTCGAGGACTTCGAGCTTGTCCTGGCCTATCTCGTGCAGTACTGCTGCGCGCATGGTGCGGCTCCCCTCTAGGGTGCGGACGGTTCAGGAGTGGTTCAGGCAGGCGTGGTTCAGGAGTGTTCGACGATGGTGTCGGCGAGGACCGGCGCCTCGTCGCGCTCGACCGCCGCGACCGTGACCTGGATGCGCCCCGGCGTCTGCCACATCCGGATGCGCAGGGTCTCGCCGGGGAAGACGATCCCGGCGAAGCGCGTGCTGTACGAGGTGACGCGGGCGACGTCCCCGCCCAGGAGCGTGTCCACGACGGCCTTGAGCGTCATTCCGTAACTGCAGAGCCCGTGCAGGATCGGCCGGTCGAAGCCCGCCAGCTTGGCGAACTCGGGGTCGGCGTGCAGCGGATTCCAGTCCCCGCTCAGCCGGTAGAGGAGCGCCTGGTCCTCACGGATCGGGCGCTCCACGGTCCGGTCGGGTTCGCGTTCGGGGAGGTCGATCCGGGCGGAGGGTCCGCGCTCGCCGCCGAATCCGCCTTCGCCGCGTACGAAGATCTGCGAGTCGCTGGTCCAGAGCGGACCCTGCTCGTCGGCGACTTCGGAGCGCAGGACGATGACGGCCGCCTTGCCCTTGTCGTACACCGCCTGGACGGTGGAGGTGGAGGTCGCCGCGCCCTTCACCGGGAGCGGACGGTGGACCTCGACGCGCTGGCCGCCGTGCAGTACGTGGGCGAGGTTCACGTCGACGCCGGGCGCGGAGAGGCCGCCGGCCAGGGCCATTCCGGCGCCGGCGACGGTGGCGAAACTGGGCAGGACGTGCAGCCGGGATTCGAGCGTGTAGCGCAGTTCGTCGGCGTCGGTGGCGGGGAGGCCCGCGCCGACGCCGAGGTGGTAGAGCTGGACGTCCTTGTGGTCCCAGCTGATCTCGCTCGATCGGGGTTCGGCGGCGACGGCCTTCGCTGCATCAATCGGCATGGACTCAAGGCTCCTTGACGTGCTCGTGCTCTGCTACGGCTGGAAGACCTCGGTGCGACCGTCCGCACCGTCGGCCGCACCGAGGTCGCATACGGATCGGCTTTCCGCGCCTGTTCTAGAACGCGTTCTAGCCGATGCGCCCTATGTATAACGCACCCCTCGATGGTTGTGAAGACTCCTGACGCCACGTCAGATCCAACTTCTCCGACACTCCGGCCATGACATTTGTCCTGTCGGACCGCGTACAAGCGCATCTGCCGGAGTGGGTGCGCGACTCCGTACGGTGATCACATACGGTTCCGCCGGGACCGCAGCAACGGGGAGAGACCATGCCGAAGTGGCCGGGGCGGCGCAAGAAGCTCAGCAAGGAAGAAGAGGACCCGGGACCACCGAACGGCTATGCCCTCCTCCCCTGGCTGCTCCTCGGCCTGGGCAGCTTCTCCAACCTGATCAACGGCAAGTCCCCGAACCCCTGGATCGGCGGGCTCGGCCTCCTCGCCTTCAACTCCCTCTATATCTCCGTCGCGATCCGCGCCTTCGTCAAGGAGAAGCGGACCAGCCGCACCCAGCTGTATCTGCTGGGCGCGATGGCCGCCGTCACGTACGCCCTCGCGATCGGCTACGGCGGCGTCTGGCTCCTCTACTTCCCCCTCCTCGCCCTGGCCGTCGGCACCACGCTGCGCAAGAGGCCTCTCGTTGCCGTGCTGCTGGTGATCGTCTTCTCGGCGGGCTGGCTCGGCGCGGTCGAGGGCGACAGCCCCTGGGACCCGTGGACCATCGGGTACGCGAGCTTCATCTCCGGTGCGGTGACGGCCGCGCTCCTGGAGCTCTCCGAGACGGTGCGCGAACTGCGGTCCACACGCCAGGAGTTGGCGCGCACGGCAGTGGAGAAGGAACGCCTCCGCTTCTCCCGCGACCTGCACGACCTCCTCGGCCACACCCTCTCGGTGATCGTGGTGAAGTCGGAGGCGGCCCGCCGCCTCGCCCCGCGCGACATGGACGCGGCGCTCGCCCAGGTCGCCGACATCGAGTCCGTGGGCCGCCAGGCGCTCACCGAGATCCGCGAGGCGGTGACCGGCTACCGCGACGCGAGCCTGGCCCAGGAGCTGGAGCGCGCCGAGTCGGCGCTGCTCGCCGCGGGCATCGATCCTGTCGTACGGCTGTCGGGCCCGCCCCTGGAGCCACAGACGGCGGCGCTGCTCGGCTGGGTCGTACGGGAGGCGGCGACGAATGCCATCCGGCACTCGAAGGCGAACCGCTGCGAGATCACGGTGGACGGCGACTCCGAGCGCGTGCGCCTGATGATCACCGACGACGGCCGCGGCGTAGGCTCGGACGCACCGGGCAGCGGTCTGAAGGGCCTCACCGAACGCCTCGCGGCGGCAGGCGGTTCTCTCACGGCAGGCCCCGGGCCGCGCAAGGGCTTCCGGCTGGTGGCCGAACTGCCGGTGGACACCGACACCGCAGCAGAGATGGAGCACAGCGCATGATCCGAGTACTCCTCGCCGAGGACCAGGGCATGATGCGCGGCGCCCTGGCGCTGCTGCTCGGCCTCGAGGTGGACATCGAGGTCGTCGCGCAGGTGGACCGGGGCGACAAGATCGTCGACGCGGTGCTCCACTCGAACCCGGACGTGGCACTCCTGGACATCGAACTGCCGGGCCGCACCGGCCTGGACGCCGCCGCGGACCTGCGCACCGAGGCCCCGAACTGCCGGGTCCTGATCCTCACCACCTTCGGCCGCCCCGGCTATCTGCGGCGCGCGATGGAGGCAGGGGCGGCCGGTTTCCTGGTCAAGGACGGCCCGGTGGAGGATCTGGCGGCGGCGATCCGCCGGGTCCTGGCGGGCGAGACGGTCATCGACCCGGCTCTGGCGGCGGCCGCACTGAGCGCGGGTCCGAGCCCGCTGACCGCGCGCGAGACCGACGTACTGAACGCGTCGGTGGACGGCGCGACGGTCGCCGACATCGCGGGCACGCTCCATCTGTCGGAGTCGACCGTACGGAACTACCTCTCCTCGGCGATCGGCAAGACGGGCACGCGCAACCGCATGGAGGCGGTCCGCTCGGCGCGGCAGCAGGGCTGGCTCTAGGGGGAAACTCCCTGGCCCCGCTCCTTGCGCAGCGCCCGGAGCAGCCAGGAAAGGTCGTCGGGAAGCAGACCGGGCAGTACCTGCCAGCCGTTGACAGCCCACACCAGTCGCCAGTACCTCTCCACCCGAGGATCCTCGGCCGCCTCCAGATACTGCATCAACCGGTCTGTCACCTCGGCGTCCGCGAGATCCGGGTGCGCCCGTGCGTACAACTGGACGATGCCCTCGACCCTCGGAGCGGCATCCGGACCGAGCGGGTCGATGCCCGCTTGCTCCGCTGCGAGCACCCGCTCACGAACGCCCGCCAGTGCCTCGTCGGTCTGCTGCGCGGCCGTCTGCCGCAGGCGGTCGCGGAAGTCTTCGTCGCCGATGAGTTCGTTGAGCTCCACCCATGCGTGGATCTGTTCAGGCGTGGGGTCGTCGGGAAGGTCGGGGGCGGCCACGCGCATCATGGCCGCCGACTCCGGACGGGCGTGCTCCGCGCCAAAGGTGGCGTCGATGAAGTCGTCGATCAGACGTCTGCGTTCGACAGCTGTGAGCCGGGTGAGCTTGTGCACGAGTTTGGCCTCCTCGGGACCGGAACCCTGGGCGGACAGGGCCCGCAGAACACTGCGCCGCATGCGCAACGTCCGGATCTGGAGATCCACGGCTTCCGCGTGGACCGCCGCGACGTCCGCCACCGGGACCTTGCGGTCCAGCACACGCCGGATGGTGGCGAGGCTCATGCCCAGCTCCCGCAGGGTGCGGATCAGGTCGAGCCGGAGCAGCGCGTCGTGGTCGTAGAGCCGGTAGCCGGCGGGGCTGCGGCCGGCGAGCGGCACCACCCCCGCATCGGAGTAGAACCGGATCGTCTTCACCGACAGCCCGGTGAGCCGGGCAACTTCCCCGATCGGATGGAGGGTCGCGTCGTTCATGCCCCACATCCTGGCGTCTCCCCCGACGGGAGACTCAAGCCGCCGGAGCGTTCGTCGGCCTCTTCTCCCGGCATGCCTGAGAAGCCGCCGCACTGGCATGCTCTTCGAGCATGGGAGCAGGCAGGTCACGGGGTGCGGTTCGAGTGGGGTCCGGCCTGGCCGTGGGGCGGAGCATGGCCGACGAGGCGTCACCTTGGTCGCTTTCACCGGCCGCCCTGCGACGCGCTCCCTTCGTACCCCGATTGGTGCTTCCCTCGCCCAACGGCTCCGCCATCGCCGCGGCGGCGGGGGAATCGGCGGTCCTCGCCGGATCGCTGCGGAACGCGAGCGCTGTCGGCCGATGGCTGGCCGATCGGGGATACGGGACACTCGATCGGCCTGTTGCGGTGATCGCCTCGGGTGAGCGCTGGCCCGACGGCAGTCTCCGGCCGGCACTTGAGGATCTGCTCGGCGCGTGAGCTGTGATCGCTGCTCTGTGCCGGGCCGGCCGGGACCAGGTCTCACGTGAGGCAGCCATGGCCGCCGAGGCTTGGAACAACGCGGGGGACGTCGGCGCCGCCGTCGCCGACTGCGCCTCGGGACGCGAACTTGTCGGCAGCGGCTATGCCGATGATGTCGCTGTCGCCACCGAGGTAGACGCCGGCGACGTCGTTCCTCTCATCGTCGACGGGGCTTTTGCCGCGTCGCGGTAGAACCGGACGACGTCCGGACGTGTCACGAGGCGCGCGGCAGTGCGCGCCAGTCCTGCCAGGAGATCTCACGGCCCAGTTGGCGGGGCCGGCTGAACGGCCAGTCGGCGGCGATCCACTGCGGTACCAGCGCGTCCAGCGCGCGCTCCTCCTCGCTGCCGGCGAGCTCGTCCACCACCCACCACGCGACCTCACCGTCGGAGCCTGCGCGCTCGGGCGGGTCGATGTAGACGCAGCCGAGGAGTGCCGTCTCCTGCTCGTTCAGCAGCGCGTAGTTGAACGACTTGTGCGCGGCGATCTCCTCCTCGTGCCGCCGCAGGTCGACGCGGTTCGCTTCATAGGTCATCGTCTCGCTGGGCCATGACCAGGCCGGTCCAAAGATCTCCCACAAGCGCTCGCGGGACCCCATCACGGCGGGGTAGTCGAGCGTGGTGTCCGCCTCGCGGATGGGCCGCAGGTGAAGCGTGGTGCCGGGTACGGGCACATGGACGGGATGCACGAAGTCTTCAGGAAGCCAGGTCATAAGGGTCGAGGCTACCCATCCGGGCGACGGGCACGGGCCACGGGCGGCGGCCGCTCTGTCACGCGTCGGTGAGCGACAGCAGTCGGACCACGGCCGCAACGGGGACGGCGCCGTCGCGGCGACTACGGGGTGATCGATACTCCGCCAGCAACTCCCTCAGCGACGAGGCGAGTTCTGCCATCTCGCGCGGCGTGAGGTGGAGTACGGCACTGAAATCCTCGTCGGCGCCCAGCTGCCCGGCTGCCGGGGTCTTCGCCTCCGGCGCCAGGGCATCCCCGCCCTCCGACTCCCAGCGCAACCGCCAGGGCCGGGCCCTCCCGCCCGTGTGCGGTGCCTCCTCGATGAGGCCGTGGCGGGCGAGCTGGCGCAGGTGGAAGGAGCACAGACCCGAGCTCTCGCCCAGACGTTGGGCCGCCTCGCTGGAGGTGACCGTGCCCACCTCGGCCAGCAGATCGAGCAGGGCGATGCGCAGGGGGTGGTCCGGCAGGCGACGCGAAGTCTTTTCATTGCTCACTTTGCAAAGCCTGCTACTTTGCATGCCATCCGGTCAAGCAGGGAGAGGGGCAGAGCATGGCCATGCGACGCATCACTGTCGTCGGCGAGGAGATCCTGGGACGCCGCTGCCGCGCCGTCGCGGAGTCCGAGTTCGGTACGCCCGAGCTGGCCCGCCTCGTCGACGACATGTTCGCCACGCAGGAGGTCGCGGAGGGCGCCGGGCTCGCCGCCAACCAGGTGGGGGTGGATCTGCAGGTGTTCGTCTGGGACTGCACCGACGAGTGGGGCACCCGGCACGTGGGGCACATCTGCAATCCCGTACTCGATGAAATCCCCGCCGGAGAGCGGGAGTTGGCGGACGAGCCGGAAGGGTGCCTCTCCGTCCCCGGGCCGCACCGGTCCGTCCCCCGGCCCGACCGTGCCGTCGTACGCGGCCGCGACCTCGACGGCAGCCCCCTCACCGTCGAAGGCCGGGGCTACTTCGCACGCTGCCTCCAGCACGAGACCGACCACCTCCACGGGCGCCTCTACCTCAGCCGGCTCTCCGCCCGCGAACGCAGGTCCGCCCTGCGGGAGATGGAGGACGCGAAGGACGGCGTCTTCGCCCGCAGGGCGGAACGGGCCGCCAGACTCGGTGCGTGATGCGCGGCGGCGGTCAGAACCAGTGCAGGCAGTGCGGGGCGCGCTCGGCGCGGAACAGGGCGTCGGCCAGGGCGGCCGCCTCAGGGCGGTGGGCCCTGATGTGTCCTGCGCGTACGAGCATGCTCGGAGTGGTGCCGCCCAGATAGACCGACCCCAAGTCGCTGACGTCCAGGGACAGATCGGGCTCCCGGTCCGTCACGGCGCACTCCGCCTTGCCGTCCCTGACGGTCAGCAGATATCGGCCGCGCTCGCCGAGGAACGGGTCGTCCACGTCGAGGACCAGCTCACCGTCCGTGAACCAGCCGCGCGAGGTCAGCGCACGCGGTACGTCGAGGATGCGCACCCAGAGCCAGTCGGTGTCGTCGCTCACCTCGCCTGCCCGGAAGTCCGCGAGCTGCCAGCGCAGCGGGTGGTCGGGCGGGACGTGCTTGAACACGATCCGCGTGGCCAGGTCGTGTCCGAGGACGAATCGGGCCAGGGCCGTGAAGACCGCGTCGTCGGTGGCGATGATTTCGTCGACCGTGAAGGTGCCGGAGTCCCCGCGTGCGTAGCAGGCGTACCCGTTCGCGACCCCGTCCGCGTCCCGGTGCACGGCGACGTAGCGAGGCGCCGGGGTGATCGGGGGCTGCCCCGCACGCGACGCCCACCAGCGGGGCGGGCGGGACAGCGCGCCGGGCCTGGCGCGGCGGTAGCGGTCGTAGACCTCTTCCAGGAGGTCGGCGCAGCCGGCGTCGGAGCGCCGCAGCAGCTCGATGGAGCCGGGCGCCGGTGTGTCCCCGGCCCGCGGGACGGCGAAAGCGCCCTGGTGGCGTTCCACCGTCACCCGCTGCGTGTACGTCGCCGGGCCGTACCCGAACCTGCGGTAGATCAGCGCCTCGGAGGCCAGAAGCACGGAGAGGAACTCCCCGCGGGCCCGCACCTGGTCGAGCTGATGCCGCATCATCGCGCTGAGCACACCCTGGCGCCGGTGCGACGGCAGGACGCCGACAGCGCTCAATCCGGCGACCGGGACGACGGTCTCGCCGGGCAGGGTGAGCTCGAAGGAGTACGAGGCCGCGGTGCCCACCGGTCGTCCCTCCGGCGTCATGGCGAGCAGGCCGCGGTCCATCTCGATCGCCGACCACCAGAGCCCGCCGCCGCCCTCGGCCTGGGTCTCCGGGAAGCGGCCGAACGCGGCATGGACGGTGTCGACGAACACGTCGAGGTCCTGGTCGTTCGTGGGACGGATCTCCATCGCTGCTGCTGCCTCCGTGGGATACGGAGCGCCGCGCTTCGCGGCGCCCCGGCACACTTCAGCGTCGACCCGCCGCCCGGTCAAGCGAGTTAACGGGTGTCCGGCGGTCGGTGTCCCCGCGCGGCATCCAGAGCATCAGCACCAGGACCCCGGCGAGCAGGATGATCCCGCCCCAGCGGAACGCCAGCGCGTACCCGGCCGTCAGCGCCTCGGGCGTCGTACTCGCATGCGTACGGGACGCGGCGACCGTCGAGAGCACCGAGAGGCCGAGTGCGCCGCCGAGCGTCCGTGAGGTGTTCACCAAGCCCGACACCAGCCCCGCGTCGCCCGGGTCGGCACCCGAGGTGGCCAGCGAGGCCAGGGGTGTCATCGCCAGGCCGGCGCCCGCCATCATCACCATGCCGGGGAGCATGATCGAGGTGACGTATCCGCCGTGCGCGGTCATCGTCGACTGCCAGCCGAAGCCGACGGCCGTGATCAGCACGCCGATGACGGCGACGTTGCGCGAGCCGATCACCGGCATGATCCGGGGTGCGAATTTCGAGCCGGCGACGACGCTGAGGGAGCTGGGGATGAGCGCCAGTCCCGCGCCCAGCGGGGAGTAGCCGAGGACGTTCTGTGCGTAGAGCGTCATGAAGAACCACATGCCGAAACTGCCCGCTCCGCAGACGAACATCGCGGCGTTGGCTGCCGCGACGGAGCGGACCTTGAAGAGCTTCAGCGGCATGAGGGGTGTTTTCGTACGGGCCTCGACGAGGAGGAAGAGCGCGATCAGGGCCAGTCCGGCGATCAGCGGCACCAGGGTCGCGGCCGCCGTCCAGCCCTCGGCCTCGGTCTGCACGATGCCGTACGCGAGGGTCGCGGCCCCTGCCGTCACCAGTACGGCGCCCGGCAGGTCGAGGCGGCGCCTGGCCACCGCCCGGCTCTCGGTGATCCAGCGGGCGGCGCCCGCGATGACGAGCGCCCCGACCGGGACGTTGATCAGCAGCACCCAGCGCCAGGAGAGCGAATCGGTGAGCGCCCCGCCCACGAGTCCGCCCGCCGCACCGCCGCCCGCGCCGACCGCGGTCCAGGTGGCGATGGCCCGCGCACGGGCCGCGCCCTCGGGGACTGCGGAGGTCAGGATGGTGAGGGTGGAGGGCGCGAGGACGGCCGCCCCCAGCCCCTGGACGGCCCGCGCGGCGAGCAACTGCCAGCCCTCCTGGGCGAATCCGCCCGCGAGCGAGGCGAGCGTGAAGAGCCCGAGCCCGACGAGGAACATGCGCTTGCGCCCGAAGAGGTCGCCTGCGCGGCCGCCGAGGAGCATGAAGCCGGCGAAGGCGATGGCGTAGGCGTTGACCACCCACTGGAGGCCGGTGGCGCTGAGGCCCAGGTCGGTACGCATGGAGGGCAGCGCGACGTTGACGACGGAGACGTCGAGCACGACGAGGAACTGGCCTGCGCAGGCGGCGAGTACGACCAGCCACGTGCGGGTGGGGGTGGCGGGCGGGGTGGGGGCTATTCGGGTGTCCGGGCGGGTTTGCGGCATGGGGGCCATGGTGGCAGCCGGTCCGTGGTGCGTGCATCGGGATATCGGCGTACGGGTCCGGGGCCGGTGGACCTAGGTCCACCGGAGGACGCCACCGGGCCGGACCCGAGCCCGCCGCTGCGCGGGGCCGTTCCCCCACCCCGCCCCTTCCCGAAACCGGGGCGGAGCCCCGGACCCCCTGGGCCCCGGTACGCGGCCTTCGGCCACGTGTCCTCAATCGCCGGACGGGCTTGAATTTGCCGGCCTTCGTTCGCACTCGCACGTAGAAGCGATGGTGGGCAAGATCAAGCCCCTCCGGCGATTGAGGAGCGGGGGCCCGGGGGCGGAGCCCCCGAAAGCGGGGGCCGGGGTACGACCCCGGTTTCGGGAAGGGGCGGGATCGGGGAGTGACCCCCGCTAGGCCCGCCTCAGCATGGTCACCACCGCCGCGCCCCCCAGCCCGATGTTGTGCGCAAGCCCCACCTGGGCCCCCGGCACCTGCCGCGCCCCCGCCTCTCCCCTCAACTGCCAGCTGAGTTCCGCGACTTGGGCGATCCCCGTAGCCCCCAACGGGTGCCCCTTCGAGATCAGCCCGCCCGACGGGTTCACCACCCACCGGCCCCCGTACGTCGTCGCCCCGCTCTCCACCAGCTTCCCCGACTCCCCCACCCCGCACATCCCCAGCGCCTCGTACGTCAGCAGCTCATTGATGGAGAAGCAGTCGTGCAGCTCGACCACATCCACATCCTCGATCCCGAGCCCCGCCCGCGCGTACACCTGCTCCGCCGCCGCCCGCGACATCGGCTGCCCCACCACATCGATGCACGACCCCGACCCGAACGACTCCCCCGTGTCCGTCGTCATCGCCTGCGCGACGATCTCGACGGCCTTCTCCTCCAGGCCGTGCGTCTCCACGTACCGCTCCGAGACGACGACCGCCGCGGCCGCCCCGTCCGAGGTCGGCGAGCACTGCAGCTTGGTCAGCGGGGCATGGATCTCCCGCGCCGCGAGCACCTCGTCCACCCCGTACACGTCCTGGAACTGGGCGTAGGGGTTGTTCGCCGAGTGCCGGTGGTTCTTCGCCGCGACCGCTGCCAGCTGCGCGGCCGTCGTCCCGTACTTCTCCATGTGCTCGCGCGCCGCGTTCCCGAAGATCTGCGCGGTCGGCGGCGTCATCTCGAAGCCGTGGCCGGCCGCCATGATCCCGTAGTGCCGTGCGACCGGCGAGGTCTTGAAGTCCCCTCCATCCGCCCC
The DNA here is from genome assembly GCF_040654175.1 of Streptomyces sp. NPDC050738. Taxonomy (NCBI): domain Bacteria; kingdom Bacillati; phylum Actinomycetota; class Actinomycetes; order Kitasatosporales; family Streptomycetaceae; genus Streptomyces; species Streptomyces sp. NPDC050738. The sequence goes on along the minus strand of NZ_JBFAHN010000012.1, from coordinate 70,055 downwards.
GCCCCCCAGCGCACCCTTCTTCATCTTCTCGAAGCCGAGCGCGAGCACGCACTCGCTCACACCGCCCTCCACGAACTGCCGCGCCATCATCAACGCGGTCGATCCCGTCGCACAGTTGTTGTTGACGTTGTAGACGGGGACCCCGGTCAGCCCCAGTTCGTACACCGCGCGCTGCCCGGCCGTCGAGGCCTGGAAGCAGTACCCCACCGGCACCTGCTCGACCTCCCCGTACGCGACCCCCGCGTCCGCCAGCGCCGCGCTTCCCGCCTCCTTCGCCATGTCCCAGTACTGCCAGTCCCTGCTCTCCGGCTTCTCGAACTTCGTCATCCCGACACCGACCACATACGCCTTCATGAAACGCTCCTTCAGTCCCTCGGCAGGCCGAGAATCCGCTCGGCAACGACATTGAGCTGCACCTGAGTTGTGCCTCCGGCGATGGTCAGACAGCGCGCCATCAGGAATCCGTGGACGGCCCGCTCCCCCGCCCCCTCCCGCACCGCACCCTCCGGGCCCAGCAGTTCCAGGGCCAGCTCGGCGACCTTCTGCTGATGCGGTGTCTGTACGAGCTTGCGCACCGAGGCCCCCGCCCCCGGTTCGAGTCCCGACACCTGCTGCATGGTCGTCCGCAGCCCGATGCAGCCCAGCGCATGCGCCTCGGCCGCCAGGGCGCCCACCCGCGCCCGCGTCGCCCCGTCCAGCTCCGCCGACCGCCCGATGAGCGCTTCGAGGCCCACGTCGAAGGTCAACTGGTCGGCCATGTGCACCCGTTCGTTGCCGAGCGTGTTCCTTGCCACCTTCCAGCCGCCGCCCACCTCCCCCACGACCGCGTCCTCGGGCAGGAGCACATCGTCGAAGTACACCTCGTTGAAAAGCGACTCCCCGGTGATCTCCTTCAGCGGCCGCACGTCGATCCCCTGCGTCCGCTTCATGTCGACGACGAAGTACGTCAGCCCCTTGTGCTTGGGCACGTCCGGATCGGTCCTCGCCAGCAGGATCCCGTAGTCGGCGCCCTGCGCCGAAGAGGTCCACACCTTCTGCCCGTTGACCCGCCAGCCGCCGCCCTCGACCCGCTCGGCCTTCGTCCGCAGCGACGCCAGATCGGACCCCGCCCCCGGCTCCGAGAAGAGCTGGCACCACTGCAGATCGCCGCGCATGGTGGCCGCCGCGTACCGCTCCTGCTGCACCTTCGTCCCGTACGCGAGGAGCGAGGGCACCACCCAGGTCGCGATCCCCAGGTCACTCACCCGCACCCCCGCTGCCGCCAACTCCTCCTGGACGGCGAGCTGTTGTACGGGTCCGGCCCCCAGCCCGTAAGGCTTCGGCAGATACGGAGCCGCGTACCCGCTCGGCGCCAGCTCCCGCCGCGCCGCCCCCGGAGCCATCCCCCGCGCCCCCTGGATCACCGCACGCGCCGCGACCCGGTACCCCTCGGCCTCCCGCGGCAGTTCGAGCCGCAGCTCCCGCCGCGCCCCCTCCGCCGCCAGCCGCACGGCCCGCAGCCGCCACGCGTCACCGGTGCCGAGCAACTGCCGCGCGACCAGCGACCGCCGCAGATACAGATGCGCGTCGTGCTCCCAGGTGAAGCCGATCCCGCCCAGCACCTGAATGCAGTCCTTGGCGCACGAGTACGCGGCATCGAGCGCGGTCGCGGCGGCCAGCGAGGCGACCAGCGACCGCGCGCCCGCCACGGCCCCCACGGCCCGCGCCGCGTCCCATGCCAGCGCCCGCGCCTGCTCGACCCGTACGAGCATGTCCGCGCACAGGTGCTTGATCGCCTGGAACTGCCCGATGGGGCGCCCGAATTGCTCGCGCACCTTCGCATACGAGGCCGCGGTCTCCAGCGCCCAGGCGGCGGTCCCGCACGCATCGGCCGCGTACAGCACCGCGGCCAGATCCCGTACGAGAACCGAGTCCAGAGCCCCGAGCACCCGCCCGGCCGGGACCTCCACACCCCCCGCCGAGACCTCCGCCGTGGGCCGCGTGGGATCCGCGCTCTCCTGCGCCCGCACGCCCAGCCGGTCCGCGTCCACGGCCAGCCACACCGTGCCGTACGCGGCCTCCGCGGCCAGCACGATCACATCCGCGTGAGCCCCGGAGAGCACCGGCGGCGCAAGCCCGTCCAGCAGATACCCGCCGCCCTCCACGGCCACCGCGGTCATCGACCCGCAGCCGAGCGCGACGGCGCCGATCCGCTCCCCCGAAGCCAGCGCGGCGACCAGATCCCCGCGGCCGCCGGCCCGCTCGAACAGCACCGAGGCGATCGCGCTCGCCAGGAACGGCCCCGGCAGCGCGGCCCGCCCCGCTTCCTCCAGCACGACGGCGAGCTCCTCGACCCCGCCGCCTCCGCCTCCGTACCGCTCGGGCAGGTGCACCCCGAGCAGCCCCTGGGCCGCGATGGAGTCCCAGTAGGCCGGCCGCCCGGCGCTTCCCCCCGGGGCGTCGAGAAGCTTCCGCACCTCCTCCACCGGCACGTTGCGCGCCAGCCAGCCCCGCACGGCGTCGGCCAACTCCCGTTGTTCCTGCGTGATTCCGATGCCCATGCGCACGCAGACTAGAACACGTTCCAATCTGACGGAAGGTCAGATACTGCGCGGATCCAACGTGACACAGCCCACATGCCCTTTACGTGCCCTTTACATAGATCAGGAATACCGGAACCCCACGAAAAGGTTGCTCCAAGCACACACTTACCGCCTCCGGAGGCTCCACGCATGACACAGGCCGCACGCCCGCAGCCCGCGATAACCGAAGAAGGAACCCCCGCAGTCATCCACCGGGCCGGCATCGTCCCGGTCCTCGCCTTCGCCGGCATCGTCGTCGCGGTCATGCAGACCCTCCTCGTGCCGGTCATCCAGGACCTCCCGGCCCTGCTCTCCACGGCACCCTCCAACGCGACCTGGGTCATGACCGCGACCCTCCTCGCGGGCGCCATCTCCACCCCGATCATGGGCCGCCTCGGCGACCTGGCCGGCAAGCGCAAGATGCTCATCGCCAGCCTGGCCGTCATGGTCGTCGGCTCGCTGATCTGCGCCTTCACCGACGAACTCCTCGTGATGATCGTCGGCCGCGCGCTCCAGGGCTTCGCCATGGGCGCCATCCCGCTGGGCATCGGCATCATGCGCGACGAGCTCCCCCGCGAGAAGCTCCCCTCCGCGATGGCGCTGATGAGCTCCTCCATCGGGGTCGGCGGCGGGCTCGCCCTTCCGATCGCCGCCCTGATCGCCCAGCACAGCGACTGGCACGCACTGTTCTTCATGGCGGCGGGCCTGGGCGTCGTATCGATCGCCCTCACCCTCGTCTTCGTACCCGAGTCCAAGGTCCGCGCCCAGGGCTCCTTCGACCTCCCCGGCGCCCTCGGCCTCGCACTCGGCCTGATCGCCTTCCTGCTGCCCATCACCAAGGGCAGCGACTGGGGCTGGACGGACACCAAGACGCTCGGCCTCTTCGCCGCCTCCCTGGTGATCTTCCTGCTCTGGGGCTTCATGGAGCTCCGCAAGAAGGCCCCGCTGGTCGACCTGCGCACCACAGCCCGCCGCGAGGTCCTCCTCACCAACCTGGCCTCGATCATGGTCGGCGTCGCGTTCTACGCGATCTCGCTCGTCCTCCCCCAGCTGCTCCAGCTCCCGAAGGCGACGGGTTACGGCCTCGGCCAGTCGATGGTCGTCGCGGGCCTCTGCGTAGCGCCTCTCGGCCTGACGATGATGCTGACGGCCCCGGTCTACGCCCGCCTCTCCGCGCGCTACGGCCCGAAGGTCACCCTCATCCTCGGCATGCTGATCATCGCGATCGGTTACGGCGCCGGGCTCGGCCTGATGAGCGCCGCCTGGCAGACGATCGTCATCTCGGTGGTGGTCGGCGCGGGCATCGGCCTCGCGTACTCCTCGCTCCCCGCCCTGATCATCGGCGCGGTCGACCCCTCCCAGACGGGCGCGGCCACCGGCCTCAACACCTTGATGCGCTCGATCGGCACCTCGGTCTCCAGCGCCGTGATCGGCATGGTCCTGGCCAACACCTCGGTGAAGTTCGGCCCGGTGGAAGTCGCCTCCATGAACGGCTTCCGCACCTCGTTCATGATCGCCACGGGTGCGGTCGCGGTGGGCGTGCTGCTCGCGGTGTTCCTCCCGGGCCGCCCGAAGGCAGGCGTGCTCGCACCCAAGCCCCTGGCCTCCAGCGAGGACGAGACCCCCTTCTTCACCGGCTTCCGCGGCCGGATCGTGGACGCGGCCGGCACCCCGGTCCCGCGCGCCTCGGTCACCCTGCTCGACAGCCACCACCGCCAGGCGGGCCTCACGGTCGCGGACGAGGAGGGCCACTACACCTTCCCCACCCGCCCGGCGGGCCGCTACATCCTGGCGGTCACGGCGACGGGCCTCCCGCCGCTGGCCCACCCGGTGACGTACAACGGCACCCCGCTCCAGGCGGACCTGACACTGACGGGCGCTCCGGTCACGGCCTGACGCCTCCGGTGGCTCCACTGCGCCCCGTTCACGACGCCGAGTCGTGAACGGGGCGCAGTGATGTCTCTCCCCCCGACGGCTTGTTGAGTAGCTTTCGTCCCATGCGACAGAGCATCGAGCACGATTTCGACCGGGACACCCGGCTCGACTGGTACGGCGAGGAGAGCTGCACGGCTCAGCTCACCGATCGCTGGAACACCGCCACCGGCCACCCCAACGGCGGCTACCTCATGGCCGTCGGCGTGCGTGCCCTGCAGGAGCACGCCGCCCATCCGGACCCGCTGGTGGTCTCGGCGTTCTTCCTCCGGCCGGGGTCACCGGGGCCGGCCGACATCCGGGTGGAGTCGGTCAGGGAGGGGCGCCGGACTTCCACGCGCGAGGCACGGATGTGCCAGGGCGGCCAGGAGATCCTGCGGATCGTGGCGACGTTCACCAACTTCGACCAGGCGGACGGCCGCAGTCTCTCCCTGGCCCGGATGCCCGACTTGGCGCCTCCGGACGACCTCTCGGATCCGCTTGCCGGGACCGAGCTGCCCGGCATCACCGTTGCGGACCGGGTCGAATACCGGACGGCGCAGCCGCCCGGGTGGCTGCAGGGGCAGCCCAGCGGCGACCCGAGCATGACGTTCTGGATGCGGTTCGCCGACGGCCGCCAACCCGACCTTGCGAGTCTGCCGTTCCTGGCCGACGCGGCATATCCGGCGATCATGGAGCTGGGAGAGATGCCTTCGGCCACCGTCGAGTTGACCATCCACTTGCGGGATCGGCCCGTACCCGGCTGGCTGGCCTGTCAGATCAGCACCCGGCACGTCGCCGGCGGTTTCCATGAGGAGGATTGCGACATCTGGGACTCGCGGGGCGTCCTGGTCGCCCAGTCCCGCCAACTCGCTCTCCTGCCCTGAGCTTACGATGGCCCGGCTCGCCCCAGCCCATCCCCGCAGGAGGACCCCGTGGCCGCCACACCCAAGCCCGACATCCTGGCCGCCTTCGAGGCCGCCAAGGGGTTCATGCCCGTCGGCGAGGGTCTCGCGCTGTACGGGGCCGCCGTCGAGGCCGGGGCCCTCGGGCTGCCGCTGCTCGAAGTCGGTACGTACTGCGGGCGCTCCACGATCCTGCTCGCCGACGCCGCCCGCGCGGCCGGCGTCTCCGCCATCACCGTCGACCACCACCGCGGCAGCGAGGAGCAGCAGCCGGGCTGGGAGTACCACGACCCCTCCGTCGTGGACCCCGAGGTCGGACAGATGGACACCCTCCCCACCTTCCGCCGCGCCCTCTTCCACGCGGGCCTCGAAGAGCACGTGGTCGCGATCGTCGGGCGCTCCCCGCAGGTCGCACGGGCCTGGGGCGGGCCGCTCGGGCTCGTCTTCATCGACGGCGGCCACACCGACGAGCACGCGACCGCCGACTACGAGGGCTGGGCCCCGCACGTCGCCCCCGGCGGCCTCCTCCTCATCCACGACGTCTTCCCCGACCCGGTGGACGAGTGGACGGGCCAGGCCCCGTACCGCGTGTACCTCCGCGCCCTCGCGTCCGGCGCCTTCACCGAGGTCTCGGTGACCGACTCCCTGCGCGTTCTGCGTCGTACGGGAACCGGTATCTGAGCCTCCCGGATAGGCTCACTTTCGTGTCGTACGACGATAGCCAGCCCCCGGCCCCGCGCCGCTTCCGCAATTCCACCCTCCTGATCGTGCTCGTCGCCCTCGTGCCGACGTGCCTCGCGGGCTGGCTGGTCTGGCAGGCGATGAGCGGGCCCGGCGACAGCGGGCCGCAGAAGGTGCTGCCCCTGCCGACCCCGGCGGCCACGTCACCGGCCACCACACCGCCCGCGACGTCACCGGGCAGCAGCCCGCACACCTCGCGGCCACCGTCGAAGTCCGCCCCGGCGTCCGCACCCTCGTCCTCGTCCGCCGACAACAAGGCACCCACCGGGAAGGGCCCCCTCGCGGGCAAGGTCGTCGTCATCGACCCGGGCCACAACCCGAACAACTACAACCACGGCCGCGACATCGCCCGCCAGGTGAACATCGGCAACTCCAGCAAGGAGTGCGACACCACGGGCACCTCCACCAACGGGGGTTACACGGAGGCCCGTTTCACCCTGGACGTCTCGCACCGCCTGCGCACGCTGCTCCAAGCAGAGGGCGCCACGGTCGAGTTCACCCAGGACGAGAACCGCTCCTTCGGCCCCTGCGTGGACGAGCGCGCCCGCATCGGCAACAAGGCGAAGGCCGACGCGGTGGTCTCCGTGCACGGCGACGGCTCCGCGGCGGGCAACCGCGGCTTCCATGTGATCCTTCCCGCATCGGTGCACGCGGGCATCGCCGACACCCGCCCGATCGTCGCCTCCTCGCACGACCTCGGCGTCCGTATCGCCGGGAATTTCGTCCGGGACACCGGGAGCGCGCCGTCCAACTACATTGGCGGCGGTACGGGGTTGGACACCCGCAGCGACCTGGGCGGTCTCAACCTCTCCACCGTGCCGAAGGTCTTCATCGAGTGCGGCAACATGCGTGACCCGAAAGACGCGGGGCTGATGACGAGCGCGAGCTGGCGCCAGAAGGCCGCTCAGGGCATCGCGGACGGAATCATCTCGTTTCTGCACCAGTAGTCACGAGACCCGGCACACGACCCGACCGACCAGACGATAGATTCATCCGTACGATGGGGAGCCGCCCCCGAGCTCCGCGTTGCCCCGATACCGAGCCGACTGACGAAGGACTTCTTACGTGAACATCCGCTCCCTCACTCGAGGCGACAGCGTGGTGATCGGAGCAGCGGTGGTGCTGTTCATCGCCTCGTTCCTCAGCACCTTCGACACCGAGGCTGACAAGGCCCCCAATGCCTGGGACGACGGTCAGCTCCTGATGAGCGTCTACCTCGCGGGCCTGATCGCCGCCGCGCTGATCGTGGTCGGGCGTGCGATGCCTCGCAAGGTCGCCGGCCTGGAACTCGGGCCCTTCGGTGTCGCCGTCGCGGTCTTCACCGCGTGGAGCGCACTCGGCGCGATCTTCGATCCGATGGGTCCCTTCGACGGCGAAGGCGCACCTGGTTTCAGCGCCGGCATCGGCCTCATCCTCGGCCTGATCGCCGCCCTCGTGCTGGCCGGTGCGGCCATCGCGGGCCCGCTGGTCCCCGCCCTCCAGGCCCCCCTGCTCGGCGCCCCGCGCCCCGCGGTCCAGCAGCCGCCGTACGGCGGCCAGCCCGGTCAGCAGCAGCCCGGTCAGGGCTACGGATACCCGGGCCAGCCTCAGCAGCAGCAGCCGTACGGCATGCAGCAGGGCCAGCCCGGCCAGCCCCAGCCCGGTCAGCAGCAGCCCTTCGGCGCCCAGCCGCAGCCGGGTCAGCCCGGTCCGGGTCAGCCGCAGCCGCAGCCCGCGCAGCACCAGCAGCCGCAGCCGGGTCCGGCCGCCGGAGCAGGCGCGCCCGCCGGGGACTTCACCCCGTTCTGGTTCGCGGTTCCGGTCGCCCGTCCGCTCTACGGTGAGGACGGTTCCCCCGCCCCCATCGCCGAACTGGCGCCGGGTACCTGGTACCTCGCGGTCGAGCAGCGCGGTCCGGCCCTGATCGCCCAGACCCAGGACGGCCGCCGCGGCGTCCTCCAGGACACCACGGGCATCCAGCGCGGCTAGGAGCCGACGGCTCCCCGCGTACGCAGCACACACGGCTCATCACGGCCCCCACCCCTTCCGGGTGGGGGCCGTTGCGCTTACAGTCACCCGAAGTCACCTGACGCACCGTCAGAAGATGCGCGACCAAAGGGGATTCAATGCGCCTCGGACTCGCCCTCGGCTACTGGGGCCGCGGACCGACACCCGGCCATCTCGAACTCGCCCAGGAGGCCGAGCGGCTCGGCTACGACTCCGTATGGACCGCCGAGGCCTGGGGCTCCGACGCCTTCACCCCGCTCACCTGGATCGCGGCGCACACCTCGCGCATCCGCCTCGGCACGGCCATCGCGCAGATGGCGGCCCGCGCCCCCACCGCCACCGCCATGCACGCCCTGACCCTGGACCACCTCTCGGGCGGCCGCATGATGCTGGGCCTGGGCCTCTCGGGACCCCAGGTGGTCGAGGGCTGGTACGGCCGTCCCTTCCCGCGCAGCCCCCTGACCGCGACCCGCGAGTACGTCGACGTCATCCGCCAGGCGCTGCGCCGGGAGGGCCCGGTCACCCTGGACGGGCGCTTCCACACCCACCCCTACACCGGCCCCGACGCCACCGGCCTGGGCAAACCCCTCAAGCCGATCACGCACCCGCTCCGCGCCGAACTCCCCATCCTCCTGGGCGCGGAGGGCCCCAAGAACATCGCCCAGACGACCCGCATCGCCGACGGCTGGCTCCCGCTCTACTGGTCGCCCACCCGTACCGACGTCTACGAGGCGTCACTCACGGACCTCCCCGAGCACTTCATGATCGCCCCGATGGCACGCGCGAAGGTCTGCGACGACGTCGCGGAAGGGCTGCTGCCCGTCAAGGCGATGCTCGGCTTCTACATCGGCGGCATGGGCCACGCGGCCCGCAATTTTCACGCCGATCTGATGGCACGCATGGGGTACGAGGAAGAGGCCCGCCGCGTCCAGGAGCTGTTCCTGGCGGGCCGCAAGGAGGAAGCGGTGATGGCCGTACCCGACGCATTCGCCGACGAGATCTCCCTCGTCGGACCCCGCCAACGCATCGCGGAACGCCTGGAGTTGTGGCGCAAGGGCCCGGTCACCGACCTCCTCGTCACCGCCCCCGACCCGCACACCCTGCGCGTGCTGGCCGAGCTGAACACGTAACTCCGGTCAGAACGAAGCCCGCTCCAGCCAGAAGTCCAGCAGCTCCGCGTCTCCCAGAACCTCCACCCGGTCGCTGTCGGCGGGCAGGCGGCGGTAGAAGACCCGCAGCACATCGGCGAGCGGGCCGCGCAGCGCCACGGTCGCCTTCTCGTGCGCGTGGCGCCAGGTGAAGCCCTCGTCGCTGAACTCGATCAGCCACTCCGCGTCGGGGACGTCCGTGGCGTGCAGGTGCAGGGAGCGTCCCGCGCCGCGCAGTTCCAGCGCCTCGGGGTCGCCCGCCGCGGCCGAGAAGGCGACGATCTCCAGCCATTCCTCGATGGTGTCTGCGGCGACCGCCGGGTCCACCTCGTACTCCACCGCGGCCGCGAGCGCCGCGTCCGCCCGGTGGATCACCGTCTCGTGGACCATCCGGCGGGTCCAGAAGGCAGCGCTCTGGTCCGGGGCCCAGCTCCACACCTTCAGCGCCGGGCCTGCCGCGCGCAGGGTCTCGGCGAGCATTCCGGCGCCCTCCGCCAGCCAGGCGTCCAGGGCGGCCGGGTCGTCGCCATCGGGGGACGCGGCATTCGGAACGTCCTCGTCCGGGACCTCGGCCGAGGCCTGCGTCCGTATGATGTGCTCCGCCCAGCGGTGCGCGCCGCCCACATGCCGGGCGAGCCGGCCGAGGTCCCACTCCGGACAGGAAGGAACCCTGGCCGAGAGGTCGGCGCCACGAACGATGGCCCTCATCCGGTCGGTCTCGCGGATGAGGGCCTCGCAGTACTGCTCATGGGAAAGAAGTGTCATGGGCGCACGATATGCAGGTCAGCCCATGTACCGCCATGCCTTTAGCTGCCGGTGAGTTGGCCCGCCGACGGGATCTTGTCGGTGACCTCCGCGCCCGCGCTCTTGCCCGCGTCCTTCACGGAGTTGATCACGTCCTGGAAGGTGCCCGCGGCGCCCTCGGCGCTGTCCTTGTTGCGCAGTTTGCTCGGCAGCGCCTTCAGCGACTCGATGCCCGCGGTGAGCGGTGCGACCGCCTTGGCGAGGGTGTCGTCGCCCTTGGCGTTGCTGACCGCCGCCTTGAGCCGGTTGTAGACGAAGAGACCGGCCACACCCGCCTTGACCATCGCGAACTTCTGGCCGCTCGCGTCCTTCTTGAACTTGCCCGCCTTGAGCGGCTTCACGATCCACTGGTACGTCGCACCGGCCGCGAGTCCGGCGTTGGTGACGAACCGGGTCTTGGCGAACTTCTGCGCCTCGGCGGAGGACGTCGGCGTCGCCGCCGCGTCCTTGTCGTCGGAGCCGCAGGCGGTGGTGCCGGCCAGCAGGGCGCAGGACAGGAGCAGCGCCACCACGGTGCGGCGGAGGGGGGCGGAAGAGGGCACGACGTACCTCCAGGTACACGGATCGATGCTTCCCGCAGCCTCACTCGGGGGCGGCACGCCCGCCACTGGAGCGCGTCCGGACAGGTTTTGCCCGCGCGAGCGGGGCAACACGTGTTCCATGTCCAGATACGCGCACGGCAGCAATCCGGCGGCGAGGGTGATCCTCGTCGTGGCGGACGTCATGGCCCTCATCCTGGGCCTGTGGATCCTGATGTACCTGCTCGACGCGAACCGCGCCAACGACCTGGTGGACTTCGTCCACCGCTCGGCCAACTGGCTGGCGGGCTGGTCGCGCGACCTCTTCACCTTCGACGAGGCCTGGGCGCGCGTCGTGGCCGGCTACGGCCTGGCCGCGGTCGTCTACCTCTTCATCGGGCACGCGGTGGCGGGCCGGATCCGCAGGTAGCGCCCTACGCACAAGGCGCTAGCAGCAGTCCGGCTCCAGCCCCCTGGGGAGCCTCTCCCCGCCGAAGACCGCGGTGGTCGCCTCGTCCCCCCCGAGTGCGGCCACCGCGAGCAGCAGCGACCCGGCCGTCCAACTGGTCTTCTCCTCCGGCCAGATGGCCGCCGGGTCGCCCTGTGCGCCGCCCTCGAAGACGTAACCCGTCCAGTACATGCCGTCCTCGGCGGACCGCAGGTGCTGGATGGACTGCAGGATCTCCAGTGCGCGGTCCGACTCCCCCATCACCCAGAGCGCCAGGGCGAGTTCACAGCTCTCGCCGCCGGTGACCCAGGGGTTGGGCAGGACGCAGCGGACGCCGAGTCCGGGGACGACGAAGCGGTCCCAGCCGTCCTCGATACGGGCCTTGGCGGCCGATCCGGTGAGCGCGCCGCCCAGCACGGGGTAGTACCAGTCCATCGAGTACCGGGACTTGTCCAGGAAGCGCTCGGGGTGGCTGCGGATCGCATGACCGAGCGCGCCCGCCGCCAACTCCCAGTCGGGCTGCGGCTCTTCGCGCTCCTCGGCGATCGCGAGCGCGCAGCGCAGCGCGTGGTGGATCGAGGAGGACCCGGTGAGGAGCGCGTCGCGCACCGCCGTACCGTCCTCCTCGCGCTTCCAGCCGATCTCGCCGCCGGGCTGCTGCAGCGCGATCACGAACTCGATCCCCGCGTACACGGCCGGCCACATCCGGTCGAGGAAGGCGTCGTCGCCGGTGGCCAGATAGTGGTGCCAGACGCCGACGGCGATGTACGCGCAGAAGTTGGTCTCGCGGCCCCGGTCGGTGACGCGGTCCGCGTCCCCGTCCTGGTATCCGGCATACCAGGACCCGTCCGGGTTCTGGTGGCGGGCGAGCCAGTCGTAGGCGCGCCCGGCGGCCTCGTGCTCGCCTGCCGCGTCCAGTGCCATGGCCGCTTCGGTGTGGTCCCAGGGGTCGAGGTGGTGGCCCCTGAACCACGGTATGGCGCCGTCCTCGCGCTGCACGGCAAGGATCCCGGCCACCGTCAGGTCGGCCTGCTCGGCGGTGAGGACTCCGGGCAGGACGAGGTGATCGGTGCGCCCCGGTGAGGTCACGCGTCGACCTTGGGGGCGTGCGGCTTGGTCGCGTACGCCACGAAGCTCTTGCCGACGACCGGGTTGAGCAGCTGCTCGGCGATGCGGGTCGCGGCGGGCTTCTTCATGATGTCCCAGACCAGGAGCTTGTGGTACGCCTTCACCGGCAGCGCCTTGTCGTTGTCGACGCCGAAGGCGCACTTGAGCCACCAGTACGGGGCGTGCAGGGCGTGGGCATGATGCGTGCCGTACGGCTTCAGCCCCGCCTCGCGCATCTTCCCCAGCAGTTCGTCGGCCTTGTAGATGCGGATGTGGCCGCCCTCGTTCGCGTGATACTCGTCGCTCAGCGCCCAGCAGACCTTCTCGGGTCCATAGCGCGGGACGGTCACGGCGATACGGCCGCCCGACTTCAGCACCCGCACCATCTCCGCGAGAACACCCTTGTCGTCAGGGATGTGCTCCATGACTTCCGAAATGATCACGACGTCGAAGGAGTCGTCGGGGAAGGGCAGGTTGAGCGCGTCGCCCTCCATGGCGGTGGCGGTGGCGCCCGCCGGGGCCTCACCGGCCTCCTTCATGGCGGCGAACCACTTGGCGACCTCGCGGATCTCCTCGCCGTTCTGGTCGAGGGCCACGACCTGGGCGCCGCGCCGGTAGCACTCGAAGGCGTGCCGGCCCGCGCCGCAGCCCAGGTCGAGCACGCGGTCGCCTGCGGCGAGCGGGAAGCGGGAGAAGTCCACGGTCAGCACAGAGGTGTCTGCCTTCTTCGCTAGGAGGAGCGGGAGGAGGTGCGGTTGCGGCGGGCGGCGATCGCCGCGCGATAGTGCTCGGCCGTGCCGATCGCAGCCTGACGCCAGGTGAAGCGGGACAGCACCCGCTCGCGTCCTGCGGCGCCCAGGCGGGCGCGGAGCTCCGGGTCGCCGAGGAGCCGTGCGAGGGCATCGGCGAGGGCGCCCGCGTCGCCGGGCGGCACGGCCAGGCAGGTCTCGCCGTCGGCGCCGGTGACCTCGGGGATGGCTCCGCCGGTGGTCGCGACGAGGGGGGTGCCGGTGGCCATCGCCTCGGCGGCGGGCAGCGAGAAGCCTTCGTACAACGACGGGACACAGCTCACCTGCGCGCTGCGCACCAGGTCGACGAGCTCGGCGTCGGTGATGCCCTTGACGAACTCGACGGCGCCTTCGAGCCCGTACTTCTCGATGGCCCGGGCGACGGGCCCGTGCTCGGCGCGCTTGCCGACGACGACAAGGTGGGCGGCCGGATGGCCCGTACGCACCTTGGCGAGGGCCTCCACGAGATGCACGAGCCCCTTCAGCGGGACGTCGGCGCTCGACGTGGTGACGATGCGGCCCTCGACCTCGGCGACGGAGGGGTCGGGCGACCACAGGTCGGTGTCGGCACCGATGTGCACGACGTGGACGCGCTCGGGGCGCACCCCGAGGTGGTCGACGATCTCCTTCTCCGAGGAGCCGGAGACGGTGAGGACGGAGGGCAGGCGGCGGGCGACGCGCTTCTGCATGCGCGTGAAGCCGTACCAGCGGCGTACAGAGGCGCGCTTGCGCCAGCCCGGGGCCGCGTCGAGGTCCAGCTGCCGGTCGACGGTGATGGGGTGGTGGATGGTGGTGACGAGGGGCGCGCCGAGGTCGGCGAGCAGTCCGTAACCGAGCGTCTGGTTGTCGTGGATGACGTCGAACTCGCCACGCCTGGCTGCCAGATGGCGCCGCGCGCGGAGCGAGAAGGTCAGCGGCTCGGGGAAGCCGCCGGTCCACATGGTCCCGACCTCGACGGCGTCGATCCAGTCGCGGTACTCGTCGCGCTTGGGCGTCCTGAAGGGGTCAGGGCTGCGGTAGAGGTCGAGGCTGTCGAGCTCGGTGAGCGGCACGCCCTCGTCGAGCACGGGGAAGGGCTGGGCGCCGATGACTTCGACGCTGTGGCCGAGGCGGGCGAGCTCGCGGGAGAGATGGCGTACGTAGACGCCCTGGCCTCCGCAGAACGGATTGCCCTTGTACGTGAGGAGCGCGATGCGCAGCGGTCGTTCGCCGGAGGTGGCGGACGGCTCCGCGTCGGGGGCGTCGAGAGACCCCGCTTCTATGGCCTCAGCGGTCACTCTCGGCCCCCTTCTTCACTGCAAGCTTTTCGCCGGAGCGTAACCGCTCGTGCCAATCTAGAACAAGTTCTCGTACACTGGGCCGATCGTTCAATGCGCATCGAATCTACCGGCTGGTAGCCCCGCAGCACCCGCCGGATCAGGTGATTCGCGCCACCTGGGCGACTCCTGGCATGCTGTCGCCTCGCGAAACGGCATCAGCTCAGATGTATGTCACGGATGGGGACACATGACAGCGGAAGCGAAGCCGCAATCGCCGGCTCTGACGGAACGTCAGGAAGCGCGCCGCCGTCGCATTCTGCACGCGAGCGCGCAGCTCGCCAGCCGGGGCGGCTTCGAGGCGGTGCAGATGCGCGAGGTCGCGGAGTCCTCGTCGGTCGCGCTCGGCACGCTGTACCGCTACTTCCCGTCCAAGGTCCATCTGCTCGTCGCCACGATGCAGGACCAGCTCCAGCACATGCACACGACGCTCAAGAAGCGCCCGCCGGCCGGTGACACACCGGCAGAGCGGGTCGCATCGACGCTGATGGGAGCGTTCCGCGCCCTCCAGCGCGAGCCGCACCTGGCGGACGCGATGGTCAGGGCCCTGACCTTCGCGGACCGCAGCGTGAGCCCCGAGGTGGACACCGTCTCGCGCCAGACGACGGTGATCATCCTGGACGCGATGGGCCTGGAGAACCCGACCCCCGAACAGCTCTCGGCGGTCCGGGTCATCGAGCACACCTGGCACTCGGCCCTGATCACCTGGCTCTCGGGCCGCGCCTCGATCGCCCAGGTCAAGATCGACATCGAGATGGTCTGCCGCCTGATCGACCTGACGGACCCGGACACTCACCCCACGAGCTGAAGCCCGCTCCTGGACCCGGTGCTTCTTGTCGGGGTCGGGTGGGTGGGCCCCCCTGCCGACCGATACCTGGAGTGTGGCGTTTCCGGCGCGGAGTAAAGGGCGCGACTGCGTCGCGTCGGCTACGCCGATTCCGCTGCGCTCCACCCTTGACACCACCCCTCCACCGCAAAAACTTGGCGGGTTATCGGTCGGCAGAGGGTCCTGGCCGCATAGGGGGAGGGCAGGCCTGGGGTGCGGTCAGCCCGTGGCCGAACCACACCCGCCGGGGGCCGGGCCGGTGACCCGGTCCGCCACCCGCACCGGGCGCGGACGAACCACCGCACCCGCTGAGCACGTAGCGCGGGCCTGCTCGGCGAGCGCGGGACGGCGAACCGAACCTCGCAGCGTGCGATTCGTGCCCCTAACTGAACACACACCCACCCCCACGCCCGACGAGCACACGACACACCGGCATCGTCGCAGGTCACAGCCCTGCACCCCGGGAACGGGATGGTTGAACGCTCAAGTGGGTCACCTAAGGGGCACCCCCACCGCTCCTGCCCACCCGAAACAGCGACCAGCGGGGCATGAACACCCACCCAACGACGGCCTCTTGACGCCGAACCGAGGCCCGCAGCCCCACGCAAGTCGTGCGACCTCCACCACCGGCGCAGGGAGCGGAGCTCCACCCCGGACGCTGTGACCCGTCACCGCCCCGCCGAAGTGCCCCGCAGACGAACCCTTCAGCTCATCCGGTCCGCACGAGCAGCGCGGTCACCACGAAACCCCAGCCCCAACGCGGCAGCAGCCAGCCGGACGAGCCCCCAAGGGCTCGGCCTACGACGCGCAGCGTCGTACATCACTCACACCAACAACCGCGAAACCCGCCACCGCGCGCAGCGCACCCACCGGTCCGCGCCCCCCACCTGTTCGTCGTAGCTGCTTCAGTGTGCCCGGAGGGCGCGAAACGCTCCCGCCACCGCCCCACCCACCCGAAGCCCACCCCCCACCCCCACCACCAAGTCACCGCCCGCAGAACGCCTCGTCCAAGAACGCGTCGACGGCGTCGTCGAGGTCCCCGGTGAAGTCGGGGGTGAGCGCGATCGTGGCCTGGCGGCGGCCGTCCTCCGTGGAGAACGACCAGGACTGGTACGCCACGGCGTCGCCGTCGTTGCCGTACACAGGTACCCCGCACTTGGTGTCGTGCCAGGCCAGCCCCAGCCCGTACCTGCCCTTGTCGACGCCCGGCGTCTTCATTTCGTCGAGGAGGTGGTCAGGCAGGAGCCGCCCGCCGAGCAACCCGTCGAAGAACCGGTTGAGGTCCCTCGTCGTGGAAATGATCTCGCCGCTCGCGCCGAACATCGACGGGTTCATCTCCGTGTAGTCGACGAGGTGCAGCGCACCGTCCTGCAGGATCGGCACGTACCCGTGCGGGTGCGGGCCGGCGATGCGCGGGGACGTTCCCGGCAGCGAGGTCTCGTGCAGGTGCAGCGGCCGGATCACCCGGCGTTTGATCTCATCGGCGTACGACTGGCCGGTCGCCTTCTCGATGATCTGGCCGATCAGGATGTAGTTGGTGTTCGAGTACTTATAAGCCGTGCCCGGCACCTCGGACGTCGGTGGCTCGGCCACCGCGCGCTGCACCAGCTCGGCAGCGGTCCAGGTGCGCAACCGGCCTTCGAGGAACTTCGGCGACGGCGGCATCTGCAGGGTGCGCGCGTAGTCGTACAGCCCGCTGGTGTGGTTCAGGAGCTGCTTCACGGTGATGTGCTCACCGTTCGGGACGACTCCCGGCAGCCAGTGCTCCACCGTGTCGTCCAGGCGCAGCTGGCCTTCGTCCACGAGTTGCAGAGCGACCGTCGCCACGAACGTCTTCGTGATGCTGCCCGCCCGGAACTTCCCGGCTGTCGGGACCGGACGCATACTGTCCGTCTCGGCCGTCCCGCCGACACCCCGCCACACGCCGTGCTCGTCGCGTACCTCCGCCAGCGCGCCCACCGCGCCCGCGTCCACGACTCTGCCCAGCTGCGCCTGCAGCCCGCTGCGGTCCGTGTGGTGGCGGGGCGCTGCAGAGACGGTGGCCGGCAGCGCCAACACCGCCAGCACTGTCGTCGCAGTCACCAGTGCCCGATGCGTGTGCTTCATCTCAGCCTCGATGTGATCAGTCAGCCGTGAACGGCCCTCGCAATAGCGCGAGTTGGGCCGTTCCTTCTGAACTGATCCTGATCTACCGGGCGCACCGCTGCGATGGGGCTCCTCGCCGTATCCGGCCGGGGGATATCCCCCGGCCGGTCGTCGCTGAGGCACCCTCGGGGAGAGCCCTCTGCCCCTCTACTCCGCTACTCCTCCGGCGGGAACACCGGCTCCCCCGTCCCCAGCAGCGCGATCGCGATCGCCTCCACCGGGCAGCCCTCCGCCGCCGCGAGGACCTTCTCGTTCGCGTCCGTCTCCGGGTGGACCGGGTGGGACTGGCGCGCCGAGTCCAGCTTGAAGCCCTCCGGCGCGTGGCTCACGCACATGCCCGAGCCGATGCACACCGCGCGGTCGACCTCCACCTGCCAGCGGTCTCCCATCAGGCAGACCCTCCGCCTTCGTAGCCGGCCGGGAGGTGGATCATCTTGTGCTCGAAGTACTCGCCGTAGCCCTCAGGGCCGAACTCCCGGCCCAGGCCCGAGTTCTTGTAGCCGCCGAAGGGGCCGAGCATGTCGAGGCTGAAGGTGTTCACGCTGTACGTGCCCGTCCGCACACGCCGCGCGATGTCGATGCCCCGCTCGACGTCGGCGGTCCAGACGCTGCCGCTCAGGCCGTAGTCGGAGTCGTTCGCGATCTTCACCGCGTCGTCCTCGTCGTCGTACGGCAGCAGGCAGATCACCGGGCCGAAGATCTCCTCCCTCGCGATCCGCATGGAGTTGTCGACGTCGCCGAACAAGGTCGGCTCCACGTACCAGCCCTGGTCCAGTCCTGCCGGACGCCCGCCCCCCGTCAGGATCTTGGCGCCTTCCTCCTGGCCGATCCGGATGTAGTCCAGGGACCTCTGCTGCTGGCGCTTGGCGACCAGCGGGCCGAGCTCCGTGGCCGGGTCCAGCGGGTCGCCGACCTTCAGCGCGCCTGCCGCCGACGCGAAGGCCTCGGCTATCTCGTCGTAGCGGCTGCGCGGGGCGAGGATGCGGGTCTGGGCCACGCAGGCCTGGCCGTTGATCATCCAGGCGAAGGGGACGATGCCCGCCACTGCGGCAGCCAGGTCCGCGTCGGGCGCGATGATCGCCGCCGACTTTCCGCCCAACTCCAGGGTGACGCGCGTGAGGTTGCGCGCGCAGACCTCCATCACGCGCTTGCCTGCCGCAACCGAACCCGTAAAGGAGACCTTGTCGACGCCCGGGTGCGAGACCAGGTACTCGCTCACCTCGCGGTCCGCCGCGATGATCGACAGGACCCCTGCCGGGAGCCCCGCCTCCTTCACGATGTCCGCGAGGATGTACGCGTCCAGGGGCGCCTCGGGCGAGACCTTCAGGATCGCCGGGCAGCCGGCCAGCAGCGCGGGCGCGAGCTTGGCCGCCGCCGTGAACTGCGGGACGTTCCACGGCACCACGGCCGCCACGACCCCGACCGGCTCACGCCGCACCAGGAGCTTGCCGAGGACGCCGTCGCGCTTCTCCTCGTACGTGAAATTGCGCGCGGTGGTGATCGCCGCATCCCAGACCATCATCGCGGAGAGGGCCTGCACCATCACGCTTGAGGTGTACGGCGTCCCGTTCTCGGTGCTGATGCAGCGGGCCACCTCCTCGTAGCGCACCGCGAAGGCGTCCTTGATCCTGGTGATCACCTCGATGCGCTCGTCGAGGGACATCCGGGGCCAGGGGCCCTCGTCAAATGCCTTGCGGGCCACGGCGACAGCCCGGTCGACGTCGGCGGGCGCGGCGTGCGGGACGGTGGCGAAGACCTCTCCCGTGTGCGGGGAGACGACTTCGATGACGTCCTTGCCGAGGGGGTCCGTCAACTCCCCGCCGATGAACAGCTGTCCGTGTTCCACAAGCTCGGTCATGGGTGAATGCCTCCCGCGCGGCGCTGACTGACACTGCCGGATAGTTCCTGACGCTGTTTCAGAACTGATACCAGTTCTAGTTCCAGGAGTCCACAGGTCGGGGCCGCCCTGGGCGACCCACCTGGACAACCACCCCGCACATCAGTCGACTTGGGCGACTATTGGAACGCGTTCTAGATATAGTGGCGCCGCGCGCCCAGCCGCCCGGCGCCCCGAGCCCGACGAAAGCCGAGGACCTCATGACACAGGTGACCGACCACGGCGGGGGCGTCTGGTCCCTGAAGGTGCCGATCCCCGACAATCCGCTCGGGCACACCCTCGTCCACCTCATCGACACCGACAGCGGTCCTGTCCTCATCGACACCGGGTGGGACGACCCCGCCTCCTGGGACGCGCTCACCGACGGGCTCGCCGCGCTCGCCGTGTCCATCACGGACATCCACGGCGTCGTCATCACCCACCACCACCCCGACCACCACGGCCTCTCCGGACAGGTCCGCGACGCCTCCGGTGCCTGGCTGGCGATGCACGCCGCCGACACCGAGGTCGTCAAGCGCACCCGTAGTGCCGAACCGGGCGTCTGGCTGGACTACTTGACCGCCAAGCTCACCGCCGCAGGCGCCCCCGAGGACCATCTCGGGCCCCTGCGCCAGGCCCGCTCCGGTGGCCGGCTGCGGACCCTCCCGGGGCTGCGCGCCGCCGTCCCCGACCGTGAGATCGTCCCCGGCGACCTCCTCCCCCTCGCCGGGCGCAGGCTGCGCGCGATCTGGACGCCGGGGCATACGCCCGGCCACGTATGCCTGCACCTCGAAGAGGAGCACCCCGCCCACAAGCCCGGCAACGGGCGCCTGTTCTCCGGCGATCACCTCCTCCCCGGGATCACCCCGCACATCGGCCTGTACGAGGACCCCGACGACGCCACCGTCACCGACCCCCTGGGCGACTACCTCGACTCCCTGGAGCGCATCGGGCGCCTCGGCCCCGCCGAGGTGCTCCCCGCCCACCAGCACGCCTTCACCGACGCCCCGGCCCGCGTACGCGAACTCCTCGACCACCACGAGGACCGCCTCACCGACCTGCGCTCGCTGCTCGCCGAACCGCTCACGCCCTGGCAGCTGGCGGTGCAGATGGAGTGGAACAGGCCCTGGGCGGACATCCCGTACGGATCGCGCAACATCGCCGTCTCCGAAGCCGAGGCGCACCTGCGCAGGCTGGTGAAGCTGGGGCATGCGGAGGCTGTCGCGGGCAGCGATCCGGTCACCTACATCGCGGTGTAGCCGGGGCTCGTTCCGGGTACCCCGCGCCGCGTCCCTCAAGTTCTCCTCAGGCTTCGCGCCCATGGATGGGCCGCAGGTCACGGGAGGCGTATGGTCTGCATTCTCAAGACCAGGACGACGAGGGGGCGGCCCCATATGTGGCCGGACGAGGCTGTGATCGGCTGTACGGGGAAGCTGGTCGTCGCCACTCGGGGACCTGCCGGTCCAGGTGAGGTCGTGGTGTGCGTCAGAGGCGGCACCGAGGCCTTTCTCGCCTGGTCCGAGGAGCCGCTGCCGACCGGGTCGGACGTCCTCGTGGTGGAGTCCCACGGGACGCGCCAGGTCGATGTCGTCCCGTGGACCAATCCACTCGACGAGTTGGACGCGTTGACCGACCCCGCCGGCGACGCCAGCTAAGGAGATCAAGGATGTTCGGTTATCGCGTTCCCGCGCCCGACGAGGCGATGCTGATCTCGGGCGGCAAGCGGGGACTTGGGGGTGCGCCGTTCCGGGTGGTGACGGGGCATGGCAAGTTCGTGCTTCCCGTCTTCCGCAAGGTCCGTTTCCTCACCCTGTCGATGTGCGAGTCGGAGGTCTCCGAGACCTGTGTGACCAAGCAGGGGATCGCTCTCACGGTGCGCGCCGTGATCGCGTTCAAGGTCGGCAACGACCAGGAGTCGATCGTCAATGCCGGCCAGCGTTTCCTCTCCGACCAGGACCAGATGTCGATCCTGACCGGGCGGATCTTCTCCGGTCACCTGCGCTCGATCATCGGCTCGATGACGGTCGAGGAGATCGTCACCGAACGCCAGAAGCTCGCCGTCGAGGTGCTGGACACGTCGAAGACGGAGATGGGGAAGATCGGCCTGACGGTCGACTCGCTGCAGATCCAGTCGATCGACGACGGCGACACGGGCTATATCGACGCGATGTCGGCCCCGCACAAGGCGGCCATCCAGCGCCAGGCGCAGATCGCCCAGGCGCAGGCCACGCAGGCCTCGGCGGAGGCGCAGCAGGTCGCGGCGCGCAACCAGGCGGAGTACGCCCGGCAGACGTCGATCGTGCAGGCGCAGTACAGCGCCGAGGTGGACCGCGCCCAGGCCGAGGCCTCCCAGGCGGGCCCCCTCGCGCAGGCGCACGCCCAGCGGGAGGTGCTCGCCGCGCAGACCGAACTGGCCGAGCGCGCGGCCGAGTTGCGGCAGCAGCAGCTGGTCGCGGAGATCGTGAAGCCGGCCGAGGCGGAGGCCGAGCGGATCCGGGTGCTGGCGGTGGCCGAGGCCGAGCGGATGAAGATCCAGGCCGAAGCGGCGGCTTCGTACGACCGCGTGGCCCTGGACCGGATGCTGATCGACCAGCTCCCGCAGATCGTCAAGGAGGCCTCGGCGGGCCTCCAGGGCGCCAACGTCAACGTCCTCAACGGCGCGGACGGCCTGGGCGAGATCGCGGCGGGTCTGGTCGGGCAGGGGCTGACGATCCTGGATTCCGTACGCAAGAACCTCGGCACCCCGAACGGTGACGGCAACGGCGGCGGCTCCGGCGCCGAGGTCCAGCGCTACCTGGGCGGCCCGCGCAAGCAGTCGGGCGGCGACAACGGCCCGATCGACGTGCAGTAGCCGACTGGCTCACGCATCCCCGAAGGCCCCGCTCCGTTCACCACGGCGCGGGGCCTTCGGCGTACCGCCGGAACGCCTCCTGCCCGTCCGGCACGAACGACAACTCCTTTACCGCCTCCGCCAGTTCTGCCTCCGTGAACCACCCGTGCCAGGCGATCTCGCGCGGGTCGGCGCTGATCGCGCCGCCGATGACGGCCTCATGGAGCGCCAGCCAGTACGGGCTGATCGCGCCGCGGACCAGGAAGCGCACCACGGGTCGCACCGTCGCCCGCACCCCCAGCTCCTCGGCCAACTCGCGCTCGGCCGCGCGCTCGTAGGACTCCCCCACCTCCACGGCGCCGCCGCACATCACGTCGTACAGCCCCGGGAACCGGGAGTCCGCGTCGGGCCGCCGGTGGACGAGCACCCGGCCCTGCGGGTCGCGGCACACGGTCGTCGCGACGCGGTGCAGCCAGCGGCGGCGGATGGCTTCACCTCGCTCGACGACGCCGATCACCCGGTCCTCTTCGTCCACGCGTTCCACCAACTCGCCCATGGTGCCCACCCTTTCATGACGACATGAGAGTCGACCACCACTTGACAGTGGACTTCTTTTTGCGAGTTACTGTCACTACTACTTCGATCCGACTCCACCGGAGGCAGTGATGACAGCTCCCGCACTCCCCGCACTCGCCCACTCCCCCCGCCGCTGGCTGGCGCTCGCCGCGCTCACCCTGAGCGTGCTGATCGTCGGACTCGACGGCACGATCATCAACGTCGCCTTACCGACGCTCTCCACCGAACTCGGCGCCGACAGCGCGCAGTTGCAGTGGATCGGCGGCGGCTATCTGCTCGCCCTCTCGGTGGCGATGCTCCCGGTCGGCCTGCTCGGCGACCGCTACGGACACAAGCGCCTGCTCCTCGGCGGCATCACTCTCTTCGGCCTCGCCTCACTCGCCGGCGCCATGGTGGGCTCGCCCGCCGCGGTCATCACGGTCCGCGCCGTCCTCGGCCTCGGCGCCGCGATGATCATGCCGCTGTCGATGGCGATCCTGCCGCGCGTCTTCGCCAAGTCCGAACTCCCCAAGGCAGTCGCCGTATGGACCGCGGCCACCGCCCTCGGGATGCCGATCGGCCCGGTCGTCGGCGGCTGGCTCCTCAACCACTTCTGGTGGGGCTCGGTCTTCCTCTTCAACGTCCCCGTGGTCGCCCTCGCCCTGGCCGCCGCGATCTGGCTGCTCCCGAGCGACCGGACCCGCGCTCAACAGGCCACCGCAAAGGCCCCGTTCGACACGCTCGGCACCGCGCTCAGCGCGCTGGGCATCACCGCCCTCGTCTACGGGACGATCCTCATCCCCACCGAAGGCTGGACGAGCCCCCAGGTCCTGGTCACCCTGGCCGCCGGGCTCGCCCTCATCGCCCTCTTCGTACGCCGCCAGCTCAGGACCTCCCACCCGCTGGTCGACCTGACCCTCCTGCGCAACCGCAACTTCCTCTGGGGCACGCTCATCGCGGTCTTCGTCAACTTCGCGGTGATGGGCATCCTCTTCGTCGTCCCGCAGTACCTGGAGGCCGTCCTGGGCAACGACGCCCTCGGCACGGGTCTGCGCGTACTCCCGCTGATCGGGGGCCTGATGGCCGCCGCGACGCTCAGCGAAGCCCTGGTCCCCAGGCTCGGCGCCCGCAAGGTGATCCCGGCCGGTCTGCTGCTGCTCGCCGCCGGCGCGGTGATGGGCGCGATGACGGACGCCGCCGACGGCTATACGTTCACCGCGATCTGGCTGACCCTCACCGGACTCGGCTTCGGTACGGCGGTCGTCCCGGCCACCAGCCTGGCGATGTCCTCGCTCCCGTCCGACACCGCGGGCCAGGGCACCAGCTTGCTGGAAACGGTCCAGCAGGTCGGCGGGGTCCTGGGCGTCGCGGGCCTCGGGTCGCTGCTCAGCGCGGGCTACCTGGCCCGACTCACCCTCTCCCCCGATGTCCCCTCGGACACGGCGGGCGCCGCCCGCGACTCCGTATCGGCGGCCGATGCGGTGGCAGCGCAGCTCCACGACCCGGATCTGCTGGCCTCCGCCCACCAGGCGTTCACGCACGGCATGAACCTGGTGATGCTGGCCTGCGGCGCGATCTCCGTACTGGCCGCGCTGCTTGCGGCTCGCTACCTGCCGGGCCGCACAGCACCGCAGCCTGCACCGGTGCCGGTGGCCACAACGACCGCCGTACCCGCAGAATCACTGTCATGACCCCCAAGGAGACCCCGGCCGCATCCCCGACCGTGCCCCCGGTCGCGCCCCTCACCCTGCGCGAGCGCAAGAAGCTGAAGACCCTGCGGACCATCCGCAGGGAAGCCTTCCGCCTCTTCTCGGAACAGGGGTACGAGGCCACCACCGTGGACCAGATCGCGGATGCGGCCGAGGTCTCCCCCAGTACGTTCTTCCGCTACTTCCCCACCAAGGAAGACGTCGTCCTGGACGACGACTACAACCCGGCGATGGCGGAGGCCCTGCGCGCCCGCCCCGCCGACGAGCCGGTGGTCGAGTCGATCCGCCAGGCCATGACCGACTCGGTGGGCGAACTCCTCCAGCACGACCGCGAGGAACTCATCATCCGCACCCGCCTGACCTACAACGACCCGGCGATCAGGGCCCGTTCGATGGACGAGCTGGTCCGCAGCGAGGCAGAGGTGGCCGCGATGATCGCCGACCGCACCGGCCGCCCGGAATCCGACCTGGAGATCCGCTGCGCGGCCGCGGCGATCATCGCGGTCTCCTCGGCGGTCATACGGCACTGGGTCGAGGGGGACGGCAAGGAGGACCTCGCCGCCCTGTACGACACCCAACTCGGCTTTCTGGCAGCCGGGTTGCGGCTCTGAGCGCTCAGCCAGGACCCTGCACATCGCCAGTGGTCGACGACGTGATGATGTCGCCGTGTGCGAAGTCGCCCGGGGGGATTCCGGGGTGGTGGCCGCTGTGCGGGGCCGCTTGTGCGGGTGACGTGCCCAGGGCCAGGCGCGAGACGATGCGATAGCGGTCGCCTCGGTAGACCGAGTGCACGTACTCGACCGGCTGTCCGGAGCGGTCCGTCGTCAGCCGCTCGATCAGCAGCGCCGGTGACAGCACCGGCACTTCCAGTACGGCGGCCTCCGCCTCGTTGACCACGGTCGGCTCGATCGACTGGACCGCCTCGTGGACGAACACCCCGTGCTGCTCGCGCAGATGGACGTAGAGATCACCGGCCTCCAGCTCCTGGGCGGTCAGCCCGGGCACCAGACGCGCCGGGATGTGCAGGTGCTCGATGGCCATCGGCGCTCCGTCGACCAGACGCTGGCGTGCGATGTAGACCAGCTCGTCGGCCGGCGACATACGGAGCTTGCGGCCGATCCGCGCGCCCGCCTGGACCGTGGAGTGCTCCAGGAGCTTGCTCGACCAGTTGCCGCCCGCCAGGGGGACGGCGAACGCGGCGTCGTCCTGGACCAGTTCCTGGGTGATCTTCGCGGGCGCGACGAACATGCCGCGACCGTGCTGGCGGACCAACTGCCCTGTCGCCACCAGCTCGTCGACGGCGGCGCGCAGCGTGGGCCGGGAGACACCGAGGGCCGCGCAGAGCGTGCGCTCCGAGGGGATGGCATCGCCGGGACGGCAGTTCTCGATCAGCCCGAGCAGGTGCTCGCGGACCCGTTCGCGCTTGAGCACGGCGCCCGAGGAACCGCTGTCCATGCCATTTCCTCCATTACCACTGGTCATGTGCGTGGGACGTCATCCTAGCGCCCCACACCCCAACTACCATGTTTTCCAGCACACTTGACGACCCAAGTGGTCTATGCCACCTTCTTGCCAGCGTCAACTGGTCAGCTGTCCACTTGCCCATTGGTCAGGTGCAGTCGGCCCTGCCCCATCCCCCGCACTCCCTCCCGCACCACCCCCACTGGAGAGGAATCCCGGCAGATGATGAACAGACCTCGCTCCGCGTCCCGGTTCTCAAGTCCCTTGATGCGTACGGCGATCAGCGTGGCCGCCGTGACCGGCCTGTGCGGCGCCGCGCTCACGGCGCTCCCCGCCAGCGCGGCCACCCCGCCCGTGAAGGTCCAGTACCGGCAGAGCTCCACCGGTTCGGACCAGGCCGAGCCCTGGTTCAAGGTGGTCAACCCGGGCAGCCAGAGCGTGGCCCTGAGCCAGGTCAAGTTCCGCTACTACTTCAAGGCCGACGCCGGGGCCTCGTACACCTACGCCTGTTCCTGGGCGGTCAAGGGCTGCGCCAACATCACCGGCACCTTCGGCACGCTCGCCCACCCCACGGCCACCGCCGACCGCTATCTGGAGATCGGGTTCACCGCGGGCGCGGGCTCCCTCGCCCCGGGCGCCGACACCGGTGACATGCAGCTGCGCTTCTACCGCTCCAACTGGGCCTCGCTCAACCAGAGCGACGACTACTCCTTCAGCGCCTCCCAGACCGCGTACGGCGACTGGTCGAAGGTGACGGCCACCGTGGGCGGCACCACGGTGTGGGGCACGGCCCCCGAGGGCAACGGCGGGGACCCGACGACCCCGCCCACCGACCCGCCGACCACACCCCCCGGCGGCGGCAGCGCCCTCTTCGACGACTTCAACTACTCCTCCTACAGCGATCCGTCGATCGACTCCCACGGCTGGAGCGTCCGCTCGAACTCCGGCGGCCCCGGTGTCTCCGGAGCGACCTGGGCCCCGCAGAACGTCACCTTCGGCACGGAGAGCGGCAACTCCGTGATGAACCTGGAAACGTCCACGGCGGGCACCGGCGAGTCGACGAAGCAGACCGAAGTCCTCACCAAGGCACTGAAGTTCAAGAACGGCACGTACGCGGCCCGCGTCAAATTCGCCGACGCCCCCAAGTCGACGGGCCCCGACGGCGACCACCTCGTCCAGACCTTCTTCACGATCAACCAGCTCAAGGCGCCGATGGCCGACGACTACGCGGAGTACGACTTCGAGTACCTGCCCAACGGCGGCTGGGGCGAGCCGTCCAACATCCTCTATACGACGTCGTGGGAGACGTACAACCCCGACCCCTGGCAGGCGGTCAACCAGCACACGGAATCCCGTCAGTCGTACGCGGGCTGGCACGACCTGGTCGTGACCATCGACAACGCGAACATCACGTACTACATCGACGGCGCTCAGTTCGGGGTGCACGACGCCCAGTACCTCCCCGAGGCCCCCATGTCGATCAACTTCAACCAGTGGCTCATCGACTTCGGCGGCCAGGCGTCGACGACCCCGCGCGCGTACGACCAGAAGGTCGACTACGTCCTCCACGTGAAGGACCAGGTCCTGACCCCGGCCCAGGTCAACGCGAAGGTCGCCGCCTACCGCGCGGCGGGCACGCACTTCGAGGACACGGTCCCCTCCTCGGGCTGACCGGGCACATGCCAGGACCCGGACAAGGACCACGGGGCAAACCGACCGGGGTCCTTGTCCGGGGGTTCGCGGGGGCCGGGCCACGGCGCCGACCGGAATACGGGCCGGTAGAGTGAGCGCGTCGTCATCACACCCGTACAGGGGAAAGCCGGTGCAAATCCGGCACTGGCCCGCAGCCGTAAGCCACGTGAGCACCAGTGGCAAGTCGGAATGCCCTGTACGCGACCGTGAGCGGCTCGCGTCGCCGGGACCCCCGGTGGCCGGCACCGTCGAGGTAAGCGGAGCCGGAGCCCTGGTGCCCCCGCGGGACCATGCCCCGGCTTCCCCGCAGGAGAGGCCCCACCCGTCATGACCGTTCGCCGCAGCACCGCAGCGCTCGCCGCCGCCACCGCCGTGCTCTGCACGGCCGCAGCCCCGGCCGCCTTCGCCGACGACGCGTCTCCGTCCGCCTCCGCCTCGCCCTCGGTGGTGATCCCCTCCGGTCTGTACGGGAAGACCGACCCGACCTACGACGGCGTCTGGCGCCAGTCGCTCGCGCTCCTCGCCCAGGACACCGTCAAGGTCGCCCCCGCCGCCAAGGCCGTCGACTGGCTGACCGCCCAGCAGTGCGCCAACGGCGGATTCGCCTCCTTCCGCGCCGACGCGTCCAAGGCCTGCGACGCCAAGACGATGTTCGACACCAATGCCACCTCCGCCGCCGTCCAGGCCCTCGTCGCGCTCGGCGGCCACGACGACACCGTGAAGAAGAGCACCGACTGGCTGAAGTCCGTCGCCGGCAAGGACGGCGGCTGGTCGTACGTCCCCGGCGGCCCCAGCGACGCCAACTCCACGGCTGTGGTCGTCGGCGCGCTCGCCGCCGCGGGCGAGAAGGGGGACGTCGTCGACAAGGCGCAGGGCGTGCTCCTCTCCCTCTCCGTTCCCTGCGACGACGCATCGGGCGCGGGAGCCTTCGCGTACCAGCCCGACAAGTCCGGGAAGCTGTTCGCCAACGCCAAGGCGACCACCGGCGCGGTCCTCGGCTCCCTCGGCGAGCAGCTCAACCCCTCCAAGGGCGACAAGGACCCCCAGGGCACCGGCTGCGAGAAGGCCACCGACCCGGCGGGCGCCGCGCACAACGGCTCCGCCTACCTCGCGGGCCAGCTCAGCAAGGCCGGTTACCTGAAGTCCACGCTGCCCGGCTCCACGGACAAGCCCGACTACGGCAACACCGCCGACGCCGTCACCGCGCTCGCCGCCGACGGCCTGTCCGGGCAGGCCCAGGCTCCGCTGGCCTGGCTGGAGAAGAACTCCGCCGCCTGGGCGAAGGGCAGCCCGGCGGCGTACGCGCAGCTGATCTTCGCGGCGCACGCGACCGGCACCGACCCGAAGGACTTCGGCGGCGCCAACCTCGTCGAGCAGCTCAACGCGACAGGCCCGGCCCCGCAGACCGCCGCCGACACCTCATCCGCGTCGAAGAAGGACGACAAGGACTCCGGCGGCTTCAGCGTCTGGTGGATCGTCGGCATCGGCCTCGTCGCCGGTGTCGGCATCGGCTTCCTGATGAGCGCGCGCGGCCGCAAGAACCAGGGCTGATCCCCGTGCGCACCCGCCCCGCCGCACTTCTCGCTCTCGTCCTCGCGCTCGGCTCCGCTCTCACGGTGCTGGGCGCGGGGTCCGCCCAGGCGGCCGGCTACCGCTACTGGTCCTTCTGGGACCGCGACGGCAGCTCCTGGACGTACGCCACCCAGGGGCCGTCCACCGCGCATCCCTCCGACGGTGACGTCGTGGGCTTCCGATTCGCGGTCAGCGTGGACTCCGCCAAGGCCGTCCAGCCGCGCGGGGCAGCCGACTTCGCGGCGATCTGCGCCAAGACCCCCGCCAAGGACGGTTCCAAGCGCGTCGCGATGGTCATCGACTCCGGTACGGCCGCCGACGCACCCGGCGGCGAGACGCCGCCCGCACTCCGTACCGCCTGCGCGCAGGTCGGCGAGGCCGCGACCACGGCGGACGCGCTCGCGGCCGCCGCACCGCCGCTTCGCTACGACTCCAACGCGCTGCTCTGCGCGATCGGCGGCTACCCGAAGGCGGGCTGCGCCGAGCAGGTCGCGGCCGATCCGCAGAAGAGCTCCGCTTCCTCGCCCGCCGCCACCGAGAAGTCGGACGACGCCGACTCCGGCTCCGGCCCCTCGGCCGGTCTCATCGGCGGCCTCGCCGCCGTACTGGTCATCGGCGCGGGCGGCATCTGGCAAGCGCGCCGCCGTCGCCGCTGATGCCCACGCCCCTGCGCGCCCCCGCGGCCACCCGCTCCAACGCCCTGCACGCCGGGGCGTGGTGGCTGTGGGCGCTGGGCCTGGCGACCGCCGCATCGCGCACGACCAATCCGCTGCTGCTCCTCCTGCTCGTCGCGGTCAGCGGATACGTCGTCGCGGCGCGCCGGACGGATGCGCCGTGGGCGCGCTCGTACAGCGTCTTCCTCAAGCTGGCGCTGCTCGTCCTGGGGATCCGGGTCGTCTTCACCGTCGTGCTCGGGTCGCCGATTCCGGGTACGCACGTCCTGTTCACGCTGCCCCAAGTCCCGCTCCCCGACTGGTTCCAGGGCATCCAGCTGGGCGGGAAGGTCACCGCCGAGGGGCTGCTGACCTCCCTCTACCAGGCCATGAAGCTGGCCGCGCTGCTGATCTGCGTGGGCGCCGCGAACGCGCTCGCCAATCCGGCGCGGCTGCTCAAGTCGCTGCCCGGGGCGCTGTACGAGGCGGGGGTCGCGGTCGTCGTCGCGATGACGTTCGCCCCGAATCTGGTCGCCGATGTGAGCCGGCTGCGTGCCGCCCGGCGGCTGCGCGGACGCCCCGACACGGGGGTCAAGGCCCTGCTCCAGGTGGGGCTGCCGGTCCTGGAGGGCGCGCTGGAGCGGTCGGTGGCGCTGGCCGCCGCGATGGACGCGCGCGGTTACGGGCGGCAGGCGGACGTGCCCGCCTCCGTGCGCCGCACGACCTCCACGCTCACGCTCGCCGGGCTCCTCGGCGTATGCGCGGGTACGTACGGACTCCTGGCCGCGGCCGGAGGCCTGTACGGGCTGCCGCTCCTCCTGATCGGCGTGGCCCTCGCGCTCGGCGGCCTCTGGCTCGGCGGGCGGCGCGCGGTCCGCACCCGCTACCGGCCCGACCACTGGGGGCCGCGCTCCTGGCTGGTGGCCGGTTCGGGGATGGCGGTCGCCGCGCTGATGATCCGCTTCTCGTCGACCGAGGCGCTCGCCCTGAACCCCGCCACGATGCCGCTCGCCGCGCCGGAACTGCCGCTGTGGCCCGCGGCGGCGATCCTGGTGGGACTGCTCCCGGCGTTCGTGGCACCCGCGCCGACCCTGTCTCCGAAGGAGCCCGCACAGTGATCCGCTTCGAGAACGTATCGGTCACCTACGACGGTGCGGACACCCCCGCACTCGCCGGGGTCGAACTGACCGTTCCCGAGGGCGAGTTGGCGCTCCTGGTCGGCCCTTCCGGTGTCGGTAAATCAACACTCCTGAACGCGGTCTGCGGCCTGGTCCCGCACTTCACGGGCGGCACGCTCACCGGCCGGGTGACGGTCGCGGGCCGCGACACCCGCACCCACAAGCCCCGCGAACTCGCCGACGTGGTCGGCACGGTGGGCCAGGACCCGCTCTCCCACTTCGTCACCGACACGGTCGAGGACGAGCTCGCGTACGGCATGGAGTCGCTCGGTCTGCCGCCGGACACGATGCGCCGCCGCGTCGAGGAGACCCTGGACCTACTGGGCCTGGCCGACCTCCGCGAACGCCCCATCGCCACCCTCTCGGGGGGCCAGCAGCAGCGCGTCGCGATCGGCTCGGTTCTCACCACGCACCCGCGCGTCCTGGTCCTGGACGAACCGACGTCGGCGCTCGACCCGGGCGCGGCCGAGGAAGTCCTCGCCGTACTCCAGCGCCTGGTCCACGACCTCGGCACGACGGTCCTGATGGCGGAGCACCGCCTGGAGCGCGTCGTCCAGTACGCGGACCGGGTCATCCTCCTCGCGGAACGCGGAGCGGCGCCGCTCATGGGCGCACCGGCCGACATCATGGCGCTCTCCCCGGTGCACCCACCGGTGGTGGCGCTGGGCCGCCTGGCGGGCTGGGATCCGCTGCCGCTGTCCGTACGGGACGCACGCCGTGGCGCGGGGGCGCTGCGGGACCGGCTGGCTGCCCTCCACCACCATCAAGCCCCTCCGGCGATGGAGGAGCGGGGGTCCGGGGGCGGAGCCCCCGAAACAGCGACGCAGGCCGAACCCCCCGCCCCGCCCGCCAAACGGGGCCTGTTCGGACGCCGCCGCCCCCAGCCCCGTATCGAAGAGTCCGACACCTCCGTAGCCGAGATCTCCGCCCTCGGCGTACGCCGCGACCGCGTGGAGGCCCTGCGCCAGGTCACCCTCACCGTGTCGCCCGGCGAGACCATCGCCCTCATGGGACGTAACGGCGCGGGCAAATCCACGCTCCTTTCCACCCTGGTCGGCCTCGTCGAGCCCACCAGCGGCAGCGTCCGCGTCGGCGGACTCCCCCCGCACCGCACACCGCCGCGCGAGATGGTGCGCCGCGTCGGTCTCGTACCGCAGGAGCCGCGCGATCTGCTGTACGCCGATACCGTCGCCGCCGAGTGCACCGCCGCCGACCACGACGCCGGGGCACCGGACGGCACCTGCCGGGCCCTGGTCGGTGAGCTGCTCCCCGGCGTCCCCGACGACACCCACCCGCGCGATCTCTCCGAGGGCCAGCGCCTCACGCTCGCCCTCGCCGTCGTGCTGAGCGCCCGCCCTCCGCTGCTCCTCCTCGACGAGCCGACCCGCGGTCTGGACTACGCGGCCAAGTCCCGCCTGGTGACCCGCCTTCGCGCGCTCGCCGCCGACGGCCACGCCATCGTCATGGCCACCCATGACGTGGAGCTGGCCGCCGAACTGGCGCACCGCGTCGTGATCCTCGCGGACGGAGAGGTCGTCGCGGACGGCCCGACCGCCGAGGTGGTCGTCTCCTCACCGGCCTTCGCACCGCAGGTCGCCAAGATCCTCGCGCCGCAGGAGTGGCTGACCGTCCCGCAGGTCGCGGATGCGCTGGCAACGCTGGAAGGTCCGGCATGAGCACGGTCGCCCCCATCCGCTTCGGCGTCCGCTCCCTGTGCGCGGTCCTGCTGGTCTCCGCGATCGGCGCGATGGCCTTCCTCTGGCCACTGTTCGCCGACCCCGGCTCCGACGTCGTCGCGCACAGCGGGGACGCCCCCTGGCTGTTCGCGCTACTGCTCCCGCTGATGCTGGCCGTGGTCCTGGCCACCCTCGCCGACACGGGCCTGGGCCCGAAGGCCGTCGCCATGCTCGGCGTCCTGGCGGCGGTGGGTGCCGCGCTGCGGCCGCTGGGCGCGGGGACGGCGGGCATCGAGCCGATGTTCTTCCTGATGGTCATCGCCGGACGCGCGCTGGGCCCCGGCTTCGGCTTCACGCTCGGCTCGTTGACGATGTTCGCCTCGGCGCTGCTGACGGGCGGGGTCGGGCCGTGGATGCCGTTCCAGATGCTGACCATGGGGTGGGTGACGATGGGGGCGGGCCTGCTGCCGCGGGCTGCGGGCCGGGCCGAGCTGTGGCTGCTCGCGGTGTACGGGGCGCTCGCCGGATTCGCGTACGGCTTCGTCATGAACCTCTGGGGCTGGCCTGTGGTGACCGGCCAGTCGACCGCGCTGTCGTACGTCGCGGGAGCACCCGCCTCGGAGAATCTGCCGCGCTTCCTCGCCTATTACGTGGCGACCTCGCTCGGCTGGGACTTCATGCGCGCCGCCGTCACCGCCGCCCTGTGCCTGCTGCTCGGCCGCCCGGTTCTGAAAGCGCTGCGCCGGGCCACGCGGCGTGCGGCCTTCGAGACCCAGGTCACTTTCGACGCCGCGGGGACGTGAGCCGACGCACAGGTCTTTGGTCCTGTACGAGGCCGGTTAGTAGCCGCTGAACGCCTCTGACCTGCGGTGGAGTGCCGGGCATTTCGGGGCGGCGTGCGAGTCGCGCTAGTAAGAGGGCCCTTTGCGGGGCTCCGGCGCCCCTGCTCCACTGGAGGACGTCGCAGCGCGCCGTCCCCCTCCCTCTCGTGTCTTTGTACCGAGCGGTCGAGGCGCGCCAGCGGCCTTCCTGTCCCCGGCGTTAGGTCTCTCTGTGTCCCGCATGTCGCTGCCCACCCGTACCTCCCTCCGTCACCGCACCGGTGCCGCGGGCGCCGCCGTCCTGCTCGGTGTGCTGGGGATGACGATGGTGGCGACACCTGCGCAGGCGACCGATTCCGCTGCGGCGCAGCCGACGGTCACGTGGGTGATGCCGGCGAAGACGGCGAACGCCCTGGACACCCAGGCGAGCACACAGGCCTCTGCCGCGACCGCCGCGGCGAAGACCGCGGCGCCCGCGGCGAGCACGGCGAGCAGCAGCACCAGCACTGCGGGGAAGACCCCGAAGGCGATCGCGCACCAGATGATCCCGGACGATGCGCAGTACCAGTGCTTCGACAACATCGTCACCCACGAGAGCGGCTGGAACGTCACCGCCTCCAACGCCTCGTCCGGCGCGTACGGCCTGGTCCAGGCCCTGCCCGGCAGCAAGATGGCCTCGGCGGGATCCGACTGGCAGACCAACCCGGCCACCCAGATCCAGTGGGGCCTGGACTACATGAACGACACCTACGGCTCCCCGTGCGCCGCCTGGTCCTTCTGGCAGGCCAACGGCTGGTACTGAGCCGGGTCTCAGCCCCGCTGCGCGACCTGGTCGAACCACCGGGCGATCCCGGTGACCGACGCGATCGCCGTACCGCCGTGGTCGACAGCCCCCTGGTTCACGACCGGGACCTTCACCCCGTGCGCCGCCAACTGCGCTACGCAGGAACGGGCGTTGGCGATCGGCACGTCGGTGTCGCCGTCCGCGCTGTAGAGCTGCACGGGAACGGCGGGCTTCCAGTCGCATGCCTTGCCATTGGCGCGCAGCATGTCCCGCAGCGCGCCGGTGGGGTGCTTGAGCTCCTTGAGGTACGCGTCCGTGAAGAGCTCCGTGATCGTCGGCGGCAGCGAGGTCACCACCTGCACGTCGGTGTGCAGCCCGTCGAAGAGGCCCGTCACGACCTTGTCGTACGGCGCCCGGAAGACCTCGGCCGGGTCCTTGAAGAGCGGGTGGAGCCGGTTCTGCGCCGTGAGGAAGTAGGACATGTAGAAGACGGCGCTGGTGTTGTTGATGCTGCCGTTGAACATCCCCGGGAGCTCGGCGCCTTCGAGGTCGTACGGTCCCGCGATCGGCGCGACCGCCTTCAGCCGGAAGCTGCGGTCGGCTCCTTCGGTCAGCGCCTTCCCGAGGGCCATGGCGAGCTGCCCGCCCTGCGAGAACCCGGTGACGTACACATCTCCCGTGAAGGGCCTGCCCAGTTGGTGGCCTGCGGTGCGTGAGGCCCGCAGCATGTCGAGGGTGGCGCTCACGCCGGAACGGGTGTCCATGTACGGGTGAAGCCCGGGGCCCTTGCCGAGCCCCAGATAGTCGGGCGCGGAGACGGCCCGCCCTGCCGCCGCCTGCACGTAAGGGGAGAGGCGGTCCATGTCCTCGGCGACGGAGGGAGCGTCGTCGCGGCCGACCATGGTGCCGTGGGTGTCGGAGACGACGGGAAGCCGGTGGGCGCCGCCCTTGGGCAGGACCAGCAGACCCGTGGCGGTGGTGGGCCGGCCCTCGGCGGTCACCGTCCGGTAGGTGAGGCGGTAGGCGGTGACCCCGTACCGTACGGCGCCCGGATCGGCACCCGCGTCCTTCACGAAGGCGGCGACCTCGGCGCGGGTGTGGTCGGCGACGGGGACGATGGAGACGAGGGTGCCGCGGGAGGCGTGCACGGTGTGGTGCGTACCGGAGTCGGAGCTGGTGAGGGCGAGGGCGGGGGCTGCGCCTCCGAGGGCGAGCACCAGTGCGGTACAGGCAGCGATGGCTCCGCGCTGTGCACGTGAAGTGCGGGCGTTTGCCGGGGAGTTCGTGGTGTGCGTCGTGTTCTTCATGCAGGGAATCCTCGTCCGCCCGGTCCCCGCGCCCCATCCGACGATCCCCCGGATCCGGGGGTGTACGTAGCACCACCCGGGCCGGGGGTCTGCCCTCGATCTCCACCCCCGTTTCCACCCATGGGTCCAGGTGCCGCAGGCCTCGGAACAGCAAGCTTGAGGCATGACAACAACCGAGTGGATCACCGACATCGCGCTCCTCCTCGTCGTCTTCCGGCAGCTGCGGGAAGGCCGTCTGGACCTCAGGTCCTTCCTGATCCCGCTGGGGATCGTCTCCTTCGTCGCCTACTCGTACCTCGACACGATCCCCACCGCGGGCAACGACCTGGTCCTGATCGGGACGCTGGTGGCGGTGGGCGCGGCGCTCGGCGTCACCGGCGGGATCTACACCCGGATACGGACGGCGGGCGAGCACATCCTGATCAAGGCCGGTGCGGTCTCGGCAGCCCTGTGGGTGCTCGGCATGGGGGCCCGCATGGGATTCCAGCTGTGGGTGGAGCACGGCGGCGCCGACAGCGTCGGCCGCTTCAGCATCACCCACCACATCACCGGCGATCAGGCCTGGGTCGCGGCGTTCGTCCTGATGGCCCTCACCGAGGTCGTCACCCGGCTGGCCACGATCTTCATCCGGAGCCGGATGGTGGCCGGTACCGGACGGACTCCGGCGCCCGCCCCGAAGTCCGTCTTCAGCCACACGTCCTGACGGTGAGTTATCGTCTGCCCGTGCCTGAGCCCGTGCCCGCGAACCAGACCGCCCCGCCGACGGAGACGGCCCCGCCCCGGAACGCCGGTGCGGGGCCGCTCCCGGGGCGGGACCCGCTCGTGCAGTGGGTGATGAGCCTCGCCGTCGTCGTCGCCGGGGCGCTCACCATCAGGCCCATGGGGCTCAGCGGCCGGGGACTGGCCGTCGCCGTCCTCTTCGTGATCAACTCCGCGGCGCTGCTGGCCAGATACCTGCCCGAGTCGAAGGTCTCGCAGCGGGCCGCGATCATCTGGCTGACCCTCGGCATCATCGCGGCCGCCGCCCTGATCGGAGTCAGCCGCAGCGGCACGAGCTATCTCTTCGCCTTCTTCCTCGCCGGTCACGTCGGATACCGGCTCAGGCCCAGGCCCGCCCTCGTTCTCGCGGCGTTCTGCAGTGTGCTCTGCGGGGCCGTCCTGTACTTCCGTATCGGACCGGGCCACGACCTGCTGCCCTGGACCCTCGGACTCGCTACCGGCGCCCCGGTGCTGGTCGGGATCATCAACCGCAGCCGGCAGCAGGCCGTACGGGCGGCGATCTCGGCCGCGGAGTCCGCCGAGCGCGCTGCCCGCGCGGAGGCGAAGGCAGCCGTCCTGACCGAGCGCAGCCGTATCGCGCGGGACGTGCACGATGTCCTGGCGCATTCACTGGCCGGGATCAACATGCAGCTGGAGCTGGCCGATGCCCTGCTCGACACCGGGGATCTGGACAAGGTGCGGGAAGCCAACAACAAGGCCCATGGCCTGGTCAAGGAGAGTCTGAAGCAGGCGCAGTGGACGGTGCACGCGCTGCGCGAGGACGCCCTGCCCCTGCTGGAGAGCCTGGCGGCGATCCTCGATTCGTCCGGTCACCCGGATGCCCTCACGGTCACCGGGACCGTCCGCGAGGCACCGACCCGGGTGATCCAGAATCTCCTGCGGATCGCCCAGGAGTCCCTGACCAACGCGGCGCGACACGCTCCCGGCGGCGAAGTCGGCGTGGAGCTGACGTTCGCGGCCTCATCGATCACACTGAAGATCCGCAACCGCCCCGCCACCCGTCCGGTGAGCGTGAGTGCGGGCAGCGGGATGGGACTGGTCGGCATGCGCGAACGCGTCGCCCTGCTGGGCGGAACCATCACCGCGGGTCCGGTCTCCGAAGGACCGGACGCGGGCGACTGGCAGGTGGAGGCAGTGATCCCGGTATGAGTGAACCCACGGACAAGCAGCGCCCGTTGAGGGTGATCGTCGCCGACGACCAAGCGGCCGTACGGGAGCCGCTCGCCGCGGTGCTCGGCCTCGCGGACGACATCGACGTCGTGGCGGCCGCCGCGGACGGAACGGAAGTGCTGGCGGCCGTCGCCGCCCAGCCGGTGGACGTGGTCCTGATGGATCTGAGGATGCCCGTGATGGACGGGATCGAGACCACCCGCCGGCTCACCGAGGAACACCCGTCGGTGGCCGTGGTCGTCCTGACGACGTTCGCCGACGACGAGTCGATCCTGGCCGCGCTGGGCGCCGGGGCCCGCGGCTATCTGACGAAGAACGCGGGACGCCAGGACATCACCCGGGCGATCAGGGCCGCCGCCGCAGGCCAGTCCGTACTCGACCGCGAGGTCCAGGACCGGCTGCTCGCCACCGTACGGACCAAGCCCGCGGCGCCGGGGCAGCCGCTGCCCGCCGACATCACCCCGCGCGAGCGCGAAGTGTTCATGCTGATCGGGCAGGGCCTTCCCAACCGGGGCATCGCCGAGAAGCTGTTCATCAGCGAGGCGACGGTCAAGACGCACATCAACAACCTGTTCGCCAAGGCGGGAATCCGGGACC
The DNA here is from genome assembly GCF_040654175.1 of Streptomyces sp. NPDC050738. Lineage (NCBI taxonomy): Bacteria > Bacillati > Actinomycetota > Actinomycetes > Kitasatosporales > Streptomycetaceae > Streptomyces > Streptomyces sp. NPDC050738. The sequence continues at coordinate 32,190 of NZ_JBFAHN010000012.1, read as the reverse complement.
GGGCCGATGCGGTGCGCCGGGCGATCGCGGCGGGCCTGGCCTGACCACGCGAGGCTGAAATCCCACCAGCCCCTTAAGGATCAGGGGGCTTCCCCTTGCAATCCCTGCCCGTCCGCGCATCAATGGAAAGCGTTATCAGACGGACCGTCAGATTCGCAGCGCGGTCAGGCAGGGGACGCAGAGCCGCAGTCCCGCGCCGCTCCACGACCACGCATTCCGCTCGGCGCGCCGCACACCGCTGTTCGGACGGTCCGCGCACATTTCTCCCACCGCGCACGGTTGCAGACGTGCATCCGACGCGATGATGTGCGCGCTCCCACTGCGGCATCCGATCAACTCCCCGTTCACGGGAAGGGAATGCGATGAGAAGCAGCAGACTCGGGATCAGTGCGGCGCTCGCGGCAGGCGGTCTGGCCATGGCCGGACTGGCCCTCGCTCCCGCCGCGTCGGCGACGACGCCCACGGACGCGACCGCCGTCTACGACTGCGGCGCCTTCGGCGGCGGCGAGGCCTCGCTCCACGCCGACCAGTCGGGCGGCAACGTCACCCTCACCCTCACGACCGCCATCACCTCGCCCCTCGCCATCGGCGCGGGCCAGGTGAGCAGCAGTCTCACCATGTCGCTGAACAGCAGCGGCACCGCCGTCTTCACCGGGAGCAGCAACCCGGCGATCCCGGCGGGCGGCGCCTTCAACAGCGGGCCGCTGACCGGCCCGACGGCTTTCACCGCAGGTGACAGCCTGGACTCGTACCTCGGCGGCACGGCGTTCACGATGGTCGTCTTCGGTACGACGGTCAGCTGCGACGCCACCAGCGCGCAGGTACCGGGAGCGTTCGTGGTCGACTGAGCACTCTCCCGCAGACGGCCGGCGCCGCCCCTTGCGGCGCCGGTCGTCCCGCAGACGGATCAGAGCCGCTGAATGATCGTCCCCGTCGCGAGCGCCCCGCCCGCGCACATCGTGATCAGCGCGAACTCCTTGTCCCGGCGCTCCAGTTCATGCAGGGCAGTGGTGATCAGCCGCGCCCCCGTGGCCCCCACGGGGTGCCCAAGGGCGATGGCCCCGCCGTTCACGTTCACCTTCTCCAGGTCCTGCTCGAAGACCTGCGCCCAGCTCAGCACCACCGAGGCGAACGCCTCGTTGATCTCGACGATGTCGATGTCCTTCAGCGACATCCCGGCCTTGCCGAGCACGGCACGCGTCGCGTCGATCGGCCCGTCGAGGTGGAAGTGCGGGTCGGAGCCCACCAGCGCCTGGGCCACGATCCGCGCCCGCGGCTTGAGCTTGAGCGCCCGTGCCATGCGCTTGGAGGCCCACATGATGGCGCAGGCGCCGTCGGATATCTGCGAGGAGTTCCCGGCGGTGTGGATGGCGGTGGGCATGACGGGCTTCAGCGCGCCGAGCCCCTCCATGGTGGTGTCGCGCAGCCCCTCGTCCCGGTCGACGAGCCGCCACATGCCCTGGCCCGCGGCCTGTTCGGCCTCGGTGGTGGGCACCTGTACGGCGAAGGTCTCGCGTTTGAAGCGCTCCTCGGACCAGGCGATGGCCGCCCGCTCCTGCGAGATGAGCCCCAGCGAGTCGACGTTCTCCCGGGTGAGGCCGCGGTTGCGGGCGATGCGCTCGGCGGCCTCGAACTGGTTGGGCAGGTCCACGTTCCACTCGTCGGGGAAGGGCTTGCCCGGGCCGTGCTTGGACCCGCTGCCCAGCGGCACCCGCGACATGGCTTCGACACCACAGCTGATGCCGATGTCCACGACGCCGCCGGAGATCATGTTGGCGACCATGTGACTGGCCTGCTGCGAGGATCCGCACTGGCAGTCCACGGTGGTCGCGGCCGTTTCGTACGGCAGCCCCATCGCGAGCCAGGCGTTGCGCGCCGGGTTCATGGACTGCTCTCCGGCGTGGGTGACGGTGCCGCCGACGATCTGCTCGACGCAGTCGGCGTGGATCCCGGTGCGCCCCAGCAGCTCCCGGTAGGTCTCTCCCAGCAGATAGGCCGGGTGGAGATTGGCAAGTGCCCCACCCCGCTTGCCGATCGGCGTGCGTACGGCTTCGACGATGACGGGCTCCGCGGCCATGACCTGTCCCCTCTTTGCGGCTAAACCGCCGCCGCTCTCGCGGAGGTGGTCGCTCACTTCTGTGGTTCCTCAATCGATGGTTGCGCTGCCCACGACGCGCTTCCCGGCGCGAGTCGCAGCAGGACACCCCCACCGCCAGAACTGATACGCGTTCTAGTTCTCCCCGCAGTCTGCTAACTGCTACCCCCGGTACGCAAGGGTCTTGCACAGTCATTGCATGGTCATCGCGCACCTCTTGCGCGCAACGGATCCGACCGGAACCCTTGCACCTTGTAGAACTCGTTACTACGTTGCGGTCAACTTCTGATGGGTCGTCAGACAGCCCTCACCCCGACCTGGAGTTGACGGATGCCCATGCAATGCCCCCATCTGCCCGAGGGATTCGACTTCACGGACCCCGATCTGCTCCAGTCCCGCGTCCCCCACCCGGAGTTCGCCGAGATGCGGCAGACCGCCCCGGTCTGGTGGTGCGCCCAGCCGAGAGGCATCTCCGGCTTCGACGACGAGGGCTACTGGGCGGTGACCCGCCATGCGGACGTCAAGTACGTCTCGACGCACCCGGAGCTCTTCTCCTCGCACACGAACACCGCGGTCATCCGCTTCAACGAGTCGATCAAGCGCGAGGCGATCGACGCCCAGCGGCTGATCATGCTCAACATGGACCCGCCGGAGCACACCCGGGTCCGCCAGATCGTGCAGCGCGGCTTCACGCCGCGCTCGATCCGCTCCCTGGAAGAGGCGCTGCGCAACCGGGCGCACTCCATCGTCGCGAAGGCCCTGGAGAACGCCTCCCCCGAGGGCGGCTTCGACTTCGTCAACAACATCGCCGTGGAGCTGCCGCTGCAGGCGATCGCGGAGCTGATCGGCGTACCGCAGGAGGACCGCGCGAAGATCTTCGACTGGTCCAACAAGATGGCGGCGTACGACGATCCCGAGTACGCGATCACCGCCGAGGCCGGCATGGAGGCGGCGGCGGAGATCGTCGCGTACTCCATGGGCATCGCGGCCGCCCGCAAGGAGTGCCCGGCCAAGGACATCGTGTCCCAGCTCGTGGCGGCGGAGGGCGAAGGCAACCTCTCCTCCGACGAGTTCGGCTTCTTCGTGATCCTCCTCGCGGTGGCCGGCAACGAGACGACCCGCAACGCGATCAGCCACGGCATGCACGCCTTCCTCACCCACCCCGAGCAGTGGGAGCTCTACAAGCGCGACCGCCCCGAGACCACGGCCGAGGAGATCGTCCGCTGGGCGACCCCGGTGGTCTCCTTCCAGCGCACGGCGACCCAGGACCTGGAGCTGGGCGGCCAGAAGATCAAGGCGGGCGACCGCGTCGGGCTCTTCTACTCCTCCGCCAACAACGACCCCGAAGTCTTCGACGCACCCGAGCAGTTCGACATCACCAGGGACCCCAACCCCCACCTCGGCTTCGGCGGCGGAGGCCCGCACTTCTGCCTGGGCAAGTCCCTGGCGGTCCTGGAGATCAACCTGATCTTCAACGCGATAGCCGACGCACTCCCGAACCTGAAACCGGCCGGCGACCCGCGCCGCCTCCGCTCGGCCTGGCTGAACGGCATCAAGGAACTCCAGGTGACAACGGGCTGACACCCACACTCGGACGGCAGGGGCCGGCCCTCCCCCGCTCCCCGGCCCCTGCCGTCCGGCCGCCCTGTACAGCCTGCCGTACTGCTGAAATAGTCGCCCTGCCAGAGCAGGACGACGAAATCGGCAGGATCATGAGCGACCAGGAACCGAATCAGCAGCTGACCGTGACGGAGCGCACCCGCCATCGCCGCCTCCGCGAGCAGGGCAGCACCTCCCGCGCGGAGCTGGACGCGATCCTGCGCGCGGGCTTCGTCTGCCACCTGGGCGTCCTGATCGACGGCGCCCCGATGGTCGTCCCCACGGTGTACGGCGTGGACTTCGCGACCCGCACCCTCTACCTCCACGGTTCCGTGGCCAGCCGCAGCCTGGCGCACTCCCCCGACGCCACGGTCTGCGTGACGATCACCCACGTCGACGGCCTGGTCCTGGCCCGCTCCGTCTTCGAGCACGGCGTGAACTACCGCAGCGCGATGATCTACGGCACCCCCGGGCTGATCACCCACGCCAGCGACCCCGAAGCGCTCCTGACCGGCCTGCGCACCCTGACCGAACACTGCGCACCCGGCCAGTGGGAGTACGCCCGCAGCCCCAACACCAAGGAGCTGCGCGCCACTTCACTCCTCGCGCTGCCCCTGGACGAGGTCTCGGTGAAGACCGCGTCGGGCCCGCCCGAGGACGCGGAGGGCCCCGACGGCGCACTCGGCCTCTGGGCGGGCGTCATCCCGTACGCCACCACCATCGGCACCCCGCAGCCGGACCCGGCCCTGCCGCCCGGCATCCCGCTGCCCGCCCACATCGCGGCCCTGCGCAATGCCGTGAGTTGACAGTAGAGTCGGAGTCCGTGATCAGCGAACCGCACTTCGCCCTCGGCAATCCGGCTCTCGCGAGCATGGTCCTCCCACTGAGGACCGGGGCCGACATCTCCACCCACAACCACCCGCAGCATCAGCTGACTTGGGCTCCGAGCGGTCTGCTCACCATGGAAGTCGGCAACTTCCGCTGGGTGGTCCAGCGCTCGCGCGCGCTGTGGATTCCCAGCGGCGTGGATCACGCGGTCGTCCCCAACTCGTCCGTGATGATGATCTCGCTGTTCTTCGAGCCGCAGGACTGTCCGCTGCGCTGGGACGTCCCGACCGTCGTCGACGCCACCGGGCTGTTCGGCCCCCTGCTGACCCACCTCGTGGGCCTCGGCGCCGGCGCGGAGGAGCACCGCGCCCGGGTCACGGCCGTGCTCTGGGACGTGATGCGGCCCCTGTCGGTCGCCACGATCCCGACCATCCTCCCCACCGGCCCGCTGGCCCTGCAGGTGGCACTCGCCATCAAGCAGGACCCCGCCGATCCCCGTGACCTGGAGGACTGGGGCCGGGAGGTCGGGGCGTCGCCGCGTACTCTCTCGCGCCGGTTCCGCGCCGAGACGGGGGTGAGCTTCGCCAGCTGGAGGACGTACGAACGCCTGAACGCGTCGCTGCCGATGCTCGGCATGGGGCAGCCGATCTCCCGGGTCGCCCGCGCGGTCGGCTACCGCACAGCCAGCGCTTTCATCACCGCGTTCCGGCGCGAGATAGGCACCACTCCCGCCGCGTACTTCGGCGGAAGCGGTGCCTCATCCACGATCACGCAGTCAGGGGCGCCGGATCCCGCTGCCGGCGGCGGTCGATCGTGAAGGCGACCCCCGCGACGACCACAGCGAACGCACCGATGACCGCGCCCAGGTCCGCCACGGCGTTCAGTGCGTCGATCGACGCGTGTTCGGCGACGCGGGTCAGCGCGGGCACCGCGTCGTGCAGCTGAGCGGGCACCGCGTCGACCACCTGATGTCCAGCCCCTGACCCGACCTGGTCGACGAACTGCTGCTTGAGGTCCTGTGGCACGGCGCCGGTCCCGGGAAACGCCGCGAGCCCGGACTCCGCCTTGTCCGTGGCGACATGGCTGAAGATCGCACCGAGCCCGGCGATCCCCATGGCCATGCCCACCTGCCGCAGCGTGGCGAACGTGGCGGTGGACATGCCCGCGTTCTCCTGCGAGGCGAAGGTCAGCGACGCGGCTTGGTTGAGCGTGGTGAGCGCGCCGATGCCAAGCCCGCCGACGACCATTCCGGGCAGGAAGTGCGTCCAGCTGTCGCCGTACCCGAAGTTGCCCAGCAGGTACATGCCCGCGGTCACCATCGCCATGGTGACCGTCAGACCGAGCCCGATCGGCACACGCTTGGCGACGATCGCGGTCACGGGCGCGGCGATCATCGCGCAGAGGCTGATCGGCAGCAGCCGCAGCCCCATCTCCAGCGGCGTGCAGCCGAGCGCACCCATCAGGAAGAGCGCCAGGTAGGTGGCGGCGGCCATCAGCGTGGCCATGTGCGCGACCGACACGACCGCGGTGCCGGTGAACCCGGGCTTCTTCGCCATCGAAATGTCGAGGAGCGGGTGCTCGGCCCGCGTCTGCCAGACCAGGAACGCGATCACCAGGACGACGCCGGTGATGAGCAGGGAGAGGACCGTCCCCGACGCCCAGCCGAGCGCGTTGCTCCGCGTCAGGGCGAACACGCCGGCCACGAGCCCCCCGGTGAGCAGCAGCGAACCGAGCAGGTCGGCGCGGCGATTAGGTGTACTGGCTGTCCTGGGCATTTTCAGTACCGCCAGTACGGTCACGGCGATCCCGATCGGCACATTGACGGTGAAGATCGAACGCCACCCGAACTGGGTGACCAGCGCACCTCCGATGACCGGCCCGAGGACCGTCGCGCCCGCCATCACCGCCCCGTAGACTCCGATCGCCTTCGCCCGCGCCCCCACTTCGGGGAACGCGACCGCCAGCAGCGGCAGCGCGGTGGCGAACAGCATCGCGGCGCCGATCCCCTGCACCACACGCAGTACGTCGAGCTGCACGATGCCGCCTGCAAGGGTCAGCCCCAGCGACGCGGCGGTGAACACGATCATGCCGGTCACGAACAACTGCTTGCGCCCGAACCGGTCGCCGAGCGCACCAAAGGTCAGCATGAGGCCGGCCAGCGGGATCGAGTAGGCGTCGACGATCCACTGCAGGCCGTCGATGGACGCGTCGAACTCCGAGCGGATGTCGGCGAGCGCGGCGGAGACGACCATCGCGTCGAGCATCAGCATGAAAATCGCGATGCAGACCATGAACAGCATGAGTCCGGGTCGGCGCGGTGCTACGGCGAGCGGCGTCGAACCGCGTGCAGTGGTGGCGATCGAGGACATGGGTTCCCCCTGGAGATCAGGCGTGGATGTCGGACGCGGAAAGAGCCACCCGTGCGCACCGGGCGCCGCACCGATCACGCTAGGTTCCCAACCTGCCCTGGGGGAACGGCGTTTGATGACGCCCGATTGCGCGTAGCGGACAACTTCCGTCCGCCCCGGTGGCGCCATAGCGCGTGGCGGACAAGCGGCTGCGCACACCGGCCATATTCCATCTCCATGGATGCATCAAGCTTGATACATCAAACTGGATGGGTTATGTTTCTTCTCAGACGGCCCCGGCACATCCGGGGCCTGGCGAAGGGGTGGGCAGAACTCATGCGGAATCCGATGCAGCGGTGGCACGCGAACCCGTGGGCGGTCCTGGTGACGCTCTCGCTCGGGTTCTTCATGACCCTGCTCGACCTGACGATCGTCAACATCGCCATCCCGGAGATGATCGAAGGACTGGGCGCCTCGCTCGACCAGACCCTCTGGGTGGTCAGCGGTTACGCCCTCGTCCTGGCGGTCCTCACCATCACCGCGGGCCGTCTCGGAGACCTCTTCGGCGCACGCAACCTCTTCGCCGCCGGCCTGGTGGTCTTCACCCTCGCCAGCGTCGCCTGCGGACTCGCGCCGACCGCCGGCCTGCTGATCGCGGCCCGCGCCGTCCAGGGCCTGGGCGCCGCGCTGCTCGTACCGCAGACCATGGCGCTCATCATCGCCGTCTTCCCGGCGGCGCGACGCGGCACCGCGATGGGGATCTGGGGCACGGTCGCGGGCCTGGCCACGCTGTCGGGGCCGACGCTGGGCGGGATCCTGGTCTCCACGGTCGGCTGGCGCTGGATCTTCCTGGTGAACGTACCGATCGGCATCGCCGCCCTGATCCTGACCTTCCTCGTCGTCCCCGACCTCCGCACCGGCCGCACGCGCCGCTTCGATTTCATGGGCGTCCTCATCGCCACAACCGCCCTGTTCTGCCTGGCCTTTGGCCTCCAGGAAGGCGGCCACTACCACTGGGGCCCCGGCATCCAGGCACTGCTCGCCGCCGCCGTCGCGCTCTTCGCCGGATTCGTGTTCCACCAGCGCCGCAGGCAGGACAGCGACCCCCTGGTGCCGTTCGCGCTCTTCCGCGACCGCAACTTCACCGTCATGACGGTGCTCGTCGCGCTGGTCTCCATGGCCATGATCGGCCTGGTGCTGCCCTTCAACCTCTACCTGCAGTCCGTGCTGCACCTGAGCGCGATGAAGGCCGGCCTGGTCCTCGCCCCGTCCTCGCTCGTCTCGATGACGGTGGGCCCGTTCGCAGGCCGCCTCTCCGACCGGATCGGCGGCAAGTACCTCCTCATGACCGGACTGACGCTGTACGCGGCCGGTTTGGCGGCCATCGTCCTCATCGCCGGCCCCACGACCTCCTGGTACGCCTTCATCCCGGCCACGGTGATCACAGGCCTCGGCGTCGGCTGCATCATCGCCCCGATGTCCACGGAGGCGATGCGCACCATCGATCCCCGCCTGGCGGGCGCCGCTTCGGGCGTCAACAACACGATGCGCCAGATCGGTTCGGTGATCGGCGCGGCCACGGTGGGCGCCCTGCTCCAGGGCCGGCTGGCCGCAGAACTGGCCATGGGGAAGACGTACGCGGCCGCTTTCGTGGCCACCCTCCACGTGACGGCGATCCTCCCGATCGCGGTGGTCCTCCTCGGAGCCCTGGCCTGCCTCCTGGTCCGCAACCACACGAAGGCGACGACCGCGCCCACCACCAACTCAACTCCCCACACGGCAGTCCCGGTTGGACGATGACGCGGCAGGACCGTTCAGATCAGGGGAGGCCGTCCCAGCCGCGTCATGCGCCATACGGTCCGCCACTTCATCGGTTTGCGCGGGCCGCAAGCGGTCCGCACTCCCTCCGCGAAGCCCCCACCCCAGGCGCGCAGTCCGGACAAGGAGCGGATCCGCGCGAGGGTGAGCACGGTCCATACGCCGAGATAGACGGGGACGAGAGGAAACGGCAGCCGACGGCGGGCGAGCCAGACCCGGTTGCGCGCGGTGAAGCGGTAGTGCGTGGCATGGCGGGCCGGGGAGGTCTTCGGATGCTGGAGGACGAGCCCGGGTTCGTAAAGGATCTTCCAGCCCGCGTCCAGACACCGCCAGGCGAGGTCGGACTCCTCATGTCCGAAGAAGAACTCGGCGGGCCACAGGCCGATTTCATCAAGCATCGGGACCGACAGCGCGTGACCGCCTCCGAGGAACGCGGTCACCAGCCCGCGCCGCATGGGGTCGTCGGAGCGCAGCCGCGGCACATGCCGCCGCTGCGTCCGACCTTGCTCATCGGCGATGCGGAACGAGACGATGCCGAGGGCAGGATCGGCCGCGTACAGCTCCTGGACCGTACGGAAGACGTCGTCGGCGACGAGCAGCCCGTCGTCGTCCAGTTCGACGACGACGTCCACGTCGCCCGACGCGCAGAGCGTCCGCAGTCCGACGTTACGGGCGCCGGGGCAGCCCGGGTTGTCCTTGAGCGGGATCTTGGTGACGTCGTACGCGACATCCGTGAGCGGATTCGCGCTGCCTACCAGCACGACCCGGGCGGGTGCCGCGTCCTGCCGGTCCACCGAGGCGATCAGAGCATCCAGTTCCCGCGGGCGATTACCCATCGTGACGATGACGACTCCGATGCGGGGCAATGACATGGCAGCAAACTCCAGCGGTCGACGAGGTGACGCCGATGCTAGGGGGTCCAGCGGCACCGGCCGCACGCTCTGCCCGGCGGTGGGGCGCTGATCACGGGGGGAGGGCTCTCGAGTGGCGAGGCCCGGTCCGGCGACGGATCCTGGCTGGACGCGAGTGATCCGCCTCGGGGGCGAGGAGAGGCAGCCGTCGCATGTTTGCTGGTCTTGGCCGGTTCGTGGTCCGTCGTCCCTGGTGGATCATCGCCACTTGGATCGTCGCAGCCGTCGCGGTCATCTCCCTCGCCCCCAAGCTCACCTCCAGCAGTGACGAGGCGAGCTTCCTGCCGGACAACTACGAGTCCATCCAGGCCGCCGATCTTCAGGAGAAGCAGTTCCCCGCGCAGGAGAACGTCGGCGCGGTCATCGTCTTCACCCGCTCCGACGGCGGCAGGCTGACCGCCGCGGACTCCGCCGAGGTCGTACGGGTCTCCAAGGAGCTGCAGGCGCAGAAGATCCCCCAGGTGGAGAGGGTCGTCCCCGGGGCCGTGTCGCCCAACGGGCTGGTGCAGACGTCCGTCGTGGCCATGCCGAAGGTCACCGACCCCTCGGACACCAAGCAGCAGGACGCCGTGAAGACGCTCCGCACCGATCTGCAGAGCGACATCAAGGGGTCGGATCTCCAGGCCGGAGTCACCGGATCCGCCGCTCAGGCGCTCGACGAGGCCGACTCGTCGAAGAAGGCCGGGCTGCTCGTCGGGGTCGGCACGATCGTCATCATCATCGTCCTGCTGTCCGTGATCTTCCGGTCGCCGATCATCGCGTTCCTGCCGGTCGTCCTGATCGGCTTGATCTCGCCCATGGCGACGGGCCTCATCGCCTCCGCCAACAAGCTCTTCGACATGAAGGCGGACTCCTCCATCCAGGAGCTGCTGACCGTCGTCCTGTTCGGCGTCGGGACCGACTACATCCTGTTCCTGCTGTTCCGGTACAGAGAGGCGCTGCGGGCCGGCGAGGACCCCAAGTCCGGCATGGTGCACGCCGTCGAGCGGGTCGGTGAGGCCATCACCTCCGCGGCCGGCGCCGTCATCGTCGCCTTCGCCGCGCTGACGCTCTCCTCGCTGGGGATGCTGCGCTCCATGGGCCCCGCCCTCGCCATCGCCGTCTTCGTCACGCTGCTGGCCGGGCTCACCCTCGTACCGGCCGTGGTGTCGCTGCTCGGCACCAAGGTGTTCTGGCCCTCCAAGTCGTGGCAGCGCGAGCCGCAGGGGTCCGGATTCACCAAGCTGGGCAAGGCAGTCGGCCGTAAGCCCGTCGTCTGGGCCGTGCTGTCCGCCCTGTTCATGGGCGCGCTCGCGCTCGGCGCCCTCGGCTACAAGGCCAACTTCGACCTCGCGGGCTCCTCACTGCCCAAGGACAAGGAGTCCGTGGTCGCCCTGAAGGACCTCCAGAAGGGGTTCCCCGCGGGCACCACCGATCCGACCAACGTCTATCTGACGTCGACCGGCGGCCAGGAGCTCACCGCCGCCGAGACGGCGAAGTTCCATGCACAGCTCAAGGGCGTCGAAGGCGTCGGGTCGGTCGCCCCGGCCCGGCTGAGCCAGGACCGTACGACCGCCGACTTCTCCGTCGTACTCGCCGATCCCCCCGCCTCCGAATCCGCCATGTCGACGGTGAAGGACCAGCTCAGGCCGACCGCCCACGCGGACGCACCGCCCGGGACCGAGGCCCTGGTCGGCGGGATCACCGCGGTGTACGTCGACATCAACAAGGCCGTGGACCGCGACTATTCGGTGGTCTTCCCGGTGGCGGCCCTCTGCATCATGGTGATCCTCGGGCTGCTGCTGCGGAGCCTGGTGGCGCCCTGGTATCTGATGCTGTCGGTGGCGCTCGGCTTCGGTGCGACGCTCGGCGCGACCTCGCTGCTCTTCCAGCAGATCGGCAGCCAGCCGGGACTGATGTTCATGCTGCCCGTGATCATGTACCTGTTCGTGGTCGCGCTCGGCACCGACTACAACATCCTCATGGTCAGCAGGCTGCGCGAGGAGGCCCGTGAGGGGCGCTCCCCGCGCGAGGCGGCGGCCACAGCGATCCGGCACTCGGGGCCGACGATCGGCTCGGCGGGCATCATCCTGGCGGGTACGTTCGCGACGCTGATGCTCGCGGGCAACTCCACCCTGTCCCAGATGGGCTTCTCGCTCGCCTTCGGTATCGCGATCGCCGCCTTCATCATGGCGATGATCTTCACGCCTGCGCTGACTGCTCTGATCGGGCACGCGGCGTGGTGGCCGGGTCACGGCGACCGGAAGGAGTCCTCGGACCAGGATTCGGACCCGAACCCGGATCCTGAGGCGTCGTCGTCAACTCCCGCCTCCCCGCGAGCAGATACGTAAGGCCGAAGCCCATCGCGACGACCGCCGCCCCGCCCACCGCGTCGAGCACCCAGTGATTGGCCGTGCCGATGATCGCGGTGACCGTGAACAGCGGATGCACCAGGCCCAGCGCCTTCATCCACCACTTCGGCGCCGTCACGACGATCACGATCCCGCACCACAGCGACCAGCCGAAGTGCAGCGAGGGCATGGCCGCGTACTGGTTCGTCATCGCGGTCAGCGCACCGTAGTCGGGGTGCGCCAGGTCCTGTACGCCGTGGGCCGTGTCGATGAAGCCCATCCCGGGCATCAGCCGCGGCGGGGCGAGCGGGTAGAAGAAGAAGCCGACCAGGCCGAGCAGCGTGGCGAAGGAGAGCGCCGTCCGCGCCCAGCGGTAGTCGGAGGGGCGCCGGACGTAGAGCACCGCGAGGATCGCCAGCGGGACGACGAAGTGGAAGGACTGGTAGTAGAAGTTGAGGAAGGACTCGACTCTCGGGAGCTTCACCATCGCGTGGTTGGCCCAGTGCTCGATGTCGATGTGCAGGGCCTTCTCGATCGAGACGATCGTGCGGCCGTGCGCCTCGGCGGTGGAACGGCCGCCGGTCGCCGCCGCCCGGATGTGTGCGTAGACCGAGTAGCCGACGCGGATGGCGAGCAGCTCCAGGAACAGGTTGGGGCGGGTCAGGACACGCCGCCAGAAGGGGGCGAAGGGGACACGGGCCCAACGGGCGGGCAGCGGGGTCGCGTAGAGGGTGGGGACCGGGTTCTGCCAGTACGGCGAGGTGCGCGGCAGGAAGGGCACGGCGCAGGCCGCGGCGAGTGCCACGACGAGCAGCACGTTGTCGCGCAACGGGAAGACGGCCTCGATGTTGGGCAGCAGCATCGTGCCGGGGAGTGTCATCGCCAGAACGACCAGCGCGGGCCAGACCAGGCGGTTGGACGCCCGGCTGCCGACGCGTCCGACCGCCGCGAGGAGGATCCACAGCAACTGGTGCTGCCAGGCGGTCGGCGAGACCGCGACCGCCACGCAGCCGGTGACCGCGACGGCCAGGAGGAGCTGGCCGTCCTTCGCGTAACGGACCGCACGCCACAGCCCGAGCCCAGAGACGGCCGCGGCCAGCACCAGGAACAGGGCGATTTCCAGGGGCCCTTGGAGCCCGAAGCGCAGAAGCGCCCCGTGCAGCGACTGGTTGGCGAGACCCGCGGGCTTGGCGCCCAGGCCCGCTCCGGCCACATGGTGGATCCAGTACGCCCAGGAGTCGCCCGGCATCGCGGACCAGGCCAGCGCCGTGCACGCGGCGAACGTCGCGGTGGTGGAGAGGGCGGCGCGGCGGCGGCCGGTCAGCCAGAGCAGGGGTACGAAGAGGAGCACCGTCGGCTGGAGCGCGGCCGCGAGCCCGACGAGCAGTCCCGAACTGCGCTCGCCCCGGGCCGAGAAGCAGCCGAGGAGGACGAGGAGAACCGGGATGATGCTGGTCTGGCCGAGGTTGAGGGTGTTGCGTACGGGCAGCGACACCATGAGCAGGCTGATCGCGGCGGGCGCGGCCAGCAGCGACGTACGCCGCGACAGAGTCCCCGGCAGCGCGCGGACGACGACGACGCCGATGGCCGCCACGAGCAGCAGGGTGCCGAAGGTCCAGGCGACGCCGAGGCTCTGCTCGGCGGAGCTCGCGAAGGGCTTCAGCGCGAGTCCTGCGAAGGGCGTACCGGTGAACTGGTGGCTGTCGTAGAGCGATCCGGTCAGGTGCAGTACGCCGTTCTCGCCCGTCCAGGAGTCGAGATCGGTCAGCCGCTCGCCGGGTGGCAGTCGGAAGACGGCAGCCAGCTGACGTATCGCCAGCACGGCGACGACGAGCCACATGACCGCCCGCACCGCCCCGATCCTGGCGCCCGCCCCTGTTCCGGCCACGCTTCCCGGTCCGCTGTGCTCGCCACTCGCCACGCTGCGCCGGCCTTTCGCCCCGTTCAGACTCATACCGTCCCGATTCCTAGAGCCTCGCACTTTCCCATGGGAGAGACGCACGGCACCCCCTGTTTACCTCGCCGAACCCGTGCGGTTCCGGCCACCTTCCGCGACAAAGATCACAAGAAAGGGGTACGAAGCGCCGCTGCTGACGGGTCGTTCGCCCAGGTCGGAGCGGGTTCATTCACTGCGTGACGATCATGGTTGGACTGTCTGTAATGACCTGTGTGGCACCTAAGGTCGCTTATGAGCCGCCTCCCACGAGGCGGCTCACGTCTTTGCAGTCGACCCAAGCGCAGGTGAACCCTTCCCGTGCCTCCGCACGCAGCAGCACCGCCCCGACCCGTCCAGCACGAGCAGCACGAGCAGCGCGGGCAGCACACCCCGCTCGACGTGACGGTCACCGACCCGGCGATGGTCAACCGCGCCGTGAAGGCCGCCGCACTCGGCAACGCCATGGAGTGGTTCGACTTCGGCGTCTACAGCTATATCGCGGTCACCCTCGGACACGTCTTCTTCCCGTCCGCGGACCCCACCGCGCAATTGCTGTCGACGTTCGGTGCCTTCGCCGCGGCCTTCCTCGTACGGCCCTTCGGCGGCCTGGTCTTCGGACCGCTCGGCGACCGCATCGGCCGCCAGAAGGTCCTCGCCATCACCATGATCATGATGGCCGCGGGCACCTTCGCGATCGGCCTGATCCCCTCGTACGCGACGATCGGCGTCTGGGCCCCGGTCCTGCTGCTCGCCGCCCGCCTGGTGCAGGGCTTCTCGACCGGCGGGGAGTACGGCAGCGCCGCGACCTTCGTCGCCGAGTACGCGCCCGACCGCAAGCGCGGATTCCTCGGCAGCTTCCTGGAGTTCGGCACGCTCGCCGGCTACATCGGCGGCGCGGGCCTGGTCACGCTGCTCACCGCGCTCCTGAGCACGAGCTCGCTCGAGTCGTGGGGCTGGCGGATCCCGTTCCTGATCGCGGGCCCGATGGGCCTCATCGGCCTCTATCTGCGGATGCGCCTGGAGGAGACCCCCGCGTTCACGAAGCTCGCACAGGAGGCCGAGGACAAGCAGAAGGAGCAGAAGAGTTCAGTACGGGACATGCTCGTGGGCCAGTGGCGGGCGATGCTGCTCTGCATCGCCCTGGTCCTGGTCTTCAACGTCACCGACTACATGCTCCTGTCGTACATGCCGAGCTATCTGACCTCCGAGCTCCACTACGACGAGACGCACGGCCTGCTCGTCGTCCTCGCCGTCATGGCGCTGATGATGGCCGTCCACCCCTTCGCGGGCCGCCTCACCGACCGCTACGGCCGCCGCCCGGTGATCGGCGCGGGCTGCGCGGGCTTCCTGCTCCTCTCGGTGCCCGCACTGCTGCTGATCCGCCAGGGCGGACTGCTCGCGATCGCCCTGGGCATGGCCGCGTTCGGCCTGCTCCTGGTCTGCTTCACCTCGTCGATGCCTTCGGCGCTGCCCGCGCTGTTCCCGACGAAGGTCCGCTCCGGCTCGCTGTCGATCGGCTTCAACATCTCGGTGTCGGTCTTCGGCGGTACGACGCCGCTGGTGATCACCGCGCTGATCGGCGCGACCGGCAACATGATGATGCCCGCGTACTACGTGATGGCCGCGGCGGTCATCGGCGGAATCGCCGTCCTCTTCATGCCGGAGAGCGCCCGCCGCCCCCTGCCCGGCTCGCCCCCGGCGGTCGAGACGCAGGCGGAGGCACGCGCACTGCGGGCCGCCGCGTAGGACGGCCCGGCGCGTCCTGGCACCTCCCCGCACGTACACGGAACCGCCCGCGCCTCCCCGCCGTCTCAGCCGCTGTCCAGCGGTACGACGGGGAGGCGCGAGACGTGCGGTACAGAGCGGTTCTGACGGTACTGGCCATCCTGGCGACCCTGCAGCTCGGATCGCTGGTCTCCCCCGCGTACGCCTGCGGCTGCGGCGCCATGGTCCACCACCCCGGCGACCGGCTCGACGTCAACCGCGAGACCTCGGCGGTCCGTTGGGACGGCAGCACCGAACAGATCGTGATGAGCCTGACGGTCACCGGCACCGCCCGCAGCGCCGCATGGATCATGCCCGTCCCGCACCGTGCGACCGTCGCCCTCGGCGACCGCAAGCTGTTCGACGAGCTGGAGAAGATCACGGCCCCGGTGCACCGGACCCGCACGCACTTCCTCCCCGACGACGGCGACTGGCCCTTCGACGACGCGCACACCAGCGGCGACGGCGCCCCACACGCCGCGGCCTCCGCACCGGTCCATGTGGTGGGCCGCGAGAGCCTGGGGCCCTTCGACGTCGCGCGCCTGACCGCCACCGACCCGTCCGCACTGGGCAGTTGGCTCCGTACCAACGGCTTCGACCTCCCGGCGGGACTGACCGCGGACCTCCAGCCGTACGTCGACCAGAAGTGGGAGTACGTGGCGATCCGCCTGGCCCCACGACAGCAGGGCAAGGCCCTCACGGGCACCCTCGACCCGCTCGCCCTGAGCTTCGCCAGCGACCGCCTGGTCTATCCGATGCGCCTCTCGCGCCGCGCGAAGTCACAGCAGTCGCTGGGCCTGTACGTCCTGGCCTCCCACCGCATGGAGCCCAAGGACTGGATCGGCGGCATGCGCCCTGCGGTCACCTACGCGGGGAAGGTCGCCTCCGAGGGTCCGGTGGGCCAACTGGCCGACGGCCAGACGTACTTGACGGCGATCGACCAGACCTTCCCCGCACCGTCCAGAATCGACGCGGACCACGAACTGACGCGCATGGCCACCGACACCCCGTACCAACAGGTCATCTACACCGACACGTTGCTGAAGGTCGCCGGCATCCCGGCCTGGCTCCTGACCGCACTCGGCACACTCGCCCTGGCAGCCGTGGCGGTGGCGCTGCTCCTCGTACGGGCACACCGCCGCCGCCCGGTGATCCCGCCCCTCTCGGTCCAGGCCCCGCCACCGCTCCGCTGACCCTCAGCCCTCCGTGGGCGCGCTCGCCCGCCACCCCGCGAAGAGCGGCACCTCACCGCTCCCGTCCAGCACCACGACCCCGAACGGCCGGTCGAAGGCGATGTGCTCGACGCGCTCGGGCGGGGGCGGACCGGCCGCCCGGGCCATCGCGACCACGGTCACGGCCGCCGCCTCGATCCCCTTCTCGGCGACCTTCACGACAGCTTCCTGCGCCACCTGCTCGATCTTCAGCGGTACGGGCGACATCCCCAAGAAGTCGGCCGAGTCGCCCGTGGCCAACTCGACACCCAGTGCGGGGAGTTGCTCCATCACATCGATCTTCGTACGGAGGGAGAAGCGCGGCAGCGCCACACTCACCACATCGGCCGCGATCCCCTCGCCCCGCTCGGCCCATCCCGCAGCCAGTACCTCAGGGGCCGACGCACCCTCGGCCCCCAGCACGAACCGGACGCGAGCGCCCGCGCCCTCCGTACGCAGCTCGACGACGTACGCCTCCCCGACCCGCCACGCATCGCGCACCGGAACGCGCCGCCGCATGGTGGGCACCTGGTGCCGCACCCCGGACGCGTCGGTGAAAGGCAGGTCCCGAGTGAAGGAGGCCTCGAACGGCGTCTCCCAATACGCCTTCAGGGCAAGGGCGTTGACCAGCGCCAGCTCGATGGAGCCGTCGAGCCGGATCGGCAGCTTCTCGACGAGCCCCCCGGTCATCTCCCGGACCCAGGCATCCATCTCGCCCTCATCCATGGGCCCGAACCCGATGTCGGGCAGCGCGGCCCGGTACGCCTCGTACACCGGGACCCGCGTCCACACCCGACTGGCCACCGCCAGCGCATCGGTGGCCGCCAGCGCCCGCGCGCCCTCGGTCACCGCCTCCGCGGCCCCGTCGCCCGCAACGCCAAGGAGCGCCCGCAGTTCCTCCGCCGTGGCCCCGCGCGCACCGGCCGCGACGGCGCCGAGCGCCAGCCACAGCCCGGCGGGCGAGCAGACGAAGTCCCCGTCCTCCGCGGCGCCCAGCTCCCGCAGCCACCGCTCCCCCAGGGACCGTACGGCCGCCCCCTGCACCGCGAACCCGGTCATCCCCACGATCAGCGCACCCTCCGGTAGCTGCTGCCGTCCTTCGGACGAGCAAGCCGTCCGCTCTCGACCAGATAGCGCCGCAGCGCCGAGAAGTCGTCGTGCACGGTGAGCAGCGCGTCGTTGACCTCGCGCTCGGTGTAGTCGTGGCCGGTCTCGAAGAGCGTCAGGGTCAAGTGGTCGAGCAGCTGCTCGCGCCGTGCGGCCTTGCGCGGGATCGCGGTCAGCCGGCCGTGCGAGAAGAGCGACGCGACTCCAGAAGTGTCAGACATGGCCCCAGGCTGCCATCCCGCCACGGCCCGGTCACTTCCTTTGTGCGTGCACCATGGCGATCACATGACGGCTGCCGCGATGGTCTGGTGTCGAAGCGATTCGACCGACAGGGTGGACCGGGCCGATCACCAACCCTCCCCCTTCCCCGAGGAGCACCATGTCCCGCCCCACCCGCCGCGTCTTCGGCGCCCTCGTCGCAGGCACCGCCGCCGGAGCGCTGCTGCCCTCCACCGCCGCATCCGCGCACACCCACCGCCCCCTGGCCGCCGACAACTTCCGCCACGGACTGGGCCATTGGGCCGTCGAGCTGGAGCAGGGCGGCTCCGTCACCGCCGCCCGCGGCGTCCTCGACATCGACGTGCCGGCCGGCGCCACGGTCTGGCTCAAGCAGCGGCTGACCGGCCCGTACGTCATCTCGTACACGGCGACACCCGTCTCGGCGGGCGGCGCCAACGACCGCGTCTCCGACCTCAACAACTTCTGGAACGCCACGGACGTCCGCTCCCCCGACGACCTCTTCGCCACCCACCGCACCGGGGCGCTGGCCGACTACGACCACCTCACGACGTACTACTCGGGCTACGGCGCGAACTACAACACCACGACCCGCCTGCGCCGCTACGTCGGCGAGAGCGGCGTCCGCCCGCTGATCTACGACTACACACAGCCGCTGCTCACCGCGAACGAACCGAACCGCGTCCGGATCGTCTCCGACGGCTCCACCGTCCAGTGGTGGAACAACGGTCGACTCGTCTTCGACTACCGGGACCCGGCCCCGTACACGAGCGGCCACTTCGCGTTCCGTACGACATGGAGCCACTTCCGCATCGCCGACTTCGCGGTACGCCGGTTGAAGGCCTCCGGGAAGGCCGCACCTATCCTGCCCTCATGAGCATCGTGAAGATCAATGTCCTGGAAGTGCCCGCCGAACAGCGCGAAGTCCTGGAGAAGCGCTTCGCCTCCCGCGCAGGATCCGTGGAGAACTCCGACGGCTTCGAGTGGTTCGAGCTGCTGCGCCCCGTCGACGGAACCGACCAGTACCTCGTCTACACGCGCTGGGCTTCCGAGGCCGACTTCGAGAAGTGGATGGCGACCTCCATGCGCGGCGCCCACGGCGGCGGCAGCGGTGAAGGCGGCGAGCGTCCCAAGCCCGCCGCCTCCGGCTCTGCCCTGTGGTCCTTCGAGGTGGTCCAGCAGGCCTCCCCGAAGCCACAGTCCTCATGACCCGCCGAACCCGCTGATCACAGCTCCAGCAGTCGCTCCGTCACCTCGCGGTACGTACGGAGCGCGACCCGCAGCTCCTCGGTCGCGGACTCGTGCTCCTGCCCGTTCCATGCGGTACGGAGCGTGCCGCACCGCTCGGTGAGGGTGTCGGTCACCCGCTTGACCGTCTCCTCGAAGACCCGGTCCGCCTCTTCGACCGCATGGTGCGGGCCGTCGACGAATCCGTTGACGGCCTGCTGGAGGCGGTGGGACAGCTTCTCCCGCTCGCTCACCGGTATCAGCGGCTCGGCCCCGTCCGCCCTGCTCTCGGCCCGGACCTCGGCCCGCCCTGCGGCGGACGCTCCGTCCGGCACGGGAGGCGGAGCGCCCGGCCCCTCGCGCCCGTCGCGCCCCTCGGTGCGGCCCACCGCCGGATCGCGCGGCAGGCTTTCCGCTGTCGCATCCGGCCCGAGGACCGGCCGCTTGGCTCCGGCTCCGGCCTGCTCCGGTACCTCCGGCTGCCGTTCAGGTACGTACGTCATCACACCCCGCCCTTCTCAGGTCCCCGCGCCTGCCGGCCCGGCAGCACGCGCGCCTTCGAGTCCTTCGAGTCCCTCGACTCCTTCGGCTCCCGCTGCGGAAGCCGTCGTTCACGGTCCTGCGGACGTTCGGCGATCAGCGCGTCGAAGAGCCCGCGCGCCTCCAGCATCGACGCCCGCAGCTCCTCGGTGTCACTGCCCTCCGCGCCTTCCGCCCGTATCGAACGGTGCACCCGCCGGTAGCCGTTGACGTGCGCCCCGTGGTGTACGGACAGCGCGGCGGCCTGCTCCTCGTACTGCGTGCCGTCCGGGAACCCCCGGTCGTGGGCGAGCGCGGCGATCAGCCGGTCCGCCTCCGCGACCGCCTTCTGCGGGGAGTCCACGAACTGCTCCTGGAGTCCGGCCCAGTGCGCCACGTACCGCTCGCGCGCCTCGGCAGGCAGCGGCCGCGACTCCATCGAGCCATGGCGCTTCACCCGCTCGCCGAGCTCCCGCTCGGCTGCCTTGGTGTCACCGTCGTGGTGCGCGACGACACGGTCGTACTCCGGGCCGAAGCGCCGCTTCAGCCCGCCGCGGCCGGCGCCGCCGCGCCGGTTGGCCCCCACATAGAGGACCGCGGCGACGACTGCGACGACCACCACGATCATGATGATGATCACGACTGTGGACATGGATACCTTCCCGGTGCTCTCGGACGTAGCTTCTGGCGGACCGGGTAGCCGCAAATTCGGATGCCAAACGGCGCATTGCCCCGCAGAATGCTCCGGTGAACTGGACCTTGGCCCCCGAGCCCTTCGACTCCCCCGTCGCCACCTCACTGCGCCGCGCGTACTACTACGACGTGGCCAGCAGCTACTGGAAGCGCCCTGCGACCGAGGCGGAGATCGACGAGGGCCTGCAGGACGACGGGGTCGAGCAACTGGCTTCCCCCACGGGCGAGTTCCTCGTCGGCCGGTACGACGGCGAGCCCGCGGCCTGCGCCGGCATCCTGCGCTTCGCGCCCGGGATCTCCGAGCTCACCCGCGTCTTCATCCGCCCCGAGTACCGGGGCAAGGGCGGCAGCGGCCTGCTGATGAACGCCCTGGAGGACGCGGCGCGCGCCCTGGGGACGCAGCGCATCGTGCTGGACACGCGGCTCGACCTGATCGAGGCGCGCACGGTGTACCTACGGCACGGCTACGAGGAGATCCCGCGGTACAAGCCGGCCGAGGAGTACTCCGAGATCTGGTACGCCAAAGATCTGACCGCCCAGGCCCCCTAACCCTGCGGCAACTCCCGGTGCGACCCGCCCATCTCCTCGCTCAGCTCCTCCACGAGACGGACCAGGTCCGTGGGCCGGTCGGGCCCCCACCAGTCGCCGAGCAGCGTGGAGAGCGCGTCCTCGCGCGCGGAGGCCAGCGCGACCGACGTCTGCGCACCGCGCTCCGTCAGGACGAGTTCCACGCCCTCCCGCCGCGCGAGGCCCCGCTCCTCCAGCTGCGCTCCGGCCTCGATGATCACCGGCAGCGGTACGGGCGCCCGTTCGGCCAGCTCGGCCGGGCGCACCGTGCCGTGCTTGCGGATGCGCAGCACCATCCAGCTGGCGGCGGGCAGCAGATCGAGCCCGGCGCGCTCGGTGATGTCGACGTAGAGCTTCTTGCGTCCCTCGCGGGTGCCGAGCACCGTCAGGGCGCGCGCCACTTCGTCGTAACTGGAGCGCTGGACCGGGTTGGTGCCGACGGTCTCGCTCATGTCCGGGGCGGTGACCGAGGTGCGGACCGGAATCTCCTTCAGGAAGAAGGAGACGACGAAGGCGACGAGGGCGACCGGCACGGCCCAGAGGAAGACATCGGTGACCGACACCGAGTAGGCGTGCAGGATCGACTGGGCGAGCGCGGCCGGCAGTGCGGCGATGCCCTTCGGGTCGGCCTGTACGGCGGCCGGGGAGAAGCCGGGCGGGAGCTGCTGTCCGGCGAGGGCGTCGGCCAGATGTGTGTCGAGCCTGCTGTTGAAGATGGTGCCGAAGACGGCGACTCCGACACAGGCGCCGATGGAGCGGAAGAAGGTGACGCCCGCGGTGGCGACGCCCAGGTCCTCGTATCCGACGGCGTTCTGCACGGCGAGCGTGAGAATCGGCAGCACGAACCCGAGCCCCAGCCCGAAGACGGCGAAGAACAGCCCCATGACCAGATCGCTGGTGCTCTCGGAGAGCTGATGGAGCAGCAGCAGCCCGACGGCGGTCAGTGCCGTACCGACGATCGGGAAGATCTTGTAGCGCCCGGTGCTGGAGACGAGCCTCCCGCACCCGATCGACGAGATCAGCATGCCGATCACCATCGGCAGCATGTGCATGCCGGACATGGTGGGGCTGACACCGCGCACGATCTGCAGGAACAGCGGCAGATAGGTCATCGCGCCGAACATCGCGAAGCCGACGATGAAGCCGATCAGCGAGCAGACGACGAACACGGCATTGCTGAAGAGCTTGGGCGGCAGCACGGGTTCCTTGGCCCGACGCTGCTGCGGCACGAACACAATGATCATGACGACGGCGAGCACGCAGAGCCCGATGATCTGCCACGACCCCCACCCCCAGGTCACTCCGCCCAGCGAGGTGACCAGCACGATGGCGGCGGCGATCGCGGCGAGCAGGGTGATGCCCGTGTAGTCGATCTTGTGCTGGGTGGAGCGGACGGGGATGTGCAGTACGGCGGCGATCACGATCAGCGCGACGATGCCGATCGGCAGGTTGATGTAGAAGACCCACCGCCACGACAGATTGTCGACGAACACCCCGCCGAGCAGCGGCCCGAGCACGCTGGCAATCCCGAATACGGACCCGAACAACCCTTGGTAGCGCCCGCGTTCACGCGGCGGGACAATGTCGCCGACGATCGCCATCGACAGCGACATCAGACCGCCGCCGCCGATGCCCTGGAGTGCGCGGAAGGCGATCAGTTCCGGCATGTTCTGGGCGAGACCGCTCAGCGCGGAGCCGATCAGGAAGATCACGATGACGGTCTGGAAGACGCGCTTCCGGCCGTACATGTCGCCGATCTTGCCCCAGAGCGGCGTGGCCGCGGTCGCCGCCAGCATGTACGCGGTGACCACCCAGGACATGTGCTCCATGCCGCCGAGATCGCTGACGATCGTCGGGAGCGCGGTGGAGACGATGGTCTGGTCGAGCGCGGCGAGCAGCATGCCGAGCAGCAGTGCGCCCATCGCGACGAGGACGCTGCGCTGTGGCTGGATGTCGACGGCCGGGGCGGCGGGTGTTTCCTGAGCCATGGCCCCATCCTCGGGCTGCGGCATAATCACCGCGAGTTCTAGGGGGAGGGGCCCACCGTGCACGAGGACGACGATTTCGAGCCGCTGCGGATACGTCCGTACGTCAATCTGCCGGATCCGGAGCCGGACGAGGCGGACGACGTGGTGGGGGCGGCGTACGAGACGCAGCCGCTCGTTCCGGTACGTGAAGAAGTCCGGCCCCCCGAGTTCCCGGCCTCCCCGCCCGCACGGCCGCGCCGCCGAAGACCCTTGGCCCTCCTGGCGGTCGGCACGGCGGCGCTCGCGGTGATCGGCACGGCGGCCTTCGCGGGCGGCCTCTTCTCCGGCGACGGCGACGGCTCCAGCGACGCGCTGCCGATCGCGCCGACGACCGCACCCGCGCCGGACGGGACCGCCGCCCCGCCGCAGCCGTCGGCCTCGGCGCACAGCCCTTCGCCCACGCCGAAACCGTCACGCCCCACGCCGTCCCCGACCCGCTCGAAGGAACGGCCCCCCACACCCACCCCGTCCCTGTCGACGGCCCGGGCGACCGGCACCGTACGCACCCCGTCGCCGACCCCGACACCGGACGCCCCCTCGACCGCGCCGGCCGCGCCCGTACTGCGCAAGGGAGACGACGGCCCGGAGGTGACGGAACTCCAGAAGCGCCTGCAACAGGCCTGGGTGTACCAGGGCCCGACCACGGGCCACTTCAACGAACAGGTCGAGGACGCGGTCCGCGAGTACCAGTCCTGGATGAGCATCCAGGGCGACCCTTCGGGCGTCTACGGACCGCAGACGCGCAAGACCTTGGAAGCATCGACACAGGAGCCGTAGCCGAGGGGGCCGGGTGGCGCGAGGGAGCCCGGGTTTTGTACCATGGAGAAACAAAGTGGCTCCGTCCGTACTCCCTGACCGGCGGACGGGGCCTTCTTTGTCTCTCAGCGCACCCGCTTCCCGCTGCTCCCGCGCACAACCTGGAGTCATCTGATGACGACCGTCCTGACCGCACGCGCCCTCCTCCTGGACATGGACGGCACACTCGTCAACTCCGACGCCGCGGTGGAGCGCATCTGGCACCGCTGGGCCGTCGACCACGGCCTCGACCCCGTCGAGGCGCTGAAGGTCGTCCACGGACGCCAGGGCTACGCGACGATGGCCGTGCTCCTCCCCGGCCGCCCGATGGAGGAGAACTACGCGGACAACCGCGAGATGCTCGCCCTGGAGACGGCCGACACGGAGGGCGTCGTCCCGGTCCCCGGAGCCCCCGCCTTCATGACCGCGATCGCCTCGCTCCCCCACGCCCTGGTGACCTCGGCGGACGAGGCCCTGGCCCAGGCGCGCATGACGGCTTCGGACCTGCGGATGCCGCTGACCCGCGTCACGGCAGAGGGCGTCAGCGCCAGCAAGCCGGACCCCGAGGGCTTCCTCAAGGGCGCGGCGGAACTGGGCTTCGCCCCCGAGGACTGCATCGTGTTCGAGGACTCGGAGGCCGGCGTGGAGGCGGGTCGCGCGGCGGGGATGCGCGTGGTGGGAGTGGGCCCGAGGGCGCATGCGTACGCACCGACGGCGTACGTCCCCGACCTGACGCACGTGCGGGTGGTCGAGGGAGCGGACGGCACGGTAGAGGTCCACGTCACGACCTGACCCGCTCCACCCGCATCCCTCAAGCCCACGCCCGGCAAAATCAAGCCGTCCGGCGATTGAGGACCGGGGGTCCGGGGGCAGAGCCCCCGAAGCGGGGGCGAAGCCCCCGCCTCGCCGGGGCTCGGGGGCCTGGGGCACAGCCCCAGTTTCGGGAAGGGGCGGGCCTGGGGACAAGCCCCGCGCAGCGGCCCCACCCGCACCCACAGCCGCACCCCCGCCCCCACCTCAGCCGACGATCGCCTCATAGAGGCTGAACCCGGCCAGCGCGATCATCAAGCAGGCCGCCACCTTGGTGATGAGCCGCAGCGGCACGTACTTCATCAGCGTCCGCCCACCCAGAATCCCCAGCCCCGCCACAGCCCAGAGCGCCAGCACGGCCCCGATCCCCACCGACACCGGATCGTCGTACCGAGCCGCCAGGTTCGCCGTCATGATCTGCGTCAGATCGCCGAATTCAGCGACCAGAATCAGCATGAACCCGGCCCCGGCCACTTTCCAGAAGGACTGGTCGGAAGGTGCCTTGACCTCTTCCTCCCCCTCGTCCTTCTTGAAGAGCAGCATCGCCGCCCCGGCCAGGAAGAGAAGACCCACGATCCCCTGCAACAGCCGGTGCGGAATGAGCGTCAGCACGCTCCCGAGCGCAATGGCAAGCGCCACATGCACGGCAAAAGCAGCAGCGACGCCCACGAACACATACGACGCCTTGTACCGCGTCCCGAGCATCAGCCCGGCCAGAGCGGTCTTGTCCGGAAGTTCGGCGAGAAAGACGACACCGAAGGTGATCGCCAGGATCGTGAAGTTGATCACGAGTTGAGTTCCTCAATCGGTCGGGCTGCCCACACCGAGAGGACCTGATTCCACAGCCTGAAATGGGGTCGCTTCGGCACGGCAGCGTCAAAAGAACACTGCGGCCGAAGGTCTCGCTGGCGGACAAAAAGCACGTCCGCCTCCGGGCGCCGGCTGGAACGAGTCCCAGCAGTATGTCGACGGTCCGGCGAAGAGCTACTCCCCTTCTGCTCCGTTCAGGGTACCCGGTGCAGCCGCCCCAGGGCCACCAGCTCGAGCACGACCGCCACGGCCACCGCCTGCACCGCCAGCAGCGCGACCAGCACGAACAGCTGCACAGCCCCGGCCTCCACGGGCGAAGCACCCCCGAGCAGCATGCCCACGAAGGCCCCCGGCAGTGTGACCAGACCCACGGTCCGCGTCTGGTCGAGCCCGGGCAGCAGCGCATCGGATGCGACCGGCCTGGCCACCTCCATCCGCGCCTCGCGATCGAGCAGCCCGAGCGCCATCCCCGCCTCGACCTCTCCCTTCCTGATCCCCAGTTCGTCGAGCGCGCGCCGCCCGCCGAGGACGGTCGCGGTCAGCGCCCCGCCGATGAGGATTCCGGTGACCGGAATGACGGCGATCCCGCCCACCGGCACGAGACCGGTCGCCAGCAGCACGACCACCACGGGAAGAACTCCGGCCGCGATGGGTGCCGCAGCCCACCACCAGGTGCCGTTCTTCGTGATGCGCCGCCCCGCGGTCCGTACGGCCACGGCGAACATCAGCGCCACGAAACCGAAACTCAGCCCGCTGCGCACGACCCACCCGATCAACAGCGCGACCACGGCGAGCTGCACGGCGGCCCGCGCCCCCGCCGCGAGAATCGCGCGCCCCAGCCCCAGCCGTGCGAGCGCCGCGACGACACCGGCGACGAGCAGAAGCACGGCAAGGACGACGCCCAGCGTCACGTTCACGGGCAGCAGCACGCGCCAACTGTAGGGCTGCAGAGGCGAATCAGGACCACCCCCACCCCTTGAACTGACGTGTCCATGTCGCCATCCTGTTACCCGGCGCACACCCCACGGAAATCCCGCGCCATCACGATGACCGAGTCCCGAACACCCAACCCCCTCACCCCCCAAGGGAGTTCGCATGTCAGGTATCTACGCGCGTCGAATAGCCGTCGCCACGGCGACCGCCGCCCTCGCCGTCACCGGCCTCATCAGCGCCCCTTCCGCCCAGGCCGCCCTGCCCACCCCGGTCAGCGCCGCCACCGCGCGCACCTACCTGTCCTCGCTCACGGTCGCCGCGGCCGGCTCCACCTCCGGCTACAGCCGCGACCTGTTCCCGCACTGGATCACCCAGTCCGGCAGCTGCGACACCCGCGAGGTGATCCTCAAGCGCGACGGCACGAACGTCGTCCAGTCCTCCACCTGCTCGGCGACGAGCGGCAGTTGGTACTCCCAGTACGACGGCGCCACCTGGACCGCCGCCTCCGACGTGGACATCGACCACATGGTCCCGCTCGCCGAGGCCTGGAAGTCGGGCGCGAACAGCTGGACCACCGCCCAGCGCCAGGCGTTCGCCAACGACCTGACCCGCCCCCAGCTCATCGCCGTCACGGACAACGTCAACCAGTCCAAGAGCGACCAGGACCCCGCCACCTGGCTCCCGCCGCGCACCGCCTACCGCTGCACGTACGTCAGGGCCTGGGTCCAGGTGAAGTACTACTACAAGCTCAAGGTCGACTCGGCCGAGAAAAGCGCGCTCAGCAGCGTCCTCAACGGCTGCTGATCAAGACCCGGCCAGGACAGGAACCTGTCCAGGACCCTCCGTCGTTCCGTACGGTACGGGGCGACGGAGGAGGGCAACACATGACGGCGCTGCGCCTGGGACCACTGCTGAGGTACGTCGACTGGGAGCGGGGCGAGTCGGCGACCGTCTGGGTCGAGGCGGACCGGCCGTGCACCGCCGAGGTCCGCTGCGAGGACGGCGCGGGCGGCAGCGCGCGCACGTTCCAGATAGCCGGGCACCACTACGCCCTGATACCGGTGACCGGACTGCGCCCGGACTCCGACCATCCCTACGAAGTCCGCCTGGACGGCGCCCGGGTGTGGCCCCTGGAGGAGTCGGCGTTCCCCGTCTCGACGATCCGCACCCCCGCCCCCTCCGCCGACACCGTCCGCGTCTCCTTCGGCTCCTGCCGCTGGGCGGCCCCCGCGCACGGCGAGCCGGACCCCGTGGGCCCCGACGCACTCGACACCCTGGCCGCCGCGCTCGCCGCCGACCCCACCGCAGAACGCCCCGACGTCCTGCTCCTCCTGGGCGACCAGGTCTACGCGGACGAGACCTCGAAGGCCACCCGCCGCTGGCTGGCCGCCCGCCGCGACCTGCGCGACGCACCGGGAGCCGAGGTCGCGGACTACGAGGAGTACACCCGCCTCTACTACGAGTCCTGGCTCGACCCCGAAGTGCGCTGGCTGCTCTCCACCGTCCCCAGCAGCATGATCTTCGACGATCACGACGTCATCGACGACTGGAACACCAGCGCCTCCTGGCGGACCGACATCCGCGCCACCCACTGGTGGCAGGAGCGCATCCTCAGCGGCCTGATGTCGTACTGGGTCCACCAGCACCTGGGCAACCTCTCCCCCGCCGAACTGGCCACCGATCCGCTCTACGCGGCAGTCCGCTCGACCCCCGACGGCACCGACCTGCTGCGGGAGTTCGCGACGTCGGCCGACGCGGACCCCGCCTTCACCCGCTGGAGCTACCGCCGCGATTTCGGCCGCACCCGTCTCCTGATGGTCGACTCCCGCGCCTCCCGCGTCCTCGACGAGCAGAACCGCTCGATGCTGGACACCGCCGAGTCCCAGTGGCTACGGGACCAGGCGCTGGACGCCCCGGGGACGTACGACCACCTCCTGATCGGCACCTCGCTCCCCTGGCTGCTGCCGCCGCTCATCCACGACGCGGAGAGCTGGAACGCGGCGCTGTGCCGCGGAGTGCGCGGCGAGCGCTGGGCCCGCTTCGGCGAAAAGCTGCGCAGGAAGGCCGACTTGGAGCACTGGGCCGCCTTCCCCGACTCCTTCGAACGCCTCACGCGCCTGATCGCCCGCGCGGGCACGGGCCCCGACGCACCGGCCACGATCTGCGTCCTGTCGGGCGACGTCCACCACGCGTACATGACCGAACCGCACTGGCCCGACGGCGCTGCACCCAACGCCCGCGTACTCCAGCTGACCTGCTCCCCGGTCCACAACAGCATCCCCGCGTACGTCCGCCGCGGCTTCCGATTCGGCTGGAGCCGGGCCGGCCGGCGGATCGGCCACGCACTGACGCGCCACGGCCGGATCGACCGCCCCGTCGTCAACTGGGCCAAGGACGGCGGCCCTTGGTTCGGAAACCAGCTGATGACACTGACCCTGCGCGCCCGTACGGCGGAACTCCGCCTCGACCAGGCACGGAAGAGCGGCAAAGGCGCCCGACTGGACACCGTCCTGAAACAAGAGTTGACACACACCACACACACTTGAACTTGCAAGCACTTATAAGGCTTACCTAATCTAGGCATCCTCCGGTCGTCCCCCACCGAAGGAGTCCCTCCGTCATGTCTTCGCTGACCGAACGCACCGAAAGCGCGCAGCCCTACGCGCTCGCCCTCTTCCGCATCGTCACCGGCCTGCTCTTCGCCTGCCACGGCGCCGCAGCGCTCTTCGGCGTCCTGGGCGGATCCACGGTCGACGCGGGCACCTGGCCCGGCTGGTACGCGGCCGTCATCCAGCTGGTCTGCGGGGTCCTGGTGCTCGCCGGCCTGCTCACCCGCCCGGCGGCCCTGATCGCCTCGGGCTCGATGGCGTACGCCTACTTCGACGTCCACCAGTCCAGCGCGCTGTGGCCGATCCAGAACGGCGGCGAGGCCTCCGCGATGTTCTGCTGGGCCTTCCTGCTGCTGGTCTTCACCGGCCCCGGCGCACTGGCGCTGAGCCGCCTGCTGCCGGCCCGCCGCCGCGAGCCCGCACTCGCCGGAGCCTCGGCCTGACGGACCGGGGGCGCGCGTTCCCGCGCGCCCCCGGTCCCTCACCTCAACCGCCCCACACGGGCTGCCCGAACGGCACCGTGAAGCACGCCACCCGGTCCCCGGCCCCGCCCGGATCCCGGTGGATCACCACGGACGCCGCCTCCCCGGCCCGGAACCCCCACCGGTGCCGGGCGCTCGCGCTCGCGGCGCCTTTCGCGTCGGTGGTGAAGTCGAGCCACACCTCGTTGGCCGGGTCCGCCTTCGGGCTCGCCACGTTCTGATAGTGCGGCCCTGCGGCCTCGCCCGTGTAGCCACAGGGCTTGGTGTGCACGTGCACCCCGTACGCATGGCCGGGCTGCAGCCCCTTCACCCGCGCCGAGACCCGCGTCCCCGACGGATTGGTCCGCTGCTCGACCTGGATCCAGGCCGCGGCGGGCACCAGTCCCATGTCGTACGTGACCGCAGGGGACGGCACGAAGGCGGTCGGCGGCGCGAACCGCGCCTCGGCCCGCATCCAGTACGCGTCAGCGGGCCCCGAGCCACCGCCGCCGCCCACAGCACCCGTCAACATCACCAGAGCCGCGGCTCCGGCCAGTGCACCTGCCACCATCGAACACTCCTCGCGCTAGCCCCCTGACCCACCAGCCTCGGCGCGACCAGGGGAAACCCGCGTGCCGATTGCACCACCCGGGTGAACGTGAGATTTCGAACAACAGGCGCCCCACAGCAACTCACCAGAAACATCCGGCGTACGCTGTATGGCTGTAACGCGGCACAGAGATGCGGGTCCACAGACCCGCAAAGCCGCAGAGAACGGGGAGCCTGAAGTGCTGGAGAGTGTGGGTGCGCTGACAAGCAGCCCATGGATCTATGCCGTGGTGGCCCTCTCCGTCGTACTCGACGTCTTTGTGCCTCTCCTCCCCAGCGGCGTCCTCGTGATCACCGCGGCGACGGCGGCGGCCGCAGGCTCTACGACGGTCGCGGGCGAGGTCCCGCACAACGTCCCCGACCTGCTCTTCCTGACCCTCTCCGCCGCGACCGCCTCGGTCGTGGGCGACCTGGTGGCCTACCGGCTGGCCTGGCGCGGCGGCGCACGCCTGGACCGGGCCATCGCCCGCTCCCGTCGCCTGACCAGCGCGCAGGAACGTCTCGGCACCGCCCTGGCACGCGGCGGCGGCATCCTGGTGGTCATCGCACGCTTCGCACCGGCAGGCCGTTCGGTGGTCTCCCTGGGCGCGGGCGCCGCACACCGCAAGGCCAAGGAGTTCCTCCCCTGGTCGGCGCTGGCAGGCGTGGCCTGGGCGGTCTACAGCGTGGGCCTCGGCTACTTCGGCGGCCAGTGGCTCGGCGCGAGCTGGCTGGGCACGGCGGTCTCCGTCCTCGCCCTCTTCGGCGCCGGCACCCTGGCGGCCTTGCTCATGCGGCGCCCGGCTCCGACGCCGGCCGCTTAGCCGCCGCTCCCCCTCGTACTTCTAGCCCGTCCAGCAGCGCCTGCGTCGCGGCCGCGATCTCCTGGACGGCGCGCTCGAACACCTCCCGGTTGTGTTCGGCGGGAGCCCGGAACCCGGACACCTTCCGTACGTACTGAAGGGCAGCGGCCCGGACGTCGTCCTCGGTGGCTTCCTCAGAGAGGACGGGCGGGCGAAGGGTCTTGATACTCCGGCACATACCTCCAGTGTCGCCCCTCCGCCCACATCCCGTCGTGGAACATCTGGCAGTTGCCCCTGTCAACGCCGAACTGCCAGGACTACACTGCGTGTTGAAGCCCCAGCCCCCGGCAGCGTCAAAGAGCGGTTCCCGCTCCGAGGAGGCCCGGTGCACACCCAGCTCAAGCTCACCTCACGCCCCATCACTGTCACCGGAAGCCTGGACCTGGCGGCTCTGCCGACACTCCGCGCCCGCCTGAGCGGTCTGCCGCCCGGCACCAGGCTCACGCTCAACCTCTCGGCCGTAACCGTCTGTGACCACCGCGCGCTGGGCATCCTGTTCGCAGCAGCACGCCGCGCCCGCCGTCAGGGAGGCGGCCTCCACCTGGTCGCCCCCAGCGATGTGGTGGTCAAGTCCCTCACGGCAACGGGCCTGATCCGCCTGCTCCCGGTCGTCGCCGACCGGACGACGGACACCCCCGAACCGGAGATCGCAAAAGCGGCGTAGGGAGGAACCCACCATGTCCGCACTGCTCTTCGCCCTGATCGTGCTCCTGCTCGCCGCGGGAATCGTCAAGCCGGTCCTCTGGGTGGCTGCCGCCGTACTCATCTTCGTGTACGTCCAGTACGGCCGCCCGAGCGGCAAGGGCCGCTCCCGCAACGAGGAGTACCGCGCCTACCGAGACCGCCGCGACGCCCAGAACCGCTTCGACCGCCGCTACCGCCGAGAGCACAGAGGCTTCGGCTCGCGCTCCCAGGCAGGCGGCCGCAGGCAGGACGACCGGAGGTAGCCCTGGAATTGAACGCAAAAATGCCTCAACCCCCGAGCATGGCTCGGGGGTTGAGGCTAAAAATTGTTCGGCGGCGTCCTACTCTCCCACAGGGTCCCCCCTGCAGTACCATCGGCGCTGAAAGGCTTAGCTTCCGGGTTCGGAATGTAACCGGGCG